>JAJZFB010000010.1 GCA_021805545.1 Pseudomonadota bacterium | reverse complement strand
AATGCTCTCCACATCGCGGCCCACATAGCCCACCTCGGTAAACTTGGTGGCCTCCACCTTAACAAAGGGCGCCTGCGCCAGCTTGGCCAGGCGGCGGGCAATCTCGGTCTTGCCGCAGCCGGTGGGGCCAATCATCAGAATATTCTTCGGCACCACCTCGTCGCGCACATCCTCGGGCAGTTGCAGGCGGCGCCAGCGGTTGCGCAGCGCAATGGCCACGGCGCGCTTGGCGTCGTTCTGGCCGATGATGAAGCGGTCTAGCTCGGAGACAATCTCGCGGGGCGAGTAAACAGGGGCGTCCATTACAGGGTTTCTACAATCAGGTTATCGTTCGTGTAGATACAAATATCAGCGGCGATCTTCATGGCCCGCCGGGCGATCTCCTCCGCCGTCAGGTCCGGCACGGTCATCAGCGCGCGCGCGGCCGAAAGCGCATAATTGCCGCCGGAGCCAATGGCGATAATGCCATCCGTAGGCTCCAGCACATCGCCATTGCCGGTCAGCGTGTAGCCATGCTCCTTGTCGGCCACAATCAGCATGGCCTCCAGCCGGCGCAAATAGCGGTCTGTGCGCCAATCCTTGGCCAGCTCCACGCAGGCGCGCTCCAACTGGTTGGGAAAGCGCTCCAGCTTGCTCTCCAGGCGCTCCAGCAGGGTGAAGGCATCGGCCGTGGCGCCGGCAAAACCGGCCAGCACATTGCCGCCGCCAATGCGCCGCACCTTGCGCGCATTACCCTTCACCACCGTATTACCCAAGGAAACCTGGCCGTCGCCCGCCACCACCACTTGGCCGCCACGGCGGACGGAAAGAATGGTCGTGCCATGCCAGCCGACCGGATCATAATGTTCAGTCATGCGCCAAGACATGGCATTGCCTCCCGCCCTTGCCAAGGGCAGCCCGCAATGCGCGCGGCTTACCCCTGCCTTGCTGCATTATGGATTAGATTTTAGCATTTGCGTGCAACATAGTGCAATTTTTCATCCCCCTCCCCCTTTGTTACCAGCCCAAAAATTGGTAACGCCCGCCAATGGCTTCCGAATTGAACCGCTGACATGACCCAACCCGACGACAGCCAGCTCCTGCCCCATCTGGGCCAGAGGGTGAAGCTCGCCCGCGCCCGGCGCGGCATGACCCGCCGCATATTGGCCGAAGAGGCCGATGTGTCCGAGCGCCATCTCGCCAACCTTGAATCCGGCACGGGCAATGTGTCGGTGCTGGTGCTGGCGCAGGTGGCCCAGGCCCTGGGCTGCTCACTGGCCGAATTGCTGGGCGATGAAACCACCAGCTCGCCCGAATGGCTGATGGTGCGCCGCCTGCTGCACGACCGCACCCCGGCAGAGCTGGCACGGGCGCGCCAGGCGCTCTCCGAGCTGTTCGGCGACAGCACGGCGGCACAAGGGCGGCGCGACCGCATTGCGCTGGTGGGCCTGCGCGGCGCGGGCAAATCCACGCTCGGGCAGATGGCAGCCGATGAACTGGGCGTACCGTTTATAGAGCTGCGCGCGGAAATCACCCGCATAGCGGGCTGCGCCCCTATCGAAATTCAGGCGCTGTACGGCTCCAACGCCTATAGGCGCTACGAGCGCCAGGCGCTGGAAGAAGTGCTGCGCGACAACAAGGCCTGCGTCATTGCCACCGCCGGCGGGCTGGTGGGCGATACGGCCACGTTCGGCCTGCTGCTGCAAAACTGCCTCACCGTATGGCTGCAGGCGGAGCCGGAGGACCATTATGCCCGCGTGCTGGCCCAGGGCGACCAGCGCACCATGCCCGGCAACCGCAATGGCGTGGACGATATCCGCCTGACGCTGGAAAGCCGCGCGGGTTTCTATGCCAAGGCGGACCTCACCTACAACACCAGCGGCAAAACCCTGGATGAATCTTTCCAGGGTTTGATGGCGCTGCTGCGGCGGGAAACCGGCCGCGCGCCATAACCCCATGGCGCGCAACCCGCTTTACGGTGCAGGGTGGCAAGCACGGCTGAACGCCGCCGAAGACATGCTGGAAGCCGCAAGGCGCGACGAGGCGCAGCTTGCCGCCGCCAGCTTCGCCAGTAACGCCCATCGCAGCGCCATAGCCCGGCTGGATACCGCCCGCGCCGCCTACCGCGCCGCCTGGCTGGCGCAGTTCGAGACCATTGCCGATTACGCCTTCTGGCGCTTCTCCACGCTGCAGGATGGGCCAGACGGTTTTGCCCTGGCCCGCGACCCATCCGCCTTCACCAGCCTGGAGGCGGTGGACGAAGCCTTTGCCCGCGCCGAACGCGATGCGCGCGAGGGCACGCTGGAGCAGCGCTTCCGCCTGGGGGTGGGGCAGCCCGCCGGTCTCACCGCCTTCGCCCCGGGCATGGGCACCATCTCCTCGTGGCGCCGCTTTGGCGAAATCGACGTTATGGTGAGCTTCTGCCAGGCGGGGGATTTGTTCCATATCTGCCTCGCCCATCCGTGGGGCGGGCTGGCCAAGCAGAAATCCAACGACATCTTCCGCGCCATCGCCACACAGCTCACGCGCGAGACGATTCTGCTGCTGGCTCCCGAGGCCGCCCCCGTCTTCGCCGAAGGCGGGCACAGCCAGGCCCGCAACCGCGAATTCATCCGCACAGTAAACGCGTGGGCTGAAAAATTCCGCTTCTACCAGCATTTACTGCCCGAGCGCGGCTTGCGCGAGGCGTTTTGCGCCGTCAGCATGGTGTGGAGCGGGGCGGGGTGGATAGACCCGGACTGGTCGGCGCAAATTTACGGCCTCTTGCCAGCGGCTTTGCGCGAGGCCGGAAGCCTGCCCGCCCTGTCCGCTTTGTCTGCGCCGCCCTGAGGATTGCATGAGCCGCATTGCCTATCTCGCCGGTCCCGACGTGTTTTTGCCCGATGCCGCCGGCATGGCGGCACGCAAAATCGCCCTTTGCGCGGCATATGGCATAACCGGCCTCGCCCCTTTCAACCCCAGCCTCGATTTCAGCCAGCCACCTGACCTATTGTGGAGGCGGATTTACGCGGATGATGTGGCGATGATGCGCCAGGCCGACATCATCATCGCCAACCTCACCCCGTTCCGCGGCGCCTCGGCCGATGCGGGCACTTTGGTGGAGCTGGGCTGGTTCCTGGGCATGGGCAAACCGGCCTATGGCTATTCCAACAGCGCGGCCAGCTTTGCCGCGCGCAGCCAGGCGCAGATGGCGGCCATGCCAGACGCGCTGCCCGGCACCGCCATCGAGGATTTCGGCCTGGCCGATAACTTAATGGTGGAAGGCGCACTGGATGGCGTGCTGCTCCTGCCGCCAGACGGCATCTCGCGCCCGTTCGAGTCGCTGGACGTGTTCGAATTGTGCCTTCAGCGCCTTACGGGGCCAGACGGTAGCCCCCGCCCTCGGTAATCAGCAGGCGTGAGACGGTCGTGTCCGGCTCTATCTTCTGGCGCAGGCGGTAAACATGCGTCTCCAGCGTATGCGTGGTCACGGCGGCGTTGTAGCCCCACACCTCGCCCAGCAAAAGCTGGCGGCTCACCGGCCTGCCATTGGCGCGGTAGAGGAATTTCAGAATCGCCGCCTCTTTATCCGTCAGACGGATGCGCTTGCCATTGGCATCCTGAAGCTGCCGCGCCGCGGGGCGGAAACTGTACGGGCCAATCTGGAACACGGCATCTTCCGAGGTCTCGAAAGCGCGCATCTGCGCCCGCAGCCGCGCCAGCAGCTCGTTAATACGGAAAGGCTTGGCGATATAGTCATTGGCCCCGGAATCCAGCCCGCGCACCACATCCGACTCCTCGGCCGAGGCGGTGAGCATGATAACCGGCGCCTTCAACCCGCGCTCGCGCAGCTTGCGGCAGAAATCGCGCCCATCGCCATCCGGCAGCCCCACGTCGAGCAGCAGCGCATCGAACCGCGCGCCACCCTCCAGCACCGCCTCGGCGGCGGCCAGGCAATCCGCCTCCCGCGGGGCAAATTCCCCGTCCATCTCCAGCTGCTCGATCAGCGCGGTGCGCAAAGCCGTATCGTCGTCCACCACAAGAATAGGCCGCTGACCCGACATGCTGCTCTCCTTTTCGTTACCACGACCATAACGTTAAACCTGCCCCGTGTCAGCCTCTCTGGCCAACAGGGCGGGCCGGACTTATGTGAGAAGCCATGATGAAGCACGGCCAGACACAAACCAGCGCCCTTGGCACGCCGCGCACGCGGGCCGTGCACCGGGCCATTGCCGAAGCGCGGCGGGGTGTGCCGGTGGTGCTGGCGGCCAAACACCCGCTCATCATCGTACCCGCCGAGACGGTGGGGGCGGAAGGGCTGCGCCTGGTGGATGTGCTTTCCAACGGCCCGGCAGCCCTGCTGCTGGCGCCCTCGCGCGCCGCCGCCGTGCTGAAGCACGAGGTGGCGCAAACCGCGCCCGCCATTGCCCTGAAGCTGGCCCGGCCGCTGATTGACACGGCAACGCTAAAACGTGCCGCCGACCCGACGCTGGAGCAGATTCTGCCGGCATTTGAAACCATGGACGCCCCGCCGGAAGCCGAGGCCGCCCTGGCCCTGGGCAAGCTGGCGCGCCTGCTGCCGGCCATGGTGGCAGCCCCCGTGCGCCCCGGCTGGGCCAGCCGCAAGGAGGGGGCTGATTTGCTCTCCGTGCCCGCCGCCGATTTGCTGGCCTACCCCACCGAGCTTGCTGCCTCGCTCACCAAGGTAGCGGAAGTGGCGGTGCCGCTGGATGCCGCGCGTGATGCGCGGCTGATCGCCTTCCGCGCCCTGGACCAGGGCATCGAGCACATGGCCATTCTCGTCGGCCAGCCAGAGGCGCAGCCAGCGCCCTTGGTGCGCGTGCACTCCGAATGTTTCACCGGTGACCTGCTGGGCAGCCTGCGCTGCGATTGCGGCCCGCAACTGCAAGGCGCCATTGCCCGCATGGCGCAAGAAGGGCATGGCGTGGTGCTGTATCTGGCGCAGGAAGGGCGCGGCATCGGGCTTATCAACAAGCTGCGCGCCTACACGTTGCAGGATGAAGGGCTGGACACGCTGGATGCCAACCGCGCTTTGGGCTGGCAGGCGGATGAGCGCAATTTCCACATCGCCGCCGCCATGCTGGAGGCGTTGGGTATTTCCAAAATCCGCCTGCTGACCAACAACCCCGAAAAGGTAAGGGGCCTGGCCGCCTGCGGGGTGGAGATTATCGAGCGCGTGCCGCATGAATTCGCCCCCAACGGGGTGAATGATTCCTATTTGGAGACCAAGGCGCGCCGCTTTGGGCACCTCATTGGTTGAGTTCATCCTTGAGGGTAATACGCTGGCTGGCGCCGGCCATTCCTTCCGCGCCGCGCATGGGCGCGCTGGCATTATTCCCGCCGCGCAAAAACGCGAAGGCGATGGCGGCACACCCACCGGCCTGCTGCGGCTGGCGCGCGTGCTGTACCGGGCAGACAGGGTAAACCCCCCCGCCTGCGCCGTGCCGGTGGAACCCATAAGCCCGCATGACGGCTGGTGCGACGATGTTGCCGATGCCGCCTACAACCAAAAGGTCCGCCTGCCCTTTGCCCCCAGCCACGAGGCGCTGTGGCGCGATGACCACGTGTACGGCATTATCGGCGTGCTGGACTGGAACCTTAACCCTATCATCCCCGGCAAGGGCAGCGCCATTTTCTTACACATCGCAACGCCCGATTACGCCCCCACGGCAGGCTGCGTGGCACTCAGCCAGGCGGATGTTCTGGCCGCCCTGGCGGCGGGGATGAGCGCGATTTACGTGCCGGGACACTATAAAAATCAATAAAATCAGTGCAGTAGAGCGTCAGGGCGCGCCCGAAAGCTCGATTTTGGCCGTGACGCTGGCGGTAACCTGCACATTGCTGGGGGCCGATTGCGGCACGGGTGCCGCCTCGCGCACCGCCATCATCATCAGCGGCCTGGGGCCGGGGCTTACCGCCGCGTTCACATCCAGCGAATCCATATTACCCACACGCTGATGCAGTTGCGCGGCGATGGCGTTGGCCTGCGCCTCAATCTGCGTCAGCGCATCGGCAATGGCCGCCTGCTGCGCCTGGCGCTGCCCGGCATCGGACAAATCGCCAGAGAGCGAATTCAGCATCAGCCCCTGCTGCTGCAAATCGCCGATGAGTTGCGAGAACGCGGTGGACGGCGCGCCGCCCTTGGCGGGCTGCGTAAGCTGCAAGCCCTGCTGCGCCACGTATTTCTGCGGGCCGTTATTATCGGGCGTAACGGTGTAGGTGCTGTAGCCGCCGGTGGTGGCCCGCACCCCCGGCACCGCCTTGGCTGCCGCCAGCGCCTTGGCCATCGCCTCATTCACCGCCGCCTGCGCCTTGGCCGCCGTATCTTCCTGCGCCTGCACATTCAGCGCCGCCGTGGCCTCGTCCGGCGGCACGCTGGCCTGGCCGGTGGCGGCAATGGTCAGGTCCGTACCCGCCCAGGCGGGGATGGGTGCGGCGAGTAGGGAGGCGAGAAGCAGGATGGCGGCGCGGCTATTTTTCATCTCGGTCTCCTCGGACAATACGGCACAGCAAGAAATATGAGCTCACCCGCCACGCACAAGGCTGCGGATCAACCAGAGGCGGGGTTCACGACCCGGCCCATGAACAGAATGGCGCCGGTGGAATTGGCCCGGATGAGGTAGAGAAACGGGTGGCCGGCGATGAATTGGGGCGTTGGGGGGGCGCCAAAGCTAGCGCCGGCGCTGAATGAGCCAGCAACCCCCGCCGCCTCCGTCCCGCTTTCATTCACGTCGATAAATGTTTTCTGGATCATGGCGCTGAGATAAGCCGCCTGGGCGGACATGCCGCTCAAATTAGCCAAACCGGGCGCGAAAACCGCTTTCACTCCCAGCGCCGCAAGCGGGGCTTGTAACGTGGATGTGCTCGTGGCCCGGAATTTTGGCAGGGACACGACGGTCTGAGCAGCTTCTTGCTGGTCCGCCAGCCAGCGGTTCAACTCACCGTCCGACAGGCCGGCCTCGATGGCCGGCAGCCCGAAACGTGCCTTTGGCAGAATGATAATCATTGAGGCATCGCCCTTGTAAGGCAGCGTCAGAATCTGCGCCTTCGGCTCCTGGGCGAGCAAAAAAGTGCCGTTTATTGTCATCATCGGGACAGACACATCCCGGCCAGGCGCAACATGGAACAGCCACGGCCGCGTCACCCGTTTGTCAAATGGCTTCTGCCAAACTGCCTTGAAATAGACGGCATTGGCCAAAACCATGTCCGGCGCCGGGCGGAACATTTGCGGCGTAAAGGCATTTTGTATCATGCCCTGGGTTGAAGCGTCCGCCCATGTATTGATTCTGTCCGCCGCATCGTCAGGATTGGAAAAATCAACCTCACTGACACTGCCGCTGAATGTCTGCTGGATTGTGTGCCGGAAGGCGGACGGCACCGCAAAGCCCCGCTGTACCCATAGCGCGCTGGCATTTGTAAATGTACCCAGGCCAGTAACAGCCAGAACAGGCTTTGCCGCCTGCTGCTCGAACGCAGCGAGGCTCATATTTTGTACGTGCAGCGCGGCAGCGATTTCCGCCGCCGTATGCCCCCTGGCCCCTGCGTAAACCATGCCGAGCGCCAGCGCCACGCTATAGGGAGCAACAACGAAATTACCCGGCTGCTCTGCCAGCTTGCCGTACAGGCTAATCGCGAACTGGTTTTCCCCCTGCACGAAGGCTGTGCTTTGTGCCCTGGCTGGGGCGGACAGGCCAAAGGCCAGCAACAAGGCCAAGCCAATACGTAATGTTTTCATGCGGCTCCCCCCTGTTATGGCCGAGCCTACACCAGCTTTATATAAAAACAATGTTGTTACAACTTCAGCAGAAACTCCGCCCGCGCCAAATCCGCCGCCGTGGTGATTTTGAAATTATCCTCCGAACCCATCACCATCTCCACCCGCAGCCCGGCATATTCGGCAATCATCGCATCATCGGTAAACTCCGTCTCCGGCGCGGTCTGCACGGCGTGGCGGTGGGCTTTCAATATATCGGCATAACGGAAGCCCTGCGGGGTTTGCGCGCGCCACAGCCCGGCGCGGTCCACCGTGCCGGTTACCTGCCCATCCGCCACGCGCTTCAGCGTATCGGCCAGCGGCACGCCGGCCAGGGCAGCGGGGCTGCGGGCAAGCGCCTCCAGCACCGCCGAGATAACGGGCATGCTGATGAACGGACGCACCGCATCGTGAATAAGCACATTGGCTGGCTTAAGCCCGGCTATGGCCTCCAGCCCCAGCCGCACCGAATCCTGCCGCTGCGCCCCGCCAAACCGCACTTGCTGCAATTTCTCCGCCCCAGCCACGGCGGCCTCGTATAACGGCACGTCGTCAGGGTGAGTCAGCACCTGAATAGCGTGAATATCCTTATGCGCGGCCAGGGCATCGATGGTGTGGCGCAGTATAGGCCGCCCGCCCAGGGGCAGATATTGCTTGGGCAGCGCGCCCCCCAGCCGGTAGCCACGCCCCGCCGCCACAATCAAAGCCACATTCACCATAGCCGTCCCGCCATTTTTCAACCCAAACGCGGCGGCACCATACGCGCAAGCCGGGCCGTTTGCCATGCCGGGGCAGCCCCTACCGGCGCGGCAACCCTGCCCCGCCCGCGCCCGCCTTGGTGCGGCCTTGCGGCTGCGGCATCATCCCCGCTGGCGCGCCCCGTCCGCGCCGGGTTTGCGCCAAATCAATGTGCTTGCGCGCCATACCCGCATGAAGGCCGGGAGGGCACGCCCGCTGGCGCCGGAGCACGGGCCGCCCTGGATGAATATTCGCGGCAGGAGGCATTCATGAGCGTGGGAAGCAGAGTCAAATCGCAGGCCTTGCGGCAGAAGATTATGCCGGCCGAGGCCGCCGCGGCACTGATTAAACCCGGCAGCACGGTGGGCATGAGCGGCTTTACCGGCGCTGGCTACCCCAAAGCCGTGCCACAAGCCCTGGCCAGCCGCATGGAGGCCTCGCGGGCAGCAGGTGAAGCCTTCCGCCTGCGCGTATGGACCGGCGCCTCCACCGGGCCAGAGCTGGATGGCGCCCTGGCCAAGGCCGATGGCATAGAATTCCGCCTGCCCTATAATTCCGACCCCATCGCGCGCGAGAAGATCAATGCGGGCCAGATGGAGTATTTCGACATGCATCTAAGCCAGGTGGCGCCCATGGCCTGGCAGGGCTTTCTTGGCCCGCTGGATACGGCGCTGGTGGAAATATCCGGCATTACCGAAGATGGCGCGCTCATTCCCTCCTCCTCGGTAGGCAACAACAAAACCTGGCTGGACCGCGCGCAGAATATCATTCTGGAGGTGAATGAGTGGCAGAATGAAGCACTGGAGGGTATGCACGATATTTATTATGGCACCGCCCTGCCGCCCAACCGCGTGCCCATACCGCTGGTGCGGCCCGATGACCGTATCGGCCAGACCAATTTCCGTTGCGACCCCGCCAAAATCGCCGCCATCGTGCTTACCGATACACCCGACCGCAACCTGCCCTTCGCCGCGCCCGATGACACAGCGCGGCGCATTGCCGGGCATCTCATCGAATTCTTCGAACATGAGGTGAAAAAAGGGCGCCTGCCGGCAAACCTGCTGCCGCTGCAATCGGGCGTGGGCAATATCGCCAACGCCGTGCTCACCGGGCTGAATGAATCGCGATTCGAAAATCTCACAGCCTATACCGAGGTGATTCAGGACGGCATGCTGGACATGCTGACCTCGGGCAAAATGCGCATGGCCTCGGCCACCTCGTTCTCGCTCTCGCCCGAGGCCGCGGCGCACCTCAACGCCAACATGGCGCAATACCGCAGCAAGATGATCCTGCGCCCGCAGGAAATCTCGAACCACCCTGAACTGGTGCGGCGCCTGGGCTGCCTGGCCATGAACGGGCTGATCGAGGCCGATATTTACGGCAATGTGAATTCCACCCATGTCATGGGCTCGCGCATCCAGAACGGCATTGGCGGCTCGGGCGATTTCGCGCGCAATGCCTATGTGTCCATCTTCATGACACCCTCCATCGCCAAGGGCGGTAAAATCTCCGCCATCGTGCCCATGGCATCGCATGTGGACCATATCACCCAGGACGTGCAGGTCATCGTCACCGAGCAAGGCCTTGCCGATTTACGCGGGCTTTCGCCAAAACAGCGCGCGGAACTCATCATCAACAACTGCGCGCACCCTGATTACCGGCCAGGTCTGCGGGATTATTTCAACCGCGCGCGGCAACATTCCTACGGGCAGCAATCCCCGCATTTACCGGCAGAGGCACTCTCCTGGCATCAGCGGTTTATCGATACCGGGTCGATGCGCGGGTAAGGCATTACGGCTCCATGGCGCGCCCCATGGAGCCGTAATTTTATTCGGCAGGCTGGGCCGAAGCCGTAAGGGCTGGCCGGCTGAGCAGCAAATACAGCACCGCCGCCACCACGAAAGACACAATAAACGTGCAATCCCCAAGCTGCGGATATTTCGCCGCCAGCGGGCCAACATAAAGCGCCTGGTTCCAGAACGGCCAGGACACCGCAATCGTCACCACCCAGGCCATAAAGGCCGCACTCACCTTCAGGCGCGAAACGCGGCTGGTAAGGTGGCATAATAGGGTGACGGCAATCCAAGGCACCGTCCAATAGCCCAGCACAAGCAGGAAGTTCTCGTAATTCGTAATGAAATTCGCCGCCGCCAGCACGGCGATGATGGTGCCAATGCCACCCGTAATCAGCGCCGCCACATGCTGCTTGATCTTCACCCCCAGCGCCAGGGCTGAAAGGGTGGCGGAGTAGATGTTGAGAATATTGGCGCTGACGGTGCCCAGAATAACGGCGATAAGGAACGGCACCTTGAACCAATCCGGCATCCAGCTTGTGAACAGATCAGACGGTTTGGAAAACGAGACGGACGCACCGATGAGCGCGCCCAGCGCCTCAATCCAGACAGTGGAAATAAGCGAACCCCAGAAAGCATAGGTGAACACGGTCCGCTTCACCTGTGCCTTGTTGCTGCCAGCCCGCAAATAGCGCGTATAGTCCGAGGAATAGGGAATCCACCCCACCACATAGCCAACCATAATGGAAAGGGTGAGAATGAACGCGCCCGGAAACCCGCCCACCGAAGCCTGCGCCTTGATATTGGCCGGCACCGAAAAGCCCAGATGCCGCACCGCCACCACGGTAAGCACCAGGAAGCCCAGCACCAGCAGATAAACAAGGTACTTCTCCGCCGTCTGGATCAGGTCATGCCCCACAAACGCAATGGCCACCTGCACCACGGATAGCAGCACCACAAAGGGGATGAGCGTGCCGCCAAAGAAATATTGCAGCGCATAGGCACCCGCGATGGTATTGACAGCAAACCAGGAAAACCCGCCAAAGAAATTGAACAGAGAGGGCAGCTTATTGCCCAGCCTGCCAAACCAGCTCGCCCCCTGGATCATCTGCGGCAGCCCGTATTCCACCCCAAAGGTGGAGAAAAAGGCCAGCACCAGCCCACCCAGCACATTGGCGATGAGAATGGCAACAAGCGCGGAGGAAAAAGAAAGCCCCAGCCAGCCCGTGGCCAGCGCCCCGGTGGTGAGGGTGGCAAACTCGATATTGGCGGCCATCCACAGGCCGAACACTGCCTTGGGGCTGCCATGGCGTTCGGCCAGCGCCACCTCCGCTATGCCTTTTTCCTCGATGATGCCCAAAAGTTCGGGCGTTGCTTCAACGGTCATGCTTTGCTCCGTGCGGCGCTGGGCCAGGTGGGACAGTACCTCCGCATATGGCGCAGAGCAGCCATGAACTCACACCGGAAGCATTGAAAAATTGCCCATTTATGGCGGAACCGTCAAGACAACACCCTGAAAGTTTTAGGCTTAGCGCGATGACCCGAGATGCGCTCGCTTTGTGAGCGATTCGAAAGTCTGAATCGCGCTACTTCATTGGTTGAGAGCCGGATTCAGATTTCAGGCCGGATCACAACGTGATCCGGCCTGAAATCATCCGGCTCTAAAGCACGCTCTGCAGGTGCGGAAAAATGACCAAACCGGGGGGTGAAAGTTGCGGCAATGTGCGGTGCAGCAGCAGCAGCACGGCAAAAAGCAGCATGCCCCAGCCGAGAAAGCCCCCCACCGCGCGCAGCGACAGCACCACATAAAAAGCCATGACGGCAAGCAGGATATAAAGCTGCCAGCGCGGGTCGTAGATGCCCAGGGCGATCATCATCTGGCTGAAAAGATTATCGATCACGCCCACACCACGCATGACGATGAGGCAAACCACCACCACACCCTGGGCAAATTGCTCGATAACCCGCATCGCATCGTACCTTTCACCAGCCATGCCACTATAATGATTTCAGCCTTCTGGCCAAGCCTTATTGCAATTTGTCAACGTCGCGGGCGGGGGTATAATTGCGTCAGCTTCCATGACCTTACCGCCACCACCAGAACCGCACCATAGCCATACCCGCATGATGGTTGCGCCAAAGCGGGATTGGGCCTAGCAACCCGGTGTTTTTGCTGAATTACGGAGGGTTACTCATGTCCTACAGGGTTGCGGTTGCTGGTGCCACGGGCGCGGTCGGGCGCGAGATTCTGAAAACCCTGATCGAGCGCAACTTTCCCGTGCGCGAGGTGGCAGCACTTGCCTCCGGCCGCTCCGCCGGCCAGCAGGTTTCCTTCGGCGAAGACAAGGTGCTGACGGTGCAAAACCTCGAAACATTCGACTTCACCGGCTGGGATATCGGCCTGTTCTCGCCCGGCGCATCCGTCTCCGCCATTCACGCCCCGCGCGCGGGCGCGGCGGGTTGTGTGGTCATCGACAACACCTCGCAATTCCGCATGGACCCCGATGTGCCGCTGGTGGTGCCCGAGGTGAACCCGCAGGACATTGCCAAATTCGCCAAGAAAAACATCATCGCCAACCCCAATTGCTCCACCATCCAGATGGTGGTGGCGCTCAAGCCCCTGCACGACAAATACAAAATCAAGCGCGTGGTGGTCAG
The DNA here is from genome assembly GCA_021805545.1 of Pseudomonadota bacterium. Classification (GTDB taxonomy): domain Bacteria; phylum Pseudomonadota; class Alphaproteobacteria; order Acetobacterales; family Acetobacteraceae; genus Acidocella. The sequence continues at coordinate 45,052 of JAJZFB010000010.1, read as the reverse complement.
CACGTACCAATCCGTTTCCGGCGCCGGAAAAGAGGGCATGGACGAGCTGTACATGAACACCAAGCAGCATTACGTGAATGAGCGCGGCAAGGCGGAAGTGTTCCAGAAGGACATCGCCTTCAACGTCATCCCGCAGATCGACGTGTTCATGGATGACGGCGCCACCAAGGAAGAATGGAAAATGGCGGTCGAGACAAAGAAGATTCTCGACCCCGGCATTCCCGTCATCGCCACCTGCGTGCGCGTGCCCGTGTTCATCGGCCACTCCGAGGCTGTGTACGTGGAGTTCGAGAACCCGGTGAATGTGAACGAGGCCCGCGCCCTGCTGCGCGCCGCCCCGGGCATTGTGGTGGAAGACCAGCGCGTCGAGGGCGGGTACGCCACGCCCATCGAGTGCAAGGGGGAGGATGCGGTGTATGTGTCGCGCATCCGCAAAGACCCCACCGTGGAACATGGCCTGGCCTTCTGGTGCGTGTCCGACAATCTGCGCAAGGGCGCCGCGCTCAACGCGGTGCAGATTGCCGAGGCGCTGGTGGCGCGGGGGCTGCTTAAAAAAGCGGCCTGAAGCGGCACCGGAACCTATGATACCCTCCGGAGACACACAGCCGCGGCGGGCATTACGGGGGCGCCGCGGCCATGCCCTCCGTTTCATCTGCCAAGCCTCATCCCCAGGCTTCACCCCCAGCCGGGCGGCTCAACCCCCAGCCGCGCCTGCACGGAAAAATCCGGCGCCGGATCCTGGTAGATGAAGCTGATAATGGAATCGCTCTTGAACCCCAGCCGCAATCCCAGCCCTTCCGCCGCGCGGAAGGCGGCATAAAGCAACGGCCAGGGTACCGGCACCAGGGTTACGTTCCGCCCCGCCGCATGGGCCAGGCGCCGCACCATATCGCGGAACGGCACGGGCGTGGGGTTGGCCAAGGTTACCGGCCCGCCTGCCTCGTCCAGCTCTCCGGCAATGGCGCGGCGCAATGTTTCCACCAGCGTTTCTTCCGCCAGCAAATATTGCGGCGCGCGGCCAGAGCCGATCATGGGTACAATTTTCGCCTTGGCCACGGTAGCGCGCAGATTGCCGAACATGCCGCCATCGCCCATCACCAGCCCCAGCCGCAGCACAATGCCGCCAGCCGCCAGCACGGCGCTTTCCACCTGCAATTTGGCCCGCCCATAGGCCGAGCGCGCGCCCGCAAACGCGCTGATGGTGGAGATGAAAATCACCCGCACCCCCGCCATATGTGCCGCCTCCACCACCCGTACGCTGCCCGCCACGCAGCCTGCCCGCAGCTCTTCCAGCTTGCTGGCCTGCATGTCCCAGGCCGTGTGCACTAGGTGCGTCACCCCATGCGCCCGCAACTCGCCGGCCAGCACATCAGCCGGCGTATCAAAGCTCCAGGCCAGATCTTCCCGCCCCGCCGGGCGCCGCACCAGCCGCAGCACGCCCAAATCCGCCAGCCCCGCGGCAATAATGCCGCCGACAAAGCCATTTGCACCCGTCACCGCTATCATGCCCGCCTCCTAACCCTGTTGCGGCAATCCCGCTCTAGTGTGATGGTTCTGAAATCCAACGGATTTCAGAACCATCACACTAGCTCTCAAACCCTATGCGCCAGGCATTGGCCATCACGCTCAGCGTTATGGTTGCGGCCGGCACGGTGGGGAATACCGACGAATCCACAATATGCGTGCGCACCCGCCCGTATGGGCGGCCCATATCATCCGTCTCCCCCACACCCGGGGCTTCGCGCATGGGGAACGAGCCTCCAGAGTGGTAGCCACGCCCTGGCAATGTTTCGTGCAATAATGGCGCCAATGGCCGCGCGCCCAGCTTCATCTGGCCAATTTTGCGCACAACGCGCTTCAGCACCTCACGGGTTGCCGGGTTGCGGCGCGCCGTCACGCGCATCCCCTCACCCTCCAGCCGCGCCTCCAGCCGGCCAGAAACATCGGAATGCAAATAGCCCTGCACCACCAGTGCCCGCGCCAGCAGCAATGCGCGCAAGCCCTTCAGCGGCCCCAGCTTCCGCGCGATCATCGCCTCCAGCACATCGGAATAACCATATAGCTGCAAATGCACATTGCGCGCTTCCACCGCCGCATCCTCGATTTCCACAAAAAGCTGCGCCAGCGTGTGCAGCCGCTCTTGCATTACGCCCTTGGCGGCCTTCAGCCCCAGCAGCGGCAAGGTGAAATATTGCGAATCGAGAATCTCGGCACGCGCCAGCCCCAGCGAGCGCAGCATGAGCGCGGTGCTGCCATATACGCCCGCCGCCACAAATACGCGCTCTCCGGCGAACACCCGCCCGCCCTCGGGCGTAAGCGCATGGATCATAACACCATCCGCATCCTCGGCCACGCCACGCACCACCACACCGGGAATGTAATGCATCCCCGCCTGGCGCAGCGCGGGCAGCCTGTGCCGGGCCGAGATAATCAGCTCGCGCGGGCAGCCATTCAAACATTCGCCGCAGGCTATGCACTCCGCCGCGCGCACGGCAAGCCGCGCCCGCCCGGCCACAACGCCCGGTATTTTGGCGCGCTCGAAATGCTTCAGCAGCGCCACGGCCTGGCGGCTCAACGGCATATCGGCACGCGGGCGCACATAAAAGGGCCAATCCGCCTCCAGCGCATCCGCCTGGCCGGCCATTGGCACCAGGCTCAGCACATGGCGGTAGGCATCCGCCATTGCCTCCATCCCCACCGGCCAGCCCGCCATATCCGCCGCGCGGTAGGGCAGCATGGCCGCGCCCCACACGTTGGAAAGCCCGCCCAGCGCGTAAGAGGCCGCAACCCCGGGCACCTCAAGCGCCAAAGATGGCGCCCCCGGCGCGGCGCGGTAAGGGTAGTCGGAGCCATGGCTCAGTTTGAACTCCGGCATTTCCGCGCCGAGCTTCATACGCCGCATGGCGTGCTGCTCCGCCGTCCAATGTTCCGGCACCTGCGCTGCCATGGCGCTGCGCAGGGCCGCGTGCCCGGGTTCCAGCGTCAGCCCGGCATCCAGCATGGTTACATCGCGCCCGCGCGCCAGCAGCGCCGCGGCGCAGGCCATACCCGCCGGGCCGGAGCCGATGACATATTCCATCAGCCGCCCTGCAACGCGGACATATGGCGCACATTCAGCCGCAGCGTGCTCAACAGCAGGCTGGAGAACATGACCTCGAACCCCAGCGAAATCGCCAGCGCCGAGCCAATGCAGATGCGCGCGATCTCATCCACATTCAGCACGCCAAAGCGGGCGCCAGACCACAAGCTGAAGGCACGCAGGAACAGCACGAACCCCACCGCCAAAAGCGCCAGCCCGGCCAGCAGCCCGCCTTCCAGCGTTACCGCCTTGTCTATCCGGCGCATCCGTTCGCTGGCCGGCACCAGCCCTTCCTGCACCGCGTAGGCCCGCGAGAGCAGCGCGAACCACAAACCCTGGAACCCCACCTCGATCATCATCGCGCAATAAATAAGTGTGCCGACCGAAAGCCGCAGCCCGCCAACCGTTACCGTACTGGCCATCAACGCCCCGCCCAGCATAATACCCGCCAGCATCAGCAGCACGCCGGGGTACAAAAACAGCCAGTTGGGCGAAAACAGCAGCATGAAGCGCAGATGCCGCCAGCCATCGCGCCACGGGCGCAGGTGCGGCGGGCGCGAGCGCCCATCCTTGTCCAGCGTGGTCGGCACTTCCTGAATATTCATCTTCAGCAGCGTGGCCTTGATGACCATTTCGGATGCGAACTCCATCCCCGTGGTGCGCAGATCCATCCGCAAAAACGCCGCGCGCGAAAACCCGCGAATCCCGCAATGGAAATCGCGGATCGGCGTTTTGAACAAAACCCGCCCCAGCCCGGAGAGGATTGGGTTGCCAATGTAACGGTTTTTCCACGGCATGGCGCCCGGGCGGATGCCGCCCTTGAAGCGGTTGCCCATCACCAGCTCGGCGCCGCCGCGCAAAGCCTGCACAAACGGGTCGAGGTTAGAGAAATCGTAGGAATCATCGCTATCGCCCATGATGCAGAAGCGCCCCTTGGCCTGCATCACCGCGCCATAAATGGCCGCGCCATAGCCGCGCACCGGCACATCCACCACCCGCGCGCCAAGGTTGCGGGCAATCTCCTGGCTGCCGTCGGCCGAGCCATTATCGCCAATCAGCACCTCGCCCGAAACACCGCTGCGGCGCAGATAATCCTGCGCCTTGGTAATGCAGCGCGCCAGGGTTTCCGCCTCGTTCAGGCAGGGCATCACAATCGTCAGTTCACAATCCATCAAACGCTCCGGCGTGGTTGGGGCAAGGCTAATGCAGGTAATAATTCAAAACCAGTTTCAGCGGAATAAATCCCAAATCGTATAGCCCCAGCGCCATGGCCGGCAGCGCTGGCAGCAACGGCGGCAGGGCAAAGCGCCAGCGGCGCAGGCCGGGCAAAGATTGCAAATTGGGAATGGCAACGAGCAGGAAGGGAATAAAAATGAGCAGATAGCGGCCCTGTATACCCTCGATATAAGGCAGCCCGACATTGGTCCAATCGAGGTAGAAAATAATATTCAACAGCCAGTAAGTCACACCAATAGCCGCCATCACGGCCACAAAATTCACCCCCGCCACACGCGGCGGCAAAATTTCTGGCCGGCGTGTTACCAGCACCCCCAGCATGGCGCATACCAGCGCAAAGCTCCACCACATGTAATAGCCATGCCCAAGCTGCAACTGCAGCGGCCCCAGCACGCCAATCAGGCTTATCAGGTCCGCATAGGCAAATTGCAGCGTACTGTAATAAGGCAGCGCCAGAAAGCGCCGCGGCCGCTGGGCGAGAATCTGCCATTGCAGCCCGGCATTGGCATGGTCCATCATCACGCTATGGTCACCCGCGTAAAGCGGGCCGGGGTGGTACTGCACTTTGCCATAAGCCACCACCACAAACAGCGCGATGATCACCGTCCAGGCCGCCACGGGCAGCATCACCAGCATCATATCGGCAAAGCGCCGCCAGAAGCCAGGCGCGAAAAGCGGCAAGGCGAACGCGCCCATCAGCAGAACATAAGGCGGCTTGGCCCCCAGCACGATGGCGAACACCACCAGCCCGGCCAGCCGCGCCGCGCGCGTGTTACGGGTTAAAAAGGCGCAGGCCAGGCAGGTCATCGCCGTCAGCAGCCCATCCTGGTTGAGCGTGCCGCCCAAAAACAGCGGCATGGGCAACAGCAGCACTGTCAACAGCAACCCCTCGCCATAGGCCGCCACGGCCAGCGCGCCCAGCCCCGCCGCCACGTAAGACAGCGCCATGAAAATGCGCGCCGTGAGGAAGCAATGCAGCGGTGTCTCGTTGAACCCGTATTTGGCCAGAACCACCCCCATAAAGGCGGGCAGATAAGCGGCGGGAAAATAGGTTGCGGTATTGGGCAGGTTTACCGCCAGCAACGCGTGGTTCTGCGGCAGGGTCTCTATCGTGTTCCAATCCTGCTGCGTTTCCACCGGACGCTGGCCCGGCCCCGTCAGGGTTACCGCGCCAAAAGAGCCGGAAAGCAGCCCGGCATCCACGCTTATGGTGGTCAGCCATTCCGGCTTGCCGGTCAGCGGATCGGTCATCTGGTGCTTGTCGCTCAACAGCACACCGCGCAGCAGCCCCAGCGTGCGGGCATAATGCGCCACCTCGTCGGGTGATTGGCTGGGCGGGGTAATGAGGGCGGTGAAGATGGTAAGCGGTAAGGCGCAGAGCAGAAACAGCACCAAGGCCGCCTGCTTGCCGAAAACGCGCCCGGCAAATGCCCGCCAGCCCATGCATGTCTCCCTTGCAAACCGTGGCCCTCTATATAGAGGGCCACGGACAAGGCAAGGTTGCGGGTTAGAATGCCAGGTTGGTGGCCTGCATCACCAGCGGCAGGGCGCGTACCTTGGCCAGCACCTCATCCGGCGTCTCGCCATCGGTGGAAACCAGGCAGATCGCATCTTCACCCTCTGCCGCGCGGCCAAGGTGGAATGTGGCGATATTCACCCCCGCCTCGGCCAGAAGCGTGCCGAAGCGGCCAATGAAGCCGGGCTTATCCTTGTTGGTGACATACAGCATATGCGGGGCGAAATCCGCCTCCACCTTGATGCCCTTGATTTCCACCAAACGCGGGCGCCCATTGCCGATGAGCGACCCCGCCACGGCGCGCGTGCCCTTCTCGGTGGTTACGGAAATACGCACCAGGCTCTGGTAATCGCCCGTGCGGTCGGTGGAGGCTTCCGCCACTTCAATGCCATGGTCACGCGCCAGCACCGGGGCGTTCACCATGTTCACCCCTTCCATCACCGGCGCCAGCAGCCCGGCCAGCGCGGCGGCGTTCAACGGCCGGTGGTTCAGGGGCGCGGCTGTGCCCTCGTATTCCACCAGAATACGCTTAATCACCCCATCCTGCGCGCGGGTAAGCTGCCCGGCAAAAGCGCCCAGCAGGCGGCAAAGGTCCATATAGGGGCGCAGGCGCGGCGCTTCCTCGGCGGTCACGCTTGGCATGTTAATGGCATTGGTCACCGAACCGGTGAGCAGAAAGTCCGAAATCTGCTCAGCCACCTGCAGCGCCACATTTTCCTGCGCCTCCATGGTGGCAGCGCCCAGATGCGGGGTGCAGACCACGTTTTCCAGCTCGAACAGCGGAGAATTGGTCGCCGGTTCAACCTCGAACACATCCAGCCCGGCACCCGCCACATGGCCGGATTTCAGCGCGTCGTACAACGCCGCCTCGTCCACCAGCCCGCCGCGCGCGCAGTTGATGATGCGCACGCCCTTCTTCATCTTGGCGATGGCCTCGCGCGAGATGATGTTGCGCGTGGCATCAATCAGCGGCGTGTGCACCGTAATGAAGTCGGCACGGGCGAAGATGGTATCCAGATCCGCCTTCTCCACCCCCAGCTCCACGGCGCGGGCTTCGGTCAAAAACGGATCGTAGGCCAGCACCTTCATTTTCAGCCCCACGGCGCGGTCCGCCACGATGGAGCCGATATTGCCGCAGCCGATCAGCCCTAGCGTCTTGGCGGTAACTTCCACACCCATGAAGCGGTTCTTCTCCCACTTGCCAGCCTTGGTAGAGGCCGAGGCCTCCGGCAACTGGCGGGCGAGGGCGAACATCATGGCGATGGCATGTTCCGCCGTGGTAATGGCATTGCCATGCGGTGTGTTCATCACCACCACGCCGCGCGAGGTGGCACTCTTCACATCCACATTATCCACACCAATGCCGGCGCGGCCCACCACCTTCAAATGCGTGGCCACATCCAGCACTTCCTTCGTCACCTTGGTGGCGGAGCGGATGGCAAGACCGTCATACTGGCCGATAATCTCGCGCAGCTCAGCGGGGCTGAGGCCGGTCTTCACGTCAACTTCAACGCCACGTTCCTTGAAAATCTCGATGGCGGCGGGCGACAGCTTGTCGCTGATAAGAACTTTGACCATTGCGTTTAACATCCCTGAGAAAGGGCCGCTTTTTGTAAAAAACGGCGCAAAAATTTTATGACTTCAGGCTACAGAAGCGCCGACGCCCCGTCATTGCGAGCGCAGCGAAGCGATCCAGCTTACTTTGACTTCGGCGCAACCGCGTCGATAGCGTAATCAACCCACGGCAGCAGCGCGGCAATGTTGCTCGTCTCCACCGTCGCTCCGCCCCAAATGCGCAGGCCCGGCGGCGCGTCGCGGTAGGCACCCGCATCCAGCGCCACATTCTCTTTCTCCAGGAGCGAAGCCACATCCTTGGCAGCCTTGGCCTGGCCCTCGGCATCAAGCGCCTTGAACCAGGGTGCGCCGATAACAAGGCAGATGGACGTGCAGGAGCGCGTCTCGGCCTTTTCAGCCAAAAACCGCACGCGTTCATTGCCCTCAACCCAATCGGCAATGGCCTTCAAATTGGCTTCGGAGCGCGCAATCAGCCCCTTCAGCCCGCCAACGCTCTCGGCCCAGCGCAGCCCGTCCAGCGCATCTTCCACGCACAGCATCGAGGGCGTGTTGATGGTCTCGCCCACGAAAATGCCTTCGCTCAGCTTGCCGCCGGAGGTCAGGCGGAAAATTTTCGGCAGCGGCCAGGCGGGCTTATGGCTCAGCAGCCGCTCCACGGCGCGGGGGCTGAGCGCCAGCATACCATGCCCGCCCTCGCCACCCAGCACTTTCTGCCAGCTCCAGGTCACCACATCCAGCTTCTCCCACGGCAGTGCCATGGCAAAGGCGGCGGAGGTGGAATCGGCTATCACCAAGCCTTCACGGTCAGCCGGAATGAAATCGCCATTGGGGAAGCGCACGCCGGAGGTCGTGCCATTCCAGGCCAGCACCACGTCATGGCTGAAATCAATGGCCGCCACATCGGGCAGCTTGCCGTAATCGGCCTTTATAACGCGGGCATCTGCCAGCTTGAGCTGCTTGACCACATCGGTCGCCCAGGCCTCGGAAAAGCTCTCATGCGCCAGCACATCCACCGGGCGCGCACCCAGCAGGGACCACAGCGCCATCTCCACCGCGCCCGTGTCTGAGGCCGGCACGATGCCCAGGCGCCAATCTTCCGGCATGCCGAGAATCGCCTTGGAGCGGGTGATTACCTCGGCCAGCTTGGCCTTGGGGCCTTTGGCGCGGTGGCTGCGGCCCAAGGCAGCGCCTTCCAGCGCCGCCAGGGTAAAGCCAGGGCGCTTGGCGCAAGGGCCAGACGAAAAATTAGCATTCTGGGGACGGGCCGCAGGCTTGGCGGCCAGAGAAAAATCTGCCATGAAAACTCTCCCTTACAGAAGAAAAGCGCCCCGGTGGGGGGGCGTGACCCGGCAAACCCTGTAGCCTAAATCCCACCCCGCCGCAATATCACGCCACACAACCCGAGATTGGTGCCTGCCATGACCGAACTTGACAATATAGACCGCGCCATCCTCCGCCTTCTGGCCAGCGACGCATCGCTGTCGCTGAACGACATTGCCGACAAGGTGGGCCTGACCGCCACGCCGTGCTGGAAGCGCATCAAGCGCATGGAGGAAACCGGCATCATCAAGGCCCGCATCGCGGTGCTGGATGCCGACAAGCTCGGCCTGCCCGTCTCCGTGTTCGTCTCGGTGGAAACCGCCGACCACTCCGCCGGCTGGCTCGCCCGCTTCGCCGAGGCCATCGCCACCACGCCCGAAATTGTCGGCGCCTGGCGCATGAGCGGCGATGTGGATTACCTGCTGCACGTCGTGGTGCCCGATATTGCCGCCTATGATGCGTTCTACCGCAAACTCATCGCCGCCGTGCCGCTGCGGAATGTGTCGTCACGCTTTGCCATGGAGCGGATGAAGGATGGAGCGTTGCCGATTTGAAGGATTGTGGGCGCGCCCTTAAAGCGCGATGATTTGAGATACGCTCGCTTTGCGCGCGATTCGAAAGTCTGAATCGCGCTCTACTTCATTAATTGAGAGCCGGCCACATCCAGCGCTGCGCTGAGTTCGGCGCGTTGAATCAGATGAGGTCTGATGGTTCCTGCCAGGAATGGAAATGGGGTCCGCCGCCATCCGCGTAAAATTCCCATGTCTGGTTATGTTCCTGGAGGTCAACCGCCTGCCGTTGCTGAATCGTAATTTAAGGGGTGGCGGCCGGATTTTTAGTGGCGTGTCAGGCTTCGGCGATCAGCCGCCCGCTTTCCTGCACACCAAGGGCCTGTAGCGATTTAAGCGCGGCGTTAAGCCCGCGATTAAGCTGCTGGGCGCGGCGGTTGGCCGAGACGGATTTTTTGGCAAAGCGTGCCAGGGCGGCGCGTAGGGCTTCGGCCAGGCTGGCGGCATCCTGCTGTTCTATCTGGCGCAGCTGCGCGGCAGCGGCGGTGAGGTTACAAGCCCCTAAGCGGCCCATTGTATCGGTCAACGCGGCAAAAACAGGCGTGGCCTCTTGCAAGGCTGCTTCTATGCTGGCCGCGGCGTCGGAAATATCGTTGGGCTTGCCGGTGAGCATCAGCGCGTCCAACCGGTGCAGTTTGCGCGAAAGATCTTCGATAAGCTCCAGCCCATGGCGCAGCACGGGGCCAACGGGCGAATGACCCAAAGGCGGCAGGCCCGTGCTGGCGGCATCGCCGGGGGAGATATTACGGAACTGCCCGGCAATGCTCATGATTTGGTTTCTTTCAGCACGGTGGCGATGGCCTGGGCAAGATTTTCAGGCGAGACATTATAGCTGCCATTGGCAAGCTGGGCACGGATGGCGGCCACCGCATTCTGGTCGATGCCCGATGCGCTCTGCGCGCTACCCAGCAGCGCGGCGCCCGATTGCGCGGCCCGGCTCAACGTAACGGAATCGGTTTGCGCCGGGGCTGCCTGCGGGGGCGTTGCGGCACCACCGGCAATACTGGGCTGGCTGCCGGGTGTTTCGGGCATATTCGGCTGGGTGAGTGGGCGGATGGTATTGCTCATGCGGCTAACACGCTTTCAGACGATTTCATCATATCCCGGTCGAGGATCGCCAATGCTGCCTCGTAATCCTCCAGCGCGGCGATGCTGCTTTCTGTATTGGCGCGCAACAGCGTAAAACGCAAGGCGGAATAAATCGTCATCAGCGCGGTGCCAAGCGTATTGCCTTCCGTTGTGTTGAGTATGCCGCTCATAACGGTCAGTAACTCGTCGGCGCGGGCAATCATCACGGCCTTGGTTACAGCATCACCCGCCTCGATGGCAGCGCGGGCGCGGCGGCCATAATGGCGCAAGGCGCGCCAGCCCTGGCGCAGCCAATCCATATCGGCTTCACCGTCAAACATGCTGGCCCGATAGGTGTTAATCAATTCGCTGCCGTTCATGATTGTCCCCTGAAATTACAGCCACGGCCTAGCCGGACGAGTTAGAGCTGCCGCCCAGGAAAATGCTGAGATAGCTCTGGCTGATGGACGCCTTATAGGCCGTGCTTTCAGCCGCTGTATATTGTTGCGCCAGAATTTTAAGCTGGGCGGCATTTTGCTTCTGAATTTGAGTGATCTGACTATCTATGGAACTGACCGATGCGTTAAGCGAGGCCGTGGCGGCGCTGATGAAGCCCGTGGTGGCCGCCACATGCACGCCCTTGGAGGAGCCGCTGGCCGCGCCAATGGCGCCGGTGGTTATGCCGTTGAGCTTGGTGTAAAGATCGGTGACCAGCTTTTGCACCGCATTTGGGTTTTGCGCATATTCGCTGGCAAAGCTGGTGGCGTTGAAGCTGATGGTGCCAGAGCCGCTGACCGACAAGCCGGCCGCGCCGGCGGAAACACCACTGGCCATAAGCCCGCTAACGGCGGAAACCAGGTCGTTCTTCAGCGATGTTGCCGAGTAGTTGCCCAATAACGGGCCAGACTTGGCGGAGCTGGCGCTGGCACCAGAGCTGGGGGGCACATATTTGGTTTCCTTGGCGATGGTGGCAATGGCGGCATTCAGCCCCGTGGCCACGGCCTGCACGGAGCTGGACAGGTTGGTGGGCGAGGACGACACCGAGACCGAGGCATTGCCAGACCCGGCCAGCGAAATCGTGACGCCCGCAACGGCGCTGCCCAACGTGTTGGTGGTGCTGGTAATGGGAATGCCGTTGAGCGTGAGGGACGCATCGCCCGCGGCCTGGGCCAGGGTTTCGCCCGTATGAGCCGAGGACGGGTTGTAGTTAAACTGCGTCAGCGCGCCAGTGCCCGACACGTTGAAAGCGGCGGAACTGCCCGTGGCGCTGCCTTTCAGCACCAGCCTGGATCCGGCCTTGGTGCCCACAACACTGGCCTGCACCGGCCCGCCTTGCTTGTTGATGGCAGCCGCAACGCCGTTAAGGGTGAGGCTGCCCGAGCCGATGGAAACCGTTTCGCTCTGACCGTTTTTGAGGGAAAACACCATGGTCCCCGCCCCGCCCGATAGCGTGGTGCCACCCGAAGCGAGCAGGCTGGAATAAATCTCTTGCGATTTGGCCAGCGCGATATTGGTGAAATTATATGTGCCCGCGGTAGCGCTGTTGCCAGCGGTGGCGGTGATTTTGGTGTTATCCGACGTGCTGACCGAGCGGCTGTTGATGGAGGCGACATCCTTGATGTTGGACAATGCCTGCGACAGGGAAGACACCGCGCCGCTGATCGCGCCCCATGCGGAAATATCAGCCTGCTCGGTGGTGATTTGCGATTTAAGCGAGGTGATGGGCGCCTGCAGGCGCGCTTCGACAGTGGCAATTTCCGTGGATATTTGCGAGGAGCCGAGGGTACTGACACTTGTCATGGCGGCGGCTTTCCAGAAAATTCAAGTCATGATGCGGGAAACCAGGCCGGAGCTTACACCGGCCTGGTTTGAAGACCTTACGGCAGCAGCGAGAGATAGCTCTGCTGCAGCGTGGTGGAGGATTTGAGCGCGGCCACGCCGGATTGCGCCTGAATCTGCGCCTCGGTGAGCTGATTGCTGACCGCGGGGATGTTGGCATCCTGCACCACGCCCAGGGCGGTGGTAAGATTCTGCGAGGTGGTGTTGAGGTTGTTGATGTTCGCCGTCAACGCCTGCTGCACGGCGCCAAGCTGGCCGCCCTGGTTGTTGAGCGCGCCAAGGGCGTATTTGACCACATTGATGGCCGTGTTGGCACCCGCCGTGGTGGAAACATTGACGGAGGATAGCGACGTAAGGCCGGACTTGATGGACAAGCCGATATTGCCAGCATTGCCCACGCTGAAGGCACCGGAAGACTGGAACTGCACCTGCCCCTGAATGACCGCCGAAGCCGTGCCCGCGCCTGTTTTGATGGTGCTGGCCGTGGTGCCAACGGTTTTCATGGAGCCGGAGCTCATACCCGTGATGTTGATGTTGTAGCCGGAGGTCTGTGTCAGCGTGACATTGCCGTTTGTATCGAGCGCGGCAACAATACCGCTGGTGGAGGACTGGCCATTGATCTGGCTGACAATCTGCGAGGCGGACGAGGCATTAATGGCCTGCTTGGTGCCAATGCCCGAGCCGTTGGTGCCGCCAGAACCCTTGCCGGCCTGAATGTTGAAGCTATAGCCCGCACCCGTGCCAGCCGTGCCCATGGCCAGCGTGATGGTGGTGGTGGCCTGCGCCTGCACGCCCGTGGTGCCAGACACGCCATTAATGGCCGAGGCCAGCGAGGCAGCGGATTCCTGAGCCTTGGAGATAGCCACCTTGGCCTGGCCGCCATTGGCGCCGGTAACGGCGAGCGAGCCGGTGGTGCTGAACTTGCCAGCCCCGCCGGACGCAATTTTGGCCGCCGAAGCCGCCAGCGTAAGCGCCGCCGAAGTGGATTTGACGTTGGTGCCGTACACGGTGGTGCCAGATACGGTGGAGGCGTTCATGCCAATGGCCGAGGCGGCAAGGTTGCCGATGGAGAGGCTCATGGTCTGCCCCTCATTGGCGCCCACCTGGAACTGCACGCCGGAGAAGCTGCCATTGAGCAGGCTGATATTGTTGAACTGCGTCTGGTTCGCGATGGTGTTCACCTGGCCGACGAGCTGCCCGACCAGATTTTGCAGAGACTGCGATTCCGCCGGGGTTTGCGTGCCGTTGGCGGCCTGCACGGCAATGGAGTTGAGCTGCTGTACAACGCCAATCTGCTGGGTGATGGCGCCCTGCGCCGTTTGCAGCAAAGAGACACCCTGGTTGGCATTGGAAACGGCCTGGGTGATGCCATTGAGCTGCGAGGTGAAGCCCTGCGCGGTAATATAGCCGGCCGGATTGTTGGAGGGCGAGTTGATCGACAGGCCGCTGGAAAGCTGCGCTTCCAGATTGCTGTTGGTCGAGGTGGTGTTCGCGATGGAATTGAGCGCCTGCAAAGCGCCGCTATTGGTAAGGATAGAACCGACGGCCGACATATCGAACTCCTTGGTTGTGGTTGCCGTACCCCTTAATTCGGCCCGGGGGCGGGAAGTTTGCCTGGCAATGCCATTTTAATTCGCGGCGCTTTCCGTCATTGCAGGCGCAGCTCCACGCCGCCTGCCGTAACCTGCGCGGTAAAGCGGCGGCCCGTGGCGGGGTTGAGCAGCAAAATCGTGTCGCCGATGCGGCCTGTCTGCTCCGCCGTGGCATCGAGCGTGAGCAGCACATCGCCGCTTTGCACGTTTACCGTCACGGTCTGCCCGGCCTTCACCATAATGGGCGCCTGCACGGCATCGGCGGTAATGGGCACGCCCGCGGCCAGCGCCATGTCGGGCGTGGCGCCAATGAGCTGGGATGTGCCGAAATATACCTGGCGGCCAGCGAATTGCTGCACTGGCAGGGTGACGAGTTTGAGGTCGTCCGCCGTGAGCGGCTTGCCAGGGATAATGGGCCGTGCCGCGACCACCACGGCCTCGCGCTGCATAACGGTGACGGTGACATACAGCGTCCAGCCCAGGGCCGGGCAATGCACCGTGGCCTGCTCGTAGGGGGTTATGCCGCTCATGCTCACATCCAGCGGGGCGGGGCAGGCGCGCATAAAGCGGGCGCCGGTAACGGGGCCAAGGCTGAGTGTGGCCCCGCTGGGCGCCAGGGCCTGCGCCGCCTGCCGCACCGCCTGCGCCACCGCCGCCGGTTTTTGCATTGGCGCAGCCCCCTGCCCTGCTGGCGGCTGCCCGGCCAAGGCATAGCCCGGCCAGATGGCACCGGCCGCCAGCAGCGCGGCGCGGCGCGGGGTCATTCGGCGGCACTCTGGTAAGCCGCGCTGCCCGCTTGCGGGGCCACGGGCAAGCCGAGCCATGGCGGCGGCGCATCTTCCAGCCCCGGCAGGGCAAGGGCGGCGGCACGGGTGGTGGCGCCCTGCTCCAGCGTGGCCTGCAGCCCGGTAATGGCGCCTTTCAGTGCCTCGCCCCAGGCATTGGCGCGCGGCGGCAGGGCCAGGGCGCCCAGGCTGGGTGGCGTGTCCAGCCGCTCATCCACCAGCAAACGGCAGCCCGCGGCGGCGGCAATGAGGGCGGGGTAATGGTCGGCATGGGTGGCTGCGGCAGCCGGGCGGATCATGATCTGCGGCCCCAGCTCCGCCATGGTTTGCGCCCAGGCAAACTCCGATTCCTGCATGCCGATGCGTGCCACCGATCCGGCATAACCCGCGCCCTTGCGCTCAACCACGATCCAGGAGGCAATCTCCAGCGTGCCGTTGATGAGATCGGCCAGCCAGGGCGGGGCGATGCCTTCATCGAACCACAGCACGCGCGGCTTGGTGTTCAACCCCGTGCCAAAGGTAAGTTCCTGCCAGATGCGCGGGCTGAGCGCCGGGCGCCAGAGCGAAACCGGCTTGGCCTCGCCACCCAGGCGGCGAAGCTGTGTGACCAGCCCCGGCGAGGTGGCATAAACAGCGCCAGCCTGGCTCAGCGCGGGCAGCGCCTCTTGCGCCGGAACCTGGGTGTAGATGGCGGTATAAGCCGGGCTGTACGGGCGCGGAGCACGCTGCGGGTTGACACGCACCCAGCATACCGGGGCACGGCGGCCAAGATCGGCGGCGCCAGGCAGGTCCGGCACCCAATCGGCCTCGGCCAGCCCGGCACGGCGCAGGGCGCGGGCGGCGTTGAGCACCGGCATGCCGGTGAGGGGCTCGCCGCTGACCAGCAGGCTTAGCGGGTCGGGCGGGGTAGAGCGGAACAGGCCGGTGCGCGCTTCGGTACTCAGCAAATTGCCATGCAGCGACAAAGCGGGGTGGTGATACGGGTCGGCCCAGGGCAACGCCTGTGCCGCCGCCGTGCCGTTGCGGAAGGTATTGCCATGGTCAATTTGGGCCACCTCCGGCGGGGCAAAAAAGGAGGCATCGGGCGTCCAGACCAGCTTGCCGCCCGCGGCCCGCAATTGCGCGCCCAGATCGGTCCATAGCGCATCGCCCTCCAGCAGCGGGAAAGTGCAGCCCTGCAGCGCCTGGGTGCGCGCCAGCAGGCCGGGCGGCGCCAGGGCGCTTGCCTCCTGGTCCACCAGCAGCCAGCCGCCCGGGCCAGGGTCATCCGCCCTGTGCCCGGCACCCATTCTGGTATCGGCGCCAATAACGATGGGGCCATGCACCACGGCCTGGCGCGGCTCTGGCCCGGTGAGCACCAGCGTTCTTCCGCCCGCCATGGCCACCTCCGGGCTGGCCAGGCGCGTGCGCAACAATTGCGCCCAGTTGGACTCGGCAGGGCGGGCACGGGCATCGAGAATGGCCAGATGCGGTGTGGCCACCATGGCAACAGCCCGTTCCAGCACCTGGGCAAAGCCCAGCTCCGGCGCCGGCGCCACCGCCAGCACCTTACCTTCCAGCGTCTCGGCCTGTTGGGTGACGGCGGTGAGATAAGCCTGCATGGACGGGCTGAGCGCCGCCCCCGCAAGAATGATGGGGCCGCTCAACGCCTCGCCCGTGAGCAGCGCGGTAAGCCAGGCATCGACGGCTGGAATCTCCGCACCATCGCACAGCAGCACTATGGTGGTGCCAGGATCCCGGATGGTGCGCACATGGTGGAACAGGCCGGGATGCTGGCGGCTTTGCACCGCGGCTGGCAGGTTTATGCGCTCCAGATGCTCCTTCAGCGATGATGCCGCGCGGGCGCAGAAAATATCGGTTGGTATAACATCGCGCTGGCTCCCGGCGCAGCGGGTGAACAGGGCTTCCGGCACGCGCGCCACCTTGGCGCCCAGCTCCGCCATGTGGAGCTGCATGTCATATTCCTCGGCCCCGGCGCGGTTGGGGTTGAAGCCCCCGGCGCGCAGCACATCGGCGCCGCGATACCACACCCAATCGCCAATATAGGCGGCCTGGCGCAGGCGCGTGACATCCCAGCCCGGCTTATGCCGCACCCAGGCCCCACCCGCGCGCGGTACAATCTCGTCGCAATACAGCATGGCGGCGTCTTCCGCCTTGGCGGCAAGGGCAAAGCGCAGGCAGGCATCTGGCGCCACCGTATCGCCCGCATTGATGATGGCGACATAATCCGCTTCACGCGCTTGCCGGTTAAGCTCGGCGCAGGCCATGCGCGTGGCGGCCTCTGGCTCCGCTGGCACGGCAATGGTGGTGATGCCTTCAATGGCCACTTCCTCGGCGGCGAGAATGCGGATGGTGGCGGGTTTGAACCATTGCGCGTTCAGCGATTCCAGCGTGCCATTAACGGCGGCGGCGCGGCCGCGCGGGGCGGCGATGATGACGCAGAGGCGCGGTAACGCCCCCGCCTCAGCCTGCAACGCCCGCAACCTTGCCTGTGCGCCTTCGTCGGTGCGCTCGGGGGGGCGTATGCCGGCGGCAGACATGCCCCCGGTGGTGGCGGGCGGCGCGAACGAACCGCCCAGTGCTGGAATGACACGGCCGCGGCTGGCGCCGATTTCGGTAAGAAACCCGGCCAGGTCAGCCGTCTCTGCCGCGAAACCATCCCACAAGGCCGGGCTGAGTTTGCGCTGGCAAATCGCGTCCCAGGTTTGCTGTACCAAATGCGCGAGCGGGCGGCACAAATCGGCCCGTGGCAGAGGCTGGGAGCGGTTGAGCTGGCCGGTGAGGTAGGCGGCAGCCTCAACCAGCCCTTGCGCGCTGCCAAGCCGCAACTGCAATTCCCGCCCCAGCCGGGCAAGCTGCGCGGCGGGATCCGCCAGTAATTCCTGGTAGGTAAGCCATGTGCGGGGTAAATGCCGCGCCTGCATCTCGGCATTGGTCACGTAGCTCATCCACAGCAGCAGCGCATGGGCGCGCGAGAGGCCGTTTTTCAGGCTCTGGCTGGCCGCCGCCGTCCAGGGGTCGCGAAAAATATGCACCACATGCGGCTTGTGCCCGGCTTGGCGCACCGCCCGCTCGTACAGCGGCAAGGTGCGGCAAAGATGCGGATGCTTAAGGCCCCAGAGCCGGTCCTCGCCCGTGAAACGGCGGCGCAGAATCTCATCCAGCTTGGTCAGCATTGTGCCGAGATCGGCACGCTGCGCCCAGCCCGGCGGCAGACCACGCACATCCGTCCAATCCACGCCGAGCTTGTTGAACAGCTCCACGTCGAACTCGATCAGTTCAGGAATTTCATAGAAACCTAATGGATTGTGCTCATTCGGGTCGGCTTCGTTATAAAATTTAACACCCGCGCGCGCAAGCGCGCCCGACAGGGCGGACGTGCCGCTACGGTAATAGCCAACAATGAAAATGGCATCCGGCATGATGCGGCTCCCTTAAATATAGTTGAACAGGCTGAGCCCCTGCACGGCGCCAAACGTCTTCATGGCCGCCTGCAATGCGGTCATGGTCTGGTCGAGCGAGGCGATGGCAACGGGCGTGTTAACGGCGGTAGCGTTGTTGATGTTGGTCTGCGCCTCGGTGGATTGGTTGTTATTGCCGGTACCGGTATTGGCGAGCGCCTCCAGCGTCACGCCATTTTGCGCCTGGGCCGAGGTAACCACCTGCTGGTATTGTGTGATGCCGGCGAGGCTCTGGTTGAGAACCTGGCTGGTTTGGGCCACCTGCGCCTGCGTGCCACCGGCAGTGGACAAGGCTGTATAGACAGTCTTCAGCAGCGAGAACACTGATTGCGTGCGCGCAGGCGCGATAGAAAAACTGTCTCCGCTGGAGGGGGAGCCGGTGATGCTGTATTCGACACCGGCAAGCTGCACGCTGGTGCCGCTGCTGCCCGGGGTGGTGCTAAGCGTGCCCGTGGCGATGGTGCTGCCGCCTTGCGTGGCGCTATAGCTGCCGCCCGCGCTAAATGTGATGGTAATGGGCGTATTGCCTTGCTGGAACGCATCCGCCGCCGTGGCATTCACAACGCCATCGGGTATAACCTGGCCAGTACCGGTATTGGCGCTGCTGGCGGTTACGGCACCCACACCATCTCCCTGTAAGGCCGAGATGAACACAGTGCCATTGGCAATGGTGCTGGCGGTGGAGGCCTCGCCAATACTGGCCTGGGAGCTGGCGGCATCGCCATAGTAGACGATATTGCCGCTGGAATTTGGCTGAAACGGCGCAAGCTGGCCGCGCGAGCCGCCGAACAGATAGGTGCCGTTGGGCGCGGTGGTGTTGCCCAGCGCGACCATTTGCTGCAGCGCGCTGTTCACCTGCCCCGCCAATGCATTCATGTTCTGGCTGTTGGTTGTACCGTTCAACGCCTGCTCAACAATGCTCTGCACGTTATTCAGCAAACCCATCATCGAGCTATAGGCGTTATTGGCCGAGCCAAGCTGCACTTGGATGGAGGCTTGCGTGTTATTGTCGTTGGCAAGACGGCTCACCTGGTCCGTTGCAAGCGCGGCGGATTCGTACGCACCAGGGTTCTGGTCCGGCGTTTGCACCGAGAGGCCGCTGGAAATTTGCTGCTGCAGATTGTTAATCTGCGCCTCCTGCGCCGCCAGCGAATTGGAAAAGTTGGAGTAGAAACTGAGATCCATGAAGCGCTCCTTCAGGTGAGCCAAAAAATTTCC
Source organism: Pseudomonadota bacterium (assembly GCA_021805545.1). Taxonomy (GTDB): domain Bacteria; phylum Pseudomonadota; class Alphaproteobacteria; order Acetobacterales; family Acetobacteraceae; genus Acidocella. The sequence continues at coordinate 25,794 of JAJZFB010000010.1, read as the reverse complement.
GCGCAATAAGCTATAAACGTCGCCAGGGCCGGTCCCGCTCGGCCTTACGCTCGGCGGCCTCTGCCCCGGCGCGGGAGGCGGCGCGCAACCGTTCCGCCAAATTGCGCCTGTATGTGCTTAACTGCGCCAGAGCCGCCGCATCCTGTTGCATCTGCGCGCCAGCCATGGCCTGGGCGGCTTCGATTTGCGCCGCCGCCGCCGCCGCGCCCTCGGCAAACTGGCTGGCACGGCGCGCCTGGGCGGCGGGCAGCACCGTGCCATCCCGCCAGCTTTCCGTCAGGCGCTCCTGATAGGCCGACAAAATTCCGCACTGCGCCTCGCCTTGCGCCAATATGGCGGTTTGGCGCCGCAGGCTCTCCTGCAAACGTGCCTCACGCGCCGCGGCCAGAATATCCAGCCTCGTCAGGTTGCGCGGCTTCATGGCACGGTTTCCGCCAGCACGGCGGCCAGGGCCGCCTCGCCTGCGCTCAACCCGGCATATTCGTGTGCATCCTGGCGCAACAGAGCCTCAATGGCGGGAGCGCGGCGCAAGGCCTCGTCCAGTAATTTGTCGCGCCCCGGCGCATAGGCGCCAAGGTCGATAATATCCTGCTTCTCGCCACGGCGCGCCCAAAGCGCGCGGACTCGCGCCGCGTTTTGCAAATGCCCGGCACTCACCAGAGACGGCATGGGACGCGAAAGCGAGGCGGTGATGTCGATGGGCGGATAAATTGCTGCTTCCGTCAGCGCACGGGAAAGCACGATATGCCCATCGAGCACTGAGCGGGCCGCATCCGCCACCGGATCGCCCACATGATCGTCACCCTCCACCAGCACGGTGTAAATGGCGGTTATGGAGCCCTGCCCCGTGGCGCCATTACCCGCACGCTCCACATAGGCGGCCAGCGCGCCGAACACGGAAGGCGGGTAGCCCTTGGTGGCGGGCGGCTCGCCAGCGGCCAGCCCGATTTCGCGCAACCCCATGGCCAGGCGCGTCAGGCTGTCCACCACCAGCAGCACATGCTTGCCCTGGGCGCGGAAGAATTCCGCCGCCGCCGCCGCACGGTAGGCGCCGTGCACGCGGCCCAGCGCGGTATCATCGGCCGGAGAGGCAATAACCACGGTGCGCGGGCGGGCGGTGCCGATATGGTCCTCGATGAATTCACGGATCTCGCGGCCACGCTCGCCAATCATGCCCACCACCACCACATCGGCCCGCGCGTGGCGCGCCATCATGCCCAGCAGCGTGGTTTTGCCCACACCAGAACCGGCGAACAGCCCCACACGCATACCGCGCCCAAGTACCGCCAAAGCGTTGATGGCGCGTATGCCGCAATCGAAAGGTTGCACGATGCGCTGCCGCGCCATGGGATTGATGGTGACGCCTAGCAACGGCCAGGGGTGAGACGCGCCGGGTTGCGGCAGGGCATCCAGCGGCTGCCCGCGCGCATCCAGCACGCGGCCAAGCAGGCACATGCCCATTAGCGGCGCCGCGCCGCCATTTGCAACATGCACGCGCGCGCCGCGCGCAACACCGCGCGTGCCCTGTTCGGGCATCACCAGCAGGGCACCAGCCTCAAAACCAACCACTTCCGCCGTCAGGGCCGGGCCGTGCTCCATTTCGATAAGGCACCGTGCGCCCACTGGCGCGCGAATACCGGAGGCGTGAAGCACCTCGCCATTGGAACGCACAATGCGGCCGTAGCGCCGCACCGGGTTTGTGGTCAGCGCCGCCTGCACACGCTCCCGCGCCATGGCACATATATGGGGGGTGGAAATCATGGCGCCGGTTCCTCGCCAGGCAGCCCCAGGGCCACACGCACGGCCGCAAGGCGGCCATGCAGCGTGGCGTCCCACTCCACCTTGTCCACCGGATCGCCTTCTCTCGAAACAATTTCCACCATTGCACCGCCAGGCGCGATTTTTTCATCCGCGACGAGTTCGGCAGCTTCCGGCGCGATGCGGGTTTCAAGCAGCGGCAGCGCTGCAGGGTTGAGCCGCAGCCGCACAAGCTGGCGGGCACTTCGTTCAGCCGCCGCCTCGTCCAGCAGCTTGTCCACCAGCCCTTGCAACGCGGCTTCCGTGCCTCCCTCCGCACCCAGGCAAATATGGCTGGCGAGCACATAGGCCAGCTCCACGGCCAGCCCGGCCAGATCACGCTCTTTGCGCGCGAGCGGCGCGGCAAGTTGCGTGCAAGCCTCTTGCAACACGGCTATGGCGGTTTCCAGCGCCGCAAGGCGCGGTGCCATGGCGGCCTGTGCCGCGGCCATGCCCGCCGCTTGCGCCTCGGCTTCAGCCGCATCGCGCAACTTCGTTACCTCCTGACGGACGCGCCTTGCAATCCCGGCTTCCTGCGCGGCTATTTCAGCAGCGTCTTGCGACAATACGCTCTGCACGAATGCCTTGGTGCGGGAGAGGGTGACAAAGCTCATGATTCAACTCCATCGTAACGTCTGGTTTTCAAGGCACGAGAGAAGAGCACACCAAGAACGTTGAGCAAGGGCGCAAGCAATGCCAGCGCCGCGCGGGCGAGAAACGCCACGGTGACGGCGCCGCACGCCCATACCCCAGCACTGGCCAGCGTAAAGCCTGCCGGTTCGTGCAGCGCCGCCCATCCCGCCATGGCCGCGAATGTAAGCATGAAAGGGTTAAGAATTTTGTGCGATTTTGCTGCTTTCACCATGGCACGCTCCTAATGCTTCACCGCTGTTTCTGGTAACGCCGCCGCTGGCAAGGGGGTTGCGGGCACGCTGCCTGCCTCACCCGGCACCGGCGCATGCACCACAACCACCACACGCCGGTTCTGCGCCCGCCCGGCTGCGGTGGCATTGCTTGCCACGGGCACGAACGCACCAAACCCCTCCGCCGCCTCTTGCCCGCCCGGCACACCTGATGCGGTCAAAATTTGTACAACCGAAACGGAACGCTCCGCCGAAAGCGACCAGTTGGAAGGGAATTGCGGCGTATCGATTGGCTGATTATCAGTATAACCCTGCACCACAATTCTGAAGTTGGGCGGCAATTTCACCAGCCCAGCCGCCACCTTCTTGAACAGCGCCACAGCCTCGGGCTTTAGGATGGCCTCTCCCGATGGAAACAAGACCGACGCATCAAGCTGGATTGTGAGGGTAAGCGGCGCGTTGGTAATGGTAACCTCGTGTTTGTCGATAAGCGGTTGAAAGAGCTGCTCAAGCCTGAGCTGCAATTCCTGCAATGTCTTCATCGACTGCGCCATTTGCCGCGCCACATCATGCGGCAATTTAGAGCCCGGCGCCTCTGCCGGCTTGGGGATAGGCGAAGGCTGATGCCGCAGCACCCCCTGAGACCCCGTTGGCTTAGCCGTGAGAACGGACGGCGGAGTACCATGGAAGGCTTGAATGAAAGACATGGCTATCGCGTCTTCCTTGTGTTTATTGCGCGAGGACGAAGCGTACAGCACAACGAACGTGGCAAGCAGAAGGGTCAGAAGATCGGCATATGAAATTATCCAGCGCTCATGGTTGGCATGCTTTTCAGGCTCTTTCTTGCGCCCAGGAAATCCCGGATGTGACGTCATGGCTTGCTTCCTTCTTATTCCGCCGGCTGTGTAATGGCATCCGGCTCTTCGCCGCCGCCATCCTTGGCAGTCTGCTTGTCATGCTCCAAAAAGCTCTGCAGATTTTGCCTGATGACAATGCCCGGCTTACCCTCTGCCAGCAGCATGAAACCCTGAATAATGACATGGCGCTCGCGCTCCAGCTCCTTGGCCAGGTGCTTTAGCTTGGCCCCCAGCGGCAATGCGACAAGGTTGGCAAACCCCACGCCATAAACGGTGGCAATAAAAGCGGTGGCGATCCCCTCGCCTAGCTCGGATGGATGATCGAGCCGCATCATCACGTGAATCAGCCCCAACACGGCGCCCATCACGCCAATCGTCGGAGAATAGCCGCCCAACGCCTCCCACACCTCGCCCGCCACCCCCTGGGTGCGGCCAATTTTATCTTCCATAACACCAAGAATGGCGCCAAAATCCTCCGGCGAGGTATTGTCAACGATCATCTGCAGCCCCTGGCGCTGGAACGGATCTTGAACTTCGGGGATCACATTCTCCAGCGCCAGCGTACCCTGGCTGCGTGCGAGCGTGGACCATTCCGCCACTTGATTAATGAATTTTTGCAGGTCCACCCGTGGCGGCTTGGCGAGCCATAAGACTGATTTAAGCCCGCTCAAAAGCGAACCAATCCCGAAATGCACCATGCCCGCGGCAAAGGAACCGCACAGCACGATGATGAAGGCCGTAAGGTTCAAGAGCGAGGAAAGCGGCACATGATCGGTGAGTGCGCCGCCAATAATACACAAAAAACCAAGCAGAACGCCGAGCAGGCTGGTCATAATACCATATTTCCCTTGTGAGCAGCGTTAATGGTAATGGCGAGGCTCTCCAGCGCGCGTTTCCGCAGGCGCGAGGCATAACCCTCCGACATATCGAGAATCGCCGCGATTTCACGGTTGTTCATCTCGTCGTAAAAATGCATGGCGAGAATCTGGTATTCGAGCTTGGGTAAAGTCTTCAGTGCAGCAATCAGAAGGTCGCGGTTATTCGCGCTGGTAAGCAGGGCAAGCGGGTCTTCCGGCGCCATTCCGTTTTCCAGCGCCGCGTGCTCCACGTCATCCGCATCAAAAACGGTCTCGCCCCTGCGGCGCGAACCTTCACGCCGCAATCCATCAATCATCGCGCCGCGAATGCGCCGTGCCGCGAAACCCTGGAAGGTGACACCATGACTGACGTCAAAGCGCTGCAGCGCCTCCATCATGCCAATGGCACCCCATTGCAGCAACTCATCCAGCTCTGCCCACGGCATGCGCGCTTTCAGCAATAGCGCCATGCGCTTAATCCAGCCGCCATAAAGCGCCGTGAGGGCACGGTCATCGGTAACGGCAATATCAGCCATTCGCCGCACCCGGCTCGGCATTATACACAACCTGCAATGCCACGCTATCGGGTATCTCCTCTAGCGCCATTACAGGAATAAGCCCGGCGGCAACGCGTGCCACGGCACGGCGCAGTGTGGCCGGCACGATCAGCACGGGCTTCATGCCACGCGCGCGCATGGCCCGCGCGGCTGCCTCGGCCACTTGGCGCAAATGCTGCGCGGCTTCCGCCTCCACCTCGCCGCCAATTGCGTTTTCCTTAGCTGTACGCATAGATTTCGCGATAAGATCTTCCAGTTTTGGAGGCAAAACCGCAACGCGGAAGGAAGAATCGCCATTCATGATCTGACTGACGATGAAGCGGCCCAATCGCAACCGCACCATGGCAAGCAAACGCTCCGCATCCTTTACCCCGCCATCGGCGGCTTCCACCAAGGCCTCGGCGATGCGCTCAAAATCCCGGATTGGGACCTCCTCGGCGAGTAGCCCTTGCAATACCTGGCGTACAAGGCCAACAGACAAATTGGACCGCAAATCTTCCGCCAGGCGTGGCGTGGTCTCGGCCAGCCGGGTGAGCAATCCTTCCACTTGCGGCCGGCCCAGCAGCTCGGCGCCATAACGCTTCAACGTCTCCGCGAAATGGGTGGCGATCGCAGAGGGCGCGTCCACCACCGTATAACCAAGCTCTTCCGCCGCCGGAATAGTGCCTTGCGGAATCCAAACCGCCGCCTGGCCAAAAGCCGGATCCTTCACCGGCCGCCCGATGCTGAGCTTTTCAACCACCATCGGCCCTTCCAGAGCCAGCCATTGGCCAGGCCAGGCCTCGCCACCACCAATGGGCGCGCCACGCAGGGTAAAGCGGTAGCCATGCGCGGGCAGATCCGATGAATCGCGCACATGCACTGCGGGCACCAGAAACCCCATGGCCCGGCCATAGCGCTGGCGCACAGCGGTAAGACGGTTAAGCAGCTTGCCTTCACCCTGCGCGGCCAGGGGCGCAAGGCCAAAACCAATATTCATGCCCAGCGGATCAACCCCCGTAACATCGAACAGGGAATCCGCCTTCACCTCATTGCCCTGCGCGGGCTGCGCTTGGGCGGCATCCGGCAATGCCGTTTCGCGCGCGGCGCGTGCCAGGCGCCAGCTTGCCGTGCCAAGCGCCGCCGCCAGCACCAGGAACGGAATATGCGCCATTTGCGGCACCAGCCCTATGGCGGCGGTAATGGCAGCGGCGATGGCGAGCGCCTGCGGATATTTGGCAAGTTGCGATTTGATCTGCTGGCCAATATCCTCACCCGTGGCAACACGCGTAACCACCAAGCCAGCCGCCACAGATATGGTGAGCGAGGGGATCTGTGCCGCCAGGCCATCGCCCACCGTAAGCAGCGTGTAGGTACGCGCCGCATCGGCCAGCGGTAAACCATATTGCAGCGTGCCGATGACCAGGCCACCCACCATGTTTACGGCAAGGATAATCATCGCTGCCACAACATCGCCCCGCACGAATTTGCTGGCGCCATCCATCGCTCCAAAAAAATCCGCCTCGCGCCGCAATGTTTCGCGCCGCCGCTCTGCCGCCTGCGGAGAGAGAATGCCGGCATTAATCTCGGCATCGATGGCCATTTGCCGCCCCGGCAAGGAATCGAGCATGAAGCGCGCCGAAACTTCGGCAACCCGGCTTGCGCCCTTGGTCACCACCACAAAATTGATGATGATAAGAATAAGAAAAATGATGCCGCCGACGACATAATTTCCCCCCACCGCAAACTGGCCGAAAGATTCGATAACGTGGCCCGCCGCCCCAGGGCCACTATAGCCATATAACAAAATAGCGCGCGCAGTGGCCACGTTAAGCGCCAGGCGCATAAGCGTGGTCGCCAGTAACACTGACGGAAAAGAGGAAAATTCCGACGGCGAGGGAATGTAAAGCGAGGCCGCCAAAATCACCAAGCCCGCAGAAATGTTCAGGGCGAATAAAAATGATATGGCCGCGGGCGGCAAAGGCACCACCAGCATGACCAAAACCAGCAATACAACAAATGGCCCGGAAAGCTGCGTAAGGGAAAACGCCCCGGGGCGCGGCAAGGCAACTGCATCAGCCATGCAACATCCCCGGTATGGCGGTTAATAAATTAGTGGCGTAGCGCTCCACCCCGCCAAGCATGAAATGCCCGGCGGTGATGGTAAGCATGGCAATACCGCCTAATTTGAGCACAAAGGGAACGGAAGCCTCGCGGATTTGCGTTGCCGTTTGCAGCACGCCAGTGCCCACGCCAATGACAAGCATGGCCAGAAGCACCGGCCCGGCCAGCCGCGCGAAGGCAAGCCAGGCCCCCGCGGCAAGACTGCCATAGGTCATCCCACCCCTCCGCTCTCTACCGCGGTTTCCTCGGCCAACCCGGTTACACGTATGCCGTACCGGTCATTCGCCACGGCAACCACTTCACCAAAAGCCAGCTTCTGCCCATTGGCAAAAATCACCAGCGGCTCTCCAACCATCTGGTCGAGTGATATAATCTGCCCATGGCGCAGCGCGCGTAAATCCTTCACCGCAATCTGCGTGCGGCCCAGCTCCACGGTCAACGCCACATGCACACGGTCCAGCACATGCCGCGCGCTTATGGCGCCCGCACCGCGCGGCTGCGCCTGTATACGCTCCAGTTCCACACGCTCCGGCTCCACCAGGCGCTCCGCCGCGCTGCGTTCTTTCTGGTCCACCATATCCATATCTCCTTCCGGCACCGCCTTCACACGGCAGCAGACATAGCCGTCCGCCTGACCGTAATCGGCAAGAAACAAATCAATATCATCCGATACGGCAATTGCCTCCGGTTCCAGCGTGAAGGGCAAAATCCAGCCTGGCTGCAGCATATCGAACATCGCAAGGGGTACTGTTGCCCGCGCCAATTCAAACCGTATTTCCACTGGTGTCGTATCAGTCAGGCGTTCAATCGCGCTGGTCCAGCCTGCATCTAGCCCTCGTCCGCCCAGCAAGCCAGACTGGGTGGCAACTTTTACCTCCAGCGGTTCAAACCCGGCATAAGGGGCAATCAACTTTATCGTGCCAGAGCCGAGCGTGGTCTCAAAAATTCCGGTTACGGCAATCATCCAATCCTGCCCATCGGCAATGGCCAGCATACCAGTCGCGTTTTCATAGGCGATGGGCTTCAGGTTGAGCGGCACAAGCGGATTCAACGTATCCGTGATTGTCTCCAGCGCGAGATCAATCATCTGCTTGCCAACCCGCGTTTCCAGCGCCGAAAGCTCGTAACGCTCAAACGGGTGCGCTGCGGTGGCGCCGCACATTGCATCCACCATGGCGCCAATCAAATCCCCATCGATCGCCAGCAGCATGCGTCCACGCAACGGTTCCAGCTCTGAAATCCCCGCCAGCATCACCTCCGGCAGGGCCGACATTGCGGCTTCATGCGAAATGACATTATTAATGCAGGAAAGTAACTGCACTGAATGCCGCATGCGCTGGAACAGATTGAACGCGATCTGGCGCATGAAGCGGTCGGAGAGATGTTCCATGAGCATCGAGCGCAATTGTGGCGCCCGCATCGAATCCAGCAGGTCGAGCGGCTCTGCTCCGGTAATATCCTCAAGCATAAGCGCTCACACCACCATCTTGTGTGGAGGAAGCAGCGGGTTCCACCGCCCCGAATATAACGGGTGCGCCGCCCTGCCGGTTTTGCGGCTGTCCATCCTGCCCCGCACCCTGCCCGGTGCTCTGGCCAAATTGCCCGCCCACCTGCGCTTGGCCAAGGGCCAGGCCCGATTGCGCCAAAGCCTGGCCCAACCCCGGCAAACCACTTTGCAACGCCATGCTGGCCGCCTGGGTAGAGGGCACGAACAGCACGTTCACCTGCCCCTGCTGCCCCAGCGCCACATGCACCGCGAGCGCCCCTAACCCTGGCGGATCTAACCGGAAAGCCGCGCTGGCTTGGCCAGATTGATGCAAAGCAGTAATGGTGGCGGCCAGCCCGGCGGCGCTGGCTTTGGCACTGGCCGGGACCGCCGTGCCGCCCGCCGCCACTTTACCCGCCCCATCTGTGGCCGCGATGCGCTGTATATCGGCACCCCCATAGATAGCGGGGGCGATAAATGCGCTAGGGGCATTACTGGTTGCCCCCTTACCGCTACCCTCCTCCGTTCCGGCCCGCTGCATGGAACGCAGCTCGCCCGCGGCCATACGCGCCTTTGCATTGGACACACTGGCAATGCTGGCGGTAACATTCATGGCCTTGCCAGCACCCGCATCGGCTGGGCTTTTGCCCACGGTGCGCGGCACCGTCACCTTGGCTATGGTGGGGGCAGGCATCGCTGCGGGGCCTGGTGCGGCGCCAACAGCCTGATACGTATCCGTCACATTGTGCTGAGGCAAACCCGTGGATGAGAGCATGGCATCGTTGCCTGCCGTGCCACCGGCGTGCCCAGCCTTGGCAGGCACGCTGCCACCGCCATGCGAAACTGGCATTGCCGCCATCCCACCTGCGGGCGCGGCTTCCGGCATGGCGGGGTTTGCCACCTCAGGCACAAGCGCGGCCGCCGCACGCACAGGTGCCTTGATAAGGCTCGCCGCCTGCTCTGGCTGAACCTGCTGCGCCACGTTTATGGCCGCTGTGGCAAGTTGGCTTTTATGCTGCACCTTATACTGGGGCTTTGCCTGCTCTTCCGCCGCCCGCGTCCTTTCCGCCGCAGCGATCATGTTTTTATGGCGCAGCATCTGCCTTGCCGTTTCCGCCGCGCCATGTTGTGGCGCTCCGTTCCGTGCCGCGGCGGTCTCGGCCTCCCCCGTACCGCCATGTTGGGGTTCTGGCTGGCCAGACTGCCCCGGCTCAGCCTGGGCTTGCGCATCTCCCCCAGGCGGGTTCTGCGCGGCATTCAACGCCGCCTGCCATCGTACCGCCTCGTCTGGCGCCGGTGAGGCACCCGGCGAAGCGGGCATGGCCACATTCTGTGCCGGGGAAATATTGCTTACCTGCATTATATCATTTCCTCTGTGGCGCTGATGGTGATTCGTCCCTCGCCCGCCAAGCGCAGCGCAACCTCGACAACTTCCGTTTGCGCCGCCAGCGCGTCCGCACGGCGGATGGGCGGACCAGAGCGCAGCTCTTCCTTGAGTACTTCCACCTGGCGCGCGGAAAGATTTTGAAAAAACCGCTCCCGCAATGTCTCGTCCACCAGCCGCAATGCGGGTGCCAGCTTGTCTGCGGGAACCTCCCGCAACAAAATCTGCATCGAACGATCCGTGAGTTTACCAAGATCAACGAACGTAAAGAGGTTTTCTCTTATTTTTTCAGCCGTCTTGGTATCGCGCGTATCAATGGCTGACAACACGATGTCGGACATCGCGCTCGGAAAATGGTTCAATATATCCGCCGTTTGCTTGGCGCCGCCAAGATTGGTTACACGCCTCCCCACCGAGCCGGAAACGCTCATCAACTCCTCCAGCATGTCACGCAATTCCGTCACCATGTTGGGCGAGACGACGTCGAGCGTCGAAAAACGGTACAGGGCCTCAGCCGCCAGCTCCTCCGGTAAAAAAGTGAGCAGATTGGCGCCCATCTCGTGTGGAATATGCGCCAGCAACAAAGCAATGGTCTGCGGCCGCTCATGTGCCATCTGCATCGCCAAGGTCCGCGCATCCGCATTCTGCGGCAGATGAAAAGCCGAACGCCGCTCCGCGCGGTTGAGCCGCTCCAGTATCTCACGCGCCTGCGTTTCGCCCAACGCATTTACCAAAACCCGGTTGAGGAATTTAAGCCCATCGCCACCAACACCGGTAATACCCAGCTCACCAGCAAAATTCATCATGACGTCTTCACGAACATCCTGCGGCACGGTCTTCAACGTCGTCATGGCCACGGAAATGCGGTTGACCGCGTTTTCATCCATTTCACGCAATACAGCTATGGCTGTGGCCTCTCCCAGTTCGCGCAGCACCATCGCCGCGCGCTCCGGCCCAGTTAGTCCAGGGCCAGGAAGTTGCTTCTGCGTCTCGCTCACGATCTTGCACCTGTCATCATAATTCCACCTTTTCCGCGCGCGCCCCGTCCTTAATTACTCATTATCCTCCGCCCAGTTCTGCAAGAGCCTTGCTACACCAGGAATGTTATCAGCGGCCTGTTCACGAAGATCGGAAAAATCCCTTGGCGGCAGCACCATCGGCATCGGTCTTGGCACCGGTGGCAGAAAGGCTAGGATATTAAGCGCCGCCAGGCGCTTTCCCATCGGCATCGCAAAGCCGAACAGCAAGGCCGCCGCGGCCATCATTTCCAATAGCGCCTGCGCTACCGGGGGCACCGCCGCCAGGAACGATGCAGTATCCGCCTGGCCCATCTGCCGCTGGAATGGTACGGCCAGAATATTCACCTTCACGTCCGGGTAGGCAAACGCGCCGGCAATGGCGGACTGCACCTGGGCAACCGTGACCGCACCCTTCAATGCCGCCTTATCGACCACCACCGAAACAGCCATGGATTTTACCGACCATGATGGATCCACAATATCGGCATCACTCTCATCAACCACGTAGGCCTGATCGGTATTCGAGCTGCTCTGGCGCGGCTGTGGCTGACTGTTGCCCTTGCTGGTTCCGGCATTCGCCTTATTTGCGCTCTGGTTCACTTGGGGGGTGGAACCTGGTGCCGCAATGGTTGCCTTTGGCGGTTCATTGGAAAGCGCCCCAGGAATGCCAATCGCCTGATTACCGCCATCCATGTTCATGGACTGCGCCATCGTCTGATGCGCAATCACACTGCCGGGCCCGTAGGTGATATTATGAATACGCTGCTGCGTAAAATCGAGATCGGCTGATACGCTGGTATGGAAATGCCCGGCTCCAACCATGGGGATCAGCAAGGTCGCCACGCGGGCCTCGGCCAATGTCTCAATCTGCGCGATGGTCTGCAGCTGCGTGCTGGTATTCAGCACGCTACCCTCTGGAAACACGGTTATCCCATTCGCCGTTTCCACCGTTACGTCATTCGCGGCCAGGCCAGGAACGGCGCCAGCGATAAGATTGGCAATCGCCTGCCCTTGCATCTGCGCCGCCGCCGCATCCGCCTCAATAATCACCGAGGCGGCGGGCTTGGGCTGATCCGCGAGAAATGGTGTTTCTGGCGGTAATGCCAGAAACACCTGCGCGCCGCGTATGCCGCTCATACCCTGGATGGATTGCTGCAATGATAATTGCAGGGCCTGTTGCGCCATCGTGGATTGCGCCAAATCCGATGCCGTCATCGGCGCGCTTTCCAATTGCGACCATGCCGCCTGCACATCAGACCCTGGCACCTGTGCCTGCCCAAGCTGCAACCGCGCCTGCGCCAGTTGTGGCGCGGGTACCAGGATTATATTACCCGCGGCCTGAAGCTGATAGGGTATCCCCAGCTTCTGCAACTGTGCAATCACCTTGCCGCCATCCTGTGGCGAAAGCCCTTCTTCCAGCACCGCGTAGGGCGGGCCAGACAGCTCAAGCCACATTGCCACGGCAAGCGAAACCGCCACAACGCCACCTGCCACCCAAAAAATTTTCGGCAACGCCGCCAGGTTCCGCGTTAACCGGCTTACATATTGGCGCCATTCAGCCATGGCTAAAACTGCATGTTCATAACGGATTGATACGCGCCGACCAGCTCGTTACGAACCGCGACGGTGGCGTTCCAGGCCACCGACGCCCGGTCGCTGGCTACCAGAGCCTTCGCCAGGGTATCGCCCGGCACGCCGGCGGCGAAACCGGCCTCTGCCACGCTGGCATGCTCCTGCGCCGCGCTCACGTTTTTCAGTTCGCGATTCAGCGTGTCGAGGAAGCCCGGCTGTGGCAATGCCACGCCAGCTCCCAGGCTGGCCGATGGCAGAGCCCCCACTTGCCCCGCCATGGCCGTGGAAAGGGCTGGGTTTACTAACACCGGGGCTAACACGGCAGCCCCCGCCACCCAGCCTTGCCCACGGCATCGCCGCCTGTGCCCTTGCCTATGCCAAACCGGATGCCGCGTTGCATATCACGAGCTCCCTTCATCTTTCGTATAAAACTCTTATCCATCTAGCCATCACTCCTTAACGGAATTCTAACCTCACACCGCTTGGCCGCGCTGTGTCGTGAAATGAGATAGAGGGCGCGAACTAACGGATTCTTAAAATCACGCCAATCAATCTGTATTGTTAATTAAAAACCGCATGTGACCCGCTTTTTCTCCCGCGGACCATAAATTGCCACCCGATTGCACACTGGCAGGACGATCTGTTTTTGATCCCTCATCTTCCCCAGCCCCGTTTTAACCGCGTTTCAACACTTTCCAGGCACGATGAATCATCCCGTGCGAAAACAGCCGAATGGAGCCCTTGATCGATGCCCACAATACTTGTTCTCGACGACTCTGCCACAATGGTCATGAGCCTGTCGCATATCCTCAAGGGCGCCGGCTATGACGTCGAAACCGGCATGAATGGCCGCGAAGGCATCATCAAGCTGAACGATGGCGTCAAACCCTCTGTCATCCTCACCGACCTTAATATGCCAGAACTCGATGGGATCGGTTTCATCAAGGAAGCGCGCAAAATTGCCTCTGCACGCTTTACCCCTATCATTGTGCTCACAACCGAATCGGGCGGGCGCAAGCGGGACGAGGCACGCGCGGCGGGTGCTTCTGGCTGGCTGACCAAGCCCGCGGAGCCAAACCAGTTACTTTCCGTCGTCAAGCAACTCTGCCCCGCGCGCTAAGGATCAATCACCATGGCTGAAACGGCAGAAGCCAATGAAAGAGTTGTGTGTGCCATACTGGCAGAGCAAGTGGCCGCGCTGCGTGAACGCATGGATGCCACCGCCGCGTTCGATCTGCTCTGGCGTACTTCGGCTCTGCTCTCCTGGCTATCCGGCCTGTTGAGCGGCACCTCTGCCCATACCGGCCATACCAACCCAGTGCTAGAACGTGAACGCGCGGAAGCCATCACCGAAATCGCGGAGATCCGCCGCGCATTGGATGACCTTGCCTTTCTCCAAGCCCAAAGGCAGGATTTCGCCAAGCAGATTGCCGATTGTGTCGTCACGGCGCTGGAGCGCATGGCGGTTGCGGAAATGCCCGCGGGCACCAGCTTCTCCTCCAGAGATCTTGCCGCCTTATATGTAAGCGATGAGCAGCGCAAGCTACATGAAAATGTGTTGCACCGCCTGACCGGCTAAGTTGCAACGTATATTCACCATATAGTAGCGCCGGGCCGTGTATGCGGCCCGGCGCTACCGCATTCATGGTTCAAAACACATGGTTTGCCCGCATACCGGGCATAAAATTTTTGGCTAAAATAGTTAATTTTATCCAAAGGAAATATCATAGCTTACTGATTTTAAGATACTAAACCGCCCGAAACACATAAGGCTCCGCACAGGAGCCGAACAAATACCGCACCGGGTACGTTGTATTCACTTTTTCATTTACGCCTTTTTAAGAACAGCCCCCTAAAACGAATATGCAAGAGAGTGGTTATCATCACTCCTCATGCCGCAGCGTTTTTGCAGCAGAGATGCGGTGGTTGTTACCTGGGCTGAAACCTATCTGGGCCGAAACCCATGCCAGCCCATCTCACATATAGCAGAATGCCCCAGAGGCATGGATTGGAAAGGGTTTGCGTATGCAGGTCGGTTTCATAAATTTTTACGGTGGTGTATTGAATGCACGGCAGGAGCGTGCGAGCCTGATCGCCGATAATATAGCCAATGCCGATACGCCCAATTACAAAGCCGCGGATATTTCGTTTGGCAGCGCGCTCGCCGCGCAACTTGGCCAGCCTGCTACACATGGCACGCCTGGTAGCCAGCCCTTATACCGGGCCGATGGCATTGTAGGGCTTAACGGCAACGATGTCTCGCTGGATACGGAGCGCGTGGACGCCGCCGCCAATGCCGAGGCCTCACAGGCAGCCACCGTGTTTCTCCATCAATCCACATCAGATCTCGTCACCGCGCTACGCCCCAACCCAGCTGGTTTATAACGGAGGCATGACATGAGCATTTCGGATATTTTTTCTATCGCGGGCAGCGCGCTAAATGCGCAGGATATGCGCATGGCATCCATCGCCGCTAATCTAGCCAATGCCGATTCTATAACGAAACCAGGCCAAACACCTTACCGCGCGCATGAGCTGGTTTTCCAGGCGGCGGAGCCCGCCGGCAGTAATTACGGCACCAGCTTCACCGGCAGCATGGCCGATCCCGGGGTACAAGTGGCGGGCATTGTGCAAAGCAACGCCCAGCCCAAGCGCAGCTACGATCCATCCAGCCCTTACGCTGATTCAACTGGCTACGTTACCGGCTCGAATGTGAGCCAGACCGCTGAAATGGTGAACATGATCGACAGTTCCAATGCCTATTCCGCATCGGTTGCCATGCTGCAGCAGGCGAGCCGGATCGACCAACAGATGATCACCAGCTTTCAGGCTACATAATGACCAACCTTATCACTTCCAGCACTTCCGCCGGCGCGGCGGCCAACGCCGCCTCGGTTGCCGCCTCTACCACCGCGGCAACATCTTCAGGCTCCGGCTCAAGCACAGCCACCAGCCTTACCCAGGCCGATTTTCTGCAGCTTCTAACGGCGCAATTAAAATACCAATCGCCCACCAGCCCAGCCAACCCCACGCAAATGGCGTCGGAATTCGCCGCCATCTCCACAGTGGAAGGCATTAACGGGCTTAACACCAAGCTCACCAACCTGTCCATGAGCACGGGAGCCGCGCAAATGGCGCAGGCAGCGGCACTTGTCGGCAAGCAGGTGGCTGTTAGCGGCAACACACTTACCCCCGGCGGCAATGGCACGTCCGAAGGCGCATTCACCCTGGCCAGCGCATCGGCTAAAACCACGGTAACGATTCTCAATGCCAATGGTGGCATCGCCGGCACGCTACAGCTCGGCGCACTCGGCGCTGGGCAGCAGAATTTCAGTTGGGGCGGCGGCACGGCGGGCAATAGCTACTCCTACGATGTTACCGCGGCTGACAGTAGCGGTGCCACGGTCAGCGCCACGCCTTACAGCGTCTACACCGTGGTAGGCGTTAATCTTTCCGGCGCCTCGCCCACACTCAACGTAGCCGGTTCCGCAACCGCGCTTCCCGTCTCATCCATTCAAACAGTTCTCGGAGCTTCCTCATGAGTTTACAAACCGCTCTGTCCGGCCTTCTGGGTGCTCAAACCGGCCTCAACACCGTCTCCAACGACCTGGCCAATGCCAGTACCACAGCCTTCAAAAGCCAAACGGCCTTGTTTGAAGATGTGTACCCGGCTTCAGCCACTAATGTGCCAGGCATCGGCACGGCGACGCAAACCATCTCGTCAGATCTTACGCAAGGCAATTTCACGGCTACCGGCAACCCGCTGGACGCCGCCATCCAGGGTAATGGCTATTTCATCGTCAGCAATAACGGCACGCAACAATACACACGCGATGGCGCCTTCCAGTTGAACGCCACAACAGGCCAACTGGAAACAGTGACCGGCAACGCGGTTTTGGGCTATACAAGCACGCCGGGTGGCACCACTGGCCCCATTGTCATCAATACCGGCGCCATGCCGGCCAATGCCTCCAGTAATCTTGGCGTCACGCTCAATCTAAATTCAGGCGATGCGCTGATTCCGTCAACAACCACATTCTCCGAAACGAACCCGGCAAGCTACAGCGAGACAACTTCAGTGGTTGCTTACGACTCGCTTGGCAATGCCAACCGCGTGCAGCTCTATTTCGTGCAGGTGCAGCCCGGCGTTACCGGTGCCACCCCAACCTGGAATGTTTATGCACAGCCTCAACAGGCGAATGGCACGGCCACGGGCAGCCCATCACTTCTCACCACGCTTGGCTTTAACAGTTCCGGCACACTCGCTACCGGTGGCACACCTTCCGCCTACACCGTGAATTGGAATAATGGAGCGGCGAATTCCAGCCTTAAATTCAACTTTACCGGCACCACCCTGGCAGCGCAAAATTTCGCCGTCGCTGGGCTTACCAATGATGGCTATGCACCAGGCAGCTATAGCGGCACCACCATCGATGGTTCTGGCAACCTCACCTCCACCTACACAAACGGAAAGACGCTGACCAACGGAACGCTGGCGCTGGCGAATTTCCTCAACCCCGAAGGGCTTACGCCCGTGAGCGGTAATATCTATAGCGCCAATACCAGCTCTGGTCAGGCCGTAATCAATAAACCCGGCAGCGGGTTGGCTGGTTCGGTGTCTGGTGGCAACCTCGAATCGTCCAACGCTTCCACTTCTTCACTGCTCGTGTCGCTCATCCAGTATCAGCAGGCCTACCAGGCCAACACATCCGTTATCCAAACAGAACAGCAAGACGGCACTCGCCTGGCGCAGCTCTAACCCATGCAAAGCGATTCCCTCTATACCGGCATGGCCGGGCTGCAGGCCATCAATGCCAGAATGCAGGCATTGGCCAGCAACCTCGCCAATGCGCAAACACCGGGTTATGCGGCGTTGCAAGCTGTCACCCAGCCCGATTTCTACCAGGGCAGCAATGCGCCTGCGGGCGCGGATGCAGCCACATTTAATGCGGGGCCAGACACAACCCAGGGCCCTCCACGCGAGACAGGAGACCCGATGAATGTGGCGCTGAGTGGAGATGCCTGGCTGCAAGTGCAAACCTCCAGCGGCCCGGCATTAACACGCAATGGCACGCTGGCCATTTCCGCCGCCGGTATCCTCACTGATTCCAGCGGTAACCCGGTACTTGGCACAAATGGCCAGCCCATCAGCCTGCCAACACTGCAAAAACTGCAAATCGGCACAGATGGCACCGTGTCGGGCATTCCCGCCAACAGCACCAGCGGGCAAGCGCAGCAATATGGGCAAATCGCCCTTATCTCCACACCCGCTGGCACACTCACGCAGCTTTCCGGCACGCTCTATGCGCCGCCGGCCGGGGTAACGCTCTCCCCCTCAACCAATGGCGGGCTCCAGCAAGGTTATCTGAATCAAAGCAACGTCAACCCAACCCAGGCGATGATGGAGCTGATCGGCGATAGCCGGTCTTACCAGATGCAAACCCAATTGATGCATAGCCAAAGCACGGCCTCGGCGGATTTGAATACGCTGGTCGCGCAAGGGTGATGGTCCGGGACCATGAAAACAAGCAACCCCAAGGAGCAAAAATATGAATTTGGCGCTTGATACGATTGCGACGGGCCTGTCGGCGAGCCAAACCATGATGGACACGATCGCGGATAATCTCTCCAACGTGAACACCACCGGATTCAAGTCGGAAACCCCGGAATTCCAGACGCTGCTCTACCAGGACGGCATCCAGCCCGGCGCCAATTCCACCGGGCAAACCGTATATCCTTCAGGTTTGGAGCTGGGTACAGGGGTCAAGGTCGCATCCATCAAAGACACGCTGACCCAAGGCACGTTAACCAGCACCGGCAACCCGCTCGACCTCGCCATCAACGGCACGGGCTATTTCCAGGTTCTGCTGCCCGCGGGCCAAACCGTTTACACGCGCGACGGCGCTTTTCAGCTTAATTCGGCTGGCCAGCTCGTCACCTCTTCGGGCTACCAGGTATTGCCGAACATCACCATCCCCTCAAATGCTACATCGGTAACCATTGGCACGGATGGCACCGTATCCGTTACACTTCCAGGTTCCTCCACCGCCTCGCAAATCGGGCAGTTACAGCTTGCCAGCTTCGTTAATCCACAAGGGCTACAACCACTGGGCGGAAATCTCTTCGCCGCCACCACGTCTTCGGGCACAGCGGTCGCCGGCGCACCGCAGAGCAACGGGCTGGGCTCTGTCAATCAGAGCTACCTCGAAGCCTCCAACGTGGATGTCGTACAATCCATGGTCAACATGATCTCCGCAGAGCGCGCCTACCAGCTTGGCACACAAGTGGCCAGCGCCATCGATAACCAGCTCAACTACCTGGCCCAGGCCGCCAACGGCGCATGAAACCCCACCACGCCCTTGGCTTGCTGCTGCTGGCCTCCTGCGCCACCAAGCCGCCCGGCCCGCCTGCGCTGGTGCAGCCAGCGCCTTTTCCGGTGGCTGTGCACAAATCCGTGCAATCGCGCGGTGGCTCTGTGTTCATTGCCTCCAACACCGGTTCGCTCTACGAGCCACGGCGAGACTGGCGGGTTGGCGATCTCGTGACCATCAACGTCGTTACCAGCAGCACCGCCAATAATACCGATAATGCGGCTTTGAAACGCACTGGCACCATCAGCGATTCGATGACCAGCTTCATGGGCGTGCCCATGAGCTTTGGCCATATCAACGGCGGTAGCCTCGCGCCCAATATCAACGCGACTTCCGATCAGGAATATGCAGGCACAGGCTCCGCAATTGCCGCCAGCGCCGTTACCGGCCAGGTGGAAGCTGTCATCACCGAGGTCGACCCGAACGGCATTCTCGCCCTGGCCGGCCGCACCAACGTGAACATCAACGGCAATGTCGTCTCCATCGTCGTTACTGGCTATGCCAGCCCCGACGACATCGCCGCCAATGCCACCATCAGCTCCAACCAGGTGGCAAACATGAATGTGCAATATGTCGGCACAGGGCCGGTGGAAGGCGCGCACCAAATTCCCTGGCTGCAACAAATCCTCAACATCGTGTGGCCATTTTAATGCTCTTTTTCCGTAACGTAGTCCGCGGCTTGCTTATGGCGCTGGCGCTTAGCGGCGCGGCGCGGGCCGGTTCCACCACCATTAGCCAGCTTGTTACTGTTGCAGGTGCACCCAGCAATCAGCTCTATGGCTACGGGCTTGTGGTCGGCCTGCCCGGCACGGGCGACCAAACCACGCAAGTTCCCTATACGCAGCAATCCATCCTCAACATGCTGCGCAACATGGGCATCGCCTTGCCCAACGTAAACAACATGCAGCCCAACGATGTCGCATCGGTCATGGTCACGGCGGAAGTCCCCGCCTTCGCGCATGCGGGCCAGCATATCGATGTCACGGTCTCCGCCATGGGCAACGCCGCTTCGCTGGCGGGCGGGGTGCTGCTGCCCACGCCGTTACGTGGCGCAAATGGGAGCATTTACGCCCAGGCCCAGGGGCCACTCCTCGTCAGCGGTTTTGCCGCCAGCATGGGCGGCAACACCACCAGCGTCAACGTGCCCACCGTCGGTTCGCTTCCAGGCGGCGGCATTTTGGCAGCCACCATTCCCGCCACCTTCAGCATCAACGGCAATTCCGCCTTGCTGCTCAACACGCCCAGCTATCAAACATCGCAGCAAATCGCCGATACTATCAACGCGGCCTGCGGCAGCAGCACAGCCAGCGCCATCTCCCCTGGCGAGGTGGATCTGACCTCTAGCGGCCAAGACCCGATGCGCTTCCTCTCCAACGTGCTTGCTCTGCCAATCTCCACACCACAACAGCCGCCAACAATCATCGTGGATGCGCAGAGCGGTACAATCGTAATGAATGCAGGCGTCACGCTCGGCCCCGCCGTGGTCAGCCATGGCGATCTCACTGTGAACATCCAGACGCAGAACCAGGTGAGCCAGCCTGGCCCCTTCAGTAATGGCCAGACGGCCGTCGTGCAAAATTCGGTGGTAAGCGCCAGCCAGGGCAAGGCCAAAGTTGTGGCTCTACCCAAAGCCGCAACCTTGCAGGATGTCGCCGCCGCGCTCAACGCCGTGGGCGCAACGCCATCAGACCTCATCGCCATCATCCAGGCGCTGAAACAAGCCGGCGCCATCAACGGCACGATCAAGGTGATTTAATGCTCCCGCCCGCCCCCCATAAGCCAAACCTCACCACCACGGTAGAGCACGTGGCCGGCATGCTCTGGTACGACATGCTGGACGCGATGAACGCCAACGGGCTGGGCGGCGGCGCCTTGGGCACGGGCGGCGATAATTTTCAGAGCATGTTCCTGTGGAATCTCGCCCAGAACGATTTCAGCAAATACGATACGGGCCTGATTACCGCCGCCCTTCGGCAAGTAGGTGGCGCCAGCAGCCAACCCCCGCTGGCGGAAGCGCCGGGCATCATCACACCGCTCGCCCATATTTTGCCAGCACCAGTCGAGGACGCCCTGCAAATCGCCACCGCTCTGCCACAAGCAGCGGCTGCATCTGGCGGCCTTGTGGCCCAGGCCAAATCCTTCGCCAAAAGCATCTGGCCTCAAATTACTGCGGCGGCACAGGCACTCGGCGTGCCACCGGTGGCGGTGCTGGCGCAAACAGCACTGGAAACCGGGTGGGGCACCTCAGCGGCGGGCAATAATCTGTTCGGCATCAAGGCGGTTGACGGCCAGCCTGGCACCATACGCGCGACACATGAAATGGTGGATGGCGTACTCACACCACAAACCGCCAGCTTCCGTGACTATGACGGCACTCGCGCTGCCATCAACGATTATGTCGGACTCATACAGTCGGGTTACCAGAATGCCACAGGCCAAAATACCGTGGCGGGCTTTGCGCAGGCACTGCAAAATGGCGGTTACGCCACCGACCAGAATTATGCCGCAAAAATCATCAAAATTGCCCAATCGCCGCTCATGGCGCAGGTGTTGAAATCCGTCGGCACCGCCATGCCGCAGGGCAATGACTCCAACAACAGCACAGGTGAATTATGAGCGGCATCGCCAACGCCATAAATACAGCGCTTACCGGATTACAGGTTTTTGAAGCTGGAATCTCGACAGTTTCCAATAACCTCGCCAACGCCACCACCGCGGGCTATGCGGCAGAGAGTGTGGACGCCCAAACCGCAACCGGGGCACCAGGGCAGCCGGGGGCGGGCGTTCAACCCGCGCAAATCATTCGCGCTTCCACAGGCTTTGCGGCGGCGCAATTGCGTAACGCCAATACCGCCAACGCGGCGGCCTCGGCGCAATCCACGGCGCTTACCGCCATCTCCAACGCGCTAACCAATAACGGCGACATCCAGACGGCCATCAACCAATTCTTCCAAGACATCAGCACGCTGGCCGCCAACCCCACCAGCGCCGCGCAGCGCCAGACCGTGCTGGCTGACGCACAGACCGTAACCAGCTCTTTCCAAACCGCCGCAAGCGTCATCAACGGCACGCTCGCGGGCGCCAGCACCACGCTTACACAAAGCATCAACTCCGCCAATAATCTGCTTGGCCAGCTTGCCGCCATCAATAAAAACATGGTGCAGGCTCCCAACAATCCCAGCCTGCTCGACCAGCAGCAGGCCACGCTCAATTCACTCTCGCTGCTCCTGCCGGTCAACGTCATCACCCAGCCAAACGGCGCCGCCATCGTTACGTCCAACGGCTCTGTCGTGCTGGACCAAAGCGGCGTGCAAACATTGCATACCGCCAGCACCAGCCCGCCCACGATCACCGCGGGCAATAATAATGTGCCCCTTACCGCCGGCAATGCCGATGGCGCCATTGGCGGTGCCATCGGCACCATCCAATCCGGCAACGCCGCATTACAAAGTCTTGGTAATATGGCAACAATTTTCGCAACCCAGGTCAATATCGCGCAGGCCGAAGGCCTGACACCTGGCGGTGGGCAGGGCCAGGCCTTGTTCAAGGTTCCGGCGCCCAGCGTTGCGCCCGCCAGCACCAATACAGGCAGTGCCACCATTACCGCGCAAATTGCCAATGCCACCGCATTGCCGGTGAATGGCGGCCCCTTCACGCTAAGTTATAATGGCACAAGCTGGAGCGCCACGGACCAGGCGAGCGGGCAAAGCTACAGCGTAACCGGCGCACCGCCCAGCTTCGCTGGAATTGCGCTTAACATTTCCGGCAGCGCCAATGCGGGAGACAGTTTTACCATCAACCCCGCCCCTAATGCCGCCACAGGGCTTACCGTGGCCGCCACCACCGCAAACAATATCGCGGCCGCGGACCCTTACGCCGGCACGCCAGGCACATTGCAGAGCGATGGTTCCATTTCCAACACAAACGCAGGCACCATCACTACGGGAACAGATAGCGTAACCAGCACCCCGGTTTCGGGCGCGGCCGTGATCCCCGCAAGCTATTATGGTCAAAATCTACAACTCAACTTCACTTCCGCCAGCAGCTATACGGTCTCCACCTCAGCCGCGCCCAGTACGGTTATTGCCAGCGGCACACTCGGCGCCAATGGCGGCAACATCGCCATTGCCTATCCGGCAGGCGCGGCTTCCGGGCAATATTGGCAATTACCCATTTCCGGCACACCCGCGGCTGGAGATGTGCTCACCCTCACTCCAGGCGGCTCCTCCAGCGGCAGCAATGCGCAGCGCATGGCCATGCTCTGGACCACCCCGGGCACCACCACCGCCGGCAGCATGGAGCAGGCCGTGACCGGCCTCTCCACCGGGCTTGGCACCAACGCGCAAGCAGCGCAGCAACTGGCCACCGCCACCGCCGCGCAGGTTACCACCACCACCACCAATCTACAGGCCATCTCCGGTGTAAATACCGACCAGCAAGCCGTGATTCTTACCAATTACAGCCAAGCCTACCAGGCCGCGGCACAGGCCATTTCCGCCGCGCACACAATGTTCGAATCTCTTCTTCAATCCGTTTAAGGCAAGGCCATGAAAAAAATCATCTTAATCGCGTTGGGCACCATATTTCTACTCGGCGGCGGCATCGGTGGCACGTTCTTCTATCTCTCCACCCGCCATACCGCGCCTGGCAAGGCTCCGCCACCGCCGCCCAAACCCATTTATTTTGCACAGCTTTCCAATCTCATTGTCACAGTCCCCGCAGATAGCAGCGACTCCACCCCCGCCTATGTGCAAATCACGCTGGAATTCTCAAGTTTCGATGCCAAGGCAGTGGCCGATTTCACCAGCCTCCAGCCCATCATCAAGTCGCAAATCATCAGCCTTTTAATGCAGCAAACCGCAAAATCGCTGATGGACCCGGCAAAGCATGACGCCCTCACCACGCAATGCCTGGCCATCGCCAATCAGGTACTCAATAAATCGGCCAATTACACCCCGGCCAATCCGTTCACCGCCGCCTATATCACCAACATTGTCGAGCAGAATTGATGAGCGGCGCCAGCCTTACCGCAACCGCCTCCACACTCGCCTCACTCCTGGCCGTCCTGTTCGCGCTGGCCGGGGCGGCCTGGCTGGCAAAACGGCTGCGCGGGCGGCTGCCTGGCGGCGGCACGCAACCAAGTGCCGCCATCAGCATCATTTCCTCCCGCCCGCTCGGCGGCATGCACTCGCTCATCATTGCCGAGGCCGAAGGGCAGCGTTTCCTCATCGGCCTCAGCCGCGGCCAGATCACAACCATCGGCAGGCTGGATCGCAATGACTGACCATTCCCCCACCCTCACCCTCATCAAATCCATGGCCAGCAATGGCGGTGCCAGCTACTCGCTCGATGTCCAAACCCTGCTGGTCATCACCGTGCTTGCCTTCCTGCCCGGGCTAATGCTGCTGATGACCAGCTTCACCCGCATCATCATCGTGCTGTCTGTGCTGCGCCAGGCGCTGGGGCTGCAAACCACCCCGCCCAACATGGTACTGGCGGCACTCGCCTTGGCGCTCACCATGTTCGTCATGCGCGGTGTGGTGCAGCAGGAGCAAAACAACGCGCTCGATCCCTATCTCGCCGGGCAAATCAATTTCACCCAGGCCGTGCAGGCCGCCATTCCGCCCGAGCAAAATTTCATGCTCGCGCAAACACGCAAGGCGCCACTTCATCTTTTCGTCGATCTCAGTGGCGGCCATTACGCCTCGCCCAAGGATGTACCGCTTACCGTACTCGTCCCGGCCTTTGCCACATCCGAGCTGCAAACCGCCTTCCAAATCTCCTTCCTCATCTACATTCCCTTCGTCCTCATAGATCTCGCCGTCGCCTCCATTCTCATGTCGCTCGGCATGATTATGGTCTCGCCCACGCTCATTTCGCTACCCTTAAAACTGCTCGTCTTCGTCTCCATCCATGGCTGGGTACTGGTGCTGGGCGCGCTCGCCAACAGCTTCATCACGGGCGGGTAACGTGCCACTTTACCTGCAACTTCTGCACACAGCCTTCGCCACGGAACTCTCCGTTCTCACCCCCATCGTGCTGCTTCTGCTCGTGGTGGGGTTCGCCACATCCTTTCTGCAGGCCGCTCTGCAAATCGAAGATGCCACCTTCGCCCTGCTGCCTAAAACCATCGCCATGATCTTCATTACTTTAAGCGGCGGCTTGGGGCTTCTGGGCGGGCTGCAGCGTCTCGCCACACATTTCATCCAATATGCGCCAGAACTGGTCCACCGCGCGTGGTCATAACCGAAGCCGATGTGCTGCTCTGGCTTGGCCATTTTCTGTGGCCCTTCCTGCGCATCACCGGCCTGTTCCTCACCGCCCCGCTCTACGGCTCGCCGCTCATTCCGGGCATGGTCAAATCCATGCTCGCGGCCTGCCTCGCGGCATCTCTGGCCCTTTGGCTGCCCAATTTGCCGCCTTTTCCCGCCAGCCCGCCGGCTGCCATCTATGCCGGCCTCACACAAATCACCTATGGCGCGCTGCTCGGCATGGTCATGCAAATCGTCATCGCCGCCATTGCCAGCGCGGGCGAGATCGCGGGCCTCGCCATGGGCCTATCCTTCGCCGAGCTGCAATTCCGCCAAACCGCCGGCAACACGCCGGTGTTGTACGACATTATGGTCTGGGCCGGTCTGCTCGCCTTCATGGCGGCGGGCGGGCCGGTTTGGGTATTCGCCGCCCTGGCCCATTCCTTCAGCCACGGTATCAATCCCGCGCCGCTTGCGTCCTGGTCAGCCCTTGCCACGCTTGGCGGCACTTTATTCAGCGCCGCCGTGGCCCTGGCGCTGCCCGTGCTTGCCGTCTCATTGGCGGTTAATTTCACGGTTGGCCTTGCAACAGTCTTCGCACCCAGCCTTAATCTCCTCAGCATCGGCTTTCCGCTACTCATCCTCACCGGCTTGTGGGTCATGCTGGGCAGGCGCCC
>JAJZFB010000035.1 GCA_021805545.1 Pseudomonadota bacterium | reverse complement strand
ATTTTAGACCGGATCACGTTGTGATCCGGTCTAAAATCTGAATCCGTCTCTAAATCAATGAGGTAGAGCGCGATTCAGACGTTCGAATCGCTCGCAAAGCGAGCGCATCTCAAGTCATCGCGCTAATGCCTCGCCCCGCAAACGGGCGGAGGAGCGGGATTATGGGGCGTATCGCGGGGCAAGCTCCGGGGGCACGGGTTGCGCTGGTTGCCACGGCTGGGTTGTTGCCGTTTTTATCCAGGCTGGGGGCCGATGCGGAACGTATCATGGGGCCTGCCGGCATAGATGCTGCCCGGCTGGATGATAACACCGGGGACAGCATACCCCTTGCCGGTTATGTGGAGATGATGGAGCGCGCCGCGGCGCTCTCTGGCCGTGACGATTTCGGCCTGCGCTATGGCCGCCAATTCCCCGCTGATTCTCACGGGCTGGTGGGCGATATTGCGCTGGCCGCCCCCAGCGTGGGCATGGCGCTGCGGCAATTCGCCGGTTTATTCCCCCTGCACCAGGAGGCCAGCGAGGTTAAGATCGTGGCCAAAAACGGGCTGCTGCGGCTGGAATACCGGATTCTGGACTGGCGCATCTTCAACCGCCGCCAGGATGCGGAACTTTCGCTGGCCATGTTCCAGAACCTGCTGCGCCAGGCCTACGGGCCGCATTTCGCGCCCGAGGAGGTGCATTTCGAGCATCCCGCACCGGGCGATAAAACGGTGCATGAGGGTACGTTCCAGGCCCCGGTATTTTTTGGGCAGCGTACCAATGCGCTGCTGTTTCGCCCGGGAGATTTGCGCCGCCCCATGCCGGGCGCCGATGCCGCCACCTTCTCGCGCCTTGCCGCCGAGGCGTTTTTGCGCCGTTTGCCGCAGGGCAGCGTGCCTTTGCCCGAGCGTGTATGGGCGGAAATACGTTCCCGCCTGCCGGAAGGCTCACCGCCCATGGAGCATGTGGCCGATGCGCTGGGCCTGGCGCGCTGGACGCTGCAGCGCCGCCTGGGCGAGATGGGCCTGACCTATGCCGATTCCGTGCAGCAAGTGCGCAAGGCGCTGGCGGAGAGTTATCTCGGCCAGCCGCACCTCACCATTTCGGCCATTGCCCAGCTTTTGGGGTATGCCGAGCTCAGCCCGTTCTCGCGCGCTTGCAAGCGCTGGTTTGGCGCCTCGCCCGAGCAGTTACGCGCGCGGACTTTCTAACACCCCGTTCCGGCGGGCTGGGGCAGCGGGGCGGGCGGCGCGGCCTCTGGCACGTTGAGTGTGATGGCGGTTCCCAGCGCATTGGCCATAGAGGTGGGCACGAGAATGGTGGCACCCCGGTCCTTGTTCATATCGTAGATGAGGCTCATCTGACGGATTTGCAGGGCGACGGGGTTGCTGGCGTAGATATGCGAGGCGTTGGCGATTTGCTCGGCGATGGCAACCTCCGCGCTGGCGAGGGTGACGCGCGCCTGTTTTTCTTTCTCGGCCTGAGCGTTGCGGCTCATCGCGTCGTTGAGTTCGGGCGGGATTTTCACATCGCGGATTTCCACGGCAATGTCGCCTATGCCCCAGCCATCCGCTTTGCGGCGGATGAGCGTTTGCAGCTTGTCGTCCATTTCCTCCCGGTTGCCCAGAATGTTGGAGAGGGTGGTGGCGGAGATGACTTCGCGCAGCGAGGTTTGCGCCACCTGGGCGATCATGTTGCGGTAGTCGGAAAGCTCCGTCGCGGCGCGTTTTACGTCTTGCACACGCCAGAACATGATGGAATCCATGGTAACGGAGACCGCATCCGCCGTCAGCGTGTCTTCAGCCGAGATGCGTGTGGATTGGCGGCGGGTGTCAACCACGGTGTAAACGGCTTCGAGAGCGGGGATAAGAAAATAGAGACCAGGGCCGCGCACACCAGCGAAACGGCCAAGGCGCAGCACCACGGCGCGCTCCCATTCGGCACAGGTACGGAGCATGAGGCCGATGGCAACGCCAATGAATACGAGGATTCCAGCCAGTATATAAGCATGCGCGAAATAGCCGGATGCCGCGCCAAGGATGATGAAGAAGAGCGAGATGATGACGACAGCACTGTTATACATGGGGCGCTCCGTTTGTTTTGCGTAAGATTAGCACATGGCGGTTTTGCCCGCGACTCGTGCAGGCGGGTATGGGGGCGGCATGGATCAGGAAATATCGTTCAGTCTGGTGGCGGCTTTTCTTGCGGCCCTGGCGGCGGGTTTTGCCCTGGCGGCGTGGCGCGCGGCCATTGCGGGCCCGGCGCGGTTAAGGCTGATGCTGGAGCAGGTGCTGGCCGGCAACCGGGCCGAGGCGGAGCTGGTGCGCCGCGACCTGGCGGCCAGCGAGGGACGGTTGCGGGCAGCGATTCAGAGCGGCACGACGGAGGCGCTCTCCAAGGCGTTTGAGCAGATTGGCACGGCGACGCAGAATGTGGCGGCGACGCTGGACGGGCTGCGCCGCCAGGCGGGCGAGGATGCGCAGAAGACCACGGCATTGCTGGAAGCGCGGCTGGGCGCCATACAGGCCAGCGTGAACGAGAAGCTGCACGAGGCGGTGGAGCAGCAGATGACCGCCAGCTTTGCCCGCGTGCTGGAGCAATTTGCCCAGGTGCAGCAGGCCATGGGCGAGGTGCAGTCCGCCGCGGCGCAGATTGGCGATTTGAAACGCATATTCTCCAACGTTAAGACGCGCGGCGGCTGGGGCGAGGCGCAGTTGGGCGCGATGCTGGAGCAGATTCTGCCGCCAGGAGCTTATGAGCGCAATTTCGCGCTGAAGGATGGCTCGCGCGAGCGCGTGGATTTTGCCCTGCGTATGCCCGCGCGGGAGAAGCTATGGCTGCCGGTGGATAGCAAATTCCCCACCGAGGATTACGAGCGCCTGCTGGCCGCCGCCGAAAGCGCGGAGGCCGAGGCCGAGCGCGTGGCGCGCGAGGGGCTGGCCACGCGGGTGCGGCTGGAGGCGAAGAAGATACGGGAAAAATATATTACCCCGCCGGAGACGGTGGATTTTGCCGTGCTGTATTTGCCCAGCGACGGGCTGTTTGCCGAGGTGGCGCGGATTCCGGGGCTGATTGACGATGTGCGGGTGCGCGACAAGGTGATTATTCTGGGGCCGACCTTGCTGCCAGCCATGCTGCAGACCATCCATTTGGGCCATATAACGCTGGATTTGGAAAAGCGCGCCGGGGAGATTGGCAAACTGCTGGGGGCCACGCGCGGCGAGATGGTGAAGATGGACCAGGTGCTGGAGAAACTGGCCGCCAATGCCAGCGCAATGAGCAACAACATAGAACGCGCCCGGGTGCGCACACGGGCGGTGAACCGGGTGCTGCGCAATGTGGAGATGGTGGAGGACAATGGCCCGGCGCTGCTGGGGCTAAGCGAGGATGGCGCGGATGATGAATAACTTGCCAGCCAGAGCCTGGGAGCGCAAAATATCCGCCATGTTCAAGCGGCCTCTGTTTCTCGTGTTGCTGGCTTTGGCCGGGTGCCACCACAAGCTCTCGCCGCAGGATGTGGATGTGCGGGGGCTGATCCCAGCCCTCTCCTTTACCATGACGGATGTGGCCACGGGTAAGGCGGTCACGGCCAACAGTTTCCGGGGCAGTGTTGCGCTGCTTTATTTCGGCTATACCAACTGCCCGGATGTATGCCCCGATACGCTGTATAATTTGGACCGTATCGAAAAGCTGATGGGCCCGCAGGATGCGGGCAAGCTGACAGTGCTGTTTGTTACCGTGGATCCAGACCGCGACACGCCAACAGTGCTCGCGCAATATGTTGCGCTATTCGGCAATAACATTATCGGGCTACGCGGCACGCCGGACCAGCTTTACAAATTGGCGCGGCGCTACCGCGTGGTGTTCTCGGTGGTGAAGAAGCCAGTTTATACCGTTACGCATTCGGCGGCGGTGTATGTGTTCAATGCCCAGGGCAAGCCGGAATTCATCATCGCCGGGCTGGATGCGGCGAAGCCAGATTTTAAGGGTATTGCGCGTGATTTAAAGGATGTAGCAGAGCAGTGAAATCATCCGGCTCTCCATCAATGAAGTAGAGCGGGACTCAAACTTTCGAATCGCTCGCAAAGCAAGCGCATCTCAAGTCATCGCGCTAAGCAATTGGCACGAACCGCAGAATGCCCGCCTGCCGCAGCTGGCCGCCAGTGTCGTTTGGGTGATTGACTCCGTCAAGCACTGGAATTTCTGGGAAGTCGAATGGAGACACGTTATTGAGGCACGCGGCGTTGACGCCGTACTGGCTTTGGTTGGAGCGGCGCAGATGGTGGGTATAGATGCCGCAGCGGGAGCAAAAATAATGCCGCGCCGCGCCCGTGTTGAATTTGTAGAGCGTCAGGGCGTTTTCGCCCCTCAGGATTTTGAAGTCCTCTGTTCTGACCGAAAGCGCGACCGCGCCGCGCATGCGGCAATAGGAGCAGGTGCAGCGGCGGACAGAAGCGAAGCCGTCATGAAGAGTCACCTGGAAGTGGACATCTCCGCAATGGCATTGGCCGGTATGTATGGTTGCGCTTTCGCTCATGCCGATTTTCCAGATGAATTGCCAAAAAAGCATGAAAAACCCCGGTGCATTTTTCAACGCGCCGGGGTTTTTTCCGTTAGTTGAACTGTGCCCGGGCAGCTTGCCGCTGCTCGGCCACTTGTGTCTTCATCGCCTTCTGCAGCTTCTCGAAGGCACGCACTTCAATCTGGCGCACACGTTCGCGCGAGATGTTGTAGTGCTGCGAGAGGTCTTCCAGCGTCGTCGGGTTATCCTTCAGGCGGCGCTCGGCGATGATGTGGCGCTCGCGGCCGGTCAGCGTCTTCAGCGCGGTGGCAAGCAGCGCCTTGCGGCCGGTCAGCTCCTCGCGGTCCGCCATCACGGTTTCCTGGCTTTCAGAATCATCCACCAGCCAATCCTGCCACTCGCCCTCGCCATCCAGCCTAATGGGCGCGTTGAGTGAATTATCAGGCGAGGAGAGGCGGCGGTTCATGTTCACCACATCCTGTTCCGGCACATCCAGCAGATGCGCGATGCGTTCCACATGCTCGGGCGCCAGGTCGCCATCTTCGATGGCCTGCATTTGGCCCTTAAGCCGGCGCAGGTTGAAGAACAGCTTTTTCTGTGCTGCCGTGGTGCCCATTTTTACCAGCGACCAGCTATGCAGAATATACTCTTGGATGGCGGCGCGGATCCACCACATGGCGTAAGTGGACAGGCGGAACCCGCGGTCGGGGTCGAAACGTTTCACCGCCTGCATCATGCCGACATTGCCTTCGGAGATGAGTTCGGACACGGGCAGGCCATAGCCGCGGTAGCCCATGGCAATTTTAGCGACGAGGCGCAGATGCGACTTCACGAGGCGGTGGGCCGCGTCGTGGTCGCCTTTGTCGCGCCAGGCCCGTGCCAGGCGCTCTTCCTCCTCATGCGCCAGCATGGGGTACTGGCGGATTTCCTGCATATACTTCGTCAGGCTGGCATCAGGTGCCAGATTCGAGATCGTGGAGGCCATAATCGTCTCCTTTCAATTTGCCCGGGGATGACCCGCGCCGGAGAACCCGGCAGGGAAATGGGCGGATATGCGCCCCAGGGACCATAAGAAGATTAGCATTACTGCCCAATCTTGCCCCTTAAAAGGCGGTAAGATTGTCGACAGTTCTTCTGGCCCGGAGGGCTGTGAAACGATTATGGCGCAAATTCCGCGCCCGTCAATAAAAAGGACTTTGGCAGTCCTGTTTTAGGCGCATGCGAGCAATGCGCGCTCCAGGGCCAGAAAATCCTCTGGTGGTGGCGCGGTAAAGCGCAGCTCATCCCCGGTAATGGGGTGAAAAAAACCAAGAGTTTCAGCATGCAAGGCTTGGCGCGGAAAATCCAGCGCCAGACTGCGCGCTGGCTCGGCCACATATTTGGCGGCCGCGGGACGGCGTTTCAAGTATACCGGGTCGCCAATAAGCGGGTAGCCAATATGGGCCAGGTGAACACGGATTTGGTGCGTGCGTCCGGTGGCGAGGCGGCAGGCAATGAGTGCCGCGCCCAGGCCGAAGCTCTGTACCATTTTGTAACGGGTGAGGGCGTGCTTGCCGTTGCGGGCCACCACGGCCATTCGTTTACGCTCGCGCGGGTCGCGGCCTATATCGCCCTCGATCTCGCCTTGGGGCGGGTTGGGCACCCCCCAGACCAGGGCCTTGTAAGCGCGCTCCACGTTGCGGGCGGCAAAAATGGCGGAGAGTTTGGCGTGGGCGGCCTCGGTCTTGGCCACAACCATAAGGCCGGATGTGTCCTTATCCAGCCTATGCACAATGCCAGGGCGCGCCGCTCCGCCTATGCCGGTAAGGCTGGTGCCGCAATGGGCAATAAGAGCATTGACCAAGGTTCCCTCCTGGTTGCCAGGAGCGGGGTGAACCACCAGGCCAGCCGGTTTGTTCAGTACCAGCAAGTGCTTGTCTTCGTATAATATGGTCAGCCCCATGTCTTGCCCGCGCGGCGTGGGCGGAACGGGCGGTGGCGGGGCAAGGCTGTAGGTGACGCCAGGTTGCACACTCTCCGAGGCATCGCGCGTAACGGTTCCACCGCGCGTGACATGGCCATCGAGGATCAGGCTCTTTATACGCGAGCGGGAAAAGGCAGGCAGGCGCACGGCGAGGTACGAATCGAGCCGCGCCCCGGCTTCCTCGGGTGCAACAATGCAGCAATGGGCGGTGAGAGATGACGGATCAGCCACAGAATTTGCGGGGGTTGAAGGCGTTGGTGGGGATTATGGGGGTGCTGATTATCATCGGCACCGCTGTTGTCATCGGCACAATCATACACCGCATCTATGCCAGGAATTCTGTACCGGCGCCAATGGCCGCCCCGCTAGCCGCCCCTTTGGCACCCGCCACCCCGCCAAGCGGCCAGCCCATGCAGTTGCGGCCAGGCGAGCAGATTGCCGGCATTTCCCAAGCTGGGGCAGACTTAGCCATTTTGGTAACCGGCCCGGCAGGAGACAGGCTGCTGCTGCTCAACCCAGCAACCGGGCGGATAAGCATTATACTGGAGGGGACGGGGATTGCGCAAAATGATGCACGCGGCGGCTTGAACAAATGACCCCCATGGCTTAAGGGGACGCGGCCTGCCTCGTCCCGTTCGTCTAGAGGCCCAGGACACCGCCCTCTCACGGCGGTAACAGGGGTTCGAATCCCCTACGGGACGCCATTGATATTCCTGCATATTCTCAGGTTATCCACAGGTTATAATCCTTCTATACGGCATATGTACGGCATACACGGGACGGAACATGTCTGACTTAAGTATAAGTCTACAAAAGTAATATAGATATTTTTCTCGCGTTAAGGAAGGGGTAGGCATCGGACTCATCCGCGCCAGAATGTAACTGCATAGGTATAATCTACACTTTTTCGCGCTGATGCCTGCGCGGATGAGTCCGATGCCCTATTTTTGGGGTTAAAAAACCTAGGTTTTCCGCCATTTTTTCGAAAGAGGCATCCGCGCCGCACCCTAAATTCGTTGCGTCTTCTTTCAATTTTTGCAAAAGATCATTTATATGCCTTGGATTTTATCATTTCATGCTCGCCAGGCCTAATCCTGGCCACGCGAACCATGCCGCCAAGCCACAAAAAACCCCGGCACATGGCCGGGGCTTGTAGGTCTCGGGTAAGAAGGGGCGCGCCGCATGACGCATCGTGACGCATTTTCCTATAGGGTCTCGCGCAAGCGTGCAGGCGCCCCCGCGTATTGGTCAGAAACGCATGCGCGCGCCCTCTCGCGCGGTCAGGCGTCCTGCGGATAAAGTCGGGGGGGAGGGGCGCTCTCGCGCGCGGGTGCGCCCTCAAGCATAAAGGTTTTTTGTGGCGCCCGTTTAGAGGAATGAACCTCTAAGCCGCGTGTGGCATTTCCCGCTCTGCAACCGCCAGATCGTGCGCCACCTGTAGATTCATCCAGAAGCGGGCAGATGTGCCAAACCGGCGGCCAAGCAGGATGGCTGTCTCTGCCGTAACACCACGCTCGCCGTTCAAAATCTCCGTAATGCGGTTAGGTGTAACATTCAATTCACGGGCCAATGCACGCGCGGAGAGGCCAAGCGGAGACATGTACTCCTCACGCAGCACTTCGCCGGGCGTAACAGGGGGCAGCGCCTCACCCTCAAAAGCCAGCTTGTCTAACTCATCCCGTGAAATTGCCATCATACTCTCCTAACCATGGTAATCCACAATCTCGACTTCATGCGGGCCATTATCTTGCCAGACAAAGCAAACCCTCCATTGGCCGTTTATACGGATGGAGTGTTGCCCCGCCCGGTCTCCTTGCAATGGCTCCAGGCGATTGCCCGGAGGGGAGCGTAGATCGCTCAAGGTCTCTGCCGCATCCAAAACAGCCAGTTTCCGGCGCGCTGAGGCCAGAATATCCGTGGGGAAGCCTTTAGGCACCCGGTTCCTGAATATCTCGGCGGTGCGCTTGTCTGAGAAGCTGCGGATCACATGTTTTGTGTATCGGAACGCATAACATAGCACAAGGAGAAACTAGGCGGAGCAGCTATGCACGCACTTCCTCGGCACCTTGGCATTACGAGGCCTCGCACGCCTAATAGTCCATCCAGGGACGCGGCCCCCACGTTATCACACCCCCAAGGCGCTGCACCTCGGCACGCACACGGGCGCGGAAATCGGCCAGGTCCTCGTCCTCGCCTCGCTGCCATTCGTGCCCCCTGGCATGGGCGAAGTCATCCTGATTAACCGGCTCCGCTGAATCGAACCAGGTTCGCGGATGAACCACGGTTTCCGCAGCCCCGGTCAAAGCGCGGCGGCGCGATTCAAGCGCGGCCAAGCGAGTTTGAAGACTCATTTGCTTTCCTCCAGCGCTGCAACGCGGCGTTCTAGCTCCAACGTTTCGATGGCTTTGCGCTGCCCATCAATAAGCCCGGCCAGGGCGGCGGCCTCATCCGGTGTAACCGCACCAGAAGCAACCGCGTCCATGATATCGGCCAGCGCCGCGACAATATGCTCGGGCGCTGTGACGCGGGGCAGGTCCAGCATAACGGGGCGGCCCTTGCGCACCGGCCAGACACGGGAGAGCAAGATTTCTGCGGCGCGTATGTCTCCGGCCGTGGCTGCCTCCACAACGGCGCGTAATGCCTCCTCAGCCCCCGCCGTGCCTATCGCGTCCAAGGCAACCAGCGCCGTGTTTCTGCTGCCCGCGCGGCGGCCCGCCGGGTTGCCGGATTGACCCGGGGCAAAGGGCCGCCCGCGCTGTTTTGGGCCTGCAGGTTCAGCGTCCACGGGCTTGGCACCCGTACCCACGCAGCGTCTCGCGCCAAGCCCGCTTTGCCTCGCGCCGCAGCCGCCGCCTGGCCAGGAAGAACCGAACCGCGCGCACCGGCCGCAATAGGCGGTGAAATAAAATACTCATGTGAATTTCACCAAGGATTTAGCAGAGGTTTTTGCAATATCAGTAAAATTGACATTGCGCGATTTGCTCAAAAACGGCGCAAAGGCGGCACGAGGGGAGCCGTAATAGTCAACCCTCAAACGCCCGTGTTCGTCGCGAGTTTTAACCGGCACGAGACTTCCATCTGCATAAATCCCGCTTTTGATACTTTTCGTTGCATCCGCGAAAATCTCATTTTCGATCCGGTCCAGAAAAGAGCCCTTGATGGCGGGGTCTTTTACGTTTATGTCCTTGTGAACGCTGCAAAATTTCTGAACGGCGGTCAGTGCGCGCACCCGATAGGAGCGCGCGGATTCAAATTCCAGCGGGCGCGGTGCGTGTTCGCCGCGCATCTGTAAAATCGCGTCGCATCGCGCCTGTGAATCAGTGATTATTTCCATGTCCTCGTAGCTGGGTGGTTCTCTTCCTTCACCTTCAGCCCCCTCGGCGGCGGCGCGTTTTTCACGTTGGCGGCCCTCGAACTTGGCAATCTGCGCCTCGATCTTTGCGATTTTAACGCGAATTTCGTCGTCTGTCATGTCGGCAAATTTGGTCATGGTACAGGCTCTCCTTCTCTCACACAATAACCCAAAGTCAGTGATACTAACAGTATTTTTTCGTGGTGGTGCGCTGGTGCTCCTTCAGTTTTCAATTTTGCGAAGTTGATATGTCGCGCCGTTTTTTCGTGATCCGGCGGCGTCCTGGCGTGTCAACACAAAGCCGCCCAGCCGCGTGCCGGATAATTTGCCGATGAAGGTTGCGATGTACTGCCGTCCTCGTCCCTGCGGATCGGCAATTTCACTCACATTGTCAGCAAGTTCGGCAATTTTCATCGGCGCGGTGCGATGCTCAATCCACCATGCGTTGAACAATTCAGAGACGCGCTGGCGCAACGGATCGCGTGCCTTAGCCTTGGCGATGGCCTCCACGGGATCGGCGCAACCCAGCGTTAAAAGTGGATCGCGCACCCAGGCCGCCCAGGTCTCGAAGCTGCCCAAGGGCTTACCCTTGGGCATGGTGTTCTGCCTGCCCCATCGCCAAATCGTAAGCGCGGCGCTAAATAGTTCCGCGCGGCGGCCTTTGATCTCGGCCAAGAAGCCATCGCGCCCGGTTGGGAAATCGCGGGCTTCGGGGTCATCGCATTGCGGGTC
Organism: Pseudomonadota bacterium; assembly: GCA_021805545.1. Taxonomy (GTDB): domain Bacteria; phylum Pseudomonadota; class Alphaproteobacteria; order Acetobacterales; family Acetobacteraceae; genus Acidocella. The sequence continues at coordinate 6,026 of JAJZFB010000035.1, read as the reverse complement.
TAATTCCACCGCGATGAAGCGCCGCGCCAAATCTTCCGAGATGGTTAAGCCGTTTCCCGTCACGGCAATCCAGCAGCATGAATTTAGTTCCGCCATTCGGGTTTCGCCAAACACGCGCACGCGGGCGGGGCGTTCGGTGATAACGCTGGCAAGCGTGTCTGATTTCAGAGCCGTGCCGTTGACGTTATCGAGGAAAAACGCAGGTCCAGATTGCAAAAGTTCAGACGCAATGCGTTTTTCTAACTCGCCCCGGTCTCCGCCAGCCGTGAAAGCAGGCGGGTGCTGCCCATAAGCGATGTTGCAAATCGCTTGGATCAGCAAACCCTTACCGGAACCGGCGCCGCTGATTTCCGGCGCCGTGATGATCGCACCGGGGGCCAGCGCGAGGCTGGGGCGGCAGATCGCGGTCATCAGCGCGGCGAGGAAGGCGCTTTCCGCCTCGCCTGGCGGTGTGGAGAGGTCCACATGATCCAGGTCATTTGCGGTGACGCGCTGGCTGCCTGAAAAAGGGAAGGTTGCAAAAACCTGTCTGATTTTCTGCAACGCTGCCTTGGCCTCACCCTGGCTAGGCTTGTCCGGCACGTTCACGCGGGGCGCGCGGGCGCAGTAAAGCCGGGTGCTGGGATCGTATCCCTCATGAGTACTGATCGTACCATCATCGGCAAGAAGCGGAGCGGTGGCGATGCCGTCCAGGGGCGGGAACAAAGCCACGCCATCAACCAGCATCTTGGCCGCGCGCTCTGGGAAGGTAACGGGCTTTTCATTGCCTTTGTCATCCAGTGCCACGGGCCTGCAAAGTTCGTGTGCCCACATTGTTACGGCATGGTGCGTCACCTGCACGGCACGCACGGCCTGGCCCGGCTCATTCACGATGCGGACGAGGAAGCCGCCTTGATTAAAAATCTGCCCCGTTTCGGACAGCATATCCGCAACGGCCTTGACTGCGGCAGGAAGGTCTCCCCTATCGATCATCAGCGCGGGCAGCATGGCGCGGCTCAGCAAGGCCACAGCAGCGGCTTCGGGGGTCTGGTGCATATTCATGCCCGGCCTCCATTGATCGCGCTCTGGGCGGTCGCCCTAGCCTCGGCACGGGGCAGGCCAGCGCGCACCCCGGCAGCTTCAATCAGCGCGATGGCATAGGCGGCGCTTATCGTGCCGTGCTGAACCTGTTCGGCCAGCCTGCAACCCACCCAGAATAAGCGCCGGTTCCGCTCGCCCTCGGCTGCATCAGTAGCAAAACGCAACAGGCGGGCAATGCTGGAGTCATCCGCCACTCGGGGCGGTGCAGGATCGCGTGGCATTGGCGGGGGCGGAAGCAGCCATTCGGGGAAAGGCGCGGGCGGTGCATCGGAAATGCGAGGGAATCCGATGGCGCGCCAGTCGATCGCCGATGCGCCAGTGCTGCGAAGCTCAACTCCGTTGCCAATTCGGTTTAAGGCGATGGTGTTTAGGCCAGGGCGATACTGAAAAACCCAGTGCTGCCCGCCGCTTTTCGTGGTGTAAATTTCCGTTTCCGGCAAGCAGTCAATCCGCGATTCGAGCCATTCCATCCCGCCGTGCTGTGCGTCAACGTCCAGCACCACCACACCGGACGGCTCACCAGTCGCAACGGCGGGGACAAGGCCGGGGCGGTTGAACAATTCGCGCAGCTTGACTGAATCGCGGGTCGCGTCCTTAACGCCATGGGAGCTGGCGGGGTGCTTTGTCTCGGCATACATCGGAAATACGGGGCGCCCGATTTCAGCCAGGGCGTCGGCATGTTCAAGAATGTCCATCACCCCACCCCACCCAGCACCGCAGCAATTTTCGTGGCAATCCGGGCGCAGCGCCGGGCTTCGCGCAGTGCGGCACGGCGTAGAACGGGATCGCGGCTTAGCCGGGCGCGGATATATTCGGCGCGTGCAGTGAGCGCTTCGGTTACATGCCGCAAGTCGCGGCGGCAGAATGTTGCAGTGATTCGTTTCACGGTTGAGGCTCCATAATCACCTTGCGCGCCGTGCTGCTTTTTGGTAAAACCCGCTTGTTCCAGCTAGAGTTTTCCTGATTTTGCAGCCCCGGCCTCACAGGCTGGGGTTTCTTTTTAGGCGGCGGATGGCACGCGGATTTCGGCGCGAGGCAGGGAATCTAAGTGCGCGTCCAGGCTCTCCCGGTCGATAAGCGTGATTTTTCCAGCTTTACGGGCAATTATTTCTTGCCTCGCAATTGCGATATAAAGGGCCGTGCGCGACTTGCCGGAATACGCGACAGCTTCGGGAATCTTTAAATAGCGCGGTGTCATTGTGTGCTCCTGAACTTTGGTGAACGGTTCAGATTAACCACACACCGCCGGAACGGTTCACGAGAAAGCCCCCCTATTTGGGCTTGAATAGGGGGCAGCCTTCTTTTTGGGTTTAGGCTCTATCGTTTCTTGAAGAAGTTTTGAGATTGCTTTCAAGCTGGGCAACGCCGCTTCGGGATAGATAAATTGCAGGACATCCAGGATGATAAGCGTCAATGGCGAACGTTCGCCCGTCGCCACACCGATTTGGTGATGGCCGAGGATCGCATAAATTGCGGGCGCAAGATCACGGACAACGAGAGCCCATCCCTGCCACGCCGGGCCTTGAATGCTAATCTGACTGACCGGCTCAACATTTGAATCCGCAGCGCCACGCGGCCGCCTTAATTGCTGGATCGCAGCAATTAGCGCATGGCGGCGCCCGGCAAAATCGGGCAGGTCCGGCAGGCGGCCAAGGTCGGCTTCAAGAATTTTGGCAGCAGCGTTCAAGGTTTTCCTGTCGCGCTTTTGGTGGCGGATGGCTTTAGTTAAAATTGAAGTGTCATTGTCGGTCCATGGGCGCCGGGCATGATATTTGATTACGGAAACAACGTACCACCATTCACAAACTTCTGGCTGGGTGGCAGTTTCGCCCCACCGGCGGGCGTCGTCGCCCAGATGCTTCATGACCAAATCATGGAATCTGCGCTCATCGCGCCACATATCCGCTGGGGGTTGGCGCTCGGAGTCGGGGGTGCTAGATTCAATCTCGATCTCTTGCATGGGGGTCATATCCTTCTGGGGTATCGGGCCGGGCAGCGTTGGCGCGCTCCCGGCCCATTCTATGCCGGGAACCGCCCGGCGCGGGTCTCGTCATGTCTCCCCGAATTTATGCCGCCACCCGTGGCCGCACCTCGCGCGCAATCTCCTCACCATGGGTGCGCTGTTCCACAGCCAAGTCATATTGCGCCTGGAGATTCATCCAAGACTGAGCATCGGTGCCGAAATATCGCGCAAGGCGCAACGCCGTATCAGCCGTGATACCACGCATTCCAGCGAGGATCGCCGTTACGCGGTTCGGCGGTACGCCAATATCCTTAGCCAGCCGGTAGGGCGTAATGCCTAGCGGCTCCAGCCATTCCTCGCGCAGCAGCTCACCGGGCGAGACCGGGGGCAGCGGTGCGGCGGATGCGTCTATGACATCGGAGAAGTCGATTTCACCGGCCTCCAGGGCCTTCCTCTGAATGGTCATGCTGTCACCTCAATGATAGTCGCAAAATTCGGCATCGTAGGCGTCTCCCTCCCGCCAAGTGAAGCAGATGCGCCATTGATCGTTCACCCGGATTGAGTGCTGCCCGGCGCGGTTGCCCTTCAGGGCTTCCAGCCGGTTGCCCGGCGGGGAGCGCAGGAAGTCCAGCGTTACGGCGGCATCCAGAAGGGCCAGCTTCATCTTGGCGCGCTTCACAACATCCGGGCCGATGCCTCGGGGGTTCAGCCCTTGGAACAGGGCAGCAGTCCGCTTGTCGCAAAAGCTCTTAATCACGATATGTACGTACTCCGTATATATATGTACGTCAAGCGTAATGCCCTTACCTGCCACCCATTGAAACCACGTTGCTCTCTGGCACGATGCCCATGCTTCCAAACCCGGCACGGATGGCATCGGCCACATGGTCCGGGGATAGGTGGGCGTAGTGCTTGGCGCAGATCGCCTCGCCATTCCCAAGCTGGGCGGCGATGACGGCCAGGGACACGCCAGCACGGGCAAGGCGGCTGGCGTGGGTATGGCGCAGGATATGAAAGCCAATGGCCGGGGCAATCTTGGCAGCCTCGCACGCGGCGCGCATGGGGCGTTGCTGCTCGGATTTGCCCCATTCCTCGCCATCGGGGCGAGGTAGCAGCAGCGCCTTGGCGGCCTTGCCAGCAGCTTGCTGGGCAAAGAACATGCGCCCCTCATCGGTTAATGCAATATGCCGGGGTTTGCCGCTCTTGCTTTGCCGAATATGCAAAGTGCCTGCATCGGGGTTGTAGTCTGCCACACGCAGCCGGGTTAGCTCGCCCCATCGCGCGCCGGTCAGCAGGGCGGCGGTAATCATAGGGCGGAAACCGGGATCAGCGGCATTTACAAGGCGCGTGGCCTCGTCATCGTTCAAAAATCGGATGCGCGCTGTCTCGGCGTTCTGGAATGGCTTAACGCGCCGCCACGCCTCATCTGAGGCAATGCGGCCATCTTGAAACGCAAGGTTTAGGGCGGCTTTTAGCACGGTCAAAATGCGGTTTGCGGTTGCCCGGCGGGCGCGCTGCCCCTCGGCGTCATCTGGCGCGATTTTGCGGGTTGCCTGCTTGGTTGCCGTGGCCTTTGTCCGTAATCGTGCCGGGGCTGTAGCAAGGCCGTGGTGCCATCGGCGGATTGCCGCATGGGTGAGGTCAGATGCTTTCTTGTCGCCCAGGGCGGGCAGGATATGGGCCTGTATGGTATTTTCCAGCGTGCCCGCCGCTTTGCCGCCCCTGGCAAGATAATCCCGCGTATAGTCCACCATGATCTCTTTAACGGTAGGGGCTTCGATGACACGCCCCCCCGCCCTGGTGATCTCACGAAACCACCCGCGCGCTGCGTCCTGAGCCTGGCCAAAGGTCAGGGTGGCAACCCCATCTGCCTCTAGCAAGTCATCCGCCGTGCCTAGAGCCTGATATTTCCGCACCCGCTCCCCGGCAGCATCATAATAGCGCGCCAGCCATGTTCCGGCCTTGCCCGATATGCGCCTGTAGCCAATCGCCCGGCCTTCCTGAAAGTGCCGCCAGTAGGGTTCGCGCCGTACCGGCAGGGCGAGCCGGGCAGTTCTGGTGTCTAGTCGCTCATCACGGGCGCGGCGGGGCATGTCTTACCTTTCTGTCAAATTCTCACCGCATGAGACAAGGCGCGGATGCCCTGCGGATGCCTCGCGGATGCTTTTTGAGGCATCCGCGCGAAAAGATGCAGTAAATACCAGGGCAGTTACAAAAAACGCGGATGAGTCCGATGCCATGGCCATTCCTTATATGATTTTCCCCCACTACCACCCCTTACCGCGTTGTGTCCATACGGCATACACGATGCCGTACAGATAGGGACGGTGTAGGATAGTAAATCAGCTTATATCAGATAGTTATTGAACAATATGGGACGTACCCGGACCTAATTTACCGCCCTCTCACGGCGGTAACAGGGGTTCGAATCCCCTACGGGACGCCATTGATTTCATTGAGAATTTTTGCTTTTTGAGGCGCCGCTGCGGCGCCCTTACTCACAATTTACTCACTATGCAGTGCGGAACAAACCGGGATTCTGGCGCCGACAATGCATCTGCTCGTGACCGCTCAGTGAGGGGCAAGTTCGGGCCGGATGTTAGCTGGTTGCGGCATTGCCCTGAGCCTTTGCCGGTCCTCGTCGTGCCTGCGAATCGGAAGCGTGGCGGCCATCACGGCCCGTACATGTTAGGGTTACCTGGACGTGCGCGTGGATGCTCTGCCCCGCCTTGTTCGGGCGGGCCGTGTGCCGGCCCCAGACTATGCCCTTGGCCCACGAAGCCCGCGCTATGACCGCCTGGAACTTGATAGGACAATGGGCGCAGGGGCAGCGTCCAGAGACCCAGATCAGTTATTAGAGTCTGACTCTGAATGGTAGTCTACCTAACTTTGACGTGCGATTTTTCTTGTGAGCATTCGGATGTTGGCGAGCAGGACCCATGCTTTTGCACTGGCGATTGTTGCCTCGAAATCCTTTGCGAGG
>JAJZFB010000062.1 GCA_021805545.1 Pseudomonadota bacterium | reverse complement strand
CCAGGCCCAGGCGCAGAACCAGCTTGTGGCCTATGAGGGTGGGTTGCCCGGCGGGGCGGCGGCGCCGCCAATAACGTTGGGGGATTTAAGCCTGCCGCCAGATGTGCCGGTGAGCCTGCCCTCCAGCATCGTGGCGCAGCGGCCGGATATTCGCGCCGCGGCGGCGCAGTTGCATGAGGCTTCGGCCAATGTGGGGGTGGCGACGGCGCAGTTGCTGCCGCAGATTACACTTTCGGCTGAAATTGGGCGGTCCAGCCTTACGCCTGGTACGTTATTTTCGCCCACCACCCTGCTTTGGAACCTGGTGGCGGGGCTGAGCCAGCCCGTGTTTCAGGGCGGTACGCTGCTGGCACAGCGCAAATCGGCCATTGCCGCGCTGCATGTGGCCGGGGCGCAGTACCAGGACACAGTGGTGACGGCGTTCCAGAACGTGGCGGATGCGCTTTCGGCCTTGCAATATGACCAGGATGAGTTGAACGAAGCCACGGCGGCGCGGATGGCGGCGGGGCAGAGCCTGCGTTTAACGCAGGCCCAGTTCCAGCTTGGCGCTGAACCATTGACCGCGGTGCTGACAGCCCAGACCACTTACCAGCAAGCCGTGCTGGCCGAGGTGAAGGCCAAGGCGGCGCGGCTGAGCGATACGGCGGCTTTATATGTGGCACTGGGCGGCGGCTGGTGGCACCGTAACGATGTGGCGCAGACATGCTGCGGCGTGGTTCCATGAGGAATGGTGAGATGAGCAGGGTGAGACTGGGCAGGCGTATGGTTGTCATGCTGGTGTCCGTGGGCATTTTGTTCGGGCTGATATTTGGCTATGGCGCGGTAAAATCTTATTTCATTGCGCAGTTTTTGAAGGGGTACGCCAACCAGGTGCAAACCGTGGCGGCGATGAAGGCGGTGAGGACGCCCTGGCAGCCCACATTGCGGTCGGTCGGCTCGATTACGGCGGTTAACGGCGCCTCGCTCTCAGCTGAGGTGGGCGGCATTGTCGATTCCATTTATTTCAAGTCAGGCGAGGATGTGACGCAGGGGCAGGTGCTGTTGACGTTGCGGCCAAATAACGACCCGGCCGTGCTGGCGCAGCTTGAGGCCAATGCCGCGCTTGCCGCCATAAACCTGGCGCGCGATGAAAAGCAGTTTGCCGTGAGCGCGGTGAGCGAGGCGCAACTGGATAGCGACCGTGCCACCCTGGCGGCGGACAGGGCGCAGGTTGTGGGGCAAAAGGCGCTGATGGCGGAAAAAATAGTGCGCGCACCATTCGCGGGCCGGCTGGGCATAAGGCAGGTGGATGTGGGGCAATATCTTGCGGCAGGCACGGATATTGTTTCGCTGCAACAGCTTAACCCTGTTTATGTTGACTTCAATCTTCCGCAGCAGGCCCTGCCGGAGGTTGCACCGGGGCAGAAGGTGGAGGTAACGCTGGATGCCTATCCGGGCCAGAGTTTCGCCGGCACGGTCGATGCGCTCGATTCCGCCGTGGATGTGGCATCGCGCAGCATTGCCGTGCGCGCCACCATTGATAACGGCAAAAAGCTGCTCCGGCCGGGCATGTTCGCGGTGGTGAATGTGAGCACGGGCGCGCCGGATGATTATGTGACCCTGCCGCAGACGGCGGTCACATATAGTTCTTATGGCGATATGGTTTATCTGGTGACGCATGGCAAGGATGCCAAGGGTAAGCCGGAGCTCATCGCCGCCCAGGTATTTGTGACGCTGGGGCCCACGCGCGGCGACCAGGTGGCGGTACTGAAAGGCGTGCAGCCAGGTGATGAGGTGGTGGTGGCCGGGCAGGTGAAGCTGCATAATGGCACCGTCGTGGCCATCAACAACAAGCTGCTGCCATCGGATAGCCCCAACCCGAATCCTCCGAACGAGTAGCGGCGATGAAGCGTTTTACCGACCTCTTCATTACCCGGCCGGTGCTGTCCATCGCGGTCAGCATTCTTGTGCTGGTGCTTGGCCTGCGCTCTGTCATATCCTTGCCGGTGCAGCAATTTCCGCAAACGGAAAGTGCCACCATCACCATCACCACAACGTTTCCCGGTGGCTCGCCGGATACGATTGCGGGGTTTGTGACAACACCGCTGGAGCAGGCGGTCTCGCAGGTTAATGGTATCGATTATGTGACCTCGACGAGCCAGACCAATGTTTCCACCATTACCATTTTTCTGCGGCTGAATTACGACCCGGACAAGGCGCTGACCGAGATTTCCGCGCAGGTTAATTCCGTGCTCGACCAGTTGCCGAAAGGTACGCTGCAGCCGGTGCTCACCTTGCAGGTTGGCCAGACATTGGCGGCGATGTATATCGCCTTCAGCTCCGATGAGCTTTCAGGCAACCAGATTACCGATTATGTGGAGCGGGTGGTACAGCCGCAATTGCAGGCCGTGCCTGGGGTGCAGCTTGCTGATGTGATTGGCGCGCAGAATTATGCCATGCGCATCTGGCTGAAGCCGGACCGGCTGGCCGCTTATGGGCTGACGCCCACCGATGTGTGGAACGCGCTGGCGGCGAATGATTACATCGCGGCTCTGGGCAATACCAAGGGGAATATGACGCAGGTAACCCTGACCGCGAATACAGGGCTGCATACGGCCAGCCAGTTCAGGCGGCTTATCATTAAGCAGGTGAACGGCACCATCATCAGGCTGCGGGATGTGGCCGATGTCGATCTTGGTTCCAATACATATGACCAGGACATAACTTTCTCGAACAAGGCGACTGTGTTCGTGGCCATCGATCTGGCCCCGAGCGCTAATCTCCTCCAGGTGGTGCATGGGGTGCGCGAGGTGTTTCCCGGCATCGTGGCCAACCTGCCGAACGGGATGAAGGGCCGGATTGGGTTCGATGCCTCGCAATTCGTTCATGCCTCGATTCATGAGGTGGTGATGGCGCTGGCGGAGGCGCTGATTATTGTCACCTTTGTTGTGTTTGCGTTTTTGGGCACGCCGCGTTCGGTCATCATTCCCGTCATCGCCATTCCGCTTTCGCTGATTGGCGCGTTTGCCATCATGGCGGCATTCGGCTTCTCGATTAATCTGCTGACCTTGCTGGCGCTGGTGCTGGCGATTGGCCTGGTGGTTGATGACGCCATTATCGTGGTGGAGAATGTGAACCGCCACCTCGATATGGGGGAGCCGCCCATGGTTGCGGCACGCATGGCCGCGGCCGAGCTGGCGGGGCCGATTATCGCCATGACGGCGGTGCTGATTGCGGTGTATTTGCCCATAGGTTTGCAAAGCGGCCTTACGGGTGCTTTGTTCACGGAATTCGCGGTTACCCTGGCGGGGGCCGTGACCATTTCGGCGCTGATCGCGCTGACATTGACGCCGATGCTTTCCTCGCGGTTCCTGCGCCATATCGACCGCAAGGACAAGGATTTCGAGGCCAGGCTCATCAGTTTTATCGATGCGCGCATGAATGAGGTGCACAGGGTTTATACCAGGCTGCTGCATGGCAGCCTGGAAACAGTGCCGGTGACATTAACCTTCGCCGGAATCATTCTAACCAGCATCTTCTTCCTGGCCAGCGGCTCATCCAAAGAGCTGGCGCCGCCGGAGGACCAGGGGGTATTGTTTGCCTTTTCAACCTCGGCACCAAACGCCACCTTTACACAGCGCGCCATGTGGGACCATGAGCTGACTGCGATGCTGCTGAAGACGCCGGCGGTGCAGCTCACCTTTCATATCGATGTGCCGGCGTTTGACTTGACCGGCGAGGTGCTGAAGCCCTGGAATGAACGCAAGCATAACGCGCAATATTATATGACGCTGTTCCAGAAAGAGGCGGATAAGGCGATTGCGGGGCAGCAGGTGGTGTTCAATGCGCCGCCACCCTTGCCGGGCTCTCAGGGGTATCCTATCGAATTCGTGATAAAATCCACAGACCCCGTGCAGCAAATTTATCCAGTGGCGCAAAAGCTGCTGGAGGCGGCGCAGAGGAGCGGTAAATTCATCTTCATTCAGAGCGACCTGAAGATCGATCAGCCGCAGGCTGAAATCGTGATAGACCGCGACAAGGCGGCGGCCTTGGGGCTAGACATGACCCAGGTGGGTGCCGCACTCTCTCAGGCCCTGGGTGGCGCATATGTGAATTATTTCGACCTGTATGGCCGCTCCTACCAGGTTATTCCGCAGGTGCAGCGTAAAGACCGCTTGAACCCCGCGGATCTGAAAAATTATTACATTGCCTCGGCGAATGGCATCAACATTCCACTGTCGTCCATCGCCACAATTAAGACCAGCGTGATTCCGGAAACGATCAATCACTTCCAGCAGCAAAATTCGGCTACCCTTCAGGGTGTGCCCGCGCCCGGTGTCAGCCAGGGCGAGGCGCTGGCATTTTTGCAAAACGCGGCGAAGAAGATTTTGCCGCCGAGCGATCATGTTGATTATGGCGGGCCGATCCGCCAATATATCGAGACCAGCAACGGTTTTGTATTCACGTTTTTCTTCGCGCTGGTGGTTGTTTTCCTGGCGCTCTCCATGCTGTTCAATTCGTTCCGGGATCCGTTCATCATTCTCGTTTCGGTGCCTATGTCCATCGCGGGTGCGCTGATCTTCATCTATATGGGTGTTGGCGGCTTGTCCCTGAATATTTACACCGAGGTGGGGCTGGTAACGCTGATGGGGCTGATTTCCAAGCATGGCATTCTGATGACGGAAGTGGCCAATGAGGCGCGGCGGGCGGGAATGGGAAAACGCGCCGCCATCGAGCATGCCGCCTCGATCCGTTTGCGGCCCATTCTGATGACCACGGCGGCGATGGTGCTGGGCGTGGTGCCGCTGATTATCGCCACGGGTGCTGGTGCTGGTGCGCGGTTTGCCATGGGCATGGTGATTGCCGCGGGGCTGTCTATTGGCACATTGTTCACCTTGTTCGTGGTGCCGGCCGTGTATCTGGTGCTTTCGGGAAAGCGCCATGTGGAGGGGCCTGACGCGGGCTGAATTCCGCCATGACGGGTGGGGCAGGCGGCGGAGAGGGTGGCGGCAGACCCTATTTGACAGAGGAGGCGGGCGGCAACTTTGCCTGAATCCGGCTCTCAATCAATGAAGTAGGGCGCGGCCGCGGGGCGTTGATAGAAAATTGCACTTTTGGCGCGCCGTTGCGTATTTTTGCTCAACTTTAGCTTTTCTTGCGGCCGAAACCATGGCAGCTTGCGCTTGTTATGACGCGTCTCGCTGCAACGGCAGGTTTTGCTGACGTCTCCCTTCTGGAGACTCTCTCGCCCGAAATCAGGCCGGTTAAACCAGCCGTGGGGGTGGAGGGGCATCGTGCCCGGTTGCGGGCACGGTTTTTGGCGGGCGGGCCGGATGCGGTCGCCGAACATGAACTCATCGAGATGGTTTTGTTCCTGGCATTGCCGCGGCGGGACACCAAGCCAATATCCCGCGCCTTGCTGGCGCGCTTTGGCTCCTATGCCAATGTTATTTCGGCCCCGCTGCCAGAGCTGCTGATGGTGGAGGGGCTTGGCGAGGCCGCGGCGGCGGCGCTGAAGCTGGTGCAGGCCTCGGCGCAGCGCCTGGCCAAGGCCGAGGTGCTGTACCGGCCGATCCTGAGCAACTGGGAGCGGCTGATGGAATATCTGCAATCGGTGCTGGCGCGTGAGAAGGTGGAGCAGTTCCGGGTGCTGTACCTGGATAACCGCAACAAGCTGCTGGCCGATATTGCCCAGGCCAAAGGCACGGTGAACCACACGCCGGTTTACCCGCGCGAGGTACTGAAGCGCGCGCTGGAGCTGCATGCCACCGCCATCATCCTGGTGCATAACCACCCCAGCGGCGACCCATCGCCCTCTGAGGACGATATTCTGATGACGCGCGAGGTAAAGCACGCGGCCCAGGCGCTGGGGCTGGTGCTGCACGACCATGTCATCGTCGGCAACGGGCAGTGGATGAGCTTCAAGAAGGCGGGGCTGCTGTGAGCGCCTCTGCCGCCCAGCCCGTAAGTACTGCCATGCGCAGCACGGCTTTGGTACGGCCCTGTTCCCGCGGCAGAGCCGCCAGGGCGGCGGGGAACAAGGCGCGGGGCGGGGTTTTGCGGCTGCGCTGGGCGAGCGCATTGGTCTCGCCCGCGGCGCGCAGCTCGTGCAGCAGGGCAAGCGGGCTAGCATACAGAAAGCTGACCTCCTCCACATCCGCCACCGGAAGGGTAAAGCCCGCGCGCTGGAGCAACCCGGCACAGTCGCTGAGCGCGGGGAAGGGCGAGACGCGCGGGCTGACCCCGCCGGTGAGCGCCTCTTCGGCTTCCAGCAGCGCCTCGCGCAATGTTTGCAGCGTGCCAAGCGCCGGCATGGAGGCCAGGAACAGCCCGCCAGGCTTGAGGGTACGGCGGAGCTGGATGAGCGCGCCGGGCAGATCGTCGAGAAAATGCAGCGAGAGATGTGCCACCACCAGGTCGTACGCGGCTGCGGGCAGGGTGAAATTTTCCGGCCCCGGCAACACAAGCGCCGTGCCGCCCGCGCGCGCGGCCATGGCGGGCGAGAAATCGGCCGAGGTGACCGCCATGCCGCGTGCCGCCAGCAGCGGGGCCACGGCGCCGCGCCCGCCAAAATCCAGCGCCGTGGCGAAGGCCCGGCTCGTATCATCCAGCCGGTCGAGCAGGCGCTCGGCCAGATCCGTCAGCACGGGGCGCAGATCATCCAAATTCGGCGCCGCGCGCTCCCTGTGTTTCACCATCGCCCTGAAATCGAAGATCGTCCGCACATGAAACCCCTGTTGCGATGGCTCTTGGATACAGTTCTGCCGCCCACTTGTCTTGCCTGCGAGACGCCGGTGGAAAAAGAAGGCCAGTTCTGTGTACCATGCTTCAAGGCGGCGAATTTTGTCTCGGCACCGGTTTGCCGCTGCTGCGGCGTGCCGCTACCGTTTGCCGCCGCCAGTGGCACCCTGCTTAAATGCGAGCCCTGCACCCAGTCCGCGCCGGCCTTTACCCAGGCGCGCGCCGCTTTACGTTACGACGAAATGGCCAAGCGCATGATCCTGGCGCTGAAATATGCCGACCATACCGAGGTGGTGAACGGGCTGGCCGAGCTGATGCGCCGCCCCGGCGAACCGCTGCTGCAGGCAGCAAATATTCTGGTGCCGGTGCCTTTGCACCCGGCGCGGCTGCGGGCCCGGCGCTACAACCAGGCGGCGCTGCTTGCCATCCAGCTTGCGCGCCTTACCGGTCGCCCGTTGGGGCTGGATGCGCTGCTCCGCCACCGCGAGACCGCGCCGCTGGAAGGGCTGGACCGCGCCGCGCGCAGCGCCGAGCTGCAAGGCGCCATTGCCGTGCGGACGGATGCGCAGGTGCGCGATAAGCGGGTATTGCTGATTGACGATGTGATGACCTCGGGCGCCACGGCGAATGAATGTGCCCGCGTGCTGCTGGAGGCGGGCGCCCGGCGGGTGGATGTGCTTACCGCCGCGCGCGTGGCTGATCCGCGTTTCGATGGATTGGCTCTTGCATAGTTCTGAGCCTCGGCTAATTGCTCAGGAATGGCGACGATTGAGATTTTTACCCAGCCCTACTGCCCATACTGCGCCCGGGCCGTGGCGCTGCTGACCGAAAAAGGCGTGGTGTTCCGCGAAATTAACGCGCCGCATGGCTCGCCTGCGCGCCGCGAGGCCATGGAACGCTCGGGCGGGCGCACCACCGTGCCACAGATTTTCATCGATGGCGCCGCCATGGGCGGGTGCGATGATTTGATGGCGCTGGAGAGGGCGGGCAGGCTGGACCTGCTGCTGGCGGCATGATCCATTACCAGCTCCGCTGCGCCGCCGGGCATGAATTCGATGGCTGGTTCAAAAACAGCGATGGCTTTGAGGCGCAGGCGGCCTCTGGCTTGGTTGCCTGCCCCTCTTGCGGCAGCACCCATGTTGAACGCGCGCTGATGACACCCGGTATACCGCGCAAGGCGCGCATGCCCGTGCCCGCGCCAGCCCCAGAGCCCGCCAGCCTGCCCGCGGCGGGCGGGCTAATGCCCGATGCCGTGCGTGCCGCGTTACAGAAGCTGCGCGAAGAGGTGGAGAAGAATTGCGATTACGTGGGGGCTGATTTTGCCGAGGAGGCACGGCGCATTCACCATGGCGAGACTATGCCGCGCGGCATTTACGGCGAAAGCACCGACGAGGAGACCGAGGCACTGGCTGAGGAAGGGATTTCCTTCGCACGGATTCCTTGGGCACCGCGTAACGATAGCTGAGCCTGTTTACAGCGCATGAGGCTGTGATACTGTTCCGGCAAAAAAACGGAGCGGGGCATGGACGAGACCGTTATGCACGAGGGCATGGAGATGGCGATGGCTGGCTCCATGGTTGGCGTGGCGCTTTTTGCAGGTATTTTAATGCGCCCCTTGCCGCACCCGCCACCAGCCGACATAACATCTCCCTTCGCGGTTCATGCGTTTTCAGCCTTTCTCGGGGCGGTTATTTTTCTACCTTTGCTTATGCGGCTCTACTGGCTGGCGCTGGCCTTTGCATATTCGCGCAACGAATGGGCCAGGGTGCTGCTTTATATGGGGGCTTTGCTGCCCGGTGTGGCGGCGCTGGTATGCCTGGGCCGGGCAGATGCACGGATGTTCTTGCGGGAAACCGTGCCGGTTTTTGTGGTGCGGCGGCGGCGTTATTGACCGGGCGGCGCGGCGTGGCGCAAAACGCCCCCATGCGCGAAGTTATTTTCTCCGCCGATGATTTCGGGCTTTCCCCCGCCGTAAACGAGGCTGTGGAACAGGCCCATTTGCACGGGCGGCTGGGGCAGGCGAGCCTGATGGTGGCAGCACCTGCGGCGGAGGATGCGGTGGCGCGTGCAAAGCGCCTGCCGGGGCTGAAGGTAGGGCTGCATCTGGTGCTGGTGGATGGGGATTCGCTTCTGGGCCATGCCAGGCTGCCCAGCATTACCGGGCCGGATGGCCGGTTTTCCACCAACCAGGCCGGGCTGGGGGTTAAGTATTTCTTCTCACCCCGCGCCCGGCGGGAGTTGCGGGCCGAGATAGAGGCGCAATTTGCCGCCTTTGCCGCCACCGGGCTGAAGCTGCACCATGCCGATGCGCATAAGCATTTTCTGCTGCACCCCACCATTGCCGCGATGATGATTGCGGTGGGCAAACGCCACGGGCTGAAGCGGCTGCGCGTGCCCGCCGAGCCGCCCGGGGTGATGAAGGCGCTGGGCGAGCGCGTGGGGCTTGGCGATTACGCGCTTTATGGCTGGACGCGGCTATTGCGCCTGCAAGCACGCGGGCTGGAACTGCCGGACCAGGTGTTTGGAATTAAATGGTCCGGGCACATGACCCGGGAGCGGATTGAGAGGCTGCTGCCGCTGCTGCCTGAGGGGCGGACCGAGATTTACACCCACCCGGCAACGAGGCGCGATGAGACATTGGCGCGGTTGATGCCGGATTATGAGCATGTGGCGGAGTTTGAGGCGTTGTTGGGGCAAGGTCTCCGCTGACCCACAAACAAAACCCCCTTTGATTCAGACGTTCGAATCGCGCGCAAAGCGAGCGCATCTCAAGTCATCGGGCAAGCATTTTCCGATCAATCGGCAACGCCCTAAATTTGCTTGGGCGAGCAAAAATCAATAAGCTAGTGTGATTCAGCTTCTGAAATTCGCGATATTTCACATCACGAATTTCAGAACCATCACACTAGCTGGAATGACTGATTTTATTCTACCGAGATGAGAATGGGTTGAGGGGGCGGTCTGGTTGTGGTGGCGAGCTTACAAGCAAACCAATCTCGTCTTATACCAACGGTCATTGAGCATGACCGTTGGTATAAGGCTTATGCTTGGCGCGTGGCCGCCCCGCCAGCCCCACGCGCGATACCAACGGCTATAAAGGATGAGTCATCCTTTATAGCCGTTGGTATTACAGGGGCTTCATCACACGCGCCGGATGCGCCATCATGCCTAAGGTGAACGCCCTTTGCATGGCGGGAACGCGAACTGGCTACAAGGACATTCACACTTGAAACTAATGCCCCCCCCCCTAGACCCAGTTAGCAAAACCGATGCTACGGCGAACCTTACGCCAGCACGCGGCATGGCGGTAGGCTTTGTGTTGGTAGGCTTTGCGGCCTTGCTGCTATGCCTGCCATTCATCCGCAGTGTTTATTGGTTAGGCGACGAGGGCATTTTGCTGCGTGGCGGGGCGGAAATTTTGAGGGGGCGCAAAATCTATGCTGATTTTTTCGCCTTCCTGCCGCCTGGCGGCTATCTTCTCATGGCTGGCTTCATGAAGCTGTTCGGCCCTGGTTTTCTAGGCATTCGTCTATTCGCCATTTTGAATATTGCGGGCATTGCCGCCTGCGCTTATCTCGTCTGCCTTCTAGCCAGTGACAATGTCGTTTTGTCCGTATTCCTGGCTTTGGCCTGGCTGCTCACCAGCAAATCAACCTCCGATGTCGTCATTGCTCATCAGTGGATCACGACTTGGTTCGCTCTCACCGCCTTTGGGCTGGCACTATACGCTATCAGGCAAGACAGGAAAGCGGGGCTGGGCCAGGCTTCATTGGCTGGCGTGCTGGGAGGCGCTGCAGCGATGGTCACCTCTTCCTGCGGGCTTTGGGCGCTATTCGCGACAGCGGCCAGCTTCCTTAGCGCGCGGCGTCTGCCCAGGCCTTTTCTCGCCTGCCTGGCCGGTGGGCTATTGGCGCCGCTTTGTTGTCTCGCCTACATCGTGCTTAGCGGGGTATTCATACCGGCTTTCAACGACATCATCGTGAACACGTTCACACAATATTCGGCGATACAGCACGTTGCCTATGGTGCGGGAGCACCCTGGTTTGCTGTCAATGCCTACATCTTGCCGCTGGCCGGCCTGGGTGCTCTGGCATTGTTGATCCGTGCGCCACACCGCTACATCTCTGACCCTTCATTGCTTTGTTGCATTTGGTTCGCTCTGGCCGGATTCGCTGGTATATTTCCGCGCCCCGATGTCTACCACATTGAGGCGGCTGCGCCGTTGGCGCTGCCGCTGATCGCTTTTTGCGCCACAAAGCTGACAGCCAACTGGCGCCCTTTGCAACGCCGGCTGGTTTTGGAGCTGGCGCTAATCTGGTGCATCCCGCAGACACTATGTTTTATCCAGAATGCCCGCGTGGCGATTGCCGCGCCGACCTATGATACGCCACGCGGGCCGGTTGCCCTGCTCGGCAACGAGCGCGCGGGAGGCGACGCGGTTTTTAACTTTCTCGCCACGAAACCGGCAACGGACGGTTTCTTTTTCTATCCCTACATGCCGTTGATGTCCTTCCTTGCCGAACGCCCCCAAACTTCCCTCTATGATATTTTTACGCCCGGCTACACGACGCGGACGCAATATTTCAACGCCTGTCAGGATGTCGTCGCCAAGGCCAAATGGCTCATCCTCGATAAGACGATGATGAACCCAGTGGTCCTGCGGAGCATTTTTCCGGCCATGAAAAACGCCGAACCGCCAGAAACCCAAGGTTTTGAGCACGCCCTGGCCGTGAATTTCAGGCCAGTGAAGCAGTTGGGCGTCTTCGAGATCGAGCAAAGACTGCCATCCCCCGATCTTGCCGCCTGCGATGCGGCCCTGCACTGACCCGCGAACCAGTTTTGGTTTAAGGCTTTGGCTGTTTGCCGCGGCCTTTCAAGCAGGGGGGATTTCCTGTAAGACTGGCCGTGGCGCACCGGATATGCGGGCATCGACCTGGGGGCAGGACTTTGGCGGCTGAAGACTTCATCTCTGTGATGGTACCCGTTTATAACGAAGAGGCATCGCTGCCTCTGCTTGTCAAAAAAATCGTTGCCGTCCTCGATGAGGCTAGCGTTGCGTTTGAAATCGTCTTGGTGAACGATGGCAGCACCGATGGTTCGGCCAAAGTTCTGGCGGCCCTCGCGCAAGGCGATGCCCGGATCAAGGTCGTCAATTTCGCGCGTAATTTCGGTCAGACTGCCGCCATGATGGCGGGGTTCGATCATTCAAAGGGCAGTATCATCGTTCCGATCGACGCAGACCTGCAAAACGATCCGTCCGATATTCCCCGCTTGCTCGCCAAACTTGATGAAGGATATGATGTCGTTTCCGGCTGGAGGCGCGACCGTAAGGACGAAGTGGTAAAGCGTAACCTGCTCAGCCGGGTTGCTAACTGGATTATCTCGCACGCCTCGGGTGTGCATCTGCATGATTATGGCTGTTCGCTGAAGGCCTACCGGCGTTCGGTGATCGGCCGCGTGAAGCTGTATGGCGAAATGCACCGTTTCATTCCCATCTATGCCTCCTGGTATGGCGCGCGCATCACCGAGTTGGAGGTGATGCACCATCCGCGCCGGTTCGGAAAGTCGAATTACGGGATGATCCGTATCGTGAAAGTAACGCTTGATCTGCTTGTCGTGAGTTTTCTCGACCGCTGGATCGGCAAACCCATCTATCTGTTTGGCGGATTCGGACTGTTGTGGCTCGGCGTCTCGCTGGTTTCGCTGCTCTATTTGTTTTATCTCAAGCTCTTTGCCAATCTATCCATGATCCTCACGCCTATGCCGTTGCTGGTCGCGATGTCGTTCATGATGGGGGTGATGAGCATATTGATCGGGTTGCTCGCAGAGATCGTGGTGCGCATCTATTTCGAGGCGCAGGCCAAGCATACCTATTTCGTCAACAGCACGGTTAATTTACCGCCCGAGCACGGTGCTGGTGGCGGCTGAATGTGTGGTTTTGCGGGCTTCATCGGCGCGGGTGACGAAGCTGATTTGAAGGCAATGACCGGCGCGATCGTGCATCGCGGTCCGGATGATGAAAGCTACTGGGTAGAGCCGGCCAGCCGCGTGCATCTAGGCTTCCGGCGCCTCACGATCCTCGACCCCGAAGGCGGGCGGCAGCCCATGCGTGCGCCCGAACACGGGCTTACCATCGTTTTCAATGGCGAAATTTACAACCACCATGAATTGCGCACCGAACTCGAGGCGCAGGGCCACCGGTTTTGCAGCGATCATTCGGACACCGAAGTGCTGCTGCAGGGCTTCGCCGCCTGGGGCGAGGATCTGCCCGCCCGGCTTGATGGCATGTTCGCCTTCGCGATCTGGGATGAGCGCCGCCAACGCCTGTTCTGCGCGCGCGACAGGTTTGGCGAAAAGCCATTCTATTACGCTACACCTCCTGGCGCCTTTCTGTTCGGCTCCGAGGCCGGAGCGCTAGCCGCCCACAGGCTCGCCGACATGCGGCTCGACCGGGCCGGCGTGCAGAAATATTTCGCCTATGGCTATGTGCCGGCGCCTGGCACGATCTTCGCGGGCGTATACAAGCTGCCACCTGGCGCAGTGCTAAGCTATGACGCCGCCAGCGGAAAAGTAGGCGTCACGCGGTATTGGCGCTTCACCATCACGGCGGATCAGGATGCCCCCGCCGCGCGTATCCCAGCTCTGGCCGAAGAGTTGCGTCACCTGCTGCGCCAAGCCGTGCGCCGGCGGCTGGAAGCCGATGTGCCACTGGGTGTGTTGCTTTCTGGTGGGCTTGATTCCACCGCCATGCTGGCGTTTGCCGCGGAGGCGCGTGGCATTGCGGGGGTCGATAGTTTCACCATCGGCTTCCTTGAGCCTTCCTACGATGAATCCAGCTTTGCGCGTGAGGCCGCAGCCGCTCTGGGTAGCCGTCACCACGAGCGCATCGTCGATCTGACCACCGCGCGCGAGGAATTGCCCGCGCTGTTGGCCAGGCTGGGCGAGCCGTTTGCCGACCCCTCGCTGTTGCCCACCCACCTTCTCGCCCGGTTCGCGCGCGCGCATGTTACGGTGGCACTTTCGGGCGATGGGGGCGATGAGCTGTTCGCGGGTTATGACCCTTTAGTGGCGCTGCATCCGGCCGGGCTTTATCAGCGCTTTGTGCCGCCCGCCGTACACAGGCTGCTGATGCGCGGCGCCCATGCTCTGCCCAGGGGGCAGGGCAATATGAGCTTTGATTTCCGCGTGCGGCGCACATTGCGCGGGTTGTCGCATCCGCCTTCGCGCTGGAACCCTGTCTGGCTCGGCCCGCTCGCGCCGGAGGAATTCGCTGCTTGCTTCGAGCAACCACTTGCACCAGAAGAGCTGTTTGCCGAAGCGGAAGCCGCGTGGAATGGCAGCCAGAGCCCCTCTTTGGTTGACCGCACGCTGGAATTCTACACTAATTTCTACCTGCCCGAGATGATTCTGGCCAAGGCTGACCGCGCCTCGATGTTCGCTTCACTCGAGAGCCGCGCGCCGTTTCTCGACCGCGACCTCACCGCCTTCTGCCAGCGCTTGCCGCATGGCTATAAGCTGCGCGGTGGGCAGCGCAAATTCCTACTTAAGGAGGCGCTACGCGGCATAGTGCCGGATTTCGTGCTGGCGCGGAAGAAAAAAGGCTTCGGTATTCCGCTAACCGCCTGGTTGGGCGCGCTGGAGCCGCGAAGACAGGCAGTGTCAGCACCCGGATTTCGCACCGATTATGCGCGCGCGCGCTGGCGGAATTTTACCGCCCGCACTGAGGATGAACGGCTGTTTCTATGGGCACATCTCACCTTGGCGGCGGATCTGAGGGGCGGCGCATGATGAGGCTTGGCGAGCGCGTGCTGCGCTATGTGGTGGCGGGACTTGGGACATCGCTCTGTTATACCCTGCTCGTCGTGGCGTTGGTGCATGCCTCGTTGAGTGCGGTCGCGGCAGCGATGCTGGGTTTCGTGCTGGTGCAACCCATTGGCCTGGTCATGCACGGCACCATTACCTATCCCGGCGCGCTGCGCGCCCGGGCACATCTGCCCCGCGTCGGCGCACGTTTTATGCTGACCAATACAGCCGGGTTCGGCGTCGCGTCCGGCAGCATGGCGCTGGCGACTTCGGTCTGGCATGCCAGCTATCTCTGGGGCATCGCAGTGACCTGGGTGTTGATTCCCATAGCCAATTTTCTCATCTATTTGATCTGGGTATTCCGGCAGCCCATGCCCCACGCGGTACCGGGCGCCGCACTGCCACCGAGGCCTTCATGACGCACCAGCATTATTCCACCGCCTTCTATGACCGTGCCGAGCGATCGGCGGCGGCGGCCCGGCTCATCACCAGCCTGATCAAGGGCTGGTTGCCCATCGGCAGCGTGCTCGATGTCGGCTGCGCGCGCGGCACTTGGCTTGCAGCCTGGATGGCAGCGGGCAGCAGCGATGTGATTGGCCTCGATGGTGCGTTTGTCAGTGCCGAGACGATGCTTATCCCGCTAGAGCGGTTGCGGCGGACGGACTTGGCGCAGCCGTTCCAGCTTGGGCGGCGTTTTGATCTCGTGCAATGCCTCGAAGTTGCCGAACATCTGCCCGCCGCGCGCAGTATCGGCCTGGTCGATGACCTGACCGCACATGGCGATGCCGTGCTGTTCTCAGCCGCCCCGCCGGGCCAGGGGGGAGCCGGCCATGTCAATGAACGGCCCTATGAATTCTGGCACGCGCTGTTCACGGCGAAGGGATATGAGGCGTTCGATGCCATCCGCCCCGCGCTGATCCCGCATGGCGTACTGCCTTACTGGTATCGCTATAATCTCCTGCTTTACGTCAAACGGGGCACCGCCCCGCCAGCCTTGCCCGGACAACTGGCGCCCGGGCAGCCGGTTGCCGATGTTGCGCCCTGGGCCTTCAGGCTGCGCAAGCAGTTCCTGTGCTGCATGCCCCAGCCCGTCATCGACTGGCTTGCCGATTTGAACGCGCGCCTGCGCCATGCGCGCCCGTGATGAGCACCGAGTTCGCCATGCCAGCCCCTGACCAAGACATCATCGCCGGTTCGCCAGAGCGTTTCGGCTATTCCTGGGATAATTATGCCGAGCTGCTATCGGTGCATGAGCAGCAGTTCCGCCGCTGGACGGCGCCGCTTACGCCTGACGACTGGCGGGACAAGAGTTTTCTTGATGGCGGCTGCGGCATGGGGCGCAACAGCTATTGGCCGTTGCGCTATGGCGCGGCGCGGGGGGTTGCGGTGGATGTGGATGAGCGCACGCTGACCCGGGCTCGGGCCACGTTGGCACCGTTTCCCAATGCTGAGGTGCGGCGCGAAAGCATCTACGAAATTGCTGAAGAAAATGAGTTCGACATCGCCTTCAGCATTGGCGTGGTGCACCATCTGGGTGAGCCCGAACGAGCGGTGCGGCGGCTGGTGCGTGCCGTGAAGCCGGGCGGGATGGTGCTGGTTTGGCTATATGGGCGCGAGGGAAATGGCTGGATCGTACATCTGTTCAACCCGCTACGCGTTCATTTTTTCAGCCGCTTGCCGCTGCCGCTGGTTCACGCGCTCTCCTGGCCGCTGACGGCGCTGCTGTGGCTCATGCTGCGGCTCTATTTCGGCACCTCGCCTTATTTGCGGCAGCTACGTGGCTTCAGTTTCAGGCATCTGCGCGCCATCGTGTTCGATCATATGATCCCGCGCATCGCGCTCTATTATACGCGCGATGAGGCTACGGCCCTGCTGAAACAGGCCGGGCTCGAGGATGTTGAGGCGCATTGGACGAACAAGATGTCCTGGGCCGTCAGGGGCCGCAAACCAGCTCTCAATCAGTGAAGTAGAGCGCGATTCAGACGTTCGAATGTAACCGGTGCGAGCCCCCCACGGCATGTGCCGTTATCTACCGTTTGGCTTCCGCGACGCGCTGGGGCATCCAGAATTCTCTGATGGCGGGGATGACGAGCGGGATGTCGTGGTAAGCGGTTTT
>JAJZFB010000049.1 GCA_021805545.1 Pseudomonadota bacterium | reverse complement strand
GGCATGGCCGGCTATCGGCATGGCATGGCCATCCTCCACCAGCACCGCGTCGTCCGGCCCCGGTGAGCCGCCTATATAAACCGGAATACGGCTATCTCTTTCCATGTATTGGAAATGGGGTGCGGGGAGGCTATTTGGCAAGCATGTCAAACCGTCCGCACCTGCTTGAGGTACTTTCCCGTAACGTTTTGCTCTGCGATGGCGGCATGGGCTCGCGCGTCCAGGCCCTTACCCTCGATATCGAGAAAGACTACTGGGACAAGGAAAACTGCACGGAAGTGCTGAATCTTTCGCGCCCGGATCTGGTGCGGGAAATCCATCGTGGGTATTTCGAGGCCGGGTCGGACATGGTGCAGACCAACAGCTTCGGCGGCTCCCCGATCACGCTGGGCGAGTTCGAGCTGACGGACCGGGCTTTCGAGATCAACAAAATCGCCGGGGAGCTAGCGCGCGAGGCCGCGGAGAGCTTTGCCGATGGCCGCCCTCGCTGGGTGGTGGGCTCCATCGGCCCGGGCACCAAGCTGCCGAGCCTCGGCAATGTTGCCTACGACCCGCTGGAGGAAGCGCTGTTCCTGCAATCCCAGGGCCTGCTGGCCGGCGGGGTGGACGCGATCCTTATCGAAACTTGCCAGGACACGCTGCAGATCAAAGCCGCGGTGAACGGTGCGAAGCGCGCTATTGCCCAGGCGGGCAGGGCTACGCCGATTTTCGTGCAGGTGACGGTGGAGACCACCGGCACGCTGCTAGTGGGGCCGGACATTGCCGCCGCTGCCACCATCATCAACGCGCTGGACGTGCCGCTGATGGGCCTGAACTGCGCCACCGGTCCGCAGGAGATGGCCGAGCATGTGCGCTACCTCTCCCAGAACTGGCCTGGCAAGATTTCCGTGCAGCCCAATGCCGGGTTGCCGGAGCTGGTGGACGGTGCCACCCACTACCCGCTGGGCGGGCCAGAAATGGCAAGTTGGGTGGAGCGTTTTGTGGTCGAGGATGGCGTGAACCTCATCGGCGGTTGCTGCGGCACCTCCATCCCGCATATCCAGGCGCTGGACGGCATGTTGAAGAAGCTGGGCAACCCGCGTCCCGCCCCCATCGCGCGCAAATTCTTCTGGATGCCCGCTGTTGCCAGCCTGTATGGCGCGGTGCCCTTGCGTCAGGAGAACAGCTATTTCTCCATCGGCGAGCGCTGCAACGCCAATGGCTCGAAGAAATGGCGGGAGCTGCAGGAGGCTGGCGACTGGGACGGCTGCGTGGCCATGGGGCGCGAGCAGGTGGCCGAAGCCTCCAACGCGCTGGATATCTGCACCGCCTTTGTTGGCCGCAATGAAACCTATGAGATGAACGAGGTGATTACCCGCTTCACCTCATCGGTAAACGCGCCTTTGGTGATCGATTCCACCGAAACCCCGGTGATTGAGGCGGCGTTGAAGCTGCATGGCGGCAAGCCGATCATCAACTCGATAAATTTCGAGGACGGCGAGGGGCACGCGACAGACCGCCTGGTGCTGGCCAAAAAATTCGGCGCGGCGGTGATCGCATTGACGATCGATGAGGTCGGCATGGCCAAGGAGCCTGATGACAAGCTGCGTATCGCCACGCGGCTGGTGGAGTTTGCCTGCGATAAATACGGCTTGCCGCAATCGGATTTGCTGATCGACCCGCTCACCTTCACCATCGCCACCGGCAATGAGGATGACCGCAAGCTGGGTCAATGGACTTTGGAAGGCATCAAACTCATCCGGGATAAATTTCCGGATATTCAGATTATCCTTGGCCTTTCCAATATCTCCTTCGGCCTCAACCCTGCCGCGCGCGCGGTGCTGAACTCTGTGTTCCTGGACCATGCGGTGAAAGCCGGCATGACAGGCGCTATCGTGCATGTGAGCAAAATCCGGCCGCTGCATCTCATCGACCCGGCGGAGGTGAAGGTGTGCGAAGACCTCATCTTCGACCGCCGCGAAGAAGGGTACGATCCGCTGCAGAAGCTGCTGGAGATGTTTGCCGGCCGCAAAGCCGCTGACGCAACCGCCAAGAAACGTGCCGAGACGCCCGAAGGCCGGTTGAAGGACCGTATTGTGGATGGCGACCGCAAGGGGCTGGAAGCGGATCTGGAAGAGGCGCTGCAAACCCACAAGCCGCTCGAGATCATCAACAATATCCTGCTGGATGGGATGAAGGTGGTGGGCGAGCTGTTCGGCGCTGGCAAGATGCAATTGCCGTTTGTGCTGCAATCCGCCGAGACCATGAAGGCTGCCGTGGCGTATCTGGAACCAATGATGGAGCGCGTGGAGGGCGAGGAGCGCGGCATCATCGTGCTCGCCACCGTTAAAGGCGATGTGCATGATATCGGCAAGAACCTTGTCGACATCATCCTCACCAATAACGGCTACAAGGTCATCAATCTCGGCATCAAGGTGCCGCTGGCGGAGATGGTGGCGGCGGCTAAGGAGCATAAGGCCCATGCCATCGGCATGTCCGGCCTGTTGGTTAAATCCACTGTGGTGATGCGTGAAAACCTGGAGGAGCTGTCCCGCCAGGGGCTGGAGATTCCGGTGATGCTGGGTGGGGCCGCACTTACGCGCAATTATGTCGAGGATGATTGTGTGGCGTCTTACGCCTCCGGCCGTGTGGCTTATGCGCGCGATGCTTTCGATGGGCTGCATCTGATGGATAAGGTGACAGGGGCGGATTTCGACGCTTATCTGGCTACCATCCAGGCCAAGCGCGCTGGCAAGGCGCGCAACACCAAGCGCAGCCTCGGCCAAGCGGATGAAAAGGCCTTTGCGCCGGTGGACATCAAGGAGGTGCAAACCCGCAGGCGCCGCCTAAATGAATCTGAAACCGCCATCACTCCGCCTTTCTGGGGTGCGAAAGTTCTGGAAGCCTCACCCAAGGCCGTGGTGCCCTTCCTGAATGAGCGTTCGCTGTTCCAGTTTCAATGGGGCTTCCGCAAGCAGGGCAAAAGCCTGGAGGATTTTATGGGCTGGGCGCGCCAGGAGCTTCGCCCGGTGATGAAGCGGATGCTGGATTTGTGCGAGGCGCAGAACATTCTGCACCCACAGGCCGTTTATGGCTATTACAAAGCGGCGGGGCAGGGGAATGATCTGATCCTGTTCGATGAAGATGGCACCACTGAAATTGCCCGTTTTGCCTTGCCGCGCCAGCCCAAGCAGGATGGCGAATGCATCGCGGATTTTTTCCCTGACGTGGAGGATGGCCGCGGCGTGATCGGTTTGCAGGCCGTTACCGTGGGACAACGCGCCTCGGAGGTTGCGCGGGAATGGTTTGAGGGTAACCGCTATCAGGATTATCTCTATCTGCACGGCATTTCCGTGGAGATGGCTGAGGCGCTGGCGGAATATACCCATAAGCGCATCCGCGCCGAACTCGGCTTCGCGGCGGAGGATGACCGCGACATGGAGAAGATGCTGAGCCAGGGCTATCGCGGCAGCCGCTACTCGTTTGGGTATCCGGCCTGCCCGAAACTGGAAGACCAGGTGCAACTTTTAAAGCTGCTGGGTGCGGAGCGGATCGGGCTGTCACTCTCGGACGAGTACCAGCTCCACCCCGAGCAGAGCACCAGCGCCATCGTGGTGCTGAACAGCCACGCGAAGTATTTTTCGGTTTAGAAAAATTTCGAGATCTATCGGTTGAGTTTTTCCAGTAACAGCTTGCGCGCCTGCGGCGGCAGGCTCGCCAGCGCTGTGTTCAGCTTCGCCGCGTTGCGGCGCAGCTCATAGAGCTGGTCCAGCAGAGACAGCACCACCGGCATCGCCGGTTCGCTGATGTCCATTTCGTGGCGCAGCGTATGGATCAGCTTGATCCGCGCCACATCCACAGCATCGAACTGCCAGGCACCCCGCACTCCGCGCGCGTGCACCCAGGAGGCTTCAATCCAGCGCCCCAGCTCCGCCTCATCCAGCCCGGTGATATGCAGCGCTTCGAAGGTGATCATGTCAGCCCCTCCCGCGGGTTGAAGCCGGGCTGCTCCCAGCCTTGCAGAAATGTCTTCAGCGCCTCATCCGCCGGGCCCACCACCACATGCAGTTTCACGTGCAAATCGCCGGCATGGTGCTTGCCGTGCTCGGGTACGCCGCGCCCGCGCAACCGCATCTCGGTTCCAGTTTCCGTGCCGGGGCGCACGGTCATCGCCACGTCGCCCGCCGGGGTGGGGATGGTGATTTTCGCGCCCAGCACCGCCTCTTTCAGCGAGACCGGCACATCCATGTGCAAATTCCGCCCCACCGCGCGGTAGAATTTATG
>JAJZFB010000046.1 GCA_021805545.1 Pseudomonadota bacterium | reverse complement strand
ACCGCACCGCCGCGGCGCCGCAATATGTGTACGACAACACCTACCAGAACGTAACGCGCGCGCAGCTGGAACCGGCTGGCGGCCGCTTTGGCTTTACCGGCGCGGTGGGCGGCATCCCGTTCCCCATCATCAACACGGCGGACCCGCTGGTGGGCGGCGCCCAGCTCATCTGGAACCACCTGACCTTTTGGGGCGGCTACTCCACAGTAACCGATTTCGCGCCCGGCCTGGTGGTGGTTGGTGGCCAGATCATCCTTGTCGCCGGCACGTTCAGCCGCAGCATCTATCCGTATTACGCGCCGGATGTAACGCCGGAGAATTTTGGCGGCTATTACAGCAAGGGCCTCTATTCCTCTACAGCCCCCGCCGCTGTTATGGGCCAGGAAACGCTGACCTGGCACACCACGAATGTGAATCAGCACCCGGATATTGTGTGGACGCTGCTCAACGGCCAGGGGCGCGTGCGTAAGGCGCCAAACGAATCATTCGACGCGCCAAATCCCGAATCGGACGGCATTGCCAACATCGATGAATCCGAAGGCTTCTATGGCAACCCGGAGCAATATAACTGGACCTATATTACCAAGAAGGAATTGCTGGTTCCGTATAATTGCAACAAATTGAGCTCCGGCAATCTGGAAGACATGCTCGGCCCGCACTTCTTGAAGCCGGAATGGGTCCGCTGGGAGAAGCACCGCGTATGGGTTGTGGAAGCCACGCTGGCGCCGGGCGAGCATAACGTGAATTCCAAGCGCCGCTTCTATATAGACGAAGACACCTGGTTCATCTTGCTGGGTGAAGGCTATGATGGAAACGGCAATCTGTGGAAAGCCTATGTCAATCACAACCAGTGCATCCCCTCGATGCCGGGCGTGGTCGATATGGCCACATCCGTCTATGCATTGATGACCGGGGATTATGTCATGAACGGCAACATGAACTACGGGCCATATAAAGGCACGCAGTATCTCAAGCCACAGAACGAATCCTATTTCGACCCGGAACAAATGGCCGCCCAGGCCAGCTTCTGATTGCTCGCGTGGCCGGTTTTGCCGGCCACGCAACAAAAACCGCCGCATGGGCATGCCGTGCGGCGGTTTTTTGTGCCCGTGCCTCAGCCTGCGAGGGAGAGCGGCAGGCTGGCCCCGGTAATGGCCGCGGATTCATCCGACAGCAGGAAGGCGATGACCTTGGCCGCGGCCTCGGGGCGGACCCAGGCGGAGCTGTCGGCATCGGGCATGGCGGCGTGGTTGGCCGGCGTGTCGATAATGGTGGGCAGGATGGCGTTCACACGTACCTTCTTGCCGCGCATTTCCTCGGCCAGGCTCTCGGTAAGGGCGCGCACACCGGCCTTAGAGGCGGTGTAGGGCGCCATGCCCACGCCAGGCTGTACCGCGGCGGCCGCGCCCACGTTAACAATGGCGCCACCCTGGCGGAGCAAATGCGGCAAGGCCGCGGCGGAAGACGTGGCGGCGGTGCGCAGGTTCATCTGGTACATCTTGTCCCAGTTGGCGAGGGTGCCGCCTTCTACCGGCTCCCACACAAAGCCGCCCGCGATATTGACGAGGCCGTTGACCGCGCCCAGCTTTTCCGCCACCGCGGCATAGGCGGCGGAGACGGCCGTCTCGTCCGTCAGATCGACCCCGCCCAGCGCGAGCGCGGCGGGGAAGCCGGCCGGGGCCGGAGCGACATCGACAGCGGCAACCGTGAAGCCGCGCTGCGTAAGCCCGGCCACCACGGCGCGGCCCAGCGCGCCAAAGCCGCCTGTTACGATAACAACACTCATGAAAATCTCCTCGTAAGTTTCCGTTTCTATAGCGGGCGCGCGCCGAATGATCGAGAGATGGCGCCCTGGCGCTCAGCTTTGCGCGAAATCCAGCCCCGCGAGCGGGCCGTTGCAGAACAGCTCGGCACCTGTCAGCACCGTGGATTCATCGCCTGCCAGGTGCAGGATGGCGCCGGCAAAATCGTACAGCTTGCCTTCAGCGCGCGCGGGCATTGTGCCCAGCAATGCGTGCAGGTTGCGCGCCTTGATGGAGCGCAGCGCATCGGCGGTCAGGCTCTCGCTTTCATGCGCGCCGGGGTGGATGGCGTTAACCCGTATATTATAACCGCGTTGCAGGCATTGCAGGGCGGTGCTTTTGGTGAGGCTGACAAGCCCGGCGCGGGCGGCGCTATAGAGCGGGTAAAGCGGCAGCACGCCAATAATAGGGTTGGCCGCGATATTGATGATGGAGCCGCCGCCACTTTGCCGCATGGCGGGGATGGCGGCCTTTATGCCGAGGAATGGGGCAATAAGCCCTGCTTCCAGCATCTCGCGGCATTGCGGGGCCGTGGCGTCCTCGATGGTGGTGGAGACGCTGGCGGGGGAATGGTTCACCAGCACGTCGAGATGGCCATGGGTACGCATGGTTTTGTCCACCAGCGCGGCCCAGCTCAACGGGCCGGTGGGAATAAGATGGTGGAACTCGGCCTTGTGCCCTTGCGCCCGCAGGGCGGCGGCGGTTTGTTGGCCTTCGTCTTCGTGCTGGCTGGCAAGGAGAATGGTGGCGCCGTTCTGGGCCAGAACAGCAGCGGCTTGAGCCGAAAAATCTGTGACGCCGCCTGTAACGATCGCCACCTTATAGCCCAGATGCGTCATGCTGCCTCCTTGCACGGGTTTACCTGATACCAGTATGCGGTTCAGGCGCGCCCGTGCAAGGCGCGGCGGCTATTGCAGCATGGTGGGCTGCGCCATGTTCTGCGGCATGATCATGGTGCGCTGCATGAGCGAATGGAACATCCACACCGTAAGCCCGACGGAGAGGATGAACAGCGGCACGGTGAGAACCAGTGACACGCTCTTCCATATCTGGGCGCGCGAAATATCCAGCCCGAAGAACAAGGCCGCCTGCGCCAGCAGCGAGGCAAGGGCCAGCCCGGCGATGGTGAGGGTGTATTCCGTGTAGGGCAGATGCTGGCGCAGCGTAACGGTAAGCGCTGCCTGCATCAGCACGATGGTGGCGGCGAAGCCTGCAAGGTAACGCCAGGTGCTGGCCTGGCGCACTTCCGGGTGCTCAAGCGGGTTGGAATGGGGCGCGGACATCAGAAGGCTCCAATCATGTAAACATAAACATAGACGAGAACCCACACAGTGGCCTGGAATTGCCAGAACATGCGCAGATTGAGCAGGCGCGCCACCACGTTGGGCGAGAAGCCAAGCGTGGGAATTTGCACCAGCATGACGATCATCCACAGAATACCGAACACCATGTGCAACCCGTGCGTGGCGATGAGCACGAAGAAGGCGGAGAGAAAGCCGGAGCTGTCCGGTCCGTGGCCCTGCGCCATCAGGCCCATAAGGTCGTGTACCTCATAACCCAGGAAGACGAGTGCTAGCAGGATGGAGATGACGATGCCCGCCATTACCCCCACCATGCTGCCCTTTTTAAGGGCCACGGTGGCAAGGCTGTACGCGGCCACCGAGCCAAGCACGGCGTAGGTTTGCCACATACCTTCCACCGGGTTGACGATTTGCGTGGCGATGGGGCCGCCAGCGGCACCCATGGGGTTGTTGAGCACCGCATAGGCGAGGAACAGGCCGGTGAACAACAGCGCGTCCGAAAGCATATAGAGCCAGAAGCCGAGCGTACGCGCGGAGATCTGGTCATGCCCTTCAAAATGCGGGTGGAACAGGCGCGTACCGGCGCCGGGGGCTGCTTGGGTGGCCATGTTAATGCGCCTCCGCTTCGGTGAGAGGGGTACGGGCCGGCTGCTCGGCGATAATGCTGGCAGTGGCAAGGTTGCGCTCCATTGCCGCGACTTCCTCCGGCTTCAGCTCGTAGCCGAGATTTTTGTCGAAGGAGCGGATGATGACGGCGATGATGATGGCCAGCAGGCTGAACCCCGCCATCCACCAGATACGCCAGATAAGCCCGAACCCGAGGGTGAGCGAGAGCATGCCGATGATGATGGGCACGCCGGTATTGCTCGGCATGTGGATGGGCTCGAATGCCTCGGGCTGCGCCTTGTCCAGCCCATGCTCGCGCCGCCAGGCCAGCTCATCGCGCGCGTTCACCTGCGGGGTGACGGCGAAATTATAGAAAGGCACAGGCGAGTGGGTGAGGAATTCCAGCGTGCGCGCGGTGCCCCACGGGTCGGAGGCCACCGGCACGCGGTCGCGCAGAGACACGTAGAGCATACGCAGGAAGTAGAAGATGGAGACGAGGTAGAGCATCATGCCCGCCTCTTCCGTCCACAGCATCGGCCGCCAGGCTGGGTTGAAGATGTAGTCCAGCCGCCGCGTCTCGCCCTGGAAGCCCAGCGCGAACATGGCGGTGAAGACGATGGCCGTGGCGGTGATGAAGCTCCAGAAGAACATCAGCCCGTTCTTCTCGTCCAGCTGGAAGCCGAAGACTTTAGGAAACCAGTACACAACCCCGGCGAAGATGGCGGCGGCGACGAGCAGCACCATGCAGTGGAAATGCGCGATGACAAACACACTGTTATGCACTGTGTAGTTTATTGCGGGGATGGCGAGCATCATGCCTGTAATGCCGCCCACGAGCAGCAGGAACAGGCCCGCCAGCGCCCACAGCATGGGCGTGGTGAAGGTCAGGCGGCCGCGATAGAGGGTGAACATCCAGTTGAACACCTTCACGCCCGTGGGAATGCCGACAAGCATGGTGGCGATGGAGAAGAAGCCGTTAACATCGGCTCCCGCCCCCATGGTGAAGAAATGGTGCAGCCACACCGCCCAGGAAATACCGGCAATGGCGAAGGTGGCGGCCACCATGGTGGTATAGCCAAAGAGCGGCTTCTCGGAGAAAGTCGGGATGATTTCAGAGAAAATGCCGAACGCGGGCAGCACCAGGAAGTACACCTCGGGGTGGCCCCAGATCCAGAACATGTTGGTGTACAGCATCAGGTTGCCGCCATTGCCGGCGGTGAAGAAATGCGTGCCCAGGTAACGGTCTGCGCCCAGCAGCGCCAGCACCACGCCAAGTATGGGGAAGGCGGTGAGGCCGATGATGTTGGTGGAAAGTGTGGTCCAGGTGAACACGGGCACGCGGAACCAGCCCATGCCGGGCGCGCGCATTTTAATGATGGTGACGATCATGTTGATGGCGTTCAGCGTGGTGCCGATGGAGGAGATCTGAATCGCCCACATCCAGTAATCAACACCCACGCCCGGGCTGTAGGGCAGCTCGGTGAGGGGGATGAGGCCGACCCAGCCGGCGGACGAGAAATCGCCCACGAAGAGTGAGAGCATGACCAGTATGGCGCCCGCGGTGGTGAGCCAGAGCGAGAGCGCGTTCATGTAGGGGAAGGCCATGTCGCGCGCGCCGATTTGCAGCGGTACCACCACATTGGTGAGACCGGTGAGGAGGGGCGTCGCCGCGAACAGGATCATGATCGTGCCGTGGGCCGAATAGACCTGGTCGAAATGGAAGGGCGGCAGATAGCCATGCTGCGCGCCCAGCACGCCGGGCGAATGCGGGCCGATGGCCATGGCCTGCTGCGTGCGCATCATCAGCCCATCCACAAAGGCGCGGAAGAACATGACGAGACCAACGATAATATACATTACCCCGATTTTTTTATGATCGACGGTGGTAAGCCATTCGCGCCACAGATAGCCGAGCTTTTTGTAGTAAAGCACGGCCCCCGCCACCACCAGGGCGATAAGCGCCGCCACGGCGAAGGTGCCGACGAGAATGGGGTTGGTGTAGGGTATGGCGCTAAGTGTCAGCCGGCCGAGCAGCGGCGACCATGGACCTTGAATTGCAACCTGCATGGGTCTGTCCTTTTAGGCTTATTTCGTAGTGGCGGCGGTACCGCCATCTTCAAGACTGGCGACTTGTTTCGTCACGTTGTCCGGCACAGGGTAAACCACGCCGGCCTGCGCCGCGGTGACCACATTGTCGAACAGGTTGGAGGCGGCGTTGGAGAAATAGGAGGGTTTGTTGCCCTCATTCACGGTTGGCTGCGCCAGCTTGGTGAATTCCTGATAGGAAAGCTGGACCGGGCTGGCGGCGGCCTGGGCAACCCAGGCGCCGAAGCCAGCCGGGGTGACGATATGGGTGTGGAACTGCATCCACGAGAAGCCGGCGCCCGAGAAATCGGCCGAAAAGCCCGTATAGCTGCCGGGGTCTGGCGTGTCGAACGTGTCTTCGGTGCGCATGCCCGGCATCACGTCGATCATCGGCGCGATTTGCGGGATGAAGAAGTCGTTGACCACCGCGGTGGAGGTTAGGCGCAGATGCACCACGCTGTTCTCAGGCACCACCAGCTCGTCGATGGCGGCGACATGCTGCTGCGGGTAGATGAACAGCCACTGCCAGTCGGTGGCGATCACGTCGATGTCCAGAGGTGCCGTATCGGCCGGGTTTTTGGCCAGTACGGCGGGGGCGTAAGGCTCCACATCCAGCGTGGTGCGGATGGAAATGAGGCTGCAAATGGCAACGATGACGAGCGGGACGCCCCAGACCAGGACTTCCAGCACCAGAGAATGCGACCAGGCGGGGTCGTACTTGGCGTTGGCGCTTTTGCGGTAGCGCCAGATGAACCAGGCGATGAGGATGGCGGTGGGCACGATGATGAGCGACATGATGCCGGCCTCGAACAAGGTGGCCCACCATTGCACCTTGGCCACCGCGGTAAGCGGGTGAAACAGCCGGTAATTGCCGGTATCGCAGCCCGCCAGGGCCAGCAGCGCCGGTAGGGTAGCCAATGGTTTTAGCGCCGATAGTTTTAATCGCATGTGAAGCCTCTGGAAATTCTTGTCCGGCGGAGCGCCGGGCTTATGTTCACTGGTCTGCAGTCTTCCAAACTTTAACCCGCTGAAATTTTACGGCGGGTTATCCGCTGTTTTCAGTCGCCGTCCACCCCTTCGTCCGCCAGCACGTCTTCATCTGGGATGGCGTCGCCCGGGGGGCTTTTCGCCGGGCGCCGTTTGGTGCCCAGCAATGGCAGGGCGTTTTTAAGGTCGAGCAGCCGGATAATACCAGCGCCGAGCCGTAATATTTGTGTTAATTGTTGCGTCTCAAGCCGCTGCACATCCTCGGACCAGCGCGTGAGCAGCTCGATCAGGTCGTGCATTTCCTGCAGCCGGTGCTGTATGGCGCGCTCATCCGCATTGCCGGGCTTTTTCAGCAGCAGGTCGCGCAGCACGGAAAGGGTGGGGTCTATCTCGCGGCGGCGGCGTTCCTCGGCCAGAATCCGCACGATCTGCCAGACATCCCCGGGCGTGGAAAAATGCTCGCGGCGGTCGCCGGGCAGATGTTGAAGCCTTACCAGCCGCCAGCTTTGCAGCTCTTTAAGCCCCATGGAGACATTGGAGCGGGAGAAGCTGAGCACCTCGGCAATTTCGTCCGCCGGCAGGGGGTGGCCGGAGATGTAGAGCAGGGCATAAATCTGCCCGACGGTGCGGTTTATACCCCACCGGCTGCCCATTTCTCCGAAATGCCTGATGAAGGCATCTGCTAGTGGCGACAACTCCAATGCTTAATCTTTCAGACTTTTCTGAACAAACCAAAAATACCTGTAACACTGTTTTGTCAAGGCATTGGCCACGGGTTGCGCGGGGGTTGGACAGAAAATGCCTGGGAGGGCAGATAGGCCCGGCATTCATTAGCTGAAGACAGAAAGGAAACACAATATGACCGAGCCAGATGCCCACCCCCCAGCCGCGCCGCGACCCAGCTTGTTGGCGGGGGCTGGCATGCTGGTGGCGGTTTTCGCGTTTTCCGCGTTATGGGTGGTTATTGCCGGCGGGGTGCTGCATCTGCACTCGTTTTTCGCGAGCTTTGTGTTTGCCTGGTATTGGGGAGTGATGGACAGGATGGAGTTCAACCGCCTGGCGCCCGCCCTGCTGGGGTCGCTGGTGGGTGTGGCGCTGGCCTGGCAGCTTAATTACCTTTCCGCGCATTATGGGGCGCATGGCTTGGCGGCTGGTGTAGCCATTATCGCCGTGGCCGTGTTTATCCAGTTCATGCAATGGGCGCCGATGCTGGTGAATCTGGGCGGGATGCTGCTGCTGGCCATCCTCACCGCGCCGCAATTTACGCACACCAATTTTATGGATGTGGGTGAGACCATTGCCGCCAGCGCGGTTTATCTGTCGGTGCTGGTCTTCATCATCAAGCGCATCATGGCGGCCCGCGCGAAAGCCTGATTTCCGGCATCGGTGCCGCGATGTTTGCCGCCGGGCCATGCGGTGCGGCGGCAAACAATGCTTTACTCCGCCGCCTAAAAGCCCCGAAACGGGGCGTTGCGCGGGGGACGGACATGGCAGCCATTGACGATACGCGAGACCGGCTGGCGATTTGCGCGTTGAAGGCGCGCTATTGCCGGTTGCTGGATACAAAGCAGTGGGATGAGTGGCGCGCGCTGTTCACCCAGGATTACGAGCTGGACGTGTCTGCCGCGGGCGGCGGCCCGCCCATAAAGGGGCGGGATGCGGCAATGGCTTCGGTGCTGGCCTCCATTGGCCAGGCGGTCACGGCGCATCAGGTGCATTTCCCGGAAATCGAGCTGAAGGGCGATGTGGCTCTGGCGATTTTCCCCATGCAGGACCGGGTGATTTTTGGCGCCGGCAAACCGTCGCTCACCGGCTACGGGCATTACCACGACCGGCTGGTGCGCGTGAACGGCGAATGGAAAATAGCGGCGCTGAAGCTGACGCGGCTGCATATGGATATGCAAGCCGGTACATGACGGGAGGCAACGGAACATGAGCAAGCTGAAAGTAGGGATTGTCAGCGCCAATTGGGGCGCGCTGGCGCATCTGCCCGCCTGGCGCACGCTGGGCGACAGCGTGGAGGTGACGGCGATCTGCACCTCGCGTCAGGAAACGGCGGAGGCGGCGGCGAAGCAGTTCGGCGTGGCGCGGCCGTTCTGGTCGTATGAGGCGATGGCGAATGATCCTGACATCGATATTATCGATGCGGGCACGAACCCGGTGCTGCGCGAGAAGATTGTGACCGCCGCGCTGAATGGCGGCAAACATGCGGTGAACCAGATTCCCTTTGCTGTTTCGGCGGAAGCGGCGGCGCGGCTGGATGGCTTGCGGCGCGCAAAAGGGCTGCATGGCGCGGCGGCGGCAAGCGTGATGGGCCTGCCGCATCTGGGCTTCATGAAAGAGCTGATCGCGGCCGGCGAGATTGGCGAGGTATTCCAGGTGCATTGCTCCTGGCAGATGTCGTTCTTCCTGCAAATCCAGCCGGGCTTTCCCTATACCTGGTTTGGCAAATCCGGCCTGGGCGTGGGGGTTACGCGCAATAACGGCTCGCATATGCTGCATGCGCTGCGGCATTTATTCGGGCCGGTCAGCGCGGTTTCCGCGAATATCAGGACGCAGTTGAAGGAATGGCATCTGCCGGACGGCGAGGTGCAGAAGGTGGAGACGGATGATACCTGCCAGGCGCTGCTGAATTTTGCCTCGGGCGCGATGGGTATGCTCTCCACCTCGTGGACGGCGGCGGACAGCCCGGGTTTTTACATCGAGGCATTTGGCAGCAAGGGGCGGTTGCGTCTCAGCGCGCTGCGCTACCCGAGCATCCAGAGCGCCAAACTCTACGTCAGCAGGAACGAATCGCCGCATCACGAGCCCACCGGCGCGGAGGTGGAGGTGCCGGAGCGGTTCTTCATGGCCGATGGCCATACGGTGACGCTGGGGCAGGAGGATTTGTATAATGGCGCGCAGCGCGTCTCTCTGGCGCGCGTGTTCGAGAGCCTGGTGCACGCCATTAAAGGCAAGGGCGATGTACTGCCCGGCTTTGCCCGCGCGGCGGAGGTGCAGGCGCTGATCGAGGCGCTGTACGAGGCCGATAAGCGCAAAGCCTGGGTGGATACGGCGCATATCGCCGGATGAGGCGCGGCCCCTGCCGCTTGCGTGGCAGGGGGAAGCAAGCAGAGTGGCCAGCCGGGTCATGCCGGCTGCTCGACACGGCAAGATGCCCTGATAGGATCGGACACTTGCCGGTGCTGCCGCGTACAGGCCGCGAGGAGCCGTTCCGCAGCGCCCACACAGGCAAGAAAGGCCGCGCGCCACGTAAGGCGCGAAGAGCCGTAATGCATATGGAGGAGCGAATGACGGTGAACGAGGCGGCGGCATTGAATAAGGTGCCTTTGCGGGTGGCCAATCCGCAGAGGATTCCCGCGCAACGTTATTACGATAAAGAATTTTTTGAGCTGGAGCGCGAGCATTTATGGCCGCATGTGTGGCAAATGGCGTGCCGGTTGGAGGAAATTCCCGAAATTGGCGATTATGCCGCGTACAAGATTCTCGACAAATCGGTGATTATTGTCCGCACCAAGGCAGGCGTGAAGGCTTTTGCCAATGCCTGCCGCCACCGCGGCGTGCAGTTGGTAATGGAACACGGTAATTGCAAGACTGCAGGTTTTATCTGCCCCTTCCACGGCTGGCGCTGGAACATGGAGGGGCAGAATACCTTCGTGTACGGCAAGAGGATTTTTGACGAGGAAAACCTGCAGGCGGCGGAGCTGAACCTGGTGCCGGTGCGGGTGGAGTTATGGGGCGGCTGCGCCTTTATCAATCTGGATGATAACGCGCCGCCGCTGCTGGCGTGCCTGGGGCCGGTAGCGGAGCGGATGGATGCGCGTAATGTGGAGAATCTGCGCGTGGAAGGCTGGTGGCAGTTTGAGCTGCCGACCAATTGGAAGCTGGCGATGGAGGCCTTCATGGAAGGCTACCATGTGATGCGTACCCACCCGCAGCTTTTCCAGGCGCTGACGGAGGATAAGGTCGGATATTTCGGGGCCGATGTAACCGGAAAGGTGCCGCTGAAGGAAGAAACGGCGGATGAGTATCTGGAAAAAACCATTACCCAGCTTGGGCGCTTGCATACCGGCATGGGCGGCATGGTGCTGCGGAGCGAGATTGAGATTGCCGAGCGGCTGCGCCGGGAGGGCGTGCCGGATGATATAAGCGCGGTGAGCAAGATTTTCGGCCGCCGCATGAAGGAGGAGATTTACGCCGAAGGGCAGGCCAAGGGGCTGCCCGTGCCGGATTTGAACGCGGCGGAGGAAAAGCACCCATACTACTCGGTGGAGTACATGTTCCCGCATTATTTTCTGCTGCCGTATTATTCGGGCATGTCCTCCTACCGCATCCGCCCGCTTACGCCGGAAACCTGCCTGTTCGAGCTTTGGTCCTTGGCGTTCCTGCCGGATGAGGGCTACCAGCGCATCACCCAGCCCACCATTCTGCCGCATGACAGCGCGGAGATTCCGGAAATTCCGCGCCAGGATTATTCCAACCTGCCGCGCCAGCAGCTTGGCCTGCACGCCAAGGGGTTTGAGTATATGCGCCTCTCTGGGCAGATGGAGGGGATGATCAGCAATTACCAGCGGCTCATCGACGGCTATCTGGCCGGGCTGGACCACGCCAAGCTGGGCAAGGCGCAGAACGTCGTGAACCAGGCGTTTAACGGGCCGATTTTCGATCTGGGGTTTTAAGCGCGCGGGCGGCCTTTACCGCGCCGAGAGGCCAACCTGATTGGGCATCAGCCGGGCGCGGATGGAGTTTTGCAGGTAGGCGACGCCCAGGTACTGGCCGACGAGGATGGGGAATTCGATGAGCTGGGCCTCGTTATAGGCTTTCGCGAGAATGGCCCAGGTCTCGTCGGTGACCATGGCGTTGGCCATCATTTCCTCCACGGCGCGCAGAAGGGCGGCGTCGTGCGCGCTCCAGCCCGGGGCGGTGGAGCCGATGATGACGCGCTCGATTTCTGCCGGCGATATGTTGGTGAGGCGCTTGGCCATATCCACATGCGCGTTCCACTCATACGGGGCGCCGGTCATCCAGCCCACGCGCAAAATGGCAAGCTCGCGGTCGCGCGTTGGCAGGGTGTTGCCCGCCATCAGCACCATCGCGAGATCTGAGTGCGCTTTGAACAGGCTGGGATGGTGCAGCATGATGTTGAAGAATTCCGGCACATAGGCGCTGGCCGCGATACCGGCGGCGGCCTTCATGTCCGATGTAAGCTTCAGCACGTCCGGGGTTAATTTCTCCGCGCCCAGCGGCTCTATGCGCGCGGGGTGGCCGTTTATCTCAATATCGCGCGCGGCGGCGCGGGCCAGCACGGCGGGGTCTATGGCGGGTTTGGCGGCGGCGTCGTTCGGCATGGAAATCCCCCTTTGTTCCGGGCTGGGTGGCCATGCTGTTAAGATGCTCAGCATAATCCCGTCAAGGCGGGCCGGGCTGGTTGACGCTGCTTGCGCTGGCTCGCTAGTGTGATGCTTCTGAAATTCGTGATGTGAAATATCGCGAATTTCAGAAGCTGAATCACACTAGCTTATTGATTTTTAGCTTATTGATTTTTCTAGTGTCCCGGTTCTGAAATCCAACGGATTTCAGAACCGGGACACCAGGCTGGTGTTCAGCATGGCGGGTCTGGCCGGCAGGGGAGGAATAAGGAATGACGATGCAATTCGGGCGTTATGTCGCGGCGCGTCCGTCGGATGTGGCGGAAGGCTGGGTGCTGGAGCGGATTACCCCGGTCAGCCGGCTTTACGGCGCCAACGGCATGCGTACCGGGGCCGATGGGCGGCTTTACGTCGCGCAGGTTTCCGGCAGCCAGATCAGCGCCGTGGACCCGGAAACCGGGGCGGTTGAAGCGGTCAGCCCAATGGGCGGCGATATTGTGGCGCCGGATGATCTGGTGTTCGACGAGGCGGGGAATTTATACGCCACGGAAATTACCGAGGGCCGGGTGAGCGTGCGCGAGCCGAATGGCCGCACGCGCGTGCTGTATGGCGATATTCCGGTGGCCAACCCCATTACCTGGCACCAAGGCCGCCTGATTGCGGGGGAGTGCCGCCCAGGCGGGCGCATTATGGAGCTGGATTTGCACGGTGGCGCGCCGCGCATTCTTCTGGAAAATGTGCAGATGCCCAATGCCTTCGAGGTAGGGCCGGATGGCAAGCTGTATTTCCCCGTGATGGGCGCCAATGAGATATGGCGCATGAGCCTGGAAGGCGGCGCGCCGGAAGTGGTGGCGCGTGATCTGGGTGTGCCGGATTCGGTGAAGTTTGATTCCCAGGGGCGCATTGTGTCCACCCAGGTGCATAGCGGCCAGGTGCTGCGCATCGATGTACGCACCGGCGAGAAAGAGGTGCTGGCCGATATCTGCCCCGGGCTGGATAATGTGACCTTCGTGGGTGACCGGATTTTCGTGTCCTCCATCTCCGGGCAGATTAACGAGGTGCTGCCGGGCGGCAAGCTGCGCTCGGTGGTGCCGGATGGGTTCAACTGGCCGCTGGGGCTGGCCATGGGCGAGGATGGCGTGCTGTTTGTGGCGGATGGGCCGTTTTGCTACCATTTGCGGCCCGGCGGTAAACCAGAGCTGGCGGCCATGCTGTTTACCCCCGGCTGCCCCGGCTATACGCGCGGCGTGGCAACAAGCGGCCCGGGCGAGCTGGTGGTGACCACCGCCAACGGCCAGGTGGCGCGCTGGAAGCCGCGTGAGCAGAGCAGCGAATATCTGGCCGAGGGGTTCGACCGGCTGTACGGCGTGGCGCTGGCGCCGGGCGGCGGCGTGGTGTTTGCCGAGGCCGGGGCCGGGCGCGTGCATGCGGTGAAAGCGGGCAAGGCCGAGATGCTGGCCGAGGGGCTGAAAGAGCCGATGGGCGTGGCCGTGGATGCGGATGGCACGGTTTATGTGTCTGAATGCCATGCCGGGCGCGTGGTGAAGCTGAAGGCAGGCCGGGCCGAGACGGTGCTGGACGGGCTGAAGCAGCCGCAGGGCATTTTGCTGCGCGGCGGCAAGCTGTACGTGGTGGATGCGCTGGCCAAGGCGCTGGTGGAATACAATGTGGCCAGCGGGGTGCGGCGGGTGATTGCCGCCAACCTGCCGGTGGGTGCCCCGCCGGGTATTACGCCGAAATTCCTGGGCGCCATTCAGCCGCTTTCTGGCCCCATGGGGCCGTTTGCCGGCATTGCCGCTGGTGCGGATGGCACGCTGTACGTCTCGGCCGATGCCGAGGGCAGTGTGCTGGCCATCCGGCCCGCATAGCGCCGTGTTCAAAATGCCCGAAGCGGTTGGGGCTGAAGGCGCGGTGGCGGCGCGGCAGGCCGAAATTCTCGGCCGCCCGCCACGCATCGGGCCGTTGCCGCCTGAGCAGTTTCCGCCCGAGGCCGTGGCCTTGAACGCGGAGGTAGACGTGGCGGCCGGGTACGAGCCGGAAGACGGCCGGGTTTCCGAATGGATGGCGACACTGATCCGCCATCCATCCCTGGCCCGCGCCCATACGGCTTTGGCCCTGGTATTCATGGCCGGCGGCGCGCTGCCCGCGCGTGACCGCGAGCTGGCGGTGCTGCGCACCGGCTGGCTGGCCCAGGCGCCGTTTGAGTGGAGCGGGCATGTGCAGTTGGGCAAGGCCCTTGCCGGGCTGACCAGCGAGGAGATTGAGCGCGTGACCCAAGGCTCCGCCGCGCCGGGCTGGAGCGCGCATGAGGCGGCGGTTCTGCGCGCCGTGGAGGAGCTGGTGGCCCATGCCATGATCTCCGACGCGACATGGGCCGCGCTGGCGGCGGATTATGATGAGCGGCAGCTTATCGAATTGCCCATCCTCATTGGGCATTACCGGGGGCTGGCGTTTTTGCAGAACTCTCTACGGACCCCGATTTTTAAGTTGTTCACCGGCCTGACAGACCGGTAACGCATTTATATTCCTTGAATATGGGGCGTAACGCCCTGCCGCGCCCCAGGCGTGGCAGGGCGCGGCTATGTCTGCTTAGTGTATTCCATAAGCACAATGCCTATTGTGTATTGACAATGCATCCCGGCCGGTGCGATAGAGTGCCGGTCCAGAATCAGGCATGGCAACAAACAAGGCATAACCATTTCATGGCGAAGCTCTCCGAATACACATCCTTCGCGGATGCGCAGCGTGAATTCTCCACGGCCAAGCTGTGGGAGATGTATGACGGCACACCCGGGCGGTTTAACATCGGGCATGAATGTATCGACCGCTGGGCCGCCGATCCGGCGCGCGTGGCGGTGAATATCGTGCGCGCGGGCGGTATCGAGCCCGTTACCTTCCGCGAAATTTCCGAACAATCCAACCGGCTGGCCAACTACCTGGTGGCGCGCGGCATTAAAAAAGGCGCCCGCGTTGCCTTCATGCTGGAGCCGTCCAAGGCGTTCTATATCAGCCTGTTCGGCGCGCTTAAATGCGGCGCCATTTCGGTGCCCATGTTCACGCTGTTTGGCCCCGACGGGCTGAAGCTGCGCGTGAATGACTGCACGCCTGAGCTGCTGATCGTGAACGAGGAGAAACTCCCCGTCGCGCAGGAGGCGATGGCGGCGGACAGGATCGTGCTCGATACCGATCTGCTGAAGGCCATTGCGGAATACCCCGCCACCTTCACGCCGGAGACGAGCGCGAATGACATGGCGGTGTTCCAGTACACCTCGGGCACCACGCGCGATTTGCCTGCGGCGGTGAAGCACACGCACCGCGCCGTGGTGGTGCTGACCGCCGCGGCCCTGTACGGCACGGGCGTGCGCCCGGGCGATAGGTTCTTCTGCCCGTCCTCGCCCGCCTGGGGCCATGGGCTGTGGCACGGCACGCTGGCGCCGCTGGCGCTGGGCGTCACCACCGGCTCCTTTGCCGGGAAGTTTGACGCGAAGGTGTTTGTCGAGGCGCTGGACACGCTGAAGATTACGAATCTTTCAGCGGCCGCCACGCATTACCGCATGATCCGCAATAGCGGCGTGGCGGAGCAGCATAAATTCGCGATGCAGAAAATGTCCTACACCGGCGAGCCGATTGACCCGGACACGCTGGACTACACGCAGAGCCTGTTCAAGCAATCCGTATGCTCGATGTACGGCACCACCGAGATTGGCGTGATTCTGGTGAACTACCCCGGCGCGCCGGATTACAAGGTGAAGGATGGCTCGCTCGGCAAGCCGATTCCGGGCATGCAGATTGAAGTGCGCGCGCCGGATGGCAGTGTATGCCCGCCCGATGTGAAGGGCGAGATCGTGCTGCTGCGCAAGGGCGAGTGGATTCCCACCAAAGATCTCGGCTGGACCGATGCGGATGGGTATTTCTACCATGGCGGCCGCGCCGATGACGTGATTATTTCCGCAGGCTGGACCATCAGCCCGGTGGAAATCGAGCAGACCTTGCTGCGGCATGAAACCGTGGCCGAAGCCGCCGTGATTGGTGTGCCCGATGGCTTGCGCGGGCTTGCCGTCAAGGCCTTCATCGTCGCCAAGGGCGGCAATAAGGATGAAGCGCATATCAAAGAGTTGCAGGATTTCACCCGCCAGCAGCTTTCCGCGCATGAATATCCGCGCATCGTTGAATTTGTTGACCAGCTTATCAAGACCCCGGCCGGGAAGATCAACCGCAAAGCGTTGAGAGACCTTGAGGCCAAGAAACTCTCTGAGAGGACCGCGTAATGAGCAGTGAGACCGCCGCCCCGGCGAATAAATACTTCCCCAAGATCACCGAGCAGGCGCTCGATGATCTGCGCAGCCGCATTGGCGTGCTGATTACCGATACGGTGGAGCCGTGGAACTACGAAGCCACGCGTGACGGCATCCGCCATTACGCGCACGGCATTGGCGACGATAATCCCCTGTGGAACGACCCGGAATATGCCGCCAAGACGCAGTACGGCACCATCGTGGCGCTGCCCAGCTTCCTGTTCACCACCAGCCGCATCATCTCTGGCTATGTGGGCGGCCTGGCCGGCACGCATGCCATGTGGGCCGGTGCGGACTGGACCTGGCACAAGCCCGTGCTGCGCAACGACGTGATTACCACGGAAGCGCGGCTGAAAGACCTGATCGAGCACCAGACGCGCTTCGCCGGGCGCTCGTTCCAGCAGATTTACAACGTGAAATTCTACAACCAGCATGGCGACCTGGTGGCCGATGCGGATAGCTGGTGCTTCCGTACCGACCGCGACCAGGCGCGCG
The DNA here is from genome assembly GCA_021805545.1 of Pseudomonadota bacterium. GTDB lineage: Bacteria > Pseudomonadota > Alphaproteobacteria > Acetobacterales > Acetobacteraceae > Acidocella. The sequence continues at coordinate 156,560 of JAJZFB010000046.1, read as the reverse complement.
AAGTCGGCACCAAGTACACTGAGGCGCGTGCGCGCGGTGTGAAGAAGTTCACCGAGGAAGAGCTGCAGGAATTCTACAAGCACTACCGCAACGAAGAAATCCGTGGCGCCACGCCGCGTTACTTCGAGGATGTGAGTGTCGGCGACAAGCTGCCGACCATGCTGAAAGGCCCGATGACCGTGACCGGCTTCATCGGCTACGCGCAGGGCTGGGGCGGGCTTTACATCCGCACCAACAAAATTGCGTGGAAGATGTTCGACAAGCACCCGGGCCTTGGCATCAAGAACCGTTTCGGTATCCCCGACTGCCCCGAGCGCGTGCACTGGGAAGAAGAGTTCGCCCACATGGTCGGCGCGCCCGGCGCGTATGATTACGGCCCCGAGCGCTGCTCCTGGCTGACGCACCACGCCACCAACTGGATGGGCGATGCCGGCTTCCTGCACAAGGCCAAGAGCCAGATCCGCCGCCACAACCCGGAAGGCGACGTGATCCTCATCAACGGCGAAGTGACCCGCAAGTACGAGGAAAACGGCAAGGCACTGGTGGAGATCACCCAGCAGGCGCGCACGCATAACGACGAGCTTTCCGCCGCCGGCGTGGCCGTGGTGCAGCTGCCCAAGCGCGGCGCATAATAACGGGCCGGGCTGACCAGCCTTGGCTTTTGCAATACGGCGCCGGTAACGGCGCCGTATTTTTTTTGCGCGGGCCTTGGCGCCTGGGTACAGAATCAGGGGACGGGTTGGCGGGGCAGGCGGCGTGCTCCTTATGCCACCGGCACAAAAAACCGGGAATTTGCCTTCTATGGACCGCGTGACATATACACGGGCACCAAGAATGAAAGCGCAGGAGTAAGTACCATTACCAGGAAAGTCGCCATTATTACCGGTGCTGGATCCGGTGTCGGTCATGCCACCGCGCACGCGCTTGCGGTGGATAACGTGGCCATTGTGGCGGTGGGCCGCCGGGTGGAGCCGCTGGAGGCGCTGAAGCAAGAGCTGAAGGACCGCGTGCCCGTGGCGGTGGCCGCCATGGATGTAACCGCAGACGAAGCCCCCGCCCGCGCCGCGGCGCTGGCCATCTCGGAATTCGGGCGGCTGGACTACCTGGTGAACAATGCCGGTTTCGGCAAACCCGCCCCTGTGCACGAAACCTCTGACGAGCTGCTGGATTCCGTATGGAGCGTGCTGCTCCGCGCCCCGTTCCGCTTCTGCCGCGAGGCGCTGAATGTGATGGAAGATGGCGGGTCGATCGTGAATGTGGCCTCCACTTTCGCCGTTATCGGCGGTTTGCGCGGCGGCATGTATTCCGCGGCCAAGGCTGGGCTGGTTGGGCTTACCAAGCATATGGCGGCACAATATGGGCGGCGCAACATCCGCACCAACGTGGTGGCGCCGGGCGTGCTGGAAACGCCAATGACGGAATATGCCTGGGAAACCCCGCGTTTCCGCCGCATGAATTTCGACATGACGCCGCTGGCGCGCACCGGCACGGCGGATGACGCGGCCGAGGCCATCGCCTTCCTGCTGTCAGACAAGGCGAAATTCATCACCGGCCAGATACTGATGGTGGATGGCGGCTGGTCTTCCACTAAATTCCTCTCTGAAGAAGCGGCAACCGCCGTGCCGGTGGGGACGCAGAGCTGATGGCCGAGGCGCGCCGGGAAATTCATGGCTGGTCGCTGCGCTGGGATGAAGCCCGCGCCGCTGCCTACCGTGCCGATGGCACCTGGCCGGGCGAGACAGCTGGCGATGTGGCGCTGCGCCTGCTGGCGGCTGACCCTGAGCGGATTATCGTGGTGGATGAGCAGCGCAGCCTTACGGTGCGCGCGCTGGTGGGCGAGGCACAGGATTTGGCCCGTGCCTTCGTGGCGCGGGGGCTGAAACCGGGCGATGTGGTTTCCATCATGCTGCCCAACTGGCACGAGGCCACCGTTATTTATCTGGCCGCCACCTTTGCCGGGCTGGTGGCCAACCTCATCCTGCCGAATTACCGCAACAGCGAGGTGATCTTCACGCTCGACGATTGCGGCAGCCGCATGATCTTCGTGCCCGCGCTGTTCCGTAAGTTCGATTACGTGGAGATGATGCGCGACGTGAATGCCAAGCTCCGCACCCCCGTGGAGGTTGTGGTGCTGCGCGGCGATGTGCCCGGCGCCACCTCATACGCGGCGCTGCTGGCCGAGCGGCACGATGCCGCGCTGCCCAAGGTGGACCCGGATAGCGTGAAGATGGTGATGTATACCTCCGGTACATCGGGCCGCGCCAAGGGCGTGCTGCACAGCCACAACACCATTGCCGCCGCGGTCACCCAGATTCATCGCTATTGGTATGTGGAGGCGGGCGATTGCTTCTTCGTGCCCTCGCCCATCAGCCATATTGGCGGCTCGCTTTACGCGTTCGAGCTGCCCTTGCTGGCGGGTACGAAAGTGGTGCTGCAAGAGGCCTGGGAGCCGGATGCGGCGGTGGCGGCGTTTGAAAAATACGGCTGCACGCACATGGCGGGCGCCACACCGTTTTTGCAGCAGCTTCTGGCCGCCGCGGCCAAGGCGGGCACGCGCCTGCCCAGGCTCAAGGTCTTCATTTGCGGTGGCGCTTCGGTGCCGGCCTCGCTCATCCGCGATGCGGCGGCGCAGTTCGAGAATTGCATCGTCTCGCGTGTGTTTGGCTGCACGGAAGTGCCGATGATTACCGCCGGTTCCATGGCGCGCGGCGATATTGCCCATGCGGCGGAAACCGACGGCAAGCCCGGCCTGTGCAGCGTGAAGCTGATTGATAAAGACGGGCAGATTGTAACGGATGAGGGCGAGGTGTGCGCCATCGGCCCGCAAACCCTGCTGGGCTATTTGCGGCCCGAGGATGAGGAAGGCCGGTTCGACGCGGACGGGTATTTCATCACCGGCGATCTGGCCAAGCTCGTCGATGGTGAATATCTCGTTATCACGGGCCGCGCCAAGGACATCATCATCCGCAATGGCGAGAATATCGCGCCGAAAGAGGTGGAGGACATGCTCATCGAGCATCCGGCCATCGCGGAAATTTCCATTGTCGGCCTGCCGGATGCGCGCACCGGCGAGCTGGCCTGCGCGGTGATTGTGCCCGCCCCTGGCCAGGTGCCAGGCGTGGCCGATCTGCGAGACTTCCTCAACGCGCGCAACGTGGCCAAGTTCAAAATCCCCGAGCGCGTGGAATTGCGGGCCTCTCTGCCGCGCAATGCCGCGGGCAAGGTGCTGAAGAACGTGCTGCGCGACATGGTGCTGAACCCTGCGCTGGAAAAGGCGGAGGGCTGAATGATGGTGCATAATGGGCCGCGCGCTTTTGCCGCGCGTGGTGTGGAGTAGAGCAAATGGAATTCGGTTGGACCCCGGAACAGGAGGAGCATCGCGCGCGCGTGAAAACGCTGCTGGCGAAAGAGCTGCCGGAGAATTGGGACGAGATCGCGGTGCATGGCCCCGGCTCGGACGCGCAGACGGCGTTTTCCAAAATCTTCTGCAAGCGCCTGGCGGATGAAGGCTTGCTGATCTCGCACTGGCCCAAGGAATATGGCGGTAACGACATGTCCGTGTGGGACCAGTTTATTATGGGCGAAGAGCTGTGGGCGGCGGGCGAGCCGCGCGGCCCCCAGTACATGAACGTGAACTGGATTGGCCCGGTGCTGATGCGCTACGCCAACGAGGCGCAAAAGGCCAAGTATTTCCCGCAAATCGCGGAAGGTTCCGTCATCTGGTGCCAGGGCTTCTCCGAGCCATCCGCTGGGTCCGACCTCGCCAGCCTGCGCACCAAGGCCGAGAAGGTGGAGGGCGGCTATGTGGTGAACGGCGCCAAGGTGTGGACCTCTTACGCCGGGCTTGCCACGCATTGCTTCCTGCTGGCCCGCACATCCTCCGCCGGCAAAGGCGCGATTGTCATTCTGCTGCTGGATATGAGCAGCCCCGGCGTGCAGGTGAAGCAGATTCCCGCGCTCATCGGCGAGGGCGATATTCACGAGGTGTTTTTCACCGATGTGTTCGTGCCCGCCGAGAATCTTCTGGGCGAGGAAGGCCAGGCCTGGGAGATTATCACCTTCGCGTTGCAGAATGAGCGCATCGGCATTCCGCGCTACGCCTTCTCGCGCCGCATACTGGACCGCGCGGCGGCCAAGCTGCAGGCCGATGGGCGCTTTAACGACCCGATTATACGCGACCGCGCCGGGCGCGCTCTGGCCATGTGCGAGGCCGCGCGGCTGATGGTGTACCGCGTGGTGCACCAGCGCGCCACGCAGGCGCCGCAGGATGCCTATGGCAACCTTGCGCGCTGGGCCATTGTGCAGGCCGACCACGCGGTGAATGATTTCATGACCGAATTCATGCCGGAAGGCTTGCTGGGCGATGACCAGATGCAGATCGCGCATCACCAGCGCGCCATTGCCGCCGGCATTGCCTCGGGTGCCGCCGAGATTCAGCTGAACCTCGCCGCCCGCCGTTATCTTGACCTACCAGGTGAGCCACGCCGTGCAGTTTGATTTATCCGAAGACCAGAGCGCCATTCTTGGCGGCCTGGAGCAATTGATCGGGACGCTGAATATCGAGGCGCCCAAGGATCCTGTCGTCTCGGCCTACTCGCAGCCATTGGATGATGAGCTGACCACGGGCGGGTTTTTCGAGATCACGCAATCCGAGGGCTTCGGCCTGCTGGATGGCGCGCTGATTGTGGAGGCGCTGGCGAAGCTGCCGGTCTCGGTGGAAGCGGCAGCGTCCATCCTCATCGCGCCATCCTTCTTGGAAGATGCCGGGCGCCGCCCCGTGGCGCTGGTTTCCGGCTCCGCCGCCGCGCCCGCGCGGTTTTTGCCCATGGCCAAAACGCTGCTGGTGGATAAAGGCGACGATGTGCTGCGCATCGATATTCCCGAAGGCGCGGTGGAAGATGTGGAAACGCTCTTTGCCTACCCGTATGGCAGGTTGAAAAACCCCGGGGCGCTGCCTGCGGTTTCTCTGGGCGCCGGGCGCGTGGCGGAGCTGCGCCGCCGCTGGCGCATGGCCATTGCGGTAGAGGCCGCGGGGCTCATGCAATCGGCGCTGGATACGGTGCTGGAGCATGTGAAAACCCGCCAGCAATTCGGGCGGCCCATTGGCTCGTTCCAGGCCGTGCAGCACCGTTTGGTGATGGCCGCCGAGCAAGGCCAGGCCACACGTTGGCTGGCTTTGCGCGCCGCGTGGTCCGACAGCGAGGCCGATGCCGCCATTGCCGCCACCTACGCGCAGGATGCCACGCCGAAATTCTGTAACGATCTGCACCAGTTCTGCGGCGCCATGGGGCTGACCCTGGAATTTCCGCTGCACCATTGGACCTACCGCCTGCGCGCGCTGCTGGGCGAAATGGGCGGCAGCAGCGGTTCCGCCCTGGCGGCGGCGGATGCGGTGTGGGCGGGTAAGGTGCCATGAGCGAATCCCTGGACGAATTCCGCGCCCGCGCCCGCGCCTGGCTGCAAGCCAATGTGCCGCACCATGCCGCGCCCATGGAAGGGCCGGAATCGCGCGACTACGCCCTGGCCTGGCAGAAGCGCCAGTATGAGGGCGGCTGGGCCGGGCTTACCTGGCCGCAAGCCTATGGCGGGCGCGAGGCTTCCGTATTGCAGCAGATCGCGTGGTTCGAGGAATATGCCCGCGCCAACGCGCCCAGCACGCATAATGCCTGCTTTGTCGGCACCAACCATGCCGGCCCCACGCTTATTGCCTGCGGCACGGATGAGCAGAAATCGTTTCACCTGCCCAGGATCATGAAGGGCGAGGTGATCTGGTGCCAAGGCTTCTCCGAGCCGAATACCGGGTCCGACCTGGCATCGCTGCGCACCAAGGGCGTGGTGGAAGGCGATGAGCTGGTGGTGAACGGCCAGAAAATCTGGTCCAGCTACGCCGACATTGCCGATTACCAGGAGCTGCTGCTGCGCACGGACCCCGATTCCGCGCGCCACCATGGGCTGAGCTGGGTCATCTGCAAGATGGACACGCCGGGCATAACCGTGCGGCCCATAAAAACCATGGCCGGGCCTGCGAAGTTCGCGGAAGTGTTCTACGACAATGTGCGTATTCCGCTCTCCAACGTCGTTGGCGGGCTGAATAATGGCTGGAAAACCGCCATGTCCACGCTGGGGTTCGAGCGCGGCACGGCCTCGCTCGCCTTGCAAATTTCGCTGGGCCAGCGCGTGGAAGAGCTGATTGCCGCGAACAAGGATGTGGCCCTGGCCGAAACGCTGATGGATTTGCGCGCCGATGCCGCGGCGCTGCGGGCCATGAGCTATCAGTTCGCGGTGAAGAGCGAAACCGGCCCGGTGGGGTCTGAAGGCTCGATGATCCGCCTGTATTTCGCCGAGCTGGCGCAGCGCGTGGCCAAAGCCTCCATCGAAATCTTCGGCATCGCCGCGCCGAACGTTTTGGAAGAGCACGGTCTGGGCTTCGATTATTTCGATGCGTATTCAGAAACTATCGCGGGCGGTACAGCCGAGATTCAACGCAACATCATCGCCGAACGCGTTCTCGGCCTGCCGAGGGGGAGCCGATGAGCATTTTTCACGCCACCGCCGAGCAGCACGAGCTGATTGAAAGTTTCAGCCGCCCGCTGGAGGAAATGTTCCCTGTCGCCCGGCTGCATAAAAACTATGCCGCCGATGCCGCGCAATTTCCGGCCGCGGCGGAGCTGGGCTGGTTTGGCATCGCCCTGCCGGAAGAAGCAGGCGGCATCGGGCTGAGCGTGGTGGAAGAGGCTTTGCTGTTCGCTTCATTCGGCCGCCACCTTGTCACTCCCGGCTTCATGGCGGCGGCGCTTGCCGCCAAAATCGCGGCGGGAGATGCGGCGCTGGCGCAGCAGATTATAGCGGGCGAGCTGAGTGTTGGCGTGGCGCGGCAGAACGCGGATGGCATCACCTTGTGCGATGCGCAAAATGCCGCTCTGGTGCTGGTGCTTTCTGAACAAGGTGCGGCGCTGCACAGGGCGGAAGCCCTTACCCAGCGCAAGCTGCTGGATGAAGCGCAATGGGGCATGGCGCTGGAATCCGCGGCGCTGCCGGGCAACCCCATCGCCCAGGAAGGCGCGGATGTCATCGGCGCGGACATCAACCTGCTCATCGCCGCGCAGCTTACCGGCATTGCCGCCGCCACGCTGGAGATGGCGGTGGGGTACGCGCAAATCCGCCAGCAATTCGGCGTGCCCATCGGCTCTTTCCAGGCGATAAAACATTACTGTACCGATATGGCCATGCAGGTGCAGGCGGCGAAGGATTCGCTCTCCTTCGCCGCCGTTTCCATGGCCGGAGGCCGGGCGGATGCGCGTTTCCAGGTGGCTTCCGCGCTGGTGGTGGCCATCCGCGCCGCATTCTTCAACACGGGCCGCAACATCCAAATTCATGGCGGCATGGGGTTCAGCGCGGAATGTGACGCGCATTTGTTCCTCAAGCGCGCCCATGTGCTGGAAACCCTGGCCGGCGGGCTGAAGGGCGCGCGCGCCGCATTGCGCGCGGAAGCCTCGATTTTCGGCCAGGACGCCGCGTAAAAACGGAGGACGATATGGACCAGTCCCTTCTTTTCGAGCTGGACGGCGCTGTTGCCACCCTCACGCTCAACCGCCCGGCCGAGGGCAATGCGATGACGCCGGACATGCTCATCGGGCTGGAAGAAGCCTGGGCGCGGGTTGAGGACGACGCCAATATCCGTGTTGCCATCATCACCGGCGCGGGCGAGCGGCATTTTTGCACCGGTGCCTCGGTAAGCAAGCTGGAAATGGGTGTTGGCTCGCTGCACAACAAACCCAACGCGGCGGTAAACCGCTTCTCCCCGCGCATGTGCCGCGTTACCAAGCCGGTTATCTGTGCCGTTAACGGCCTGGCCAATGGCGGCGGGCTGCATTTTGTTGCGGATTCGGATATCGTCATCGCCTCGAAAAAAGCCGCCTTCATGGATACGCATGTCAGCGTCGGGCAGGTTTCGGGGCTGGAATCCATCGGCATTGCGCGGCGCGCCGGGCTGGGTGCCGCGCTGCTGCTGGGGCTGGCGGGCAAGGCGTACCGCATGCCGGCCGAGCGCGCCTACCAGCTTGGCATGGTGGATTTGCTGGAAGAAGACGCCGTTGCGACCGTAGCGCGCGCCAAGGAACTGGCCCAGGCGATTGCCGCAAACTCTCCGCAGGCCATGGCGCTCACCAAACGCGCCATCTGGGGTGCTACGGAAATGCACGACCCCGCCGCGCCGGATTTCGGCTGGGAGTTGCTGAAATCGCATTGGGCACACCCGGATTTTGTCGAAGGGCCGCAGGCTTTCGCTGAGAAACGCGCGCCGGAGTGGAACCCGGACCCGAATGCGAGAAGGTAGGCTGGTGTAAGAACCGGTGATTGGAGAAGCCAGGTACGTGTTCCGGGCTTCTCCAACGCTAAGACCTCTGATTGTTCTCGTAACGGTTTCGTGGCAAACATAAATAATCCTGCCCTACCCAGGAGGAAGCAGTGCCACAATGTCGATTGGCTAAAGACCATCTGTTGTTATCCGTAGTGCGAACAGTTCTGGCGTTTTTGGTCATTCTGCAAGTAACTGGGTGTGTCCCTCAGACTAAATTTTCAAAGCCAAACAAGACGGCCTCGTTATGCTCGTGCGACGCACCGCCTATGCCTCATACATATCTTCTTCGTTTTAAACGTTACGATACAAGAGATACGGGCAAAGGCCTGCCGGCATATTTTTCGAATATTGCTCAGGCTTATAAGCAGTTCGGCTTTTCGAAGGTACTCGTCTCTGGATTTGTCGATCCTTCGGAAGCGCCAGTCAGCAGAAATACTTTGGCGTGGGAACGGGTTGAATGGGCTACCAATCAACTGGTGGATGCTGGGATTCCACGTCTTTCTATAAAAGCCCGTATCGTACCTCTTGATACGCAAACCGGCCAAGCACCACCAGGGGCAGAAAGCTCCAACCTGCATAGAGTGGTCGTGATCGAGGGATACCCCGCCAGCGGCTGATATACGAACCACGCCGTTATACTGTTATGGCGTGGACCTGGATCGGTTAGTCTTGAGGCGGCTCGATACGTTTGCCAGCGGCGGCTTAGGGAGGGAAATAACCGCCGCTGAATCGTCCCCCTCACCCCGCCACAAACCGCTCCAGCCAGTGGATCGTATAATCCCCCGCCACAAAATCCGGCGCTTCCAGAATCCGCTGGTGCAACGGAATCGTCGTCTTAATCCCGGTAATCACAAACTCCCGCAGTGCGCGCTTCATCCGTGCAATGGCCTCCTCGCGCGTGCGGCCATGTGTCACCAGCTTGGCAATCAGGCTGTCGTAATGCGGCGGCACGCGGTAGCCGGCGTAAAGCGCGCTATCCACGCGCACGCCCAGCCCGCCGGGCGGGTGGAACACATCTACCCGGCCGGGTGAGGGCGCGAAGGTCTCGGGGTCTTCCGCCGTAATGCGGCATTCAATGGCATGGCCGGAGAACTCAACATCGTCCTGCTTATAGCCAAGCGGCTCCCCGGCGGCGATGCGGATTTGCTCGCGCACCAGATCGATGCCCGAGATCGCCTCGGAAACCGGGTGTTCCACCTGCAAGCGGGTGTTCATTTCAATAAACGCGAACTGCCCGTCCTGGTACAAAAACTCCAGCGTGCCGGCATTGCGGTAGCCAATCTTCTTCAGCGCCGTGGTTACCGTTTTGCCCAGCTCGTCGCGCTGCGCGGCGGTAATCACCGGCGATCCCGCCTCTTCCAGCACTTTCTGGTGGCGGCGCTGCAGCGAGCAATCGCGCTCGCCAATATGCACCACCTCGCCATAATTATCGGCCAGCACCTGCAACTCGATATGCCGGGGCTTGTCGAGGTATTTTTCCATATACACGGCGTTATTGCCAAAGGCGGCGGCGGCCTCGGCGCGCGCCTCGCGCCAGGCGGCTTCCAGCTCTCCGGCGGAGCGCGCCACCTTCATGCCGCGCCCGCCACCGCCAGCGGCGGCCTTAATAAGCACGGGGTACATAATGCGCCCGGCAACCGCGCGGGCTTCCTCCAGCGAGGCCAGCTCGCCCGGGCTGCCCGGCACCAGCGGCACTTTCAGCGCCTCCATGGTGGTCTTGGCGGTAATCTTGTCGCCCATCATGCGGATATGCTGCGCCGTGGGGCCGATGAAGACGAGATTATGCGCCTCCACCATTTCGGCGAAGGCCGCATTCTCCGAGAGGAACCCATAGCCGGGATGAATCGCCTCGGCCCCGGTAATAAGGGCGGCGGAGATAATGGCCGGCATGTTCAGGTACGAATCGCGCGCCAGAGGCGGGCCGATGCACACGCTCTCATCGGCCAGGCGCACATGCATGGCGTCGGCATCGGCGGTGGAATGCACGGCGACGGAGGCAATGCCCAGCTCGCGGCAGGCACGCAGCACGCGGAGCGCGATTTCGCCGCGATTGGCGATAAGGATTTTCTGGAACATGTTACTCGACGATCAGCAGCAGCTCGTCGAACTCCACCGGCTGGCCGGAGGTCACGAGCACCTGCTTCACCACACCGCCGCGCGGCGCCTTAATCTGGTTGAAGGTCTTCATGGCTTCCACCAGCAGCAAGGTGGCACCGGCCTCCACGCTCTGGCCCACGCTTACGTAAGGCGGCGCGCCCGGCTCGGCGGAGAGATAGGCCACGCCCACCATCGGGCTTTTCACCGCGCCGGGGTGCTTGGCCAAATCCGCCGCCGGGGCGGCAGGTGCCGCGGCAGGGGGCGGCGGCGCGGCGGGGGCGGCAGCCACGGGAATGCTAACAGGGGCAATCATGCGGGCCAGCCGCACCTTGCGGTCGCCTTCGGCCAGTTCGATCTCAGAGAGGCCGGTCTCGTTCAGCAAAGCTGCCAGTTCGGCCAGGGTCTTGGGGTCGAAGGAAAGGCTCATTGGTCGTCTTCTTCCAGTTCTTCCAGAATGTCGGACAGGGTAATCAGCGCCAGCCTATAGCCCGCAATGCCCAGACCGCAAATAACGCCCGTGGCGGCGCGCGATACATAGGAGTGGTGGCGGAATTCCTCGCGCTTATGAATGTTGGAGAGATGCACCTCGATCACGGGAATATCGAGGGCCAGCACCGCGTCCATAAGGGCGATGGAGGTGTGCGAATACCCGGCGGGGTTGATAATCAGCCCGGCGGCGCGGTCGCGCGCCTCCTGCACCCAGGTAATCAGCTCGCCTTCCACATTGGTCTGGCGGCATTCTATGGCCAGGCCCAGCCCTTCGGCTGTCTCGGCGCATAGGGTTTCCAAATCGTCCAGCGTCGCGGTGCCGTAAATTTCCGGTTCGCGCGTGCCGAGCATGTTCAAATTGGGTCCGTTAAGGACGAGTATAAGGGGTGCGGCCATGATGCGCCTTCCGCTAGCATAACGGAATCGTGGACGCCAAATTTTGTGGGGATAACGGCCTTGCGGGGCAGCGGGCACGGCCCGATAATGTGGCTTATGAGCAATGTCGTTGAGCAGATCAGCCTGACCGTGAATGGCGACTCGATGCAGGCCGAGGCGGGGCTGACCGTGGCGGGGCTGATCGCCCGGCTGGCGCTGGACACGCGCAAGGTGGCGGTGGAGCGGAATCTGGAGATTGTGCCGCGCTCCACCTATGCCGATGTGCGGCTAGAGGCGGGCGACAGGCTGGAAATCGTGCATTTTATCGGCGGGGGCTAAGGGTTTTGGACGGAATTATGCAGGACGGCGCGTTGCAGAAGGATGATTCCTGGACCGTGGCGGGCCGCAAATTTTCCTCGCGCCTTGTTGTAGGCACCGGAAAATACAAGGATTTGCCCACCACGGCGGCGGCCATCGAGGCCTCCGGCGCCGAGATGGTGACGGTGGCCGTGCGGCGCGTGAACCTCTCGGACCGCAACGCGCCGATGCTGCAGGATTACGTAAGCCCGCAGCGTTACACTTATTTGCCAAATACCGCCGGCTGCTTCACGGCCGATGAGGCGGTGCGCACCCTGCGCCTGGCGCGCGAGGCAGGCGGCTGGAACCTGGTGAAGCTGGAAGTGCTCGGCCCCGCACCCACACTATACCCGGACATGGCGGCAACGCTGCTGGCCGCCGGGGCGCTCATCAAGGATGGGTTCGAGGTGATGGTATATTGCGCGGACGACCCGGTGGCGGCCAAGCGGCTGGAAGAGATGGGCTGTGTCGCCATCATGCCCCTGGGCGCGCCCATCGGCTCTGGGCTGGGCGTGCAGAACCCGCTGATGATCCAGATGATTATCGAGCAGAGCAAAGTGCCCGTGCTGGTCGATGCCGGTGTGGGCACGGCCTACGACGCCACCTTTGCCATGGAGCTGGGCTGCGACGCGGTGCTGGTGAACTCCGCCATCGCCATGGCCGATGACCCGATTCTGATGGCCCGCGCCATGAAGGCGGGGGTGGAGGCCGGGCGGCTGGCGTTTCGTGCCGGGCGCATCCCCCGCAAGGGCTTTGCCAGCGCCTCAACACCCATGACGGGGCTGATAGGCTGAGGCAAACCAGGCGCGCGGCCTATCCCGCCATCGTAATCAGGCAACCCGTGCTAATCTGGCCGCTATAGCGTGTCCAGGTTTGTGTTTCGCCAAATACAGGCAGGCCGACATAGCCGCGCAGATGCAATTCGCCGCCGCGCAGGCTGAGCGTGGCCTGCCAGACGCGGCCATTGCGCGGGTCGGTGATGGTGCCGTGCCATTTGCCTGGCGCGGCAGATGCGGTCATGGCGATAATAGCATCGCCGCATTGCGGCTGGCCGCGCCAGTCCAGCGGCTGCGGGTCTGTGGGGTTGTCCAGCTTTATGCCGGCAATATAGCCACACAGCCCGTTCCCGCAGGGAGCAATAGAAACCACGGCATCACGGCTCGCGGTCAACCATCTGCCTGTGGGAGAAGACGTGCCAGCCTGCGCGGCACCAGCCATGGCCATACCGCCGCAAACCAAAAGGGCGGCGCATAAACGACGTAACACAACATACTCCAATGCGGAGAAACGAACCCCAGACGGAAGCCCCTGCTTTTTTCGGGTGAATCCGCGCCCCTTTTAGGCCCAAGCGCCGCGTTGCCATAGTGTTAACTTACAGCCCGGCGGGGTTTTACAATGCATGTTGCAGAAAAGCTGCAATAGGGTGGCTCAGCTTAGCTGCATGGCGTAGCTGGCATAGCCATCTCCGGCATCGCCCAGGCAGGCCATACCGGGAAGATGCGCGAGAAAAGGCGCCGCTTCGGGCGCGCTCTCGAAACTCACGGTCACCGGCTGGCCGATGGGGGCGAAGGACCAGATATTGGGCGTGGCGACGGAAATTTCAGGCTGGCCGAGAATATAACGGGTGAGCACATCGCGCACCTGGTCTGGCGCGCGCAGCATAATGGCGGAGGGATGAGCGCCAAAGGCGCTATCCGCCCGGTAATTATTGGTGATGACGATGAAAAGCTGGTCCGGTGAGACGGGCACGCCCTTATAGGCGAGATTCACGATGCGCCTTGCATCCCGCTTACGGTGCCAGCCATACCGGGGGGCCTGGGTGATGTCGATCTGGTAGGTAATGCCGGAGATGACGTCGAATGTGTAAGACGGCACATGCGGGTTGAGCAGAAGCTGCGGCATGGAGTCGCCCGGGTCGATGCGGTTGAAGATGCAGGCGGAGTGCTCCAGCCATTCCGCAAGCTCCGCCCCGCTCACGCGCACGGCGGCGACGGTGTTGGGGTACATGTAAAGCGAGGCCACGTCTTTTATGGCAATGGTTCCGGCGGCGAGGTCAATGTAATTATCGGGCGACTGATAGCCCTCCTTGAACGGTGCGGCGGCGGAGAGCACGGGCAGGCCGCGCGCTTCCGGCGGCAGAAGCGGCGTGGCGTACCAAATCTGCGCCTCGTTCACCAAAGCCAGCGAAGGGTCGGCCCCGCTGACCAGGGCGGTGTAGGAGGTAACGGGCTGAGCCAGCCTGCCGATGGGTTCGCGGATCCAGGCCAGGGTTTTCTGGTGCTCCGGCGCCACCGCCGCATCCACCCGGGTGTTATTGGCGGCGAGTGATGTAACATCGCGCCCCGCGCGCTCGGCAATGGGGCGGGTGGCAACGGCGAAATCCGTCACGCGCCATTTGCCGCCGCTGTGGGTAAGGGTAAGGTCGATAATGCCCAGCTCGCTGCCCCAGAATCCGGGCATGACGGCGGGTACGCCGTTCAGCGTGCCGCGGTCGGCATCCACGCCGTTTTCGCTGGCATAATCGGCGCCGGGGAACACCTTGTGCGAATGGCCGGTGAAAATCGCATCGAAGCCTTGCAGTTGCGCGAGGTAGAGACTGGCGTTTTCATCCCGCCCCTCGCGCGGGGCGCTGGAAATGCCGGAATGGGAGAGGGCGAAAACCAAATCTGCCCGCGCGCGCAAAGCGGGCAAATAGGCTTGCGCGGCCTCCACAATATCGGCGCTGCGCGCCCGGCCTTGCAGATGCACGCGGTCCCAATCCACGATTTGCGGTGGCAGGAAGCCGATAATGCCGATTTTAAGCCGGTGCGTGCCGCCATCCTCGGCAATGAAATCGCGTTCCAGCAGCAATGTGGGCGGCAGAACCGGGGCGCCGCTTTCATCGAGGTAATTGGCCGAGCAATAGGGGAAATTGGCGCCGCTGAGCGATTTTTGCAGCAGGGCCAGGCCGTAATTGAACTCATGGTTGCCCAGTGTCGCGGCGTCGTAGCCCATGGTGTTCATGGCGCGGATGGTGGGGTGTATGCCATCGGCGGGGAAATTGCCGGGCTGGGCCACGTAATCGGCCAGCGGGTTGCCCTGGATAACGTCGCCATTATCGAACAGCATGGAATTGCGGGCTTCGCGCCGGGCAGCATTCACCAGCGTGGCGATTTTGGTGAGGCCCACGGTTTCATCCCGCGTGTCGCGGTAATAATCGTAATCCTCCACGAATGTGTGCAGGTCCGAGGTTTCCAGCAGGCGCAGCTTGATGGTGGGCGTGGCGGCGCCATAGGCCGGGCTGGCGGCCAGGGCGGCGGCGGTGGCAAGCAGGGCGCGGCGGCTGGGGGCTGGCAGCATGCGGGTCTCCGGCGGCGGGTTAAAGGTGGGCGGGCTGCCACCGGTACAGCATCCATGCGGTGGCGAGCATAAGAAGCTGCACGGCGGCGGCTATGGCGGCGCAGCCCGGCCAGCCCGTGGCGTGCCAGGCGGCATTGGGCAGAACGCCTCCGCAGGAGCCGCCTATGTAGTAGGCGGTAACATACAGCCCGGCGGCGGTGGATTTGGCGCTGCCCGCGGCAATGCCCGTATAGCCCGTGGCGATGGTTTGCTGCGTGAAGATGCCGAGGCAGAGCAGCAATATGCCGGCCAGAATAAAGGGCAGCGGCGCCAGCAGGGTAAGCGCCAGCCCGGCCATATTTACAAGAAAGGCCGCCAGCATAACCGGCCGCCGCCCGCGCAGGGCGGCGATGCGCCCCGCCACGGGGCTTATGGCAACCCCGCCCAGATAAGTGACGAAAATACCGCCCAAGGCCGCCGGGCCAAGCCAATAGGGCGCGGCGGCAAGGCGGAAATTAAGGAAAGTGAAGACACAGACCAGCGAAAACAGCACGCCGAAGCCAATGAGGTAATTGGCCAGCAGCCTGGGGTTGGTGAGATGGCCGGGGAAGGAGCGCAGCGCCTGCCCCCAGCCGGTAACGGGGCGGAATTGCCGCTCGCGCGGCAGCAGGAACAGCACCAGCAGCGCGGTGGCAAGGCTGATGCAGCCAACCGTGACGAAGGCGGCGCGCCAGCCCAAAAACGCGGTGACAAACCCGCTGACCAGCCGCCCGGAAAACCCGCCCGAGATGGTGCCGGAGAGATAAATGCCCGCCAGCTTGGTGGCGGTGGCGGGCGGAAACTCATCGGCCATATAGGCGATGGTGACAGTGAAGATGAACGGCAGCAGCAGGCCCTGGGCAAAGCGGCTGGCGGTTAGCACGGCCAGGCTCTGCGCCATGGCGGCAAGCAAGGTGGGCAGCACCAGCAAAAACGCCGCCCCGCAGATGAAAATTTTGCGCCCGAACCTGTCCGACAGCGCGCCGCTGAACGGGGCGATGAGCGCGGTGGCGACGAGCGGCGCGGTAACGGTGTTGTTGGTGGCGGCCAGCCCCGCATGCAGCGATTGCGCCAGCACCGGCAGAATGGGCTGCGTGCACCACATATTGATGAAAGCGCCAAACCCTGCGGCGGCGCAGCCAATGGCCACATTGCGCGGAATGGCGTGCTGGGCGCCATGGCTAGAATCGACGCTCGAAGACTGTGATGACATCGCCGGGCTGCACCATGGCCGAAGGTGAGGCGCGATATTGGGCAGTATAACTGCCGCGATTGCGCGTAACCCCCACATAGTCCTGCTCTGCCCGGTAGGTGAAGCCTCCGGCGATGGAAATTGCGGTAAGGGCAGTCATGCCCGGGCGGTATGGGTATTGGCCCGGGTTATTCACCTCGCCCAGAATGTAGAAGGGCCGGTAGGTGGAAATTTCCGCCCCCACGGCGGGGTGCAGGATCAGCCCGTTTTTCTGCAGCCCGGCGGTTATGGCCTGTTCCAGCGCAGCGGTGCTTGTGCCGCCGGCGGGCACGGCGCCCAGCAAGGGCATGTTGATAAAGCCGCTATCATCCACCTGGTAGCTGCCGGAAAGCTGCGGCTGGTCGTAAATGCGTATGTTCAGCGTATCGCCCGGGCCAAGCAAATACGGGCCGGGCCGCGCGGCGGGCAAAGGCGGCAGGGTATAGCCCGGCGCCTGCCAGCTTGCGCACCCTGCCAGGCTGCCGCCAAGCCCAGCCAGAACCACACGCCTTGTTACGTTTGCAATTGGCATACAAAACCCTAGATTGCATTAAATTTACCCATATTGGCAAAAAGCGCAATGCGGCGCAGACTCGGGCCATGAAACGAGTCCTTTTTTCCCTTGTGGTTCTGCTGCTTGTGCTGGGCGCGGGCTGGGTGTGGCTGCATCGTGCCCAGGGGCCAGGGCAGCATGGCGGCAACACCGCCATGGCCGCCAACCAAGACCCGCGGGCGCTTAGCGCCGCGGAGCAGGCGGCGTTTCTGCCGCTGGTATGCGGCGGCGCCAGTGCCGGGGCGGATGGTTACGCGCATGACTGCGCCAGCCTGCCCGGCTACCCCTCCAGCGATTACGGCGGCGCGGGCACGGGGCTGGGCATTACGCTAACCAGCATCGCCTATGGTAATTTCACCGGGCCGGACGAGGCCTACGTGTCCTACCTGGGCAGTTTCGAGCCGCATGTCACCAATTTTGGCGGCGGGATTCTCTTCCATAAAACCGCCACGGGCTGGGCGCTTACCGCCTGGTACCCCGGCAACAGCCTGGATGGCTGCCTGGTGCTCAACCCCACCGGCCAGACGCCGTTTTTATGCGTGCGCGGCTCTACCGGCCAGGGCGAGACAGATACGGTGCTGGCCGTGGTAACCGCCACCGGCAAGCAGACCAAGGTGCTGGCCGCCAGCGATTTGCGCGAGACCATGGACCCGAACGCCAATTGCGGGCTGCGCCAGGCGGCGGACCAGGCAGTGCTGCTGGGCATTGAGTCCGTGGCGCGCGATGGTGCGGGCTATGCGGCGCAAATTAGCTACGTACCGGCCCCCATTGCGGAAGCCGCCTGCCAGGCCAAAACATTCGCCAGCGCGCCGGTAACCAAGGCCAGCCTGCCGCTAAGCTGGAATGGCAGCGCGGTGCAGCTTAGCTCTGACCACAAATTTGCGCCGGCGGCTTAACCGCGCTTGGCTCACCCAGCGATGCGGCGAGCCTGCCAAGCAGGAACCCCGTGCCTTCCTCGCGCGCGCCATTATCCTCGTAGCCATCCAGAAAGCTGCCTTGCTCGGTAAGCACCAGCCTGGTGCCGCCTTGGGCCGGGCTTAACTCCAGCGTGGCGAGCGAGACAGAGATTTTGGCGCCGTTCAGGTGCATCTCGTAAGCGTAAACCAGGCGGCGGTTGGGGATGACGTCGAAATAAAGCGCGTCGAAGCAGCTTACCGTGCCATCCGGCCAGCGCCCTTCCACACGCTCTCGCCCGCCGGGCGTGGCGTCTATCCGGCGTTCCAGAATTTCCTGCCCATGCCCCCCGGCAAACCATTTGGCCTTGGCCTCCGCATTGGTAAGGGCGTGGAACACGCGCGCGGGCGGGGCGGTGAAAACACGCTCGATGGTGAAGCTGCCATGCACGGCCGGGGTAGTGAGGCGCGTGACCAGCGTGTCCAGCTTGTCCAGCGTGGTGCGCCAGCCTTCCGTGGCGCCGCCAATGGCAAAGCGTGCCGATTCGGCAAAAATTTCGTAGGCCTGATGCACGGTCATTCTGGTCCCAGCACCTTCATCGGCAAAGGTGACGGTGGTGACGACGTTGAACAATTTCGTTCCGCCCGCAGTCACGCCGCCCGCGAAAACCAGCCGCTCCGCCGGTATAACCTCGACAAAATTGCCCCGTGACCAGTTTTTGCTTCCATCGGGCAGAAGCATACACACGGCGAATACGCCGCCGGAGCGGAAATCGACCTCCGCCTCCGGCACAGTGCATCCCGCCGGGCTGAACCAATGCCTGATGTGCCCGGCACTGCTCCAGGCGCGAAAAACGGTTTCCCGCGGGGCCTTGAACACGCGTGACATCACCAATGGCTCCGGCTTCATGCCGGGATAAAACTCATCCATTTTTATTCCCCTCGTCTAATGTGTTTAGGTAAGCCGCCAGTCGGTCGAACCTGGCTTCCCATTCCGCGCGGCGCGCGTTCAGCCATTTTTGCACATCCTCCAGCCGCGCCGCGTTCAGCTCGCAGCTTCGCACCCGGCCCGTTTTGCGCGAGCTGGCAAGCCCGGCCTGCTCCAGCACCGCCAAATGTTGCAGCACCGCGGGCATGGACATTTGCAGCGGTTTTGCCAGCTCGCTTACCGAGGCCGGGCCTTGCGAAAGCCGCTCCAGCATGGCGCGGCGGGCCGGGTCTGCCAGGGCCTGGAAGGCGAGGTCGAGGCTGGTGGATTGGTTAAGCATGGACTTAACTATAGTGGCGCAAATAGATAAGTCAATACTTAACTATTCCGGCCCCGCCCCGCCATGCTACGGGCGGCTATGCTGCCCGCCCGCCAAGCCCTTATTGAAGCCGCGCAAGCCATGGCCGCGCGCGGCCTTTCCGCCGGCACATCCGGCAATGTGTCTCTGCGCACGGAAGAGGGGATTTTAATTACCCCCTCCGCCACGCCGTACGAGGCGCTGACGCCGGAGATGATTCCGCTGCTGAAGCCCGATGGCACGTATGAGGGGCGCTACCGCCCGTCATCGGAATGGCGCTTCCATTTGGATATTTACCTGGCCCGGCCAGAAATAGGCGGGGTGGTGCACCACCACGCGCCCTACACCACTGCCCTGGCCATGGCCCGGCGCGAGATTCCGGCGTGCCATTACATGATCGCCCGTTTTGGCGGCGCGCCTTTGCGCCTGGCCGCGTATGCGCTGTTTGGCACAGCGGAACTTTCCGCCAACGTACTGGCCGCGCTGGAAGGCTGCACGGCCTGCCTGATGGAAAACCATGGCGGCATCGCCGTGGGGCGCGACGTTGCAACAGCCCTGGCGGCGGCAACCGAGCTGGAAGTGCTGGCGCAGCAATACACACTATCGCTGGCAGCAGGCGGGCCGGTGCTGCTGTCTGATGACGAGGTGGCAGCGGCGGTGCGGCAATTTGCTACGGCTTACCGGGCGAATACGGGGGCGTAGGGGCGGGTGGTGTGGGCCGGGAGCCGAGGGGCCGTTTCGGAATTAAGAATTGGCATAGAGGACATATTCTCCTTCGTGTAATCCTCCGTACCGCGACCCATCAACGATTTTCAACTTTCTCGGCTTTGACCTATTCACAACTTGAATCATTTGCCAGAGCGACGGAAAACTCGACCGTGCCACGGTCCAATCCGAGAACTAAGATAATGGCTTTCGAAAAAACTCCAGATGTCATTAAATTTGCATGATCCTGACAGCATAGCGTCTGAGAAGTCTTCAACTATCTGGCACCAGATGGGGTCTCGTTTGGGCGAACCCATTGAGTTGTCATCATAAAATAAAGGGTTTGACCTTACTTTGACTGCATCTATACGAATGTCTTTAGAGAGCATTTTCGATGAGACTCGGACAAGCTCTGATTTCACTCCTTCATCTGGTGGTGCATATTCATCTTTATCATTGAGTCTATAACTTCTACCTCCATCGAGACTTTGGAGTCGCTCGAACGAAATCAAATCACCGCTCTTTCGTTCGATTTCGAGGAGTTGCGAGATTTTTTGATTTCCAAATTCAGGAGAAAAGTAGACGTTTTTATAGGCGTTTACCCATTGAAGTTCGTTGATATTATCTATAATTTTTTCGCGGCTTACCTTTATGATATTGTCATCTGCTTGAGTAGTGTAGACGTTTCCATCGTGAAGCAGAATTGCATATTTGGGGGAAAGAGGCATTAGCATCTGAAGTCCCGATTTTGACATTCCGTCTAATGCACGACCGCGGAATCGAGTGCGACCGAACAAATTTGTTACGATTACGGGATTGTCGGAAAGAACGAAAGGGATTGATGTTCTGTTTTCTATTATAAACTGTTTTAGATCGAGCAGCATTGGGCTAAGAGTAAGCGCTCGACCAATTTGGTGAGTTATCGCCTTCTCGAAATTAATTCTTACGCCCCGAAGTATTTCCTCGCTAATTTTGCCGTGCATCGCCAGTTTGACGAGCTTGTCGACCATTGCATTTAATTCTTCTTCGGCTCGTAACGTACGATTCTTTTGGAGTGAAATCATTAATGTCATATGAAACTCTTGCCGATGGTCATAAGCTCCTGTGGAGAGAATATCTTTAACGACCTTAGAAAATACGCCTTCAAGAGAAGCGAGGCTCTTTTCAATCTCTGTGGTTTTTCCATAGAAATAATCCCGGTAACATTGCTCTCCCAGAGAGGCGTTTTGGATGATCTTTCTTCGGCCGATATTGATAATGTTTATTTGCTTTTTGTTTACATCACACGAAAATTGTCTGAGTAGAAATTTTGGAACGTAATGTTGACGTTTATTGTCTGGCATGTAGAATCTCTTGCTTGATAAGATCGAAGTACTTTGTAATCCAGGGAGAAGATATTCGTCATTGACTGGTTGAAAATGCTTAAGGCATTGCTTCTGGCGTTGCACTCCCGAGTCCACCCCGGCGGACTCTTTTTTAAATCTGTGACCACCAACGGCGCACAAATGCCCTTAATCTAAAACCTTACAATAGCCGGAATGTCCGTTGTTGGGGAGGCTGCCAGAAGTCGAGAGCGGCCATCAAGGGCGCATTTAGCCCCACCCCGCCCGCAACACCCCAGCCACCCCTACCCCGCCGTCACCACCACCACATGCTCCGCATCCACCTCGCTCAGCGCCTGGCCCAGTGCTGCTATACCGGCCAGCATGGCCTCGCCCGCGCCGGCGGCTTCCTCGCCGGTGAAATCCTCGTACAGCTCTTCCAGCTCGTCCTCGCCGAAATTATCCGGGTCCAGCCGGGTGAGGTATTTATCCTGCTCCTCCTGGGTCAGTATCACCACCAGCAGCTCCGCCGCCTCGGCAATATCGGCTATGGCCTCGTTCTCGCTGGTTTCCAGGTCTATCTCGTAATCCTCGGCCAGCACGGGCAGCAGGGTGGAAAAAATCGACCCGTCATAGTCAAAATCGGCCACCGAGGTACCGTTGGCGGCCAGATAGGCGAATAAATCCTGCGGGTCGTCCGTCTGCGCGGCGGCAACCAGGCCGGGCAGCTCCGCGCGGCGCAGGCGGGTAAAGGTGGCGCTGGCGGCCATGGCTTAGGCTCCGTATTGGTTTGGCGCCTGGATAACAGCGCCCGGGCGCACCGCGCAATGCCGTTTTGCCCCCTTGGAGCGGCGTTGCAATTTGTTTAAATACGGCCCCAAAATCGTGAGGATGGCATGACTGAAGAAACACGTAGTTTTGGCACTGAAGTGGGCCGCCTGCTCGACCTGGTGGTGCATTCGCTCTACTCGGACCGCGAGATTTTCCTGCGCGAGCTGGTGGCCAACGCGGCGGACGCCACGGATAAGCGCCGCTTTCTCTCCCTTTCCGACGAAACCCTGGCCCTGCCCGGCGGCCCGGCGGTTAAAATCGCGGTGGATAAAAACGCCCGCACCATCACCATCGCCGATTCCGGCATAGGCATGGGCAAGGAGGAGCTGGCGGAGAATCTGGGCACCATCGCCCGCTCGGGCACCGCCGCCTTCGCCGCCAGCCAGCTTGCCGCGCAAAAGCCCGAGGACAAGCCAAGCCTCATCGGCCAGTTCGGCGTGGGGTTCTACTCCGCCTTCATGGTGGCCGATAAAGTGGAGGTGGTCTCGCGCAAGGCCGGGCATGACGAGGCGTGGGAATGGGTCTCGGACGGCAAGGGCACCTACACGCTTAAATCCGCCACCCGCGAAGATGCCGGAACCACCGTGACGCTGCATGTGAAGCAGGATGCGGATGAGTTTTTGGAAAACCACCGGATAAAGAACATCATCCGCAAATGGGCGGACCATGTGGCGCTGCCGGTGGAGCTGGAGGAAGACGGGAAGTACGAGCCGGTAACCGAGGGCAAGGCGCTGTGGCGCAAGGCGAAATCCGAGGTGACGGCGGAGGAATATGCCGATTTCTACCGCCATGCGGGGCATCATTTCGACGAGCCATGGGCCACCATCCATTGGCGCGCGGAAGGCACGCTGGAATTCTCCGCGCTGCTGTTCATCCCCTCGTCCAAACCGTTTTTCCCCATGGAAGAGCGGCGGGAATCGAAAGTTCGGCTGCATGTGAAGCGCATGTTCATCACCGATGACGCCAAGCTGCTGCCGGACTGGCTCTCATTCGTTACCGGCGTGGTGGATACGGAAGATCTGCCGCTGAACGTAAGCCGCGAGCTGCTGCAAGCCACGCCGGTGCTGGATAAAATCCGCAAGGCGCTGCTCAACCGCGTGCTCTCCGAGCTGAAGAGCAAGGCCAAGGAGCCGGAGAGTTTCAAATCCTTCCTGGAGAATTTTGGCGGGGTGCTGAAAGAGGGCATTTACGAGGATACCGGCCATGGCGCCGAAATTGCCGCCCTGCTGCGCTTTGCTTCCACCAAGGAAGAGAGCACCACGCTGGAGGATTACATCGCCCGTATGCCGGAAGGGCAGAGCGAGATTTACTACCTGGCAGGCGATGCCGCGCACCTCAAAACCTCGCCGCAGCTCGAAGGTTTTGCGGAAAAGGGCTACGAGGTGCTGCTGCTGGGCGATGCGATAGACGCGTTCTGGCCAGAGCGCCTGGGCAAGTTCAAGGACAAGCCGCTCACCAGCGTCTCCAAGGCCGGCAAGCTGTTCGATGGCGGAGAGGTGGCGCCGGATGTGGCCGCTTTGTGCGAGAAGCTGCAAACCGCGCTGGGCGGTAAGGTCTCGGGCGTGGGTGTTTCGGCACGGCTGAAAGACAGCCCGGCCATGCTGGCGGCGGCCGAGGGCGGGCCGGATTTGGCCATGCAGCGCCTGCTGCGCCGTGCCGGGCGCCCCATTTTCGGCCCCGCGCCCAAGCTGGAAATAAACCCCGGCCACAAGCTGGTGCAGGCCCTAACCGCGCGCGAGGATGTGGCGGAGGCCGCAACCCTGCTGCTGGATTTGGCCCGGCTGCAAGAGGGCGACTTGCCAGAAGACCCCGCCGCTTTCGTGCGCCATGTGGCCAGCGCCATCGCCGGGTAGATGAATAATGCGTAAAGGGGCCAGCCCCCTGGCGGCGCGCTTATTATATATGTATGCGCCGCCCGCATACGCCGTCCATCTAAAGGGGTTTGATGGCCCGAAAAAAGATGGTAAGGTGTCGGTTATTGAATAGACGCGGTTGCGCCGCCCGTAGGGACGGGGAAGGGGCAGCCGCCAGCCGGAGGAGTGAACCATGGCAGAGAAGGATTCCGCAGTTATTGCGGATGACGCCCCGAAATACTGGTCCGAGCAGGGCTATATGCCCGGCGGCGTGCTGCGCGAGGTTGACTACGCCACGCAGTCGCGCGGCCTGGACCCGATGTTCGCGGGTATCAAGATTGTCGATTGCGACACGCATATTACCGAAGCGCCGGATTTGTTCACCTCGCGCGCCACGGCCAAATACAAGGGCCGCGTGCCGGAAGTCCGCCGGGTGAATGGTGTGGACCGCTGGTTCATCGGCGACCGCAATTTCGGCTCGCTCGGCGGCAACGTCATTCGCGCCGATAACAACAAGCTGCTCGGCCGCCTGGCCTTCCCCACCATCGAAGAGGGGCATAGCGGCGCCTACATCACCAAAACCCGCCTGCAGGCGATGGATGATATGGGGATCTGGGCGCAAATCTGCTACCAGAATTCCGGCGTCACCCAGGCCGGCTCGCTGATGTCTCTGGGCGATAACGACCTCGCCGTCACCATCATCAAAATGTATAACGACGCCGCGATCGAGCGCCAGCAGGAATCCGGCGACCGCTTGTTCACCATGGCGCATCTGCCGCTATGGGACGAGAAGGAGCTGATGGCCGAGGCCCGCCGCTGCATCGATATGGGGCTGAAGGGCTTCGTGCTGCCCGATACGCCCGAGCGCCTGGGCCTGCCCTCCTTCAACGGCGAATACTGGACGCCGTTCCTGGACCTGTGCAGCGAGACGGGCACCCCGCTGAACTTCCACCTGAACGCGGCCGTTGACCCCAACGCGCTGACCTGGAAGGGCTTTGCCTTCGAGCAGACGCTTTCCGTGGTGGCGACCATGTTCTCCATCTGCAATGCCGCCACGCTGGGCAACTGGATTGTCAGCGGCCGGCTCGACCGCCACCCCAAGCTGAAGATCGGCCTGATCGAGAGTGGCATGGGCTGGGTGCCGTTCGCCCTGGAAGCGCTGGAGCACCAGTTCGACGAGATGCTGGCCAGCAAGCGGGCCATCCTGAACCGCCGCCCCTGGGAATATTTCCGCGACCATTTCTGGGTTACCTATTGGTTCGAGAAGGTCGGGCCGCAGAAGCTGCTGGACGTGATCGGCGAGGACAAGGTGCTGTTCGAAACCGACTTCCCGCACCCCACCTCGCTTTACCCGGGCGTGCAGGACCATATTGTGGAGACGCTGGGCGGCTACAGCCCCGAGGTCCGCAAAAAGGTGCTGCAAAGCAACGCCGCCAAGCTGTATAACCTGCCGTTCTAACGGCGGACAGAAACGCCCGGCCCTCCAGCCGGGCGTTTTGCATTTAGCGCGGGGAGGTGCCGATGAGCGGCGAGCATGAGGAAGCGCGGCAGGCGGCCGCTGAGCATGTGGTGAAGCTGGAAGAGGAGCTTGAGGCATCCGGCGTGCCGGTGCTGGACCAGGACGGCCTGGCAGAAGCCCGCGCCATTTTGCATAAATGGATTGACGAGGTTGTCGCCACGGTGGTCTCACCAGGGCTTGGGCGCGTCACCCTTATTCATCCTGGCGGACGCCAATCCAGCATCGTCTCGCCCGATTTGCCGTTTTTGATGAGCAAGCCGGTTGGGCCGAAAGCGTAATCTGGCGGATTGGAGGCTGGCTTAGAGCCGGATGATTTTAGGCCGGCTCACGTTGTGATCCGGCTTAAAATCTTAATACGGCCCTAATTGCCGAGGTTGAGCTGGTTGTGCGAGGTGGCGGCGCCGGTAAGGGCGCCCGCGCCCGCGCCGATAAGCGCGCCTGTACCCGCGCCCATGCCCGTGGCGCCGCCAATAATCGCCCCGGCCCCGGCGCCAATGGCGCCGCCGGTAAGGGCGCGATGGCCGGGCGAATAACCGCAACCGGCCAGCAGAGGGAGAGACGCCGCGAGCAGCAGCGTGGCGATTTTGGGGTGAGACATCATTACACTCCTTGTTGGTGGCGCAGATGTTTTGCCGGAGTGATGGCAAATCAAGCCGTGCCTGGGTGCGGCTTACAAAGATTTCATGGCACGATAAAAGCTGCGCGGTGGCGAAGCTGTGGCATTACGGTAACAGCTTGAATGTGCTGCCAATGCTGCCCGCTGGTGGCGTGGCATGGGGTTTTGTTCGCAAGTCTGGCCATATTCGCGCCGTTTACGGGCTTGTGTGGCGGCAGGCACTTTTGTAAGCCCTGCCCAAGGTATCGCGACGGGCAGGGCCAGGGGCCTTGCAGAAAGGGTTTCATGTTTTCCAAACTTCTCGGCCTCATGTCGGCCGATATGGCGATCGATCTGGGAACGGCGAATACGCTGGTTTACGTGAAGGGACGCGGGATTGTACTCGCCGAGCCTTCGGTGGTCGCCATACAGGAAGAAAAAGGCCGCAAGATTGTGCGGGCCGTGGGTGAGGATGCCAAGCTGATGCTGGGCCGCACGCCGGGCAATATCCAGGCCATCCGGCCCCTGCGCGACGGCGTGATTGCCGATTTCGAAGTGGCGGAGGAGATGATAAAGCACTTCATCCGCAAGGTGCATGGCCGCCGCGCCGCTGCCCCGCTCATCATCGTGTGCGTGCCTTCCGGCTCCACGGCGGTGGAGCGCCGCGCCATTCAGGAGAGCGCCGAGAGCGCGGGCGCGCGCAAGGTTCTGCTGATCGAGGAGCCGATGGCCGCCGCGATTGGCGCCAATTTACCGGTTACGGAGCCAACCGGCTCGATGATCGTGGATATTGGCGGCGGCACCACGGAAGTGGCCGTCATCTCGCTGGGCGGCATTGTATATGCCCGCTCCGTGCGCGTGGGCGGCGACAAGATGGACGAAGCCATCATCTCTTACATCCGCCGCAATTTTAACCTGCTCATCGGCGAGACCTCGGCCGAGCGGATTAAAATGGATATTGGCGCCGCCTGGATGGACAGCGCGGATGATGGCCCGGCCCGCTTTGTGAAAGGGCGTGACCTGATAAACGGCGTGCCGCGCGAGGTGCAGGTGACCCAGCGCCAGATTGCCGAAAGCCTGGCCGAGCCGGTGGGGCAGATTGTGGAAGCCATTAAGGTGGCGCTGGAGAACACCCCGCCGGAACTGGCCGCCGATATTGTGGACAAGGGCATTATGCTCACCGGTGGCGGCGGGTTGCTGAACCGGCTGGACGATGTGCTGCGCGTGTCCACCGGCCTGCCGGTTATGGTGGCGGAAAACCCGCTGCAATGCGTGGCGCTGGGCACGGGCCGGGCGCTGGAAGAGCGGAATCTGCGCGCCGTTACGTCCTCGATGTACTAGAGCGCGATGACTTGAGATGCGCTCGCTTTGCGAGCGATTCGAAAGTCTGAATCGCGCTCTACCTCATTGATTTAGAGACGGATTCAGATTTTAGACCGGATCACAACGTGATCCGGTCTAAAATCATCCGGCTCTAGTGTGATGGTTCTGAAATTCGTGATGTGAAATATCACGAATTTCAGAAGCTGAATCACACTAGCTTATTGATTGCCCAAGCAAATTTAGCGCGGTTCAGACGTTCAAAGCGAGCGCAAAGCGAGCGCATCTCAGGTCATCGCGCTCTTATACCAACGGTCATTGAGCATGACCGTTGGTATAAGGCTTATGCCTGGCGCGTGGCCGCCCCGCCAGCCCCACGCGCGATACCAACGGTCATTGAGCATGACCGTTGGTATAAGGCTTATGCTTGGCGCGTGGCCGCCCACCAGCCCCACGCGCGATACCAGCGGTCATTGAGCATGAAAAACACCAGGCAAATGCCTGCCGCTGTCACACCGGCAGCTCAATCGCCACGCGCAGGCCGCCCGCGGGGCGGTCTTGCAGCGCGATGGAGCCGCCATGGGCGATGATGATGTCGCGGGCGATGGCGAGGCCGAGGCCGGTGCCGCCGGGGGCGTTGCTCTCAAAGGGGCGCAGCAGGTTTTCCCGCTGGGTTTCGGGTATGCCGGGGCCGTTATCGTCGATGTTGATGCGCAGCCGGCCGGGCGTGCTGCGCTGCGCCGTAATCCAAATATGGGTGCCATGGCGCTTGGCGTTGTCGATAAGGTTGGTCAGGGCGCGGCGCATGGCCTCGGGCCGCAGCGTGGCGCTCAACGCGTCTTCCACATACAGCGTTATGGCGGCATTGGCGCGGCGCGCATTGGCGCAAATTTCGTCCAGCAGCACGGTCATGTCGGCGGGCACGGCCAGCTCGCTGCCCTCGCCGCGCGCGAAGTTGAGGTAGATGCCGATCAGATGCTCCATTTCCTCGATATCGCCGACCATGTCGGCCATATCCTCTGGCGGAATTTGCGGCTGCATGGCCAGCGCCAGGCGCAGCCGGGTGAGGGGGGTGCGCAGGTCGTGGCTGACCCCCGCCAGCATGGTGGTGCGCTGGGCCATGAAGCGGCGCACGCGGTCTTGCATGCGGTTGAAGGCGGTGGCGGCGCGGCGCACCTCCACGGCGCCTTCTGGCCGGATGGGGCCGCTATCGCGCCCCATGCCAAAATTCTCTGCCGCCACGGCCAGGCGCCGTATGCCGCGCACCTGGGTGCGCAGAAACAGCGCGGCAATGCCCGCCGTGATAACCGCGATACCGATGACCCAGATGAAGAACAGGTAGAATGTGCCAATATAAAGCCGCTTGCGCGAGACATCGATGCGCAGCACGCCATCGGCATTTGCACATTAATGCGCACGACGCCCGGCAGGGCGGACCAGTTGACGTTGAATGGACGCTTCAACTCCGAGGACAAGGCATTGGCGAGGTCGGTATCCACCGGGCCGGGCACGTTGGGGGGGGGTAAATGCCGCAATACCTGGCCTGGCATGAACAGCGTGTTGAACTGGAAATGCTGGTTGGTTTCCTGAATCGTCAGGTCGCGCGTTTCCGGGTAGCGGTCGATCTCGTCGATCATGAACGCCACTTCGCCCGCCACGGCGCCGGCCAGGCGGCGCGAAAGCAGTGAGAGATGGTTGCCGTAAAAAATTTGCAGCGCCACCGCCTCCAGCAGCACCAATGGCAGCAGCACGATGAGCAGCGAACGCCCGAACAGCCCGCGCGGCAGGAATTTCCGCACGTAGCGCTCGGGCGAGACACCGCCGGGCCGTATCCTCATGCCTGCCTCATGGGCCGGGCTTAAGGCTGTAGCCTTTGCCCCGGATGGTGTGGAGGAAGCGCGGTTCGCGCGGGTCTGGCTCTATCTTGCGGCGCAGGCGGGTTACCTGCACGTCTATGGCGCGCTCATTCACATCGTCCATGCCCAGCGCGGCGGCCAGCGCCTCGCGCGAGAATATCTCGTGCGGGCGCGCCGCCAGGGCCAGCAGCAGCGCAAGCTCGGCGCCGGTAAGGCGCACGCGGCTGCCGGGGCTTATCAGCTCGCCCCGCGCGGGGTCGAACATGGCCTCGCCCAGCTGCAGAGGCAGGGCGGGCTGGGCGGGTGGCTGGGCGCGGCGCAGCATGGCGCGGATGCGTGCCACCAGCACGCGCGGGTCAAACGGCTTGCCGAGGTAATCATCCGCCCCGGCCTCGAATCCGGCGATGATGTCCTCTGGCGTGTCGCGCGCCGTGAGCAGCAATATGGGCATGGCGGGCGCGCGCTCGGTGCGCAAATCGCCGGTGAGTTCCAGCCCGGTTTCGCCCGGCATCATCACATCCAGCACCATCAGGTCGAAATCGAGGCTGCGCAGCTTGGCCCGCGCCTCTTCAGCCGATCCGGCCTGGGTGATGCGGAACCCCTGCTCGGCCAGATAGCGGCCCGCGAGGCCGCGCAGGCGCGCATCGTCATCCACCAGCAGAATATGCGGGGTGTCGCCACTCATACCTGGCTAGGCGCCCGCGCGCGGTGCTTTCTGCGCGCGGTGCTCCAGCCCGTCCACATAATCCCGCCCCTGCTTGTTCATCAGCCCGCGCAGCACGCGCTTGAAACCATCCACCGCCGGCCCGCCCGCCTCGCGGTAGGCCACCACCAGCCTTTCGCGCTGCACGCTGTACAGGCGCCGTTCCAGCGCCTGGCCTTTCTCGGTAAGGGTAAGCAGGCGCTGGCGCCGGTCCTGCTGGCCAGGCGCCTGGGCGATGTAGCCTTCGCCGATCAGCGGGCCCAGCACGCGGGTGAGGCTTTGCTTGGTGATGCCAAGAATGGCGAGAAGCTCGCCCACTTTAAGCCCCGGACGGCGCGCGACCCAGTGCAGGCAGCGGTGATGCGCGCGGCCAAAGCCCAGCTCGGCCAGAATTTCATCCGGCGCCGCGTTTAGGTCGCGCATGGCGAAGAACAGCATGTCCTGCGCCAGGCGTAATTCTTCCTCGCGCAGGAAAAGCAGCCCGGCGCCCGGCGCCGCATGCGCGCCGCCCAAGGGGGTTTCGCGCTTGGGCGCGGGAAAGGTTTGCGTTGGATAGTCTTGCATGGCAGGTTCGCAATCTAAAAAGGTTTGCCGCGCGTGTTATGGCAGTATGACTGACTTATGCGCAAGATTTTTCTGTCATATTGATGTAGTGTAAACGGAGTTCATTTACCATGGCGCTGGTTCCTTTTGACGATCGTGACGGCTTTATCTGGTGGGATGGCAAGCTCATTCCCTGGCGCGAGGCAAAGCTGCATGTATTGAGCCATGGTTTGCATTACGGTTCCGCCGTGTTCGAGGGTGAGCGCGCCTATGCCGGCAACATCTTCAAGCTGGATGCGCATACCGACCGCCTGATCGAATCCGGCCGTATTCTTGGCTTCGAGATTCCGTTTACCAAGGCGCAGATCAACCAGGCCTGCATCGATGTGATGAAGGCCAATAACCTGACCGATGCCTATCTGCGCCCGCTCGCCTGGCGCGGCTCGGAGCAGCTTGCTGTTTCCGCCCAGCTTACCAAAATCCACCTGATGGTGGCGTGCTGGGAATGGCCGAACCTGTTTGGTGCCGACCGGCTGAAGGGCGTGCGCCTGGGCCTGGCCGATTGGCGGCGCCCGCACCCGCAAACCGCCCCCACGGCCTCGAAGGCCGCCGGGCTTTACATGATCGGCACGCTCTCCAAGCATAAGGCCGAGGCCGAGGGCTTTAACGACGCGCTGATGCTGACCTGGGACGGGTATGTGGGCGAGGCCACGGGTGCCAACATCTTCTTTGTTATCGACGGCAAGCTGCATACCCCCACGCCAGATTGCTTCCTGGATGGCATTACCCGCCGCACCGTCATCGCCCTGGCCAAAGCCCGCGGCTTTGAGGTGATCGAGCGCCATATTCCGTTCGAGGATCTGGCCAAGGCCAAGGAAGCCTTCCTGACCGGCACCGCCGCCGAGATTACCCCCGTGCGCCAGATTGGCCAGGACCTGCATTTTGCGCCAAGCACCATTACCGAGACGCTGCTGGCCGATTACGAGGCGCTGGTGCGGATGGCGCCCGAGGAAGTGGCCAAGCGCGCCGCCTGATTGCGTCCTTCACCAGCGGCGCTCATTGTGCCCTTCACCATGGTGCCGGCTTTTTCTGGTGTGGTTCAGCCGTGCTGGCATGCGCGCGCCATCAACCAGGCCCTGGCCGCGATGGCGCGGAAACGGGCTGGACGCATTGATTTCGCGCAACGCGATGTTTCACGGCATGGCTTAACCAGTATCATCCGGTAAAACAGGTGAAGAGATGCGTCAGCCGCACACGGAAAGCCATCTGATTGAGCGCACAGGCTGGCTGCGTGCCGCCGTGCTGGGCGCCAATGACGGCGTTATCTCCACGGCCAGCCTTGTCCTTGGTGTTATTTCGGCCAGCGGGGTGCGGCACGATGCGCTGGTGGCGGGCATTGCCGGGCTGGTGGCGGGCGCCATGGCCATGGCGGCGGGCGAATATGTCTCGGTCAGCTCGCAGGCCGATACCGAAGACGCGGCCCTGGCCAAGGAGCGGCGCGAACTGGCCGCGGACCATGTGCATGAGCTGGCGGAGCTGGCCGGCATTTACGAGGCGCGCGGGGTGGAAGCCGGGCTGGCGCGCGCGGTTGCGGCGCAGCTCATGGCGCATGACGCGCTGGGCGCCCATGCGCGCGATGAGCTGGGTATTTCCATCAGCACCATCGCCAACCCCATTCAGGCGGCCTTGGCTTCGGCGCTTACCTTCGCCACGGGGGCCGCCGCGCCATTGCTGCTTGCCATGTTTTTGCCTGCGCCATGGCTTGTGCCTGGTATTGGCGCGGGCGCGTTGCTGTTTTTGGCGGCTCTTGGCGCCATTGGCGGCCGGGCAGGGGGCGCGCCCATGCTTAAGCCGGCTTTGCGTGTCACCTTTTGGGGGGCTCTGGCCATGGTGGCCACAACCATTATCGGCAGGTTGTTTGGCGCGGTGGTTTAACCCGCTTCAGGCGGCTTGCAGGCGCCCCAGCGTGGCCTTCACGGCATCAACCAGCGCCTCATTCTCGCCCAGCAGCAGCCGCCAGCGCTGCTGCTTCGGGTGGTCCACCTTTAGTTCCACGTACATATCGTAAAAGCCGTTCTGGTTCATCTCGCCGCTTTTCACGCCGCGCAATGCCGCAAAGGGTAAAATCGCCGCCTGGGTCCGCCCGCCATCGCGCTCGGCCACAAAAAAGCGCTGGCCGGAAAAATCCGCGGCCAAACCCACGCCGTTGGCAAAATAGCTTTCATCGGGGTTAAAATCACGCGCGAGCTTCATCGCGGCACGGTTCAGCCCAAGCTCCACGCGCCGCCGGTAGGTTTCCTTCAGCCAGCCGCCGCCGCGTACAAAGAATAAACTGGGCAGCGCCGCCATGGCGCAGTAAACCGCTTTCGCGGCCAGCAACATCCATATAATCGTCATTGCGGGTATTCACCTCAAGCCAGCGCGCCCTGGCGCGGCGGGTTTTATACTTACATTATTTCATTGTATATGTAAATTCATACTCCCATGGCCTGCCTGGCCGGTTACCGCGGGTGGAAAACACCGCCGCCAGCGCCGCACCCCTCTATGAAGCCTGGAGGATCAAATTATAGTCGGGGCAACAGCAGCGGCCTGGGCAGGCTTTATGTGGGAGAATGATGCGTGAAAGTCTTTCCGTGGTGGAGCCTCAGCTTCCCTGTTCTGGCCGTGTTGCTGCTGGCGGCCAAGGCAAGCACGCCGCTGGGCGGCCCGGGCCTGCTCCTGCTTTTGGTTTTTGCCCTTGGCGGCACCGTGTTCGCCGCCGTGCATTATGCCGAGGTTGTGGCGCATAAGGTGGGTGAGCCCTTTGGCACGCTGGTGCTCGCGGTCGCCGTCACGGTTATCGAGGTCGCGCTCATCGTTTCCATGCTCATTTCTGGCGGCGCCGAGAGCAGCGCCGTGGCGCGCGATACGATTTTTTCCGCGATCATGATCGTGTGCACCGGTGTTGTGGGGCTTTGCGTCACCATCGGCGCCGGGCGGCATTTGGAGCAGGGGCTGAACGTGAAGGGCGCCACGGGCGCGCTGGGCGTGCTTACAGCCCTGTCCGTGCTCACCCTGGTTCTGCCGGATTTCACGTCTCACCCAGGCCCGACCTTTGATGTGAGGCAGCTTGCATTTGTTGGCGTGGTGTCGCTGGTGCTCTACGGCGTCTTCATTTTCGTGCAGACGGTGCGGCACCGCGATTATTTTTTGCTGGAAGGCGGCTTGGGCGAGGCCCATGCGCCGGCGGCTTCCACGGGTAACACCTTGGCCAGCTTGGGGGTTTTGCTCATCTGTCTGGTGGCCGTGGTGGGGCTGGCCAAGTCGCTCTCGCCCACGGTGGAAGCCTATGTCGCCGCCGTGGGCGCGCCTAAATCGGTGGTGGGGCTTGTCATTGCCGGTTTCGTGCTGCTGCCGGAAAGCCTGGCGGCGGTGCGTGCGGCGCTGCGCAACAGGCTGCAGACCAGCCTCAACCTTGCTTTTGGCTCGGTCATCGCCAGTATTGGCCTTACCATTCCCGTGGTTGCCGTGGTCTCCATCTGGCTCGGCCAGCCGTTAACCCTGGGGCTGGACGCCAAGGAGATTGTGCTGCTCTCGCTCACGCTGCTGCTGAGCACGCTCACCATTGCCACGGGCCGCACCACTATTTTGCAGGGGGCCATTCACCTTACGGTGTTTGCCGTGTTCCTGTTCTTCGCCGTTATTCCGTAACGGCGCCGCCTGCTTGATGCAAAATGCATTATATGTAAAATGCCCGCATGGTAACCGGAACTCCCCTCGCAGGCCGCCGGGTCATCGAACTCGGCACAATGGTCGCAGCCCCCTTCGCAACGCATATTCTCTCCCAGCTCGGCGCGGAAATTATCAAGGTTGAGCCGCCCAGCGGCGACACCACGCGCGCCCTCATCCGTGGTGGACCGTCGGGCACCATCATCGCCTATAGCCATTCCAAGAAAGCCATCTGTCTCGACCTCACCACGGCGGGCGGCAAGGAGATATTCCGCAAGCTGGTGGCCAGCGCCGATGTGGTGATCCACAACCTCGCCCCTTCGGCCGCGCGCAAGCTGGGTGTTACGGCGGATGACTGCATGGCGGCCAATCCGCGCATCATTCATGTGCACATAAAAGGCTACGCGCACGGCCCGCAGGCGGATGATTTGATGACCAACCCCATTGCCGAGGCCGCGACCGGCGCCATGGATGACCACCGCATCGATGGCCGCCCCACGCGTTTCGGCCCCAGCTATCACGACCAGTTTGCCGGCACTTACGCGGTTATCCGCACCCTGGCGGCCATGCTCAACCCCAGTGCCACGGCGGAAGAGCGCCGCATCGAGATCGGCCTGTACGAAACCGGGCTGCACCTTGCCGCGCGCGATTTGGCCGGGATGCAGCTTAAAACCCAGCTTCTGGGGCGGCTGGAGAAAGAGGGCGGCGGCGAATTCTCGATGCCGGGCTATGGCTCCTACCTCACCAGCGATGAGCGCTGGATTTATCTGCTGATTCTCACCGACGCGCATTGGGCCAAGCTGACCAAAGCCCTGATGATGCCGGAAGACGGCAACCCCGAGCTTGCCAAGCTGCGCGACCGCAAGAAGCAGCGCGAGCGTGTGGAGGATGCGGTGAGCAAGGCCGTGGGCGCGCTGACCTATGAGGAAGCCGCCGCCAAGCTGCGCGCGGCCGGCATTGGCTTTAACGAGGTGATGCCGCTGGAGCGCGTGCTGGAAGTGCCGCAGGCGCGCCAGCCGGGCAAGCTGCGCGGGCTGGATTACCGCGATTATCATTTCGAGGTGCCGGAATTCCCCGGCCAGCTTCAGGTCAACCCGAATCTGCCGCCGCCGGAGCTGGGCGAGCACACGGCGCAATTGCTGCGCGCGCTGGGCTATGGCGAGGCCGAAGCCGCCGCGCTGCTGGAGTCCGGCGCCGCGCGCACGGCCCAGCCCGGCGATTTTGCCTGGGCGCCGGTCCGCGATAAAGGTTAAGAGGCTGTTAAACCACCGTTACGCTGCGCGCGGTGACGCAGAGAGCGTGGTGGACCAGCCCGTAGGGCAAGGGCATATACAAGGGAGGCGCGTATGGAGTTCAAGACCAAGGAAAATCAGGTCGCGGACTATTTGCGCGAGGGTATTATCGCCGGGCGGTTTGCGCGCGGGGCGCGGCTTAAGCAGCAAGAGCTGGCCGATATGCTCAACACCTCCATCACCCCGGTGCGCGAGGCGCTGAAGCTGCTGGAGGCCGAAGGCTACGTATCCGGCGACAACTACAAGGGTGCGGTTGTGGCGCCCTTCGACATCGAGGCATCGAGCGAGGTGCAGAATCTGCGCATTCTGCTTGAAACCCAGCTTGTGCGCGGCGCGGTGGAACACGCCACGGCCAGCGATATTGCCGAGCTGAAGCAGCTTGCCGCCGAATTTTCGCGTGCCTTCGATGCCGGAGAGAACGAGGCGGCGCGCGCGGCCAATTACCGCTTCCACCACCGCATGTTCGAAATCGCGCGCCTGCCGCAAACGCTGCATTTCGTGCAGATTCTCTGGGCGCGCTATCCGTTCGACCTCATCAACCGCCTCAAGGGCCGCATTTCCCGCGCCGCCGAGGAGCATGACAAGATTCTCAACGCGATTATCGCCGGGGATATGGCGGGGGCGATGCTGGCCACGCGCAGCCATATCGAGGCCGGGTGGCAGGAATTGCGTGCATCAATCGCCGCCCTGGGCTGAGCGGCCATGCCGGGCGGCTTGACCTGCGCCAAAATAATGCATTATGCACTGGGCACCGTTTTTTAGCCCGGCGCCAAGGGGTGCCGCAGCAGGAGCATGATATGAGCACCACCGAAGCAGACGTCGGCCACCGCCCCGCCGAAGGCAAGATTACGCCGGAAGCGATCAAGGCCGCCGAGAACATGATTGGCATGCAGCTGCGCCCGGAAGGGCCGTATCTGCAGGACGCCACCGAGGACACGATCCGCAATTTCTGCAACGGCATTGGTGACCTTAACCCGCTGTACCGCGACCTTGAGCATGGCCGCCTGACGCGCCATGGCTCCATGCTGGCGCACCCCAACTTCCCCATGGCGTTTGGCTGGGTTGGCCGCACGCGCTGGGGCCTGCCGGGCGTGCACGGCTTTTACGCTGGTAATGACTGGGAGTTCTTCCGCCATATCCGCCCTGGCGACCGCATGACCGCCATCGAGCGTGTGGTGGGCGTGCAGGTGAAGCAGTCCGAATTCTCGGGCACGCTGGTGCTGCAATATGTGGAGGCGAGCTACGCCAACCAGCGTGGCGAACTCGTCGCCCGCGCGCTGGGCACCTGCACCCGGCACGAGCGCAAGGCCGCCCGCGAGGCTGGCAAGTATTCCGACATCAAGACGCACGAATACAAGCCCGAGGAGTTCGATCGCATCGACGCCGCGATCCTGAACGAGGAAAAGAACATCCGTGGCGGCAATGTGCGCTACTGGGAAGAAGTGCAGGTGGGCGAGGAGCTGCCGGAAATCGTGCGCGGCCCGCTCTCGCTGATGGACACGATGGGCTTTCTGGTGGGCTGCGGCCGCGGCCATACCCATGGCGTTATCTTCAAGAATGCCGTGAAGCACCCTGGCCATTTTTTCCGCAACCCGGAAGCGGGCGGCGGCATTGAATATACCGGCATCGGGCATCACCGTGAATCCACTGCCAAGGAAGTGGGCGTGCCGGGCGTGTATGATTACGGCCCGCAGCGCTCCGCCTGGATGGCCAGCCTTATTACCAACTGGATGGGCGATGCCGCGTTCCTCAAGCGCGTGCGCACGCAGATGCGCCGCTTCAACACCATGGGCGACTGCACCTGGGCGCGCGGCAAGGTTACGCGCAAATACATCAAGGATGGCCACGCGCTGGTCGATATCGAGATTAAGGGCGAGAACCAGCGCGGCGAGCTGACCACGCCGGGCCTGGCCACGGTTATTCTGCCCTCGCTCGACCCGAATATTCCGGTCTTCTTCGATGGCCGGAATCTCGACCTGGAATTGCCCGCCGTCCGCTAAGGGCACGCCCTATGCCCGTTCCCGCATTGGCGGGGGCGGGCGTCTGGCCAAGGCGCGCAGCCTTGGCCCCTTGCCATTTTTCTCCTTCCCCGGTGGAAGGGAGCGTAGCGCCGCCATGAGTGAAACAGTCCTTCCCCTTAACGGCCTTAAAATCGTGGCCCATGCCGCTGGTGTAGGTGCCGCCTATGCGGCCCGCATGCTCTGCACGCTGGGCGCGGAATGTGTTCTGGTGGAAGGCCCCGGTGGCTCGCCCTTGCGCGCGGAGCCGCCATTTTTGCCGAGGGGTGAAATTTCCGCCCTGTTCGCCTATTTGGCGGCGGGCATGAGCAGCCGGGTTATCGGCCTGGCCAGCGATGGCGGCCGCGCCGCGCTGGGGGCGCTGCTTTCCACGGCTGATATTTTTATTGATGACACGCAAGTAGCGGACCGCGCCGCCTTGGGCCTGGATGAAGCCGCGATTGCCGCGAAGCACCCGGACCTTGTGCATGTTTCCGTGCTGCCCTTTGGCGCCACCGGCCCCAAGGCGGGGTGGAAGGCCGAGGAGATTCAGGTGCAGCATGCCAGCGGCGAGGGGTATTTGCTGCCCAATGGCCTCACGACCGAAATGTTCCCGGACCGCCCGCCGGTTAAAATCCACGGCCATTTTGGCGCCATGCAGGGCGGCATTGCCGCGGCGCTGGGCGCGCTTTCCGCGCTTTGGGTGCGCCCGCAGCTTGGCGGGCAATATGTCGATATTTCCTGCCAGGATGCGATGCTTTCCGTTGGCGCCTTTGCCATTCAGCGTTTGGGCGATGGCTCGGTGGAGCACCGCGTGGAGCGCAGCTTCCGCTATGGCGGCGTTATTCCCTGCGCCGATGGCTATGTGGAGCTGCTGACGCTGGAGCAGCGCCAATGGGACGGGCTGGTGAAGCTGCTGGGCGAGCCGGAATGGGCGCTGGACCCGGCGCTGGCGGATTCGCTGGAGCGCAGCCGGCGCGGGCCGGTGATCAACACGTATATCCGCGCCTGGGCCGCCACCCGCAAGGTGGAGGATATTGTGCGCGAGGGGCAGAAACTCTCTGTGCCGCTGGCCAAATATTACACGCCCATTGAGGTGGTGAATGATAAGCATGAGAAACTGCGCGGGCTGTTCCAGCCGGTGCCGGTTGAAGGTGCGGGGCTGCTGAACATGCTGGTTTCGCCCTTCCATTTTGGCGGCAGCCCGCTGCGCCTGCGCGCTGGGCCGCCTGCCTTGCACAAAGCGGAGGACGTGGCATGAAACCGCTTTCCGGCATTCGTATCGCCGATTTTACCGTGCATAATGCCGGGCCGTTCTGCACCAATTTGCTCAGCCAACTGGGTGCGGAGGTGGTGAAGATTGAGAGCGCGATGCGGCCGGATGCGTTCCGCAAGCCGCACCCGGTTTATGGCCGTATGGGGCCTGCCACGTTCGACCAGGTGTCTTCAACCAAACTTTCCGTGCGGGTGAATTTGAAGAAGCCCGAGGGGATAGCGCTGGCCAAGCGTATTGTTGGCATCGCAGATGTTGCGGCGGAGAGCTTCCGCCCCGGCGTGATTGGGCGTTTGGGGCTGGGCTATGAGGCGCTTTGCGCGGTGAAGCCGGATATTATCATGCTCTCTGTTTCGTCCTGCGGGCAGGAAGGGCCGGATTCGCATTTTGCCGGTTATGCGCCGCTTTTTGGCGCCTGGGGGGCTTTGAGCGACCTGACCGGCTACCCGGATGGCCCGCCTGTGGAAATGCGCCATGTGATGGACCATACGGTGGGCATGAATGCCGCTGTGGCGGTGATGGCAGCACTTATGCAGCGCCGCGCCACGGGCAAAGGCACGCATGTGGATGTGGCGGCGCGGGAAGTGGCGTCCTCCCTGGCGGGTGAGGCGCTGTTGCTGGCGGCGGCGGGCGGCACGCCAGCGCGCATGGGCAATGCGCATGAAAGCCTCGCGCCGCATGGCGTGTTTCCGGCCTTGGGCGAGGACCGCTGGATTGCCATTGCCGCCCGCACCGATGCCGAACGCGACGCTTTGGCGAAACTTACCGGCGCCGCCACGCTTTGCGATGATGCCATTGCCGCCTGGACCAGCACGCGCGAGGCCAATGCGGCGGCGGCTGAATTGCAGGAAGCGGGCATTGCCGCGCATGTAAGCTGGACCACGCCGGAAATTGCCGCCGACCCGCATTTGCGTGAACGCAACGCCATTGTTGCCGTGCGGGAGCCGGATGGCACGGCGCGCGCGGCGGTGGGTGTGCCGATGCGGCTTTCCAAGGGGGCGGAAATCGGCATTCATAGCGGCACGCCCAAGCTGGGCGAGCACGAGGATTATATTTACGGCGAATTGCTGGGAATGGATTCCGCCGCGCGCAAGGCGCTGGAAGATGCGGAAGTGATCTACTGAGGAGCGGATGATGAGTGAACAGGCATCTGTGCTTGGGTTTATCGGCCTTGGCGTGATGGGCGGCGGCATGTGCCGCAATGTGGTGAAGAAGCATAACGCCCCGGTGCATGTGTTCGACATGGTGGCGGATGCCGTGGCGGCGCAGGTGGCCTCTGGCGCCATTGCTGCTAGTGCGGTGGCGGATGTGGCGAAGCGGGCGGAAATTATCTTCCTCTCTCTGCCCGGCGGCAAGCAGGTGGCGGCGGTGTGCGATGAGATTGCCCAACACGCCAGGCCGGGCACCATTGTGGTGGACCTTTCCACCACCGCCGTGGCGGACGCGCGCGTGGTGGCGGCAAAACTTGCTGAATTTAGCATAGGTTTTGCCGATGCGCCGGTGGCCCGCACGCGCCAGGCGGCGATTGACGGCACGCTCTCCATCATGGTTGGCGCCAGCGAGGATTTATTCGCGCGCATCGCGCCGCTGCTGGGCTATATGGGCTCGGACGTTACGCTATGCGGCGAGGTTGGCTGCGGGCAGGTGGTGAAGCTCATCAATAATACCTTGTTGTTTGAGCAGGTGGCGGCCATTGCCGAGATGATGGTGGTGGCCGAGCGCGCGGGGGTGACGGCGGAAAAATTGATCGAGGCGGTGGGGCTTGGCTCGGGCAATTCATTCGCGCTGCAAAACCATGGCAAAAAAGCCATGGCGCCGCGCGAATTTCCTGAAAAAGCCTTTCCCTCGCATTATGCGCTGAAAGACCTTGGCTACACGCTGGATTTGGCCGCGCAGATGGGTGTTGATGCCAGGCTGGGCAAGCTGGCCGCCACCTATTACCAGGCGGCGGTGGATGCCGGGATTGGCGCGAAATACTTCCCCGCGATCATCGAGCTGGTGGACCGCAAATAACAGAACAGGAGCGAGGAAACATGCAGACGCGCAAGCTGGATTACCGCATTGTCACCGATGGGCTGGAATTTCCCGAAGGCCCCATTGCCATGAAAGATGGCTCGGTGCTGGTGGTGGAGATTAAAGGCGGCAGGCTGATCCGCGTGAAGCCGGATGGCACCAAGGAAGTGGCCGCCGAGCTGGGCGGCGGGCCGAATGGCGCGGCGATTGGCCCGGATGGCGCGGCCTATGTTTGCAATAATGGCGGGTTTAACTGGATTACCCAGGATAACGGCTATAAGCGCCCGCATGGCCGCGCCGATAATTACACCGGCGGCTCCATCCAGCGCGTTAATTTGGCCACGGGCAAGAGCACCACGCTCTACACCCATTGCGAGGGCGTGCCCATTAACGGGCCGAACGACATCTGTTTCGACGCCAAGGGCGATATGTGGTTTACCGACCATGGCAAAACCTATGGGCGGCAGATGGATTGCGGCGCTGTGTACCATGCCGCCGCCGATGGCTCTTACATCCGCCAGGCCGTGTTCCCCATGGTCACGCCCAATGGCTGCGGCCTCTCGCCCGATGAAAAGACGCTTTACGTGTCGGAGACCGAAACCGGCCGCTTGTGGCATTGGCCCATCACCGGGCGTGGCGAGGTGGCAAAGCAGCCCTGGCCCTCGCCCAATGGCGGCACGCTGGTGGGGCAGGCCACGGGGTATCAGCGTTTTGATTCCATGGCGCTGGAGGAAAACGGCAATATCTGCGTGGCCACGCTGGTAACGGGCGGCATTACCGTGTTTTCGCCCCAGGGCGAAAAGCTGGAATACTGGGAAGGCCCGGAGCCGTATTGCACCAATATCTGTTTTGGCGGGGCGGATATGAGGACGGCCTACATTACCGTTTCCGGCACCGGGCTGTTGATTGCGGTGGAGTGGCC
This sequence comes from Pseudomonadota bacterium, assembly GCA_021805545.1. Taxonomy (GTDB): domain Bacteria; phylum Pseudomonadota; class Alphaproteobacteria; order Acetobacterales; family Acetobacteraceae; genus Acidocella. The sequence goes on along the minus strand of JAJZFB010000046.1, from coordinate 115,111 downwards.
GCGCCCGGGCTTGCGCTTGCTGCACCAGCGCGGTTAACAGAGCGGTACGCGCAAGTACCATTAGAACGAGGAAGAATGGCGTGAGCGAATTCGACGATTGGGTGGGGCGCAGCCAGAGCGTGACCGATGTGCTGGAACCCGCGCGCAGCAACGCGCTGAGCGTGGCGTTGGGCGGCGAAGGCGGGCTGAAGGCCGGGGATGACATGCCCCTGCTGCACCATTGGCTGTATTTCTGGGACGTGAAGCCGCCAGCCGGGCTGGGGCCAGACGGCCACCCCGCCAAGGGGGGCTTCCTGCCGCCCGTGCCCCTGCCGCGCCGCATGTGGGCTGGCGGGCGGCTGCAATTCCTCAAGCCCCTGCGCCTGGGCGCGCAGGTTACGCGCACTTCCACCATCACCGCGGTTTCAGAAAAAACCGGCCGCACCGGCACGCTGGTTTTTGTAACCGTGCGGCACGAGCTGGATGCGGGCGAGGGCGTGGCGGTTGCGGAAGAGCAGGACCTTGTGTACCGCGAGCCAGCTTCGGGCATGATGCCGGCCCCGCTTGCGGCACCTGCCCCCGCCGCGCCCTGGGTGGAGCTGGTAAACCCTGATTCCGTGCTGCTGTTCCGCTATTCCGCCCTTACCATGAACGGCCACCGCATCCATTACGACCGGCCTTATGCCATGGGCGAGGAAGCCTACCCCGCTTTGGTGGTGCATGGCCCGTTACAGGCCACGCTGCTCATCCGCCTGGCCGCGGCCAGGCTCAGCGCGCCCATTACGGGGTTTGATTTCCGTGGCCAGCAACCGGCTTTTGATGGCGTGCCGCTTTATGTGTGCGGCGCGCCAACGGCCGAAGGCGCCAATGTTTGGACCCAGCAGGGCGAGGCCAAGACCATGACCGCTACCGTGCGCACGAAAACTGCGTAGTTGGAGATTTTAGCATGACACAGACCTACCAGCTCTTCATCGACGGCAAATGGCGCGATGCCGCCAACGGCGCCACCATGCCAGCCATAAACCCTTATAACCAGGAGGTGCATGGCATTGTGCCCGTGGCCTCGGTGGGGGATGTGGAAGAGGCCATCGCGGCGGCGCGGCGGGCCTTTGACACTATGTGGAGCAAGACCACACCCGGCGAGCGCGCCAGGCTGCTGAACAAGGCTGCGGATTTGCTGGATGCAGATGCGAACCGCATGGCGCTGCTGGAAACCACTGATAATGGCAAGGTGATTCGCGAAACCCATAGCCAGATGGGCTATGCCGCGCGCATCTTCCGCTACTATGCGGGCTGGGCCGACAAAATGCATGGCGATGTGGTGCCGCTGGACCAGAAAGACACGATCGATTTCGCCATCCGCGTGCCGTATGGCGTGGTGGCTACGGTAACGGCGTGGAATTCGCCCGTGGCCATTCTCACCAACACGCTGCCGGCGGCACTGGCGGCGGGTAATTGCGTTATCATCAAACCCAGCGAACATGCCTCTGTTACCACGCTGGAAATTGCGCGCATTTGCGAGAAGGCGGGGTTTCCCGCCGGTGTGGTGCAGGTTGTTACCGGCGCGGGCGATGTGGGTGCCGCGCTGACCAGCAGCAAGGGCGTGGATAAAATCAGCTTTACCGGCAGCCCCGGCGTGGGCCGCAAGATTGCCGCCGTGGCGGGTGAAAACCTGAAACCGGTGACAATGGAGCTGGGCGGGAAATCGCCCAACATCGTGTTCGATGATTGCGATTTCGACCGCGCGCTGATTGGCGCGCTGGCAGGTATTTTTGGCGCCACGGGGCAGACCTGCATTGCCGGTTCGCGCCTGCTGGTGCAGCGCGGTGTGTACGGCCGCATGGTGGAAGGCCTGGCGCAGCGCGCGGCGCAAATCCGCATGGGCGACCCGCGTTTGGCCGAGACGGAAATGGGCACGGCGGCGAATGAGCCGCAATTCAACAAGATTCTTTCCTTCATCGAGGCTGCCAAGGGCGATGGCGCGCGGCTTGTGGCTGGCGGCGGGCGCGCTGAAGGGCCGGGGCTGGAAAAAGGCTTCTTTATCCAGCCGACCATCTTTGCCGATGTGCGCAACGATATGAAAGTGGCCGCCGAGGAAATTTTCGGGCCGGTGCTCTCGATCATTCCGTTCACGGATGAAGAAGAGGCCGTGCGGATTGCCAACGACACGCCTTATGGGCTGGCCAGCGGTGTGTGGTCGGAGAATATCAGCCGCTGCATGCGGATGATGCGCGCCATTAAATCTGGCGTGGTGTGGGTGAACACCTACCGCGTGGCCGCCCCGCAGGCGCCGTTTGGCGGTATGAAGGAATCCGGCTTTGGCCGCGTGCGCGGCGAGGCGGGGATTCTGGAATTCACCCAGACCAAAAACGTGTTCATCGATTTCTCGGGCGATAAGCGCGACCCGTTCTCGATGAAGTTCTGAAACCGTCTGGCGATTGCACCGCGCGGATCATGGTGTGTCCCGCGCGGTGGTGCCTGGTTACCGCACGAAGCTCTTCAGCCGCCCGGTGATGATCTCTTCCGCCTCGCGGATGATGCGGCCCACCAGCGCGGCGCAGGTGGGGATGTCGTGGATCAGCCCCTGCACTTGCCCGGCCCAGATCAGCCCCGCATCGAGATTGCCGGTTTCCAGCAGCTCGCGCCCCTGCGCGCCGCGCACCAGATGAGAGATGTCCTCGAACTTGGAATCCGGCTGGTTGAGGATTTCCACCACCTTGTCGGACACTGAATTTTTGCCCACGCGCGCGGTGTTGTGCAGCTTGCGGAAGATGAGGTTGGTGCCGCGCTCGTCATTCTGCAGGATCAGCTGCTTGGCGTTCTCGTGGATTGGGGCTTCCACCGTGGCGCAGAAGCGCGTGCCCATGTTGATGCCCTCGGCCCCCAGCGCCAGCGCGGCGGCAAGGCCGCGCCCGTCGCCAAAGCCGCCGGAGGCGATCATGGGAATTTTCACCTTGTCGGCCGCGGCGGGAATGAGGATGAGGCCGGGAATGTCGTCCTCGCCCGGGTGCCCGGCACATTCAAACCCGTCTATGGAGATGGCATCCACGCCCATGCGCTCGGCGGAAAGCGCGTGGCGGACGGCGGTGCATTTATGGATGACCTTGATGCCGTGGGATTTGAAATCGTCCACATGCTCCTGCGGCTTATAGCCCGCGGTCTCGACGATTTTGATGCCGCTATCGATGATCGCCTTGCGGTATTCGGCGTAGGGCGGCGGGTTCACCGAAGGCAGGATGGTGAGGTTCACGCCGAAGGGCTTGTCCGTCATCGTGCGGCAGCGCTCGATTTCGGCGCGCAGCGCATCCGGCGTGGGCTGGGTGAGGGCGGTGAGGATACCAAGCCCGCCCGCGTTGGAAACGGCGGCGGCCAGCTCGGCCCGGCCGACCCACATCATGCCGCCTTGCACGATGGGGTGTTCGATGCCCACGAGTTCAGTAAAACGGGTCTTCAGCGCCATGAAAAAATTCTCCTGTCGGCGGGCAATCAGGCGCCCTGCCAGTTGCCTTTGCGTTTTTCGGTGAAGGCGGCCATGCCTTCGGCCTTGTCGGCGGTGGCGCATAGCCCGTTGAACAGGCGGCGCTCGAACAATATGCCCTGGGCCAGGCCGGTCTCGAACGCGGCATTGACCATCTCCTTATTGGCGATGGCGGCCAGAGGCGGCATGTCCGCAATGGCCTGGGCCTGCTTCATGGCTTCCTCGAGCAGGTTTTCCACCGGCACCACCTGGGCCACCAGGCTGGCGCGCTCGGCCTCGGCGGCGTCCATCATGCGGCCGGTCAGGCACATCTGCATGGCCTTGGCCTTGCCCACGGCGCGCGTTAAGCGCTGGCTGCCGCCCATGCCGGGGGCAACGCCCAGCTTCACTTCCGGCTGGCCGAATTTCACGTTCTCGGCGGCGATGATGTAATCGGCCATCATCGCCAGCTCGCAGCCGCCGCCCAGGGCGAAACCGGAAACGGCGGCAATCCAGGGCTTGCGCGTGGCGGTCACGCGCTCGAAGCCGGCGAAGAAATTCTCGCCGAACATGGCGGCGAAGCCCTTGGGCTGCATTTCCTTAATGTCCGCCCCGGCGGCAAAGGCCTTCTCGGAGCCGGTAAGCACCAGGCAGCGCTGGCTGGCATCGGCATCATACGCGGCAAAGGCGGCGATAAGGTCGGCCAGCACCTGGCTGTTGAGCGCATTCAGCGCCTGCGGGCGGTTGAGGCGCACCAGGGTAACGGCGCCATGGGTTTCGGCGAGCAGGGTTTCATAGGCCATGTTCAATCTCCTTACGGGATTATTGGGCGCGGAAGTTTGGTTTGCGTTTGGCGAGGAAGGCGGCGACACCCTCGCGGCCTTCCGGGCCGCGGCCCGAGGCGGCGATGGAACGGGCTTCCAGCTCAAGCTGGGTTTCCAGCGCGGTCTCAAACCCGGCATTCAGCAGGTTGCGGGTACGGCCCAGGGCGCGGGTGGCGCCGTTGGCCAGCTTCACGGCGATCGCCTCAGCTTCTTCAGCCAGGGTCTCGTCCGGCACGGCTTTGGTAATCATGCCGATCTCGGCGGCTTCGGTGGCGGAAACGCGCTTGTTGAGCAGGATGATCTCCTGCGCGCGGCGCAGCCCCACCAGGCGCGGCAGCAGCCAGGTGGCGCCGCCATCGGGCGTGAGGCCGATGCCCGTATAGGCCGTGGTGAAATGCGCGGATTGCGCGGCGATGGCGATATCTCCCATGAGCGAGAGATTAAACCCGGCACCGGCCGCTGGCCCATTGATGATGGTGACCATCGGCTTGTTCATACGTGCAAAACGCGCGATGGCGCTGTGCACATAGCCCGTCAGCTCTTTCAGCAATGTGGAGAAACGCTCACCGGCATTGGCGAAGGCGCCGACATCGCCGCCACCGCAGAACAGCTTGCCCGCGCCGGTAAGGGTGACAACGCGGATGCTGTTATCCTCGTCAACCTCATTGGCCGCGTCCCATAATGCGCGGGCCAGAGGCAGGTCGATGGCGTTGCCCGCTTGCGGCCGGTTGAGGGTGATGCGCGCAATCCCGTTCTCGCGCGCCAGCAGGATTGGGGCGTCCTCGCTCATTATTTCGGCGCCATGCGGATGGCGCCATCCAGGCGGATGACTTCGCCATTCAGCATCGGGTTGGCGATGATGGACTGCACCAGCAGCGCGTATTCCTCCGGCTTGCCCAGGCGCGAGGGGAACGGCACCTGCTTGCCCAAAGCTTCCTGCACGGCGGGGGGCATGGAGCTCATCATCGGCGTCCAGAAAATACCGGGTGCTATGGTCATCACGCGGATGCCAAATTGCGACAGGTCGCGCGCCACGGGCAGGGTAAGGCCGACGATGCCGCCCTTGGAAGCGGCGTAGGCGGCCTGGCCGATCTGGCCATCATACGCAGCGGCGGAGGCGGTGTTGATGATCACGCCGCGCTCTTCGCCCAGCGGCTCCAGCGTGCTGGCGCGGGCGGCGAATTTGGAGATGACGTTGAAGGTGCCGATCAGGTTGATCTCGATCACGCGGCGGAATGTATCCAGCGCGTGCGGGGTAGCGTCGCGCCCCACGGTTTTGGCGGCGGCGACGATGCCGGCGCAATTCACCAGCACGCGGGCCACGCCATGCGCGGCCTCGGCGGCGGCAATGCCTTCGGCGGCGGAGGCGTCATCGGCCACGTTCACCTTGAAGAATTTGCCGCCGATTTTGGCGGCATGGGCCTGGCCCAGCTCCTCGTTCAGGTCGAAAATGGCGACTTTCGCGCCCCCTGCGGCCAGCATTTCGGCGGTGGCGCCGCCCAGGCCAGAGGCGCCGCCGGTGACGATGGCGGCAACGTTCGTGAGTTCCATGTGCAGGCTTCCCCGTATCTTAAATCAGTTCGATGGCAATGGCCGTGGCCTCGCCACCGCCAATGCACAAAGAGGCAATGCCGCGCTTGCCGCCACGGTTTTCCAGCGCCGCGATGAGCGTGGCGATGATGCGCGCGCCCGAGGCGCCGATGGGATGGCCCAGCGCCGTGGCGCCGCCATTCACGTTCAGCTTCTCAGCGGGAATATCCAGCTCCTTGGCGGCGATCATGGCGACCACGGCGAAGGCTTCGTTCACCTCGAACAGATCGACATCGGCGACATTCCAGCCTGTTTTGGCCAGCACCTTGCGGATGGCGAACACGGGCGCGGTGACGAATTTGGACGGCTCATGCGCGTATGCCGCATGGGCAACGATGCGCGCCACCTTCTTCAGCCCCTTCTGGTCGGCAACCGATTCACGGGTCATCACCAGGGCGGCGGCGCCGTCGGAAATAGAGGCGGAGCTGGCTGCGGTGATGGTGCCGTCCTTGGCGAAAGCGGGCTTGAGGCCGGGAATTTTGTCCGGCTTGGCGTTGCCGGGCTGCTCGTCGGTTGCAACGGCCACTTCACCGGCCTTGCCGGGGACCATAACGGGCACGACTTCCTTGGCGAAGGCGCCGGAGGAGATGGCATCTTTGGCGCGCTGCAGCGAGCGCAGCGCGTATTCATCCTGCTCGGCGCGGCCAATCTGGTATTCATTCGCCGTATCCTGGGCAAAGGCGCCCATGGGCTTGCCGGCGGTGTAGGCGTCTTCCAGCCCGTCCAGCATCATGGAGTCCTTGATGACATCGTGGCCGATGCGCGCGCCGCCGCGGTGCTTGGGCATAAGGTAAGGCGCGTTGGTCATACTCTCCATGCCGCCCGCGACGATGACATCCGCCGAACCGGCCAGCAGCGCGTCATGCGCCATAATGGCGGCCTGCATGCCGGAGCCGCACATTTTATTCACCGTGGTGGCCTCGGCCGAGATGGGCAGGCCAGCGCCAAGTGCTGCCTGGCGGGCAGGGGCCTGGCCAAGACCGGCGGGCAGCACGCAGCCCATGTAAACGCGGTCGATGGCTTCGGGCGCCACGCCGGCACGCGCCACGGCGGCTTTAACGGCGGTGGCGCCGAGCGCGACAGAGGATACAGAGCTGAACGCGCCCTGGAAGCCGCCCATGGGGGTGCGGGCATAAGAGGCAATGACGACAGCATCAGACATTGGAGTGCTCCTGGTAATTAGAGGGCGCGGGCGATGACCATGCGTTGAATATCGGACGTGCCTTCGTAAATCTGGCAGACACGCACGTCGCGGTAAATTTTGGCGAGGCCGAATTCTTCGAGGTAGCCATAGCCGCCGAGCGTCTGGATGGCGCCGGAGCAGACAAGCTCCGCCGTTTCGGACGCGACGAGTTTGGCCATGGACGCCTCTTTGAGGCAGGGCAGTTCGGCATCCTTCATGGATGCCGCATGCAGCACGAGCTGCTTGGCTGCTTCCAGCTTGGCGGCGAGGTCCGCGAGGCGGAAGCCGACGGCCTGGTGCTCGATAATGGGCTTGCCCATTGAGGAACGGTCCTTGGCATAGGCCACGGCGATATCCATGGCCGCTTGCGCCATGCCGATGCATTGCGCGGCAATGCCGATGCGCCCGACCTCCAGGTTGGACAGGGCCAGCCTGTAGCCCTGGCCTTGCCCGCCAAACAGCAGCTCGTCGGGCACGAACACATCGTCGAACCGGATGGCGCATGTGTCGGACGCGCCCTGGCCGAGCTTGTGCTCCACTTTATCGACAACGTAACCTGGGCTCTCCGTTGGAACGAGGAAGCCGGAAATGCCCTTCTTGCCGGCTGCCGGGTCGGTAACGGCATAAACCATGGTTACGCCCGCGATTTTGCCCGATGTGATGAACTGCTTGGCGCCATTCAGCTTCCAGCCGCCTTCCACGCGCGTGGCGCGGGTGGAAATGGCGGAGGCATCGGACCCGGCATTGGCTTCCGTCAGCGCGAAGGCGCCGATCATGCGGCCCGCGGTCAGCTCTGGCAGGAAGCGGGCTTTCTGCGCCGCTGACCCATAGGTGAGGATGCCGTTGATGAGCAGGCTGTTCTGGATGGAAACGATGGTGGAGAGCGCGCCGTCGGCAGCCCCCAGCTCGATAAGGGCGAGGGCGTAGGACACGTAATCAGCCCCGGCGCCGCCAATTTCTTCCGGCGCGGTCATGCCCATCAGCCCCATTTCCGCCAGGCGGGTGAACAAGGCGGGCGGGTAGCCCTTGGCGGCTTCATAGGCAAAGCTGTTGGGGCGGATTTCGTTCTGCGCGAAATCGCGGATGCTGTCCTGGATGGCTGTCTGGGTGTCGTTGAGAACCACTGACTTCCTCGTAGATTATTTACTCTTGAGTAAATGGCATGGCCGTTTATACTCGTCAAGTGAATGGAGCAGGTGTTTGCATGAATAAAATGGCCGCCAAGGCGTCACCCTTCCGCACCGCGGAGCAGCGGGAAAGCGAGCGGGCGGCCAAGCGCGAGGCCGTGCTGCTGGCCGCCGTGCGTATGTTCAACCAGCGCGGTTTTCACGAAACCTCGCTGGACGATGTGGCGGCGTCCTTGGGCATCTCCAAACCGCTGATCTACCATTATCTCGGCGCCAAGGATGAGGTGCTGTTTGAGTGCATGCGCATTGGGCTGGAGCAGTTGCGCGCGGCGGCGAGCGAGGGCGCCAGCCTGCCCGGCACGGGCATGGACCGGCTGAAGCGCTTTTTGCGCCGTTATGGCGAATGCATCATGGATGATTTCAGCCGTTGCGTGATCCGCACCGGAGACGAGGTGCTTGCGCCTGAAATCCGCCCCTCATTCCGCGCGCTGAAGGCCGAGATCGACCAGGCCCTGCGCAAGCTGATCGAGGATGCCGTGGCCGATGGCTCGGCCAAGGTGGCGGATGTGAAGCTGACCGCCTTTGCCTTTGCCGGCGCGCTAAACTGGACCGCGCGCTGGCACGAGCCAGGCGGAAGGTTGCAACCGGCGGAAATTGCCGCGCAGATGGTGGAGATTTTAACGCGCGGGATTATGCCATAAAGGCAGGCTACGCGCCGTATTTAACCTCAACCCTGGTCGCCTCGCCATTCGGCCCCATTGGCGAATCATATTCCACAATGGAACAGACCGGATTGGCGTGCGAGGCAAAAAGCCTCTCTTCATCCGCCCTGGTAATGGGCTTGCGCTCCGGGCTGCTGATGATGCGCTGCGAGTTTTCGAAATCCTCGCGGCTGTTCCACCAGATTTCCATGAGGCAATCATAGCCCGGATCGTGGAATTCACCGGTCACCGGGTTCATTTCGGGCTTAAGGTAGCGCCGCACGTAGCGCACCGCGTTGGGAATGGCGGGTTTCAGCCCCATGCGCTGGGCCATGGTGGAATGCTGGTGCTCGTAATAATCCATGAATTCCTCCATGGTCATATCCGGGCGTTTGCGGAAAAAGCAGATTTGCTTGAACATTTTTGCTCCTTTTATTGCAGCATCTCTCTGCGGAGAGACGCCGTTTTTATGCTGGCCAGGTCAGATTTTGGCGGCTTCCTGGGTGGCGCTTTCAGCGGCCATGGCGAAGCTGCGGCGCAGATGGTCGATATGGCCGGATGGCGCGGGCGCGAACAGCCATTGCTTGCTGGTATCGCGGATGGCCTCGATATTCGCGGCAATATCCTCGATGCTCCAGGAGGAGCGGTACAGGCCCTCTGTCTCGGCGGCGAAGGCGCGGGCCACGCGGCCGGCCACGGAAATAAGCTGCTCGCCGGTGATGGAGCAGGATTCATGCGCCAGCCACGCCACGGCGGGCGCCACCAGCTCCGGGTCCATTGGCGGGTATTGGCTCGTATCCAGCCCCTCCGCCATGCGCGTAACGGCGGCGGGAATGATGACGTTGGATTTGATGCCTTCCGCCGCGCCCTCGATGGCCGCGACGTTGGACAGCCCGATGAGCCCCGCCTTGGCGACGGAATAATTCACCACATTCGGGTTGCCATACAGCCCGTTGATGGAGGAGGTGAGCACGATGCGCCCGTATTTGGCAGCCGCCATATGCGGGAAGGCCGCGCGCACCACATGGAACCCGCCGCGCAGATGCACGTCGAGCACCAGCTCGAAATCCTCGTAGCTCAGCTCCTTTATGGCGCCGCGGCGCACATTGCCGGCATTGTGGATGAGGATGTCGATACGGCCATAATGCTTTAGGGCCGTATCGATAATGGCCTGGCCGCCTTCGGGTGTGGTCACCGAATCGGTGCTGGCCACGGCTTCGCCGCCCGCGGCCTTTATCTCGGCCACCACCTCTTGCGCCGGCCCGGCATCGGCTGTGGCGCTGTCGCCCTTCAGCCCCACGCCCAGATCGTTGACCACGATTTTGGCGCCGCGCGAGGCCAGAAGCAGCGCATGGGCGCGGCCTAAGCCGCGCCCGGCGCCGGTGATGACGGCAACGCGGCCGTCGAATCTCAGCTCGGACATTTTGTTCCCCCCTTGCCGCTTATTCGTGGCTCAGTTCGAGACCTTCCAGATTGCCCTTGTCGCGCCATTCCTGCAGCATGGCCTCGAACACATAGAAGCCGGGGCCGAAGGCTTCGCCCGTGTAGGAGCGGAGTTTCTTCTCGCCCTTGCTGGTCACGATCTCCTCGCCCTCATTGTTGAAATAGCTGGGCGTGCATTCGCGGGAGAAGGCCGATATGTCGATGGCCGTGGCACGGACGTGATCGACATATTTGTCCTGCGCCTCCAGGCTGGGCTCCACCGTGACAATGCCGCGCTTCTGGGCCTCGGCGATGACCCACGCGCTATGCTTGCCGTACAGCTTGTACATCTCGGTGGTGGAAGAGGCGAAGCCGCCCTGGATGAAGCCGATATTGAAGAACAGGTTGGGGAAATGGCGGGTCATGGTGCCGTGCAGGGTACGGTATTCCGTCGCCCACAGATCGTAGATGGATTTGCCCTCGCGGCCCTCGAAAATATCGAAACCCCAGCGGCGGTCGAGATCGCTCGACACCTCGAAACCCGAGGCGAAGATGACGCAATCGGCCTCATATTCCACGCCATTGGCGACGAAACCCTTCTCCGTCATGCGCTCCACGCCCTTGGTCTTGGACACGTCGATGACCTTGACGTTGGGCAGGTTGAAGGTGGGATAGAATTCATCGTTCGAGGCCGGGCGCTTGCAGAGATAGCGGTACCAGGGCTTCAGGATGTTCGCCGCTTCCTTGTCCTGCACGATGGAATCGACGCGCGCGCGCAGCCGCTCCATGACCTGGTAATCCATCACCTCGCGCTTGGCCATGTAGTCCTCGGGCGAGGTGGGCCAGCCATGCTCGTTGAATTGGACGGAGAGATTGCGGTTGATCTCGGTCCAGATGTCGCAGATCAGGTCATGCTCGCCCACATTCGGCATTTCCATCGCAAAGCGGTGGAAGTTGAGCTGCCGTTCGCGCTGCCAGCCGGGCTTAAGTGTTTTTACCCATTCCGGGTCTGTCGGTGTGTTCTTGCGCTCATCCACGGTGGAGGCGGTGCGTTGCAGCACGTAAAGCTGCTTGGCGTATTTGCCGAGGAAGGGCACGGCCTGCACCGCGGTGGCGCCGGTGCCGATAATGGCGACCCGCTTGTCCTTGAGCTTGTCCAGCACCGGGTTTTCCTGGCTGCCGCCGGTGTATTCATACTCCCAGCGGGCGGTGTGGAACATTTTGCCCTTATACTCGTGGATGCCCGGAATACCGGGGAGCTTGGGTATGTTCAGCAGCCCGTTGGCCATAACCACGAAACGCGCGCGAATTTCATCGCCGCGGTCGGTGCTGATGCGGTAGCGCTTGATGCTTTCATCCCAGCGCATGGCGGTTACCAGCGTGTGGAACAGCGCGTTCTCGTACAGCTCGTATTTGCGCGCGATGCTCTGGCAGTAATTGCGGATCTCGAAGCCGTCGGTGAATTTTTTGCTGGGCATGAAGCCCATTTCTTCGAGCAGCGGCAGGTAGCAATACGCATCGTTATCGCAGGAGAGGCCGGGATAGCGGTTCCAGTACCATACCCCGCCGAAATCGCCGGCATGGTCGATATTACGGAAATTTTTTACCCCCGCCTGGCGCAGCGCCTGGCCGGCCAGCACGCCGCCCCAGCCGCCGCCCAGCACGGCGACGTCGAGATCCTCGGAAATCGGATCGCGCGGCAGCACCGGCATGTGCGGATCGCCCTCATACACCGCGGCGAAATCTTCCACCGGGCGGACATATTGCGCCTGCCCCTTGCTGTTGACGCGGATGCTGCGCTCCTGCCGGTATTTTTCGCGCAGGGCCGGAATATCGACTTGTTCAGCGGGGGGGACGGTGGTTGGCTTGCAGCTCATTTCCTATCCTATAATTCCTGTAATCGTTTTGGCTGGCGGCGCGTGGTAGCCAGTATGTTGTGGGTTTGCCCTGGGGATGCAGGATTTGCCAGATGATTGCAAGCGGGCGCCGGTAGAATTTGCTGAACGGGTAGATAGCGCCCCGCAAGGGATTAAAAAACCAGGCCATATACAGGCCCCATGATGCGTGTTGCCGGGGTGGATTTGACCAATGTTGTGCTGAAAAAAGAATTTTTGTACGGGAACAATTACTTACGCCCCCTGAACCACTGATCCAAGCAGGCTGTAAACAATGGCTGTAAACAATGGCGGATGAAGCAATGCCCTTTCCCGCGGATGGCGCGCCACCAATGGCCGGCGAGCGGGCCGGCGAGCGGCCCGGCCCGGCGCGGGAGGTTTCCGTGCCCGCGGTGGTCCGGGCTTCGGCCATGCTGCGGCTGCTCAGCACCGCCCCCGCGCCGCTGGGCGTTAACCAGATTGCGCGGGAGCTGGACATAATTCCTTCCACCTGCCTGCATATTCTCCGGGCGCTGACCGCCGAGGGGCTGGTGGCGGTGGACCCGGCCACAAAGCGCTACCGGCTGGGGCTGGAGATTCTGACCCTGGCCAAAGCCGCGCTGCGCAGTTCCATCGCCGACCAGGCACAGCCTTACCTCGACGAGATTGTGCGTAAATTCATGGTTACGGCCTTTGCGGTGAGCATCTCCGAGCCGGAGCACTATGTTGTTATGGCCAAGTCCAACTCACCGCACGCCATCCGCTTGCAGGTTGATCTCGGTAGCCGCTTTCCTGCCTTGGTCAGTGCCACCGGGCGTTGCGTGGCGGCTTATTCCGGCCTGCCGCCGCGCGCGCTGAAGGCGCAGTTCGACCGGCTGCGCTGGCACCGCGCGCCCAGTTTTGAGGAATGGCAGACCCAGGTGGAGGCGGTGCGCACGCAGGGGTATGCGGTGGATGATGGCAATTATATCAACGGCATCTACATCGCCGCCGCGCCCATTCTGGGGCCCGAGGGTGAGTTCCGCCATGCCATTGTTGCGCTTTGCATCAAGGCCGGGTGGGAAGAGGCGCAATTGCGCGGCCTGGGCGAGATGGTGAGGGTTTCCGCCGCCGAGGTGGCGGAGGGACTCCGCTTATCGGTGCAGGCGGCAAAAAAATAATATCTTGTCCGCTTGTCAGGACCATTCGGCATACGGGCGCGGAAAGTTGCTGATAGACCGTTCAGCAGGCTGGGAAAACTGTTGCGTCAGGGCATGAACCTGACCGGACAACATTGTATATGCACAACATAAAATGCGGTAGCACAACGCGCTAGGGCCGGATGATTTTAGGCCGGGAGCACGTCGTGATCCGCTCATAAATCTGAATCCGGTTCTGAATCAATGAAGTAGAGCGCGATTTAGACGTTCGAATCGCGCGCAAAGCACGCGCATCTCAAGCCATTGCGCTAGCCTTGCGTGGATTGAAAATTTTATTGTAGGTGGCATAATCTTGCCGCGCCTTCTGGCGTGGGATAGGGTATGGCCCATGTGCCACGACCTGAAAACAGGCGTTGTGACGGTTCCGCAAATGCGCGTCCGGTGGGATATAGGCACGAGTGGGATATAGGCACGAGTGGGATATAGGCACGAGTGGGATATAGGCACGAGTGGGATATGGACAGGAGGAAGTCTTGAATAAGACGGTCAATCTCGAAATGCAGCAAAGCGCGCTCAGCGACCAGGATTTGGCCGAGGCGCTGACTTATCCTGTCACGGCCTTTCTCTCGCGCGAATACGCCGAGGCGGAGAAGGAAAAACTCTGGCCGAAAATTTGGCAGATGGCCGGGCGCGTGGAAGAGATTCCCGAAACCGGCGATTTTATAACATATGAGATCGGCGATGATTCCATCATCGTCGTGCGCACCGGGCCGGATACGCTCAAGGCCTACCATAATGTGTGCCCGCATCGCGGCCGCCGCCTGGTTTCCACGCCGGAAGGGGCCAACCATGCCTGCGGCAAAAAATCGCGCTTCGTCTGCGGTTTCCATGGCTGGACTTTCGGCCTGGACGGCAAGAATACCTATGTGCACGACAAGCAGGACTGGAAAGGCTGCCTGAACGAGGAGAATACCGCGCTCGCGCCCGTGCTGGTGGACATATGGGGCGGCTGGATCTTCATCAACATGGACCTGGATGCCGTGCCGCTCGCCGAATATCTGGAGCCTGCGGCTTCCATTCTCAACCCGTTCCAGTTTGATAAGATGCGCTATAAATGGCGCCAATGGGTCATCTTCGACTGCAACTGGAAGACCGCGCTTGAAGCCTTCATGGAACCCTACCATGTGGCGGGCACGCACACGCAGTTGCTCACGCATGGCGACTATTATGCCTATAGCGCGCCTTACGGGCTGCACGGTGTTTCCGGCTTCGACCAGCGCGACCCCGATTTGATGATGAAGCAGGCCAGCACCATCACCCGTGCCGGCAAGGGGGCGGATCCGCGCATCTCCACCTATAATCTGCAAAACGAAATCTACACCACGGTGAACAATGCCAGCACCACGGAGACGCTGGTGAACGCGGCGAAGCGCCTGGTGGACGAGCTGCCGGAAGGCACGCCGGCGGATGAGGTGATCAAGCACTGGCTGGCCTCGGCCAAGGCCGATGATGCCGCGCGCGGCGTGGAATGGCCCACCATCACGCCGGAGCAGATGTCTCAGGCCGGCCTGGCCTGGCATATTTTCCCCAATATGGCGGTGCTGCAGGGCATTACTTTCGCGCTGTGCTACCGTTCTCGCCCCTATGGCGACAACCCGGATAAGTGCATCTTCGAATCCTATGCCATCGAACGCTTCCCCGCCGGGCAGGAGCCGAAGACGGAATGGGTGTATGCCGAGGCCACGGCCGAGAAATGGGGCATGGTGCTGGCGCAGGATTTCGGCAACATGGCCGAGGTGCAGAAGGGCATGAAGTCGCGCGGCTTCCGCGGTACGCTGCCCAACCCGCACCAGGAGCAGAAGGTTACCAATTTCCACCGTCAGCTCGGCAAATATATGGGCACCGGCGCGCCGGTTAAGCTCAAGCCCTGACAGCAAAGCCGCGTTCCGGCGGCTTAATTTTTCCGTCCTCAAACCTGCCGCTGGCATTTACGCGGTGCCGGTGTTGCTTGCCGCAACCAAAAAGCCGAACCCAGGAGTTATGCCCGCATGTCCGTTCCCGTTTACGAACGTATCGTCCATCTGCTGGAGGCTGAGGGCATCAACACCTTGTTCGGCATTCCCGACCCAGGCTTCATCCACATGGCCATGACGGCCGAGGCGCGCGGCTGGAACGTGGTGGCGCCGCACCACGAGCAATCCGGCGGTTTCATGGCCGATGCCTGGTCGCGCATGACCGGTAAGCCCGGCGTGGTGTTCGGCACGCAGGGGCCGGGCATCGTCAACCTCGCCGCCGCTATGATCGTGGCGCAGAAGGAAAACTCCCCCACCATCTTCTTCGGCGGCAACCGCTCGCGCATCGCTTACCGCAAGGTCAAGCGCGGCCGCATCCAGTACATGATCCAGACGCCGTATTTTGAAGCCGCGATGAAATATGTGGGCGTGGTGGAAGAGGCCGAGCAGACCGACGAGATTGTGCGCGAGGCCATCCGCCAGGCGATGTCGGGCAAGCCCGGCCCGGTTTATGTCGAGCTGCCGTCCTCCGTGCTGCACCAGACCCATGACTGGGCGCCGGTTGCCCCGCCCGAGAGCTACCGCCTCGTCCACCAGGATGCCAGCGCGTCGATGATCGAGAAGGCGGTGAGGCTGATCCGCGAGGCGAAGAACCCGGTGCTGCTGGTTGGCCAGGGCGCGTTCACCTCGCGCTCGCATGATGCCGTGGCGTCTTTGGCCCGCGTGCTGGCCTGCCCTATTCTGCAAACCTCCGGCTGCTCGATGGTGATGGCCGATGATTTGCTGGAGCGCAGTTTTGCCTACGGATTTTCTCCGGCGGGTATCGAGGCCGCTGTGGAGTCCGATCTGTGCATCGCGCTGGGCACCGAGCTTGGCGAGCCCGTGCATTTTGGCCTTGGCCGGCATTGGGCCAAGAACAATGCCAACCGCAAATGGATTTATATCGAGCGCGATGCCACGGCCATGGGCGTGAACCGCTCCATCGACGCGCCGCTGGTGGGCGATTTGCGCGACATTGTGCCGCAGCTTACCAACGCGCTGAAGGATACGCCGCGCGCGGCCACGCCCGGTTTGGCGCGGCTGGTGGAAGTGCAGAAGACGTTCAAGGCCGAGGTTCTGGCCTCGGTACCGTCTGGCGCCGCGCCCGTGCATACGGCGCGCTTTATTGTGGAAGCCACGCGCGACCTGCCCAAGGACACCATCCTGGCGCGTGATGGCGGCGCGGTTTCCATCTTCGGCTGGACTTTTTCGCAATACATGCCGCGCGACCTGGTGTGGAACCAGAATACGGGGCATCTCGGCACCGGCCTGCCCTATGCCATTGGTGCTGCCATCGCCACGGAAGGCAAGCGCCCGGTTGTGCTGGTTACCGGCGACAGCTCCTTCATGTTCCATATTGCCGAGCTGGAAACGGCGGTGCGCAAAAAATTGCCGATCATCGCCATTGTGGGCTGTGACTATGCCTGGGGGCTGGAAGTGGGCTGCTGGAAGAAGCAGGTTGGCCCGCAATCGCCCGAGACCGAGGCGCATTGGGGCAAATGGGTCCGCTTCGACGAAATCGCCAAGGGCTTTGGCGCCCATGGCGAATATGTGGAACGCGAGGAAGATATTGTGCCCGCGATCAAGCGCGCTTTGGCCAGCGGCAAGCCCGCCGTCATCCAGGTGCCCATCGACGAATACGTGAACGCGATGGAATCGCCCAATTATGACGAGTTCAAGTCGTGGTACACCGACTTCAAGGAAGGCTATGGCGAGGATGCCTGAGCTTATGCCCGCGCCGCCCCAACCGGGCGGCGCGGTTGTTTTATGCGCGTGGCAGCGTATTAAAGGTGTAAAACCTGTCCAGACAGGCGCGGGGCGAGGGACGCGGTAAACGGCAAGCTGCAAATGGCAAGCTGCAAACAGCACCCCTGTGCCACGTAAAATTCACGGCCTGTTCCAGCGGGCGCTTACATTGAGAAAGAGGAATGAAATGATGGCGAGAGTGGCATTGGTGACTGGCGCGGCGGCGGGTATTGGCAAGGCGTGCGCGCTACGCCTGGCGCGCGAGGGCAAGGCGGTTGGCGTGCTGGACCTGAACCTTGAAGGCTGCCAAGCCGTGGTGGATGAAATAACCGCCGCGGGCGGCAAGGCCATTGCCTTGCAGGCCAGCATTGCGGACCGCCCCCAGGTTGCCGCCGCGGTGGACAAGCTGCGCGCTGCTTTTGGCCCTGTCACCATTGTGGTGAACAATGCCGGTATCTCCAATTTCATCGCGTTTGAAGACCTGACGGATGCCGACTGGGACCGCATGTTCGAGATCAACACCAAGGGCACGTTTATTGTCACGCAGATTTGCCTGCCGGACATGAAGGCGGCGAAATGGGGCCGCGTGATCAACATTTCCTCATCCAGCGCGCAAACGGGCAGCGTTCCGCAGGTGCATTATTCCGCTTCCAAGGGGGCCGTTATTACCATGACGCGCTCACTCGCCCAGGCGCTGGGGCCTTATGGCATCACCGTCAACAACATCCCGCCCGGCGCGGTAATGCAGACTATCATGTCGGAAGCGAATAAGGATAATTTCCAGGTCTCGATGGAGCAGCTCACCCGCATGATCCCCGTGGGCCGCACCGGTGTGCCTGATGATATCGCCAATGCCTGCGCCTGGCTGGCCTCGGAAGACAGCTCCTATGTCTCCGGCCAGACCATTGGCGTGAATGGCGGGCGTGTTGTTTCGTAAACGCCAGCAAGGAGGTAAACATGCCAGCCTATGTGATCATTCTGCGTGAGGAGCCCATCCGGGACCCGGCGGCGATGGCCGAGTATCATCGCCTGATTTCCGCCGGGCCGCCGCCGGAAAAGCTGAAGCCGCTGGTGTTGTATGGCGCCGCGCAATCGCTGCATGGCGAGCTGCCGGACGGTGTGGTGGTGATGGAGTTTCCCACCATGGAAGACGCAAGGGAATGGTATGACAGCCCGCGCTACCGCGAGGCCCGGGTGCACCGCCAGAAAGCGGCCCGGCACCGCGAGATTCTGGTTGAGGGGTTTGTTCCTCCCGCCATGTAACCACCCAAGCCTGGCCGTGTGGCCGGGCTTGTTTCCATGCCAGGAAATAAACATGCCAGCCTATGTGATTTTTGTTCGCGACAACGCTGTGCGCGATGAGGCGGCAATGACCGAATACACCCGCCTGGCCATGGCCGGGAATGGCGGGCACCAGGTGAGGCCGCGCGTTGCCTTTGGGCAGATAGAAGGGTTTGAAGGTCCGGCCCCCGCCGGTGTGGTCATGCTTGAATTCCCGGACATGGAAGAAGCCCGCGCCTGGTACAACAGCCCTGGCTACCAGAAGGCCATTCCCTTCCGCCAGAAAGCCGCCGATTACCGTGTGTTTTTGGTGGAAGGCCGCAGCTGAGCCTTGACCCCGATGGCCGTGCCGCGCGCCTGCCGCAGCACGGCGGCGCTTGCGCCATTGCGCGTGCCGTAACACAGAGGCATGAACCAGCAAACCGCTCGTTCAAGCGGCGCTACAAGTTAGGAGAGTCAAATGGCTGAAGCATATATCGTCGCGGCCCGGCGTACGGCTGGCGGGCGCCGCAATGGCCGCCTGGCGGGTGTTCACCCGGCAGATTTGGGCGCTTATAGCGTCAACGCCGTGCTGGCGGATACGGGCATCGACCCCGCCGCGGTCGAGGATGTGATCTTCGGCTGTGTCACCCAGGCGGGCGAGCAGGCCTCGCATATTGGCCGCCATGTTGTGCTCGCCTCCAACCTGCCGCAGAGTGTGCCGGCCGTGTCCATCGACCGGCAATGCGGCTCCTCGCAGCAGGCCATCCATTTCGCGGCCCAGGCTGTTATGTCCGGCACGCAGGATGTGGTGCTGGCGGGTGGCGTGGAATCCATGAGCCGCGTGCCCATGCGCCTGGCGCACATGACCGGGCAGGGCTATGACCAGCTCAGCCCCGCCATACACCAGCGCTATGGCGTGCAGGAATTCAGCCAGTTCACGGGTGCGGCCATGATCGCCGCCAAATGGGGCTATACGCGCGAGCAGCTCGACCGCTTTGCCCTGGCCAGCCACCACAAGGCCATTGCCGCCACCAAGGCCGGCGCCTTCAAGGCCGAAATTGTGCCCGTGCCCGTTACCCTGCCGGATGGCACCCAGACCATCCACGAGGTTGATGAAGGCATCCGCTTCGACGCCACCTACGAATCCATCTCGGCGGTGAAGCTGCTGGACCCGAACGGCGTTCTTTCCGCCGCCAATGCCAGCCAGATAACCGATGGCTCATCCGCCACGCTCGTTGTTTCCGAACAGGCGCTGAAAACGCACAACCTCACGCCGCTCGCCCGCATTCACAGCCTCACCGTCACCGCGGGCGACCCGGTCGTCATGCTGGAAGAGCCGCTTTATGCGACAGAAAAGGCGCTTAAGAAGGCTGGCCTGAAGCTCAGCGGCATCGATTTGTTCGAAGTCAACGAAGCCTTCGCGCCCGTCCCCATGGCCTGGCTCGAATATCTCAAGGCCGATCCTGAGAAGCTCAACGTGAATGGCGGTGCCATCGCACTGGGCCACCCGCTGGGCGGCTCTGGCGCCAAGCTCATGGCCACGCTCATTCACGCCTTGCGTGCCCGCAAGAAGCGCTGGGGCCTGCAAACCATGTGCGAAGGCGGCGGCATCGCCAACGTCACCATCATCGAGGTGCTGTGAGGGAAGGGGGCTTGGCCCCCTTGTTTATTTGCGGAACTTGATGGACCGGCCCTGCGGTTCGCCGGGCACGCTGCCTTCGAACATCACCACCTGGCCGCGAATGATGGTGGCCATGGGCCAGGCGGTGCAGATGGTGCCGTCAAATGGCGTCCAGCCGCATTGGCTGGCCATCATGCTGTGCTCGATCTTCCGCTTCGCCTTCATGTCCACAACTGAGAAATCGGCATCGTACCCGGCGGCGATGCGCCCCTTGCCGACAGCGCCGTAAATGCGCGCGGGTCCGGCGGACATCAAATCGACAAGCCGCATCAACGAGAGGCGCCCGGCATTCACCTGGGTGAGCATGAGCGGCAGCAAGGTCTGCACGCCCGTTAAGCCGGAATGGCAGGTGGGCCAGGGGCGCTCTTTCGATTCCCTGCTGTGCGGCGCGTGGTCCGAGGCAATGGTGTCCGCCGTGCCATCGGCAATGGCGGCCCAGGCGGCGTCCACATGCGCCTGGCTGCGGATGGGCGGGTTCATCACCGCGTAGCCGCCCAGGCGTTCATAGGCGTCCGGCCCTACGTGCAGCAAATGGTTCACCAGCACTTCCGCCGAGACAATATCCTTGTGCTCGCGGATGAAGGTGAATTCGTCCGCCGTGGACACATGCAGGATATGCGCGCGCTTATTGGTTTTGCGTGCCAGGGCGGTTACACGGCGCACGCCCCGGTAGGCACATTCCGGGTCGCGCCATTCAGCGTGCATGGCGTAAGGGTCGCCGGCGGAGAAGCGCGTTTTGCGCTCGCGCAGGCGGTACTCATCCTCGGCATGGAAGGCGACGAGATGGCGCGCGCCGCGCAGCACGCGCTCGATGCTTTCATCATCTTCCACCAGCAGATCGCCGGTGGAGGAGCCTGCGAACACCTTTACCGCGCATACGCCGGGCATGTCTTCCAGTGTGCCCACATGGTCCGCATTTTCCTTGGTGGCACCTGCGTAAAACCCAAAATCGCAATAGGTGTGGCCGGGTATGTAGTCGTATTTCAGCTTCACCGTCGCCGCATCCACCGTGGGGGGCTTGGTGTTGGGCATGTCCAGCGCCGTGGTCACGCCGCCCAGCACGGCGGCCAGGCTGCCGGAGCGCATATCCTCCACGCCGGGAATGCCGCCTTCGCCGCCATCGCGGAAATGCACATGCGGGTCGATAATGCCCGGCAGCACATGCAGCCCGGCGGCGTTGAAGCGCTCGGGCGCGGTGCCGAGGTTTTTGCCGATGGCGGCGATCTTGCCGTGCTTCACGCCGATATCGGCCTGCGCCTCGCCCCAGGGCAGGATGATGGTGCCGTTTTCGATCATCAGGTCGTAGCTCATATCGTCACCTTCACATCCAGTAGAGAACATGCCGCTTGCCGCACGGCATCAACCGTCAGCCCGTGCATCGGCGCCTCGCCCTCTGGCCCCGGCGCCACGGCAATGGCGGCACGCGGCCCGGCGGGGGCGTATTCGCTGGCCTTGGAGCGGCCGAACAGCCCAAGCGTGGGCGTGCCGGCGGCGGCGGCCAGATGCATAAGGCCGGAATCATTGCCGATGAATATCTTACTGCGTTTCAGGCACGCCGTCACTTCCGGCAGGGCGAGGCTGCCCACGAGGTTGATGGCGCCGGGCAGGGCGGCCAGCACGGGCGCGGCGCGGCGGGTTTCGGCCTCGCCCGGCCCGCCGAAAATGGCGGGGCGGGCACCGGGAATGAGCGGCGCCAGGGCGTGGTAGAGCGCAATGAAGCGTTCGGGCGGCCAGATTTTGCCGTCCCAATTGGCGGTTGGGCCAAGAGCGATGATGGGCGCACCGCCCAGCAGGGTGGCGGCCTTGGCTTCATCCTCCGGCGTGGTCCAGGCCACTGGTAAAGGCGGCGGGGTGAAGCCAAGTGCTGCGCCAAGCTGCATGTAGCGCCGCCCTGGGCGCCGCCCGCCGCGCATTATTTTGCGGTTTTTGGTGGCGAGAAACAGCGAGAGGCCCGAGCCGCGCACATCGACGATGAGATCCCATACATGCGGCGCCACCCTGGCCCAGAGCTTGAGCCAGTGGAGATCGAAACGTTCTTTCTCGAACACGATCAGCCGCTCCAGCGCCGGGAAGCGGGTGAACACCCCCTCCGCCACGCTGCCGCAGGCAATGGTGAAGCGCGCCGCCGGATGGTTGCGGCGGAGCTGCTCCAATATGCCGCAGGAGATGACGGCATCGCCAATGCGGGAGGAGGTGATGAAGAGAATACGCATGCTGGCCGCGCATCTAGCCGGTTTGGTCCCCGGCGCAAACCTTCGGGCTTGCCGGGGGCCTCTGCCTCGCCCATCTTCCGGGCCATGACAAAACTGGCGCATCTGCCGCAACGCGGCGTTATTGAAATTGGCGGCGCGGACCGCGTGGCGTTTTTGAACGGGCTGGTGAGCAACGATGTGGCCCAGGCGGCGCCGGGGCGCGCCGTGTGGGCCGCCTTGCTGACGCCGCAGGGGAAATATTTGGCCGATTTCTTTATCTTCGCCACGGAACAGGCGCTGCTGCTGGATGTGCTGGCGGCGGATATTCCGGTCCTCATGCCCAAATTCCGCCGCTTCAGGCTGCGCGCGGCGGTGGAGCTGGCGGATGTTTCCGGCACATACGGCGTGTACGCGGCCTGGGGCGGAACGGCGCCAGATGCGGCCATTTGCGCCCCCGACCCGCGCTTGCCGGAAGCAGGCTGGCGCGTGCTGAGCACGGTGCTGCTGCCCGGAAATGCCGGCGTGGAGGATTACGCCGCCCACCGCATCGGCCTGGGCCTGCCGGACGGGCCGCCGGATTTGGAACCGGACAAGACATTGCTGCTGGAAGCCGGGTTCGACGAGCTGGGCGGCGTGGCCTGGGATAAAGGCTGCTATATGGGCCAGGAGTTGACGGCGCGGACGAAATATCGCGGGCTGGTGAAGCGCCGCCTGGTGCCGGTGGCACTGAGCGGCGAGGCCATGCCCGGCGCGCCGGTGCTGGCGGGAGATGTGGAGGTAGGCCGGCTATGCTCGCGCGCCGGTGCGCAGGCACTGGCCATGCTGCGCGTGGATGCGCTGGACAAGGCGCTGACCGTGGCGGGCGCCGCGCTGGCGCCGCGCCCGCCCGCCTGGCTGCGTTTGCCCGCGTGAGATTGTTTAACAAGGCGCGGTTTAACAAGGCGTGAAACTGCCGGGATGCCCCCGCTTAAAATATGCGCGCGGTAATTGCGGTTTTCAGGCTAAAAGCGACCAGCCTGGGGCAGGCAGGCGGCCTTCCTTGAAGCCGTTACGCTCGAAATGCTGCTGGGCGCTGCTGAGCGCGCCGGATTTGATCGCGGTTAGCACATCGGGATATTCGTTGATGTACCACGCCTCATCCACTTTTACCGGCGCGGGCAGCCTGTTTTCGAAGTAACCGGAACGGATATAATGCTCGCGCGCCGATTTGAGGGCGCCTTTTTTTACCGCCGCCGCAACGTCTGGGTAGGTGGCCAAATACCACGCCGCATCCACCTTTACCCGGAGCAGCAAGGCGTGAAGCAATTCCAGCAGGCGGGATTCGAGTAGTTCGACATAATGCCCGTTTGGGGTGCCGGCAGTGCTGATTAAATAATTGTAGGACCGCAAAGCACACCTCGCCAAGATATTCGCGCAACGGTTAACTGGGCTCGTTGCTACCTTGCCATGAAAGATGGCACGGGGCCAGTGCCAATTATGGCGAAAACCGCTCACGATGGCTTGAGTTGCCGCGATAGATCGTGAAGAAATGAATTGGTGGCGCGAGGCGGATGATGACGGAGCGGGAAATGGCGGTCCAGGGGCATGTCGATTACATGGAAGGCGCCTACCTTACGGGCTGGGCCATTGCCGTGCCGGATAGTGGAAACTGTACTGTTATTGTAACGGATGCGCGCGGCCAGCAGATTGCCAAGGGCCGGGCCTCGCGCCACCGGGACGATTTGGAGGCGCTGGGTTTTGGCCGCTCCACATTGGCCTTCCGGATCGCCTTGCCGCCCGAGGCCGGGCCGCGCCTGTTGCATGTGCTTGCCAATGGCGAGGAGATCAGCGGTTCGCCCTTCCTGACGGGCCCAGGCTTGTACGATGGCACGGCGGCGCTGGAGCAGGACCGGATAACGGGCTGGGTGAGCGAGCGCATCCCCGGCTTCGCGAGCCCCTTCATCACCATCACCAACCAATGGGGCGAGGAAGTGGGGCGCGGGCAAAGCGCGTTCAGCAATGACGATACAGACCCGCTCTTCAGCCCGGCGCGCTTCACCATCACCCTGGATGACAGATGTTTTGGCGCGGGTGAGATGATGCTGGCCTTGCGCGCCAATGGCGTGGTGTTTGCCACGGCCCTGTGCCACCTGCCCCTGGCCGGAAACCTGGATGTTATTTCCGCCACGCGCTGCGGCGGCTGGCTGCTTAGCCCCGCCGTGCCCGGCCGCGCCTTCGCGCTGGAGGTGTACCGCGCCGGCGAGCTGGCGGGTGAGGGCAAAACCGTCCTCACGCGTGAGGATGTGCGCGCCGTTTACGCCGAGGCGGGGAGGCCGGGTTTCGATATTGAGCTGGAGCCGGGGGAGCTGGTGGACACTATGCCGGTGACGCTGAGCCTGCGCCTTGCCGGCGGCACGCGCGATTTGTTCGAGGGGCCTTATTTGACCGCCAGCCGCGCCGCCGCGGTGGTGGCGGCGCAGCGCGCGGCGCGGCTGGCGCATCTCGGTCTGCCGGGGCTGGGCGCGGGGGAGCGCGCCGTGCTGACCCAGGCTTTGGCCGATTACATGGCGCGGGCCAGGGCGGAGAACGGCGCGGTGCTGGCACGCCAGCCAGTTGCGGCGGCAGCCGCGCGGCTTTCCATCATCATCCCCATTTACCGGGGGCTGGAGGAAACCCATGCCTGTATTGCCTCGGTGCTGGCGCACCGCAATGCGGAGACGGACCATCTGATCCTCATCAACGATTGCTCGCCAGAGCCGATGATGGCGGCGATGCTGCTGACCTGCGCGCATCTGCCCAATGTCACGCTGCTTACCAACCAGGAGAATCTTGGCTTCGTCCGCACCGCGAACCGGGGTTTGAACACGGCCTCTGGCTCTGACGTGCTGCTGTTGAACGCGGATACGGTGCTGCATGCGGGCGGGCTGGAAGAGATAAAGCGCGTGGCGGCGGCGCATCCTGAAATTGGCACGGTTACGGCCTTTTCCAACAATGCCACCATTTTCTCATACCCGCACCCCGATTTATGCCGCGCGGCGCTGGAGGATGTAACCTGGCCCGAGCTGGCGGCGCTGGCGCTGGCGCGCAATGCCGGCAAGGTGGAGGATGTGCCGACCGGCCATGGCTTCTGCATGTTCATCAAGGGCGAGGTGCTGCGCCGGGTTGGGCATCTGGATGAAGCCTTTGGCCGCGGCTATGGTGAGGAGAATGATTTTTGCGCCCGCACGGCGGCTTTGGGCTACCGCAACGTGGCGGCGGGCGGGGTGCTGGTGGAGCATAAGGAGAGCGTCTCCTTCACCACCGAGCGCGCCGGCCTGATGGCGCGGAACATGCCGCGGCTGAATGCGCTTTACCCGGAATATGTGCCCATAATCATGCAGTTTGAGCGCGAGGACGGGTTGCGCCGGCTGCGCTGGGGGCTGGATGCGGCGCGGCTGGCCAAGGCCGTGGCGGCGGGGCAGCGTTTTGCGCTGGTTGTGTCCAACAGCGCGCTGGAAGGCGGCACGGTGCGCGCGGCGCGGGATATTGAGGCCTTTACCGGTTTGGGCGGCGCGCAGGTGCTGACGCTTTCAGTGGACGAAAACGGGCTGATGGTGCTGAATGCCGAAGCGCCGCTGCTGCGCGCTGGTTTCGCGCCGGACGAGGTGGAGGAATTGCTGGTCCTGCTGGACGCGGCATTGCCCGTGCGCGTGATGGTGCACCAGATTCTTGGCTTCTCCGAAGGGTTTATCGCCGCCTTCACCGCCTGGCTGCAAGGGCGGGAGAGCCTGTTCTGGGCGCATGATTTCTACAGCTTCTGCCCGCGCGTGACGATGATCGACGCCATTGGCCGTTTTTGCGGCGGGGCCGATGCGGACACATGCGCGCGTTGCGTGGAGATGGACGGCGCGCACGAAAACTCCCGCCTGACGGCGCTTACCCCGGCGGCGCATCGCGGCGTTATGGCTGGGCTGCTGGGCAGCTTCACCCATCGCCTGGCCCCCTCGGCCAATGCGGCGGGCTATTTGTCCCGCCAGTTTCCCGCCTTGCCCTGGGAGGTGCTGCCCCACCCCGAACCCGCCGAGGGCGTGGCCGCCAAGGCGCGGGCGGGGAGCGATGACGAGATCATCCTGCTCGGCGCAATTGGCCCGCATAAGGGGTCGCATCTGCTGCTGGACATCGCCAGGCGCGCCCGGCTGACCCATCCGCATCTCAGCTTCCGCGTCATCGGCTACACGGATATCGACAAGGCGCTGGAAGCGGTGGGCAATGTGACCGTTACCGGCAAATATAAGCCAGAGGAGCTGCCCGGTTTGCTGGAAGAGGCCAAGGGGCGGCTGGGGCTGTTCCTGCCCGGCTGGCCAGAAACCTACTCCTACACTCTCTCCGAGCTGGTGAAGCATGGCTTCATCCCGCTCGTGCCCGATATAGGCGCCCCGGCGGACAGGGTGCGCGCCGCGAAATTCGGTGTGGTTTTGCCGTTCCCCGCCACGCCGGAGGGGGTGTTGCAGACCATCGAGGATATTGCCGCCGGCAAAATAAAGCCCATGGCCAAGGGTGCTACGCCCGCGCGGTTTTTCTCCAGCCCCGCCGCTCTGGCCCGGCTGCGTGAGCTGGCGGGCCATGCGCCCGCGCTGGAGGGGGCAGGCGCCTGACGCAAGCGGGGCTGGTAACGCCGCGCGTAGATGCTACGTAACCCCGCGAAACCGGGGGTAGTGATGGATTTCGACCTGTTTGTGATTGGTGGCGGCTCGGCTGGCGTGCGTTGCGCGCGTATTGCCGCCGGGCATGGCGCGCGCGTGGGCGTGGCGGAAAGCCGCTTCTGGGGCGGTACATGCGTGAATATTGGCTGCGTGCCCAAAAAGTTTCTGGTGATGGCGGCCGAATATGGCGCCAATGCCGAAGATGCACGCGGCTTTGGCTGGGATGCCGCCCCCGGCGCGCATGATTGGCAGGCGCTGATTGCGGCCAAGGATAAGGAAATTGGGCGGCTGAACGGCATTTACCGCCGCCTGCTGGAGAATGCGGGCGCGAAAATTTTCGATGCCCGCGCCCGGCTGATAGATGCGCATACGCTGGATGTAGGCGGCGCGCGCGTAACGGCGGAGAAGATCGTCATCGCCACGGGCGGCCATCCCACCGGGCTGGAGATTCCCGGCGCGGAACATGCCATTATTTCTGACGATGCGTTTTACCTGCCGGAAATGCCCAAGCGCGTTGCCATTATCGGCAGCGGCTATATTGCCGTGGAATTTGCCGGGGTTTTCGCCGGGCTGGGGGCGGAAACGCATCTCATCTACCGCCAGCCTTTGCCGCTGCGCGGGTTCGATATTGATTTGCGCGAGGGGCTGGCCGAGGCGCTGGCGGCAAACGGCGTTGTGCTGCACCCCGACACGGTGCCTACGGCCATCGCCCAGACGGAAACCGGCAAGCGGCTGAGCCTGAGCGATACCACCTGCGTTGAGGTTGATCTGGTGTTCTTCGCCACCGGCCGCGCCGCCAATACCAAGGGGCTGGGGCTGGACGAGGCGGGGGTGAAGCTGGGCGAAAAGGGTGAAGTGCTGGTGGGGCCGGATTTCGCCACCTCTGTGCCCAACATCTACGCGCTGGGCGATGTGACGGACCGGCTGAACCTGACCCCCGTGGCCACCGCTGAAGGCCATGCGCTGGCTGACACGCTGTTTGGCAACAAGGCGCGCGGGGTGAGCCTGGCCACTGTGCCGACCGCCGTGTTCTCGATCCCGCCCATCGCCACGGTGGGGCTGACGGAGGAAGACGCGGCGCGCGAGCGCAGGGTGAGGGTGTTTGTGACGCGCTTTACCCCCATGCGCCACCAGCTTACCGGCCGGGTGCGCAAGACGCTGATGAAGCTGGTGGTGGACGAGGCCACCGACAAAGTACTGGGCGCGCATATGCTGGGCGAGGACGCGCCCGAGATTATGCAGGGCCTGGCCGTGGCGATGATCGCCGGGGCCACGAAGGCGGATTTCGACCGCACCATTGGCATACACCCCACGGCGGCGGAGGAGTTTGTGACGTTGCGGACACAGACCAGGGTTGCCGGGCCGGGCATTGGCCCAGTGTAGCCTTGCGCTAACATAATTGACTATAAAGGCCCGGTAGGATGCCTCTTGGAGAGACCATGGATACGATCAACCCAGCCGCGCTGAATGCTGGCTGGACACCCGGAAGCTGGCGCAACTGCCCCATCAAGCAGGTGCCGAGCTATCCCGATCCGGACCGGCTCGCCGCCATGGAAGCCCGGTTGACCCGCTTTCCGCCGCTGGTTTTTGCGGGCGAGGCGCGCAACCTTAAGTCCCACCTGGCGCGGGCGGCCAAGGGCGAGGCATTTGTGCTGCAAGGCGGCGATTGCGCCGAGAGCTTTGGCGATTTCACCGCCAACATTATCCGCGACACGTTCCGCGTGCTGCTGCAGATGGCGGTGGTGCTCACCTATGGCGGCGCGCTGCCGGTGGTTAAGCTGGGCCGCATGGCCGGGCAATTCGCCAAGCCGCGCTCCTCGGATACCGAGACGATGGGCGGCGTCACGTTGCCCTCTTACCGTGGCGACATCATCAACGGCCCGGAATTCTCGCCCGCGGCGCGTATCCCCGATGCCAGCCGCATGGAGTTTGGTTATTTCCAATCCGCCGGCACGCTTAACCTGCTGCGCGCCTTTGCCTCTGGCGGGTATGCCGATTTGCACGAGGTGCACCGCTGGAACCTGGATTTTGTAAAAAGCTCGCCGCTGGCGGAACGCTACCAGGATTTGTCGGCGCGCATCGACGAGACTTTGCGTTTTATGGCCGCGTGCGGGCTGGATAGCGCCACCACGCCGCAAATCCGCGAGACGGATTTTTACACCAGCCACGAGGCGCTGCTGCTGCCTTATGAGCAGGCGCTGACACGGGTGGATTCCACCACGGGCGATTACTATGCCTGCTCGGCGCATTTTTTGTGGATTGGCGACCGCACCCGCCAGGCCGAGGGCGCGCATGTGGAATTCATGCGCGGCATACGCAACCCCATCGGCATGAAGGTTGGCCCCTCGATGGAGGTGGATGACCTGCTGCGGATTATGGATAGTCTCGACCCAGAGAATGAGCCGGGGCGGCTGACGCTGATTGCCCGCATGGGCGCCGGCAAGGTGGCGGACAAGCTGCCGCCGCTGCTGCGCGCCGTGAAGCGCGCGGGGCGCGCGCCGGTATGGCTGTGCGATGCCATGCATGGCAACGGCATTACCACCGCCGCCAAGATAAAGACCCGCCGGTTCGACGACATCGTGACCGAGCTGCGCGGCTTTTTCGACGCGCATGAGGCCGAGGGCACGGTGGCGGGCGGCGCGCATCTGGAGATGACCGGGCGCAACGTGACCGAATGTGTGGGCGGCGCGCGCGGGCTTTCCGAGGATGATCTGGGTGCGGCTTACGAGACCTTCTGCGACCCGCGGCTGAATGCCGAGCAATCGCTGGAAGTGGCGTTTTACCTGGCGGAGGAGTTGAAGGCGCGCCGCGCCAAGCGGGCCGCCGCGTGATTCCAGCACCCTTGCGCGATGCGGACATAGCTGCCCGCACCGACACGTATTTCAACCGCACCCGTGCCATTGCCGAAAAATTCGGCGATGCGCGGGTAACTTACGCCATCTTCCTGCGCCGCCCGGTGGTCTCGGCCCCGGTGCTGATGGTGGAGTGGCTGCAAGCTGTGGCGCGCGAGCGCGGGCAGGAATTCGAGATTGAGCTGCTGCACCCGGAGGGTGAATGGGTGGGGGCTGGCGAGCCGCTGGTTTATGTTACCGGCTCCTTCGCGGCACTTTCCGACCTTGAGACGCTGGCCCTGCAGAAAATAGGTGCTGCCTGTGTGGCGGCGCATAATGCGTTCCAGATGTGCATGGCCCTGCCGCGCGCGGCCTTTCTGGCCATGGATGCAAGGCATTGTGCCGGGGCGGAAATGCAGGAGATTATGGCCTATGCCGCCGCCGTTGGCTCGCGCGCCGCGCAGAAGGAAGGGGCGAAGGGCTTTACCGGCAACGCCAATGACTGGACGGCGCATTATTTCGGCGCCCCCGTTGGCTACGGCACCATGCCCCATGCGCTGATTGGCTATGCCGGCTCCACCTTGCGCGCGGCGGAAATGTTCGTGGAACGCTTTCCGCATGATGATTTGACCGTGCTGGTGGATTATTTCGGGCGCGAGGTGACGGATGCGCTGGAAGTGTGCCGCCGCTTTAGGGATATGGCGCAGGCCGGGCGGCTTGCCGTGCGGCTGGACACGCATGGCGGGCGGTTTTTGGAAGGGCTGGACCCGCAGGAGAGCTACGCCGTGCTGGAGCGCCATGCCCCCACCGCTTTGCGCCGCTACCGCAGCCAGAGCGAGCTGCGCTACCTTATCGGCACCGGCGTTTCCGCCGCCGCCATCTGGCGCATGCGCGAGGCACTGGACCAAGCCGGGTTCGGCGCGGTGCGGATTGTGGCGTCCTCTGGCTTTGGCATGGAAAAATGCTCGGTGATGGCCGATGCCGGGGCGCCGATTGATGTGGTGGGGACGGGGAGCTTTATTCCTGAAATCTGGAGCGAGACCTACGCCACGGCGGATATTATTGCCTATGACGGCACGCCGCGCGTGAAGATCGGGCGTGAGTTTCTGCTGCGGGGGCCGGGGCGTGGGTGAGGCGGTTAATCGCCTCAGAGCGGTGGCCTGCGTGTTTCTACGTCACCGCGCGCGCAGCGCGGCGGTCCATCTTCCAGGCCACGAACGTGTGTTTGGGGTGATGCCCCGAAAGATGGACCGCCACGCTATGCTCGTGGTGACGCCTATAGTCTCTACTGACAATGAGCCTGCATGACTGACACCCTTAAAATCGCCATCGCGCAGATGAATCTGCATCTTGGCGCTATCGACAAAAACGTGGCCGCCATCCGCGCGGCGCGGGCCAAGGGCGCGGCGCTGGGGGCAGATCTGGTGGTCACGCCGGAGCTTTCCATCGCGGGGTATCCGCCGGAGGATTTGGTGCTGAAGCCCGCTTTTGTCGCGGCTTGCGAGGCAGCGGCGGAGGAATTGGCGAAGGACACGGCGGATGGCGGGCCGGGGGTGATTGTGGGCCTGCCCTGGCGTAATGGTGAGGCGCTGCATAATGCCGCGTTTCTGCTGGAAGGCGGCAAAATTACCGCGCGGCGGGCCAAGGTGGAGTTGCCCAATTACGGCGTGTTTGATGAAAAGCGCGTGTTCCAGCCTGGCCCGGCGCCTGGGCCGGTGGTGTTCCGGGGCTTCCGCATCGGGCTTATGATCTGCGAGGATTGGTGGCTGCCCTGCGTATCCGAGACGCTGACGGAAACCGGCGCGGAAATGCTGCTCTCCATCAATGGCTCACCTTTTGAGGATGGCAAGCAGAACCGCCGCGTGACCCTGGCCGTGCAGCGTGTGGTGGAAACCGGCCTGCCCTATATGTTCGCCGCCATGGTGTGCGGGCAGGATGAGGTGGTGTTCGACGGCGCCTCCTTCGTGCTGAATGCCGACCGCACCCTTGCCGTGCAGATGCCCTATTTCCAGGAGGCGGTGACGCTGACCATCTGGACCCGCACGGAAGCCGGGCTGCGCTGCGCGCCCCAGGCTTTGCCGCCGGAGCCGGAGCGGCTGGAGCTGATCTACCAGGCCATGATGTGGGGCCTGCGCGATTACGTGAACAAAAACGGCTTTCCCGGCGTGGTGCTGGGGCTTTCCGGCGGTATCGACTCCGCCATTTCCGCCGCCGTGGCCGCCGATGCGCTGGGGCCGGAGCGCGTGCGCGCGGTAATGCTGCCCAGCCCCTATACCTCGCAGGATTCGCTGGAAGATGCGGCGTCCTGCGCGGAGATGCTGGGGATTCCGTATGAGACCATTCCCATCTCTGGCCCCATGGCGGCGTTTGCCGAGGCGCTGGCCCCGGCTTTTGGCAACCGCGCGCCGGATATTACCGAGGAGAATATACAGTCCCGCGCGCGCGGGCTGATTCTCATGGCTTTGTCCAACAAATTCGGGCCGATGCTGCTTACAACGGGCAATAAGTCTGAAATGTCGGTGGGCTATGCCACGCTGTATGGCGATATGTGCGGCGGGTATTCGGTGTTGAAGGACATCTACAAGATGACCGTCTTCGCCCTTTCGCGCTGGCGCAACACGCACCACCCGGCGGGCGCGCTCACCAAGCCCGGCCCGGCCATGCCGGAGCGCATCATCACCAAGCCGCCCAGCGCGGAGCTGCGCCCCAACCAGACGGACCAGGACAGCCTGCCGCCTTATGAGGTGCTGGATGCGATTTTGGAGCATCTGATCGAGGGTGAGAAATCGCCCGACGAAATTGTGGCGGCGGGGTTCGGCCGGGCCACCGTGCTGCGGGTGCAAAAGCTGCTGGACCGGGCGGAATATAAGCGCCGCCAGGCCCCGCCGGGGGTGAAGATTACCTCCCGCGCGTTTGGGCGCGACAGGCGCTACCCGCTGACCAACGGGTTTACGGCGCTGCTGAAATAGCGCCGTAACGTAGGCGAAAATTCTTCTATTTCCTCTCGCCTTTTGGCGTGAATAGGGTATTACACCCGTTGGCCCGGCTCATCCGGGGAGTGACGCGGGCGCGGCCCGGACGAGTTTGAGGAGCGAGTAAAGACGATGCCGGTGCCGTTTTCCGCCGAGGATTTTGACCGGGTTTTCGACGCCACGGTGCTCCGCAGGGCGCAGAGTGTCATTGCTCTGGGCTTCGTGAAGGATGTGAGCCTGCAGGGCGATACCATCGACGGCGTGGTGGAAGACATGGATGGCACGCGCCGTACCTGCACCGTGACACCCGAGAGAAAGGGCAGCCGGATCTCTTTTGCCGAGCGTGAATGCACCTGCGGCGAGCGCGGCTGCCGGCATCTGGCCGCTACCGCTTTGGCCGCCTTGGCCAAATTCCCCGAACTGCGCAAGCCCGAGCCGAAGAGCATGATCGACACGATCATCCCGGCGCGTGAGCGCCCGCCCGGCCCGCCGCCGCCGCCGCGCATACGCGCCACGGGCCGCCGGGCGCGCCCGGCGGTGATTATAGCGCCGGTTATGCCCGACGCGCCGGAAGCCGGGGCCACGGTATTGGAGCGCGCCTGCACCCCCGTGCTGCATTTACGCCGCGTGCACGGGCCGGATGAGTATAACCGCCCGCGCATGATCGACGTGCTGACGCTGGATTTTGACTATGGCGGCGTGCGTGTGGATGGCGCGGATGAGAACCAGTTCATCCGCATCCGCTCCGGCGGGCAGATTGCCTTTATCCGCCGCGATATAGCGGCGGAGGGCGAGGCGCTGGATGCGCTGCGCCCCGATGGCTTGGTGCAGATGCGCGTGGCGGATGGTAAATCTGCCCGTGGCCAGCGCGTGCTCACCTTCCGCGGGCAGGAGGCGGCGAGCAAATGGCACCATTTTGTTGCCGTAAGAATACCCGAGCTGACCGCGCTGGGCTGGCAGAGCCATATAGACGCGAATTTCGGCCCGCAACTGGCCGAGAATGTCGGCAATATCGATGTGACGGTGGAGGATGGCGAGAAGGGCACGTTCAGCCTGGAATTCGGCATCGAGATTGACGGCGAGCGCCACCCGCTTCTGCCCATTCTGGAGCATTTGCTGGCGCGTGGCGGCATCGATGCGGCGCAGATTGTTGAAGGCGAGATTATCACCTCGCTGGATGATGGCCGCGTCATCAAGCTGCCGGCGGAGCGAATCAAACGCCTGCTGGCGGTGATGGGCGACCTGATAGAAGCGGCGGGGCGCACGGCGGAAAAAACGCTGGTGCTGCCCATGGGTGCTGCCGCCACCGTGCTGGAGCTGGAGGATGTGCTCACCACCTCCTGGGCCAATGCGGCGGATATCGAGGCTTATGTCGAGCGGTTCAGGGGCGAACCGGAGATCATTCCGGTTGAGGTTCCAGAGACCTTCAAGGGCCAGCTCCGCCCTTACCAGCAATATGGTGTGGACTGGTTGCAGCATCTGGCCAGCCATGGGCTGGGCGGGTTCCTGGCCGATGATATGGGCCTGGGCAAAACGGCGCAGACCATCGCCAATATTTGCGTGGAACATGCAGAAGGGCGGCTGACGTCGCCAGCGCTTATTGTTGTGCCTACCTCGCTGATTGCGAACTGGACGGCGGAGCTTAGCAAATTCGCGCCACACCTTAACACGGTGGTGCTGCACGGGCTGGAGCGGCATGAGAAGCGCGAGAAGCTGGATGACGTGAATGTTGTTGTGACAACCTACACGGTGCTGACGCGCGATATTGAAGTGATGAAGCATCTGCCCTGGCATGTGGTGGTGCTGGACGAAGCCCAGGCCATTAAAAGCCCCGAGGCGCGCGCCACCCGTGCTGTGTGCCAGCTTAAAACAACCAACAAAATCTGCCTCTCCGGCACGCCGATCGAGAATAACCTCGACGAGCTGTGGTCGCAATTCGCCTTCCTCATGCCTGGGCTTTTGGGCGACCGGCGCGGCTTTACCAAGCGCTTCCGCACGCCCATTGAAAAAAATGGCGACCCGGAATGCCGCGCGCAGCTGGTGCAGCGCATCTCGCCCTTCATTCTGCGCCGTACCAAGCAGGAGGTGGCAACCGAATTGCCACCGAAACATACCATCCTGCGCCGTATTACCCTGGCGCCGGACCAGCGTGAACTTTACGAGACCATTCGCGGCACGTTGTACGAGACGGTGCGCGAGCAGATGGCCGAGCGTACCTTGGCGCAAAGCCGCGTGATTGTGCTGGATGCGCTGCTGAAACTGCGCCAGGCCTGCTGCGACCCGCGCTTGGTGCGGCTGGGCCAATCGCGCGGCACGGAAAGCTCGGCGAAGCTGGATGATTTGATGGAGATGATCTCGGAGCTGATCCCGGAAGGGCGGCGGATTCTTGTTTTCTCGCAATTCACCTCCATGCTCGACCTCATCAAGCCGCGTTTGCACGAGGCGGGCATTCCCTTCGTGGAATTGCGCGGCGATACGCGCGACCGCGCCACGCCGGTGCAGACCTTCGAGGCCGGCAAGGTGCCGCTTTTCCTTATCTCGCTGAAAGCAGGCGGGCGCGGGCTTAACCTGATCTCCGCCGATACGGTAATTCATTACGACCCATGGTGGAATCCGGCCGTGGAAGCCCAGGCCTCCGACCGCGCCCACCGCATTGGCCAGACCAAATCGGTGTTCGTGTATAAGCTCATCGCGACCGATACAGTTGAGGAGCGGATACTCGAATTGCAGCAGCGCAAGGCGGAGCTGGCCGCCATCGCCTTCCAGGAAGGCGGCAGCCTGGCCTTCAATGCGGATGACATCGACTTCCTCTTCGGCGCGGAGCGTTCCGCCGAGGCTGAGGCCGCGTAAACAGGGGGCCAGCCGCCATGGGCAAGATTGTGTGGCTGGCCTCTTACCCTAAATCCGGCAATACCTGGGTGCGGGTGTTCCTGCATAATTATATAACCGGTGCGAAAGCGCCGCACAGCATCAACAGCCTGGTGGATTTTTCGGTAGCCGAACCGGCTTTGGCGTTTTTTGCGCCGGATGCGGCGGGGCTGACCACCGAACAGGTGCAGCAGCGCCGCCCCGCGGTGCACGAGCAGCTCACACGCCT
The DNA here is from genome assembly GCA_021805545.1 of Pseudomonadota bacterium. Lineage (GTDB taxonomy): Bacteria > Pseudomonadota > Alphaproteobacteria > Acetobacterales > Acetobacteraceae > Acidocella. Next base: position 79,321 of record JAJZFB010000046.1, on the reverse strand, counting down.
GCACCCGGATCTGGTGTTCGTGAAAACGCATAATGCCAATCTGGCCATGCATGGCGTGCCGCTTTGCACACCGGCGCATACGGCGGGGGCGGTGTATATTGTGCGCGACCCGCGTGATGTGGCCCTGTCCTACGCCGCCTATTCGGGGCAAAGCGCCGATGCCGTCATCACTTTCATGAACACGCCCGGCACCGCGAGCACGGATTCGCAACAGGTGTTCGAGCTATTATCAAGCTGGTCGGAGCATGTGCTCTCTTGGGTGGCCGCGCCCAAAAGATTGCTGGTGCGCTACGAGGATTTGCTGGCCGAGCCGGAGCGCTACTTCGCCCGCATCATACGGTTTGTTGGCACGGGCGAGGTGGATGAGGTGCGGTTGAAGCGCGCGATTGAGTTTTCCGGGTTCGATATTCTGGCCGGGCAGGAGGTGGCGGAAGGCTACCGCGCCGCAGGGCAGGGCGGCCGGTTTTTCCGCACCGGCAAGGCGGAACAATGGCGCGCGCGTTTAACCCCGGCGCAGGTGCGGCGCATAGAAGAGGCGCATGGCGAGGTGATGCGCAAACTGGGTTACGGGCTGAGCGCGTAACGCCGCATCCAGGAAAAATCCGGCGCGGCACCGTTATATTCGCAACCTATCCAGCCCCGGTAGCCAAGTTGTGGGAGCGTGCCGAAAAACCGCGCGAAATCCAGCGTGCCGGTGCCCGGCGCGCCACGGCCCGGGCAGTCGGAAATTTGGATATGGCCAATTTGCCCCGCGTGGCGGGCGAGCAAATCGCTGCCATCCTCGCCGGCCATCGCGCTGTGGTAGGTGTCGAGTTGCAGCGCAAGGTTGGGCCTGTCCGCCTCGCGGATGATGCTGAGCGCATCTTCCGTGCCGTGGAGGATGAAGGATGGATTCTCCACCCGGTTGAGTGGCTCCAGCAATAAGGTAATACCGTGCGGGGCAAGCGCGTCCGCCGCGAGGCGCAGATTATTAACCAGCAGCGCGCGGCAGCTTGTTATATTGGCGCCTGCGGGCAGATTGCCCGCCAGGCAGTTTATGCGCCGGCACTCCAGGGCCATTGCGTAATCGGTGGCGCGCATGATGCCGGCCTGGAATTCCAGCTCCCGCCCCGGAATACAGGCCGTGCCGCGCTCGCCATTGGCGAAATCGCCCGCGGGCATATTGATGAGCGCGAAGCGCACGCCGGCCTCGTGCGCGGCGGCGGCCAGTGCCGCGGGTTCATGCGCGTAGGGAAATTGCATCTCGATGCCACGGAACCCGGCTTGGGCGGCGGCGGCGATGCGCGCCAGCGGCGGCATGGCGGTGAACAATGTTGAGATATTCGCCGCGAAATGCATTCAGCCTCGCCCTATATACGGCATGGCGGTGGCCATGATGGTCATGAACTGCACATTGGCCGAAAGCGGCAGGCTGGCCATGTGCAATACCGAGGATGCGGCATGCTCCACATCCATCACCGGCTCTGGTGTGAGCGTGCCATTGGCCTGCATGGCGCCGCGCGCGATGCCGGCGGTGAGGTCCGTGGCGGCATTGCCAATGTCGATCTGCCCGCAGGCAATGTTGCAATCGCGGCCTTCCAGGGAGATGCTGCGCGTGAGGCCCGTGATGGCGTGTTTGGCCACGGTGTAGGGCATAGCTTGCGGGCGCGGCGCATGGGCCGAGATGGAGCCGTTATTGATGATGCGCCCGCCTTGCGGGTTTTGTGCCGCCATAATGCGGAAAGCAGCACGGGCACACAGAAAAGCGCCAATCACGTTTACGTTAAGAGAGGCGGTGAAGCGTTCCAGCGTGGTTCCGGCGAAAGGCGTGGCCGGGGTAAATATGCCCGCATTGTTGAACAGCAGGTCCAGCCTGCCGAAGCGCCGCGTGACCTCATTGAACAGGGTTTGGACCGCGTTTTCAAGCGTGACATCCGCCGCCATGGGGGTGAGGTTTTCATGCGCTGAAGCCGCTTCCTCAAGCAGGTTCTGCCGCCGCCCCGCCAGCACTACCTGCCAGCCCGCTTGCGCCAGCTTCAGCCCGGCCGCCTTGCCAATGCCGCTGCCGCCGCCCGTAATAAGCGCGACTCGTTCCATGCGCGGTACTCTGCCGCCGATCTGCCTTGCGGGCAACCGGTTTGCGGGGCGGGCGGCGGCGGGCTATCTGGGTGGCATGTCTCTCCCATTTCTCAAGATGCATGGCGCCGGGAATGATTTCGTGGTGCTCGATGCCCGGGCCACGCCCATTGAGCTCAGCATGGATGCCGTGCGCCATATTGCCGACCGCCGCCGCGGCGTGGGCTGTGACCAGCTGGTGATTATCGGGCCGGCTGAGGAAGGGGCGGATGCGTTCATGCGCATCCTGAATGCGGATGGCACGGAATCTGGTGCCTGCGGCAATGCCACGCGCTGCGTGGCCGCATTGCTGGCCGAGGAAACAGGCGCGCGCAATGTGACCATCCGCACCATTTCTGGCCTGTTGCGCGCCGAAATTCTCGGCCCGGGGCTGGTGGAGGTGGATATGGGCTACCCGGCGCTGGAATGGGGCGATATTCCGCTGGCGCAGCCCGCTGATACGTTGCATCTGCCATTGGCGCTGGGCCCGGTTTCCGGCCCTGCCGCCTGCTCCATGGGTAACCCGCATGCCACGTTCTTTGTCGAGGATTTCGCGCATCTGCCGATTGAGCTGATCGGGCCGAAGCTGGAAACGCACCGGCTGTTCCCCGAGCGTGCGAATATCGGCTTCGCGCGCATCGACAGCCCCAGCCGCATACGGTTGCGCGTGTGGGAGCGCGGGGCGGGGCTGACGCTGGCCTGCGGCTCTGGCGCCTGCGCGGCTTTGGTGAACGCGCACCGGCGCGGGCTGACCGGGCGCCAGGCGGTTGTGGAGATGGATGGCGGCGAGCTGCTGATTACCTGGGCCGAGGATGGGCGCGTGCTGATGCGCGGCCCGGCGGAAACCGCCTTTGCGGGTGCGCTGCCGGAGTTCGCCTGACATGGTCACCAAGTTTTTCGCCCGGTTGAAATCGGGCCTGTCGCGCTCGGCGGCGAAGCTCACCGGGAGCATCACCGCCACCTTCACCAAGCGCAAGCTGGATGACGAGGCGCTGGAAGAGCTGGAGGACCAGCTCATCGCGGCGGACCTTGGCGTGGCCGTGGCGGCGCGGATCATAAAAGGGTTCCGCTCCACGCGTTTTGGCAAGGAAGTAACGCAGGAAGAGGTGCGCGAGACGCTGGGCGATGAGATTGGCAAGATTCTCGCCCCCGTGGCCCGGCCCTTGGAGATAGACCGGAGTAAGAAGCCGTTTGTGATTCTGATGACCGGGGTGAATGGTGCTGGCAAAACCACCACCATCGGCAAGCTGGCGGCGCGCTACAAGGCGGCGGGGTTTACCTGCGTGCTGGCGGCGGGCGATACGTTCCGCGCCGCGGCGGTGGAGCAGTTGCAGGTATGGGGTGCGCGCTCGGGGCAGGAGGTTGTTACGGCACCGGCGAATACCGACCCGGCCTCGCTGGCGCATGAGGCGCTGAGCCGGGCGCAGAAAAGCGGCGCGGATGTTCTGCTGATAGACACGGCGGGCCGCCTGCATAACAAGACGGCGCTGATGGAAGAGCTGCGCAAGATCATCCGCGTGCTGCGCAAGCTGGACCCCACCGCGCCGCACGCCACGCTGCTGATGCTGGACGCCACCACCGGGCAGAATGCGGTGACGCAGGTGGGCATCTTCAAGGAGATGGTCGATTTGACCGGGCTGATGGTGACCAAGCTGGATGGCTCGGCGCGCGGCGGCATTGTGGTGGCGCTGGCCGAGAAATACGGGCTGCCCATCCATGCCGTGGGCACGGGCGAGCAGATTGACGATTTGCAGGAATTCGACCCCGTGGAATTCGGGCGGGCGCTGGTGGGGGAGTAGGGCGCCGAGCTGGTTCCAAATGGGTCATCGCGTCGCTATGCTCGCGATGACGGTGTTTCCTGCGTATCGGCCCGCTTCACCCCCCGCGCGCCAGCAGCGCCCGCATCAGTTCCTCAAACTCCGCCACGCTCAGCGTCTCTGCCCGGCGGGCCGGGTCGATTCCCGCTGTTTCCAGCAATTTTTCTCCGCCCAGCCCTTTAAGCGCGCCGCGCAGCATCTTGCGCCGTTGCCCGAAGGCCGCTGCCGTCAGCCGTTCCATGGCCCGCAGCTCCGCCGCGCTGGGCTGTGCCGCGCGCGGCACCAGCCTTACCAGGGCGGAGTCCACTTTTGGCGGGGGCGCGAAGGCCCCTGCGGGGATGTGCATTTGCATTGATACCTCGCACAACCATTGGCTGAGCACGGAAATGCGCCCGTAGGCGCTGCTGCCGGGGGCGGCGCAGATGCGCTCGGCCACCTCTAGCTGGAACATCAGGGTCATGGAATGGTACGCGGCGGCCTGGTGCAGCCAGCGCACCAGCAGCAGCGTGCCGATATTATAGGGCAGGTTGGCCACGATGGCGCGTGGCGCGGGCACCAGGGCGGGAATATCCGCCTTCATTGCATCGCCTTCGATAATGCTCAGCCTGTCTGTATGCCCGGCCAGCGCGGTTATGGCCGCCACGGCGCGCGGGTCGAACTCGATGGCGGTGACATGCGCCGCCCCGGCGTCCAGCAAGGCGCGCGTCAGCCCGCCCGGGCCGGGGCCGATTTCCACCACGTTAAGCCCGGCAAGATCGCCCGCCGCCGCGGCGATGCGGGCCAGCAGCCCTGGCTCCAGCAGAAAATGCTGGCCGAGCGATTTATCCGCCCGCAGGTTGAAAGTGCTGATAACGTCGCGCAAAGGCGGCGGAGTAGTTGAAAATACCGGCATTGCGGCTTGTTAGCGCACGGGCGGCCATGGCAACAGAGAGACCGTGAGTGAGATAAAACCCTTCACCATGATTTTGCAGGCGCTGCGCGCGATGGTGCGGGTGGACGAGGTGTGGCTTGCCGTGCTGGCCGCCGCGATTGGGGTGGCGGGCGGGTTGGGGGTGGTTGCCATTAACAGCGCGACGAGCTGGATGCACGCGGCCTTGTTTACCCTGCCGTTGGGGCAGGGGCTTTCTGAATCCTCCAGCCTTCCGCCGCTGCGCACCATTTTGGTGCCGGGCCTGGGCGGGCTGGTGCTGGGGCTTTCCATGTGGGCGCTGGCCAAGCTGCGGCCGCATAATCTGGTGGACCCGATTGAGGCCAACGCGCTTTATGGCGGCCGCATGTCGCTGCAGGATTCCATTATTGTGGCGGTGCAGACGCTTTGGTCGAATGGGGTGGGCGCCTCGGTGGGCATGGAGGCGGGTTACGCCCAGTTTGGCGCGGGTGTTGCCTCCCGCGTGGGGCAGGTTCTGCGGTTGCGGCGCAATGATTTGCGCGTGCTGGTGGGGTGCGGCGCGGCGGCGGCCATTGGCGGTGCCTTCAACGCCCCGCTTTGCGGCGCGTTTTATGGCATAGAGCTGATTATTGGGGTGTACTCCATCGCCACCTTGCTGTTTGTGGTGATCGCCGCCCTGGCTGGCACGCTTACGGTGCAAATTGCCGGCATGGCCTCGCCGCCGCTGATTGTAACCCTGCCCGCCAGCGTGCCGAATAGCGCCTACGCACTCATTATCATCGAAGGCATGGCCTGCGGGCTGGCGGGCATTGCCATCATGCGCGGGGTTACATCCATCGAGGTTTTGTTCCGCCGCTCTAAAATTCCGCTTTGGGCGCGCGCGGCGCTGGGCGGGCTGGTGGTGGGGCTTATGGGCTGCCTTACGCCGCAGGCCATGTCCTCGGGCCATTCGGCCTTGCATGCCTATATAAATGTGTCTTTCCCCTTTTTTGTGGTGCTGGGCATATTGCTGGCCAAGGCTGTGGCCTCGGCTTTTTCCATCGGCGCCGGGTTTCGCGGCGGTTTATTCTTCGCCTCGCTGTTTCTGGGGGCTTTGTTTGGCAAGGTGTTTGCCGGCGTGGTGGGCATTATACCGTTTATTACCCCCATGCCCGCGGGGCTTTATGCCGTGGTGGGCATGAGCGGCCTGGCCGCCGCTATTGTGGGCGGGCCAATGACCATGACATTTCTGGCGCTGGAAAGCACACAGAATTTCGCCGTGACCATGGCGGTGCTGGCGGCCTCGATTGCCGCCACGCTAACGGTGCGGCGCTTTTTTGGCTATTCGTTCGCCACATGGCGGTTCCATTTGCGTGGCGAGCAGATTCGCTCCGCCGTGGATGTGGGCTGGCTGAAGGCGCTGACGGTGGGGCGGATGATGCGCCCGGTTTCGGCGGTGGTGCGCGCCAAAGCCGGCATAGACGCCTTCCGCCAGGATGTGCCGCTGGGGGCCACGCAGCGCGCCGTGGTGACGGACGAAGCGGGCCGCTATGCCGGAATTGCCTACCCGGCCGAGGCGGCGGCCATGCCGGGGGATGGGCTGGTCGAGTCGATTTTGCATTTGCAGGACCGGTTTCTGCTGCCAGGCCAGAGCGTGAAGGAAGCGCTGGCGGCATTTGAAGCGGCCCAGGCCGATGCACTGGCCGTGCTGGATGGGCCGGAAACCCGCCAGGTGCTTGGCCTGCTGACGGAACAATACGCGTTGCGGCGCTATAACGAGGAATTGGACAGGCGGCGCCGTGAAATGGCGGGGGAATAAGCCATGCGGCGCTGACGCCAGCAGGCCGCCAGACAATGTCACGCGTTGTTGATTGGAATTTTTGAAATGAATGGGCTTTAACCTGGGGCGCGATGACTTGAGATGTGCTCGCTTTGCGAGCGCTTCGAAAGTCTGAATTGCGCTCTATTTCATTGATTTAGAGCCGGATTCAAATTTTAGACCGGATTACAATGTGATCCGGCCTGAAATCATCCGGCTCTGGCGGCGAAATTTGCGGGTTATGGGACGCAACCCAGGACAGCTGGCTGGAAAATCCAGCTTGAATGTGAAGTCTTCGCGACTCAATGCGAGGTTTTGTATATTTTTTAGATTTTTCGTGCGGTTTTCGGTTAAAAATAAGATTATTAAAGTTGTATGAAGCTAATTATCGGATAACTGCCATGCGGGCATGTTTTCTAAGGAAAACTTTAGATTTTTACGAAACTCTTTTTTCTTGATTTTATTGCGGTGCAACGGTAAACGCAGGCGTAACGGTGGTTAAAGTAAAGGAGTGCTTACGATGAGCGGGACGATAACGATTGCTGGTACCGGCCATCCCGGGTTGGTTACAATTCATTCGTCGCTCACCTTCGGGGCACTGAGCACGGCGGGTTCGGTCAACAGCATGATCCAGACCTATCTGAATGGTCTGGCGACGGGGCTGAATGGCGGCACCTATAATTTCGAGAATTTCGACGCTGTAAACAACCAGACCTATGTGGTTCCTGGCACTGGCCCCGGCTATGTCGAGCAGATTACCAATATCGACAGCACCGGCAGCTCCACTTCAACCGTTCCGGGCACTTACACCAATCTCAGCATCCAGGGCAGTGTTACCGACCTGCTCTTGCAGGCTGCGGGTAAAATGACCGTTGCTGGCAATTCCAGCACCACGAATGTTGTGATCGATGCGTTCACCAGCGCCGATTACTCCGTGACCGATGCGGCCGCCGGCACCATGTACCTGGCGGGTGGCGCCAACTCCGTCACTCTTTACAACACCACGGGCAACACCAACGAGAGCATCTACTCGGCGGGTCAGGACACCATCAACCTCGCGGGCCAGGGGTCTGCCGTGGTTACGGTGGCTGGCAATGCCACGGTCATCGACCGCGACGTGAATGCCTCCGTGGTGGCCACGGGCAGCGCGACGACCAACCTTTACTGGTCCAGCGCCAATGCGGGCGGCACGCTTAACTTCGTCAATAATTCTTCCGTCGCAGCGACCATCCATATCGCCAATGGCTCCAAGGCTAACGTTACCGCTTTTGGTGGCGCGGGTGGCGGCTTTTATGTGGGCGGCGCCGCTGGCCACAACTCGCTGGTTGGCGGTTCGGGCGTTGTCACCCTGGTTGGCGCCGGCGCCGGCGACTTCCTGGAAGCGCAGTCCAGCGTTGGCACCAATATTTTGGCCCAGGGCCTTGGCAACGAAACACTGATGGCGACCTCCACCACTGGTTCCAACGTGTTTGGTGCCGGTCTGCAATATCCGGGCCTTGGCTCGCCGCAAGTTACCGGTGTTATCAGCACCGATGGCAGCGGTGTGCAGCAATTCCTGCTTGGTAACCTGGCTGCTGGTGAAACCCTTTACGGTTCCAACCAGGCTAGTGCCTCCAACAACTACTTCGTTGTGGGCAACACCGCGGAGTCGATTGGTGGCGGCCAGATCAGCATCTATAACTTCGTGGATGCCAAATCGACCATTCTGCTCACCAACGGCAATGGCGGTGCGAGCGATGCGAGCATCAGCTCCATGGGCTACAACACCTTCCAGAGCGCCTGGGACATTTCCCTGTCCGATGGCACCAACATCCTCCTGAAGGGCCTGAACCTGTCGCAGATGGGCGCCATCCACACTGTTACTGGCGCTGGTGGCACAACCGCCATCGTGGGCTAACAACCTCCTATAAGGCATTAAAAACCTGCCCTGGGCAACCAGGGCAGGTTTTTTGTTGTTCAGGCGGAGGTGAAATTCATCGCCACGCCATTAATGCAGTAGCGCAGCCCGGTGGGGGGCGGGCCGTCCTGAAATACATGGCCGAGATGCCCGCCGCATTGGCTGCAATGCACTTCCTCGCGAATCATCCCATGGCTGCGGTCCATACTGGTGCCCACAGCACCCTCCACGGGTGTATTAAAGCTGGGCCAGCCTGTGCCGCTTTCGAATTTTTTGCCGGCCACGAAGAGTATCTGGCCGCATCCGGCGCAGGAGAAATGCCCTGCCCGCTTTTCGTGGTTAAGCGCGCAACTGCCGGGCCGCTCCGTGCCATGGCCGCGCAGAACGGCGAATTGCTCTGGTGTGAGCAGCCGGCGCCATTCTTCTTCCGTGTGGGCGACAGGAAAGACAGTGCTGGTATCGGAACTCATATGCTTCTCCCTTCTCGGCCGGCGCATTGGCGGCTGGTTGTGCCTATATAGGGTGCCGGGCATAACTCATCAAAGCGAGGGCGTGATGAAAGCATTTCCCATGGCGTGTATGGCGGTACTGGCGTGGTTGGGTGTGGCCCATGCCGCGCCGCCGCCTGTGTTCGACCCGCCGGTTAACGCGCCGCAGGAGCAGGCCATTCTGTCAGGCGGCTGCTTCTGGGGCATGCAGGGTGTATTCCAGCATGTTAAGGGCGTGCGCGAGGTGGTGGCCGGTTATACGGGCGGGGCGGCGGATACGGCGCATTATGGCATGGTGGCGACAGGACGCACGGGCCATGCCGAATCGGTGCGAATTATTTTTGACCCGCGCCTTATAAGTTACGGCAAGCTGTTGCAGATATTCGTGACCGTGGCGGCGGACCCGACGGAGTTGAACTACCAGGGGCCGGATGAGGGCACACAGTACCGCAGCGAGATTTGGTATGAGCCTTCCGGCGCGCAGAAGGAAATTGCTGAGGCCTATTTAGCGCAGCTTGGCGGGGCCAAGGTGTTCCAGGCCCCTATTGTGGTAAGGGTTGATCCGGCCAGGCCGTTTTACCCGGCCGAATCGTACCATCAGAATTTTCTGATCCTGCATCCGGATAACCCGTATATCGTGTTTAACGATTTGCCAAAGATACAGGCGCTTAAGGCGCGGTTTCCGCAATATTACGTGGCGCGGCCGGTGCGTTACAGCCCGGCCGCGGCAAATTAGGCGCCGGTGCTCTCCGCCAGGGCTGGCTTGGTGTTAAGCGCGCGCCAGCGCTCTAGCGTGGCCTCGCGGGCGGGCTTGCCATCCGCCAGGCTGGCCGCAATCAGCCGGTCGATGACGGCGTGGCGAAGTTCAGCTTCAATCTTGATCATGTTCGCGGACATTTAGGCACTCCATCAGGCGGTAGGTTGAACGGCAACCTTCCATGGTGCTGATAATGGACCGTAACAAAGGCATGATTAAGGCGGGGTTTAGGAGCAATTATGACATTAATTTTTTCGCCAGGGGATGATTCTCGTGGAAAACCTTATTCATCCCATGGCAATTTATGTATGGTTTGTTATACGCCGGTAAAGCTCACCCCGTTTAAGAGTTTGCATGGCTGGCCACGCTGTTTTCAGATTTTTGGCGTTAGGACTCGGGCTGGCCGGCCTTGCCGGTTGCGCCGATCCCAATTCCTCCGCTTCCGCCTTAAATGCGGCCATGCCCGCCAGCCCGCAGGCGCTGGCGGGCACCACGCCGCAAATGCTGGCGGCGGATTTTGGCCAGCCCATGCTGCGCCGGGTAGATGGCCCGGCCCAGGTTTGGGTTTATCAGTCGGCGGTGTGCGGCTTGCAGGTTTTTTTGTACCCCGATGCCGCGGGTACACCCCGCGTGGCTGCCGCCGTGCCGGATAATGGCAATGCGGCGGGCTGCATGCAAAGCCTCACCCGCCCCGGCCTGACCTCCGCAGCACTGGAGCGTCCGCCCGCCTCCTGATAGCTTGCCTCCTGTTACAGTCGAGGATGGTATGGCAGCTCTCAAAGTGGCGGTGCAGATGGACCCTCTGCACAGCATCGATATTACAGGCGATTCCACCTTTGCCCTGATGCTGGAGGCGCAGGCGCGCGGGCATAAATTATGGCATTACGAGGTGCCGCATATGTGGCTGGATGGCAGCCGCCTGCTGGCGCGGGTAAAGCCGGTTACGGTGCAGAATGTGGCTGGCGCGCATTTTTCGTTTGGGGGCGAGACGGTAACGGACCTCTCGGGCATGGATGTGGTGCTGATGCGCCAGGACCCGCCCTTCGACATGGCGTATATTACCGCCACCCATCTGCTGGAGCATATCCACCCCAAAACCCTGGTGGTGAACAACCCGGTTGCCGTGCGCAATGCGCCGGAAAAACTGCTGGTGATGCATTTCCCCCATCTCATGCCCCCCACCCTGGTAAGCTGGGACAGGCAGGCGATCCGCGATTTCCGCGCCTTGCACAAGGACATCATCGTTAAGCCGCTCTTCGGCAATGGCGGCATCGGGGTGTTCCGCATCAAGCCGGATGACGAGAATCTCGGCTCGCTGCTGGATATGTTCTTCGCCGCCTCGCGCGAGCCGCTGATGGTGCAGCGTTATGAGCCAGCCGTGCGCAAGGGCGATAAGCGCATTATTCTCATCGATGGCGAGCCGCTGGGGGCCATTAACCGCGTGCCGGCCGAGGGCGATTCACGCTCGAACATGCATGCGGGCGGGCGGCCGGAACCGGCGAAGCTCACGGAGCGGGAGCTTGAAATCTGTGCCGCCATCGCGCCCACACTCAAGGCGCAGGGGCTGCTGTTCACGGGGATCGACGTGATTGGCGATTACCTGACCGAAATAAACGTGACCTCGCCAACCGGGCTGCAGCAGATTGCGCGGTTCGAGGGCCTCAACCTTGCCGCCGCCATCTGGGACAAGATTGAGGTGCTGCGCGCCGGTTAAAAGCTGTAACGCAGCCCCGCGGAGAGCAGCAGGCTGTTGCCGGTGGACATGAAGCCGGTGGTGTCCAGGCTGGCGCTGGCGGAAAGCTGGCGGGTGATGCTGGCATTGGCGCCCACCGTGAACACCGCCCAGGCGGGCGGCAGCTTGGGGTAGGTGCTGGTCAGGGCCACTACAGGCTCACCGGTAAAGCTGCTGGTGAATTTGGCGTTGCGGCCAGAGAGCAGGATTTGCGCGCCAATTTTGGCGTAAGGCGAAAGCGCCACGCCGCCAGCCTGCCATTGCCCGCTGACCACGAGCGAGGTGGTGGCGAAAACCTGCTGATAGCCCTGGGAATACACGCTTTGCGTCAGTAGCGGGTCGCCGCTTTGGGTGTAGGCGCCAAGGCCTGTGTTGGTATAGGTCAGCCCCGCTTCCGGCCCTAGTTGCAGGCTGGGCAGCACGGGGAAGAGATAGCCGCCGAACGCATCCACCGCGTAGGATGTGCCGGTGGGCTTGCCGGTAGGGGCATTGCCGATAACGCCGGGGGTTTGCGTATTATACCAGCCATGGCCGTAAGAGGCTGCGAGCGTGGCATAGGCGTGGTTCCATTGTGCCAGCCCGTACAGGCCGAGCTCGAAGGCATTGTCGCGCACCGTTCCGCCCTCGTTAATATTGGCGTGGTTGCTGCCATAGCCCAGCGCCAGCCCGGCCATGATGTGCTGGGTGAAGCGGTAATCTGCACCCAGGGCGACCACGGCGTCGTTATAGCTGTAGCCCAGCGCCGTATCGCTGTTGTTGCGGTTGCCAAACCCGCCGCCCGCGCTGATGAAGATGCCCAGCTTCTGGTCTGGGGCGGCGTTGCTGCCCGTGGCGCCATCTATGTTGTAAGACAAGCCGGTGGCGCCGGCGCGCAGCGCATCCATGCGGTCATCGAGCAGCGTGTTGAAATCCAGTGCGCCTTGTGTGCCGAGCTGGCCGGGGATGCTCAGGCTCTCGAACCCGTTGAGAGAGGTGGCGGCGTAGCGGGCGATGTAGTTCTGCGCGTGGGTGGTGGGATGCACGCCGTCCCAGAACACATAATCGGCCTGGGTGGCGGCGCTGCCATTGAGGCATGCGGAGACATTGATGCAGGCCTGGGTGACGTTGGTGAAACCATAGACAGACGGGTTGGCGATGACGTTGTTGAGAAGCTGCTGGGTGTTCAACACGATGATATTGGCGCCGGTGGCGTTGTGCACGCGCTCCATGGCGGCGGGCAGGGCGGCATCGTGCAGGCTGGCGAAGGCATTGCCCAGCGCGGTGCCCAGGGCGGAGCCGTTATAAGCGGGTGTTTCGCCCAGATTAGGGACATTCGGCACGATGAGCGTGCGCGCGCCAAGCTGGGCGAGGCTTGTGGCATCCGCCGTGAGCTGGGTGATGGCGGTGCTGACGGCGGAGGTGACGAGCGGCACGGCCTGGCTGGGATTGGCTTGCACCAAACCCGCGTAAAGGAAGTAATTATTTGCACCGCCCCAGAGCGTAACCACATCACCCGCGCTGAAATGCCCGCCAGAGGCGGCGAAACCGGCGATTTCCGTGCTGATGCCGGGCAGGCTCGCGCCCTCCAGATTTGTGCCGTAATATGTGCCATTTACCGTGATGGGGCCGGTGAAGGCGCCGCCATAGGCGAAATTATCGGTTGGAGAGCCGCTGAGGTCAGTCAGGCCGGGCAGATATTCCACCCAGATTTTGCCGTTGGAGAAATGCCCATCGTAATAGGGCGCGGGCGGCAGACCGATGAGATGGTATAAATTGCCGTCATCGGACAGGCTGTCGCCAAACACATACAGGCTGCCAGCGCGGGCCGGCAGGCTGGCCGCAACCCCCAGAATGGCCGTGGCGGCGAGTGCGTATTTACGCATGAAGCGTCTCCATCTGGCACGTTAAAAGGCGCCTAACGTTATCGTTAGGCGCCATACGAAGACGATATGACGGATATGTCAAGAGAAATGGCGGCGCGGGGCCATTGCCCTCAATTTTCGGTGGAAGGCGGGGTGTCGGTGCCCAGCATTTCGATACGGCCGGTGATTTGCCCGCCATCTTCCACCTGCAGGCGGCGGCAGCGCGCCGTGCCCAGCACGCGGCCAGTGCCGCGCACAACCAGGGTTTGGCGGGCAACCAGCGTGCCGTCGATGGTGCCGGCGATCTAGGATTCTTCCACCTCGACCTCGCCCTTGAACACGCCGCCCTGGGCAATGGAGAGTTCCGTCAGCCCGTTGATGCTGTTGGCCTCCACCGTGCCTTCCACCACCAGGCGCTCGGCATCCTGCACCGTGCCCTGCACGCTGATGCCACGGCCGACCACCAGGGTGCGGCGGTCCGCCACCGGCTCACGCGCGGGTGTGCCGGTAAAGCTGGCGCGGGAAGGTATGCTTGGCGGCACATTGGCGGGTGGCACATTGGCGGGCGGCACCAGATTGGCTGGCGTGGACGGCACGGGCGGCGGGGCGAAGGGGGAACGAGCCATGAGGGTAGTCTCCTTGAAACTGGGGGGGATGGGGGCACCGGCCGGACTTGTTTCTTCCGGGGTGGCCTGAGTGCTGGCGATCACAGCCTCTGGCGTGGCCTGTGATGGCTGCGGCTTGGCCGGCGCTGGCTCATCTGGTTTGCGTTTGCCGAACACAATTCCTCCCTGGCTCTATCCGTTGCATCTCTTCCGCCTAGCACGCCGCCAAGCATCGGGACAACTCAGCCATGCTTTGCCGCAATCGAGCCGGGATGCTAACGGCTGGCCCAGCGCGTGAGGGAGAGTTTGCAGCAATGTCCACGACAAGTTTCGATATTACCGGGATCGGCAATGCCATTGTCGATTATCTGTTGCGGGCCGATGACGCATTTTTAAGCCGTCACGATATGCCAAAGGGGGCGATGTCGCTGATTGACGCGGATACGGCCACGCGCCTGACGGCGGCGATGCAGGGCGGGCTGACCGCCTCGGGCGGGTCTGTTGCCAATTCCTGCGCCGTGGCCGCGGCCTTGGGTGCCAAGGTGGCGTTTCTCGGCAAAGTGGGGGCGGATGAAATGGGCGAGGTGTTCCGCCGCGAGATTGCCGCCGTGGGCGTGCATTACACCACCAGGCCGCTCACTCAGCCCATTCCCACCGCGCGCTGCCTTATCCTTGTTACGCCAGATGGGCAGCGGACGATGAATACATATTTGGGCGCGGGCGGCGAGTTTTCGTTGCACGATTTGGACGAGACGGTGATCGCCGCCTCCACCGTGACCTATCTGGAAGGCTATTTGTTCGACCCGCCCGCCGCGCAGAGCGCTTTTGCCGAGGCGGCGCGCATGGCCCGCGCCGCCGGGCGCAAAACCGCGCTCTCGCTCTCTGATGCGTTTTGCGTGGACCGGCACCGCGATGGGTTCCGCAGGCTGATCGCGCAGGGGGTGGATATTCTCTTCGCCAACGAGGCGGAGGTGTGCAGCCTGTACCAGTGCAACGATTTTGCCGATGCCGCCGTGGCCGCAGCGCGCGACGTGAAGCTGGCCGTGCTGACGCAAAGCGAGAATGGCAGTGTGATTCTGCATGAGGGCCAGAAGATTGAGGTGCCTGCTGCGCCGGTTGCGGTGGTGGATACCACTGGCGCGGGCGATGCCTATGCCGCCGGGTTTCTGGCCGCCTACACGCGCGGCGCGGGGCTGGAGGCGGCGGGCACGCTGGGGGCCAAGGCGGCTGCCTTGGCCATCAGCCGCATCGGCGCGCGGCCCCCGGCGGAAGAATTGCGGCAACTTATATAATGCTGGGCTATGTCCTGGTCGGCATTGCTGGGTTTTTGGCCGGGGCGCAGAATGCCGTTGCCGGTGGCGGGTCGTTCCTCACCTTTCCGGCGCTGCTTTTTGCGGGGCTGGACCCGCGCGCGGCCAATATCAACTCCACCATCGCCTTGTTTCCGGCGCAGGTTACCATGGGCTGGGCCGGGCGTGGCATGGCCCAGGGGGTGGCGGGGCTGTCTTTGCGCACCTTGTTTGTTGTTTCCATAATTGGCGGTGCCATTGGCGCGGTGCTGCTGCTGGAAACGCCGGTTACGGTGTTCACCCATCTCGTGCCCTGGCTCATTCTATTCGCCACGCTTGTCTTCGTCTGGGGTAATTTTTTCGCGCGCCCGCGCCAGGCGGGCGAGGCTCCGGCGCTGCCGCCCAGGCTGGCGGTGGTGCTGCAATTCATTATCGCGGTTTATGGTGGTTATTTTGGGGGCGGCATAGGTATTCTCATGCTCGCCGCGCTTACCGCCGCGGGGCTGGCGGTGCGCCATGCCGGGGCCACCAAGAATGTGCTGGCCGCCGTGATGAATGTGTCCGCCGTGGTTATATTTGTGGTGCGCGGCCATGTTGCCTGGGGGCTGGCGGCGGACCAGTGCGTTACCGCGATTATCGGCGGCTATATCGGTGTGGCGATTCTGCGCCGCGCGCCGATTAACGTGCTGCGCATTGCGGTGGCGGCCATTGGCACGGCGCTTACCATTGGCATGTTTCTGCACGGTTGAAGCCGTAAGGGGCGAGCAGGGGCAGCGGTAGTGTTTCGGATATGAAATAGGCTGTCTGCCCTGTTTCCGCCAGCGGCGGCAGCGGCGTAAGGCGGCTGAGCGTTTGCCGTGCCACGGGCAAAGCCGGGTCGAACCAGGAAATGCCAGGATAAAGCGCTGCGAATTCTGGCAGCAGAAAGCTGTAATGGGTGCAGCCCAGGGCGATGGCATCTATGGCCTCGCCGCCCGGCTGGGTGAACAAGGGCGCGATGGCGGGGGCAACATCCACGCTGGCGCCGCGGAATTTGCGTTCCGCCAGCTCCGCCAGGCTGGGCGTGCCGAGTGAGAGCACGGTGCACGCGGGCGCGAAACGCGCGATGAGATTTGAGAGATAAGGCCGCCTTACCGTGGCCGCCGTGGCCAGTACGCCGATGGTTTTGCTGGTGCTGGCGGCGGCGGCTGGTTTTATGGGCGGCACGCAGCCGATGATGGGGAGTGAAAATGCTTCACGCAAGGCGGGCAGGGCGATGGTGCTGGCTGTGTTGCACGCCACCACCAGCGCCTGCGGGCGCAGATGCGCGATGGCGCGGCCAACCACATCGAGTATGCGTGCCAGCAGAATATCGTCGGGCTTTTCGCCATAGGGGAAGAAGCCGTTATCGGCGAGGTAGGTAAGCGCCACGCCAGGGGCGAGTGCGCGTAATTGCGCCACCACGCCCAGCCCGCCAATACCGGAATCGAACACCAATATGGGCATGGCGGGGTTAGTCATCCGTGTGGCCGGTAAATTCCACATCGCGGTGCACATGCACCGATTGCAGCACGCCGAACCCCAGCATGACCGCCGTGAGCGCGGAGCCGCCATATGAGACAAGCGGCAGCGGCACCCCGCCCACCGGGATAAGCCCCATGACCATGGAGAGATTGACGAAGCAATACATGAACAGGTTGGTGCCGACGCCCAAGGCCACGAGCCGGCCATACATATGGCCGCAGGTCATGGCGGTGTGGAAGGCGAGCGTGATCATGAAAAACAGCAGGGCCAGCACCGCCATGCTGCCAGCATAGCCAAATTCCTCGGCGATGATGGTGAAGACGAAATCGGTTTGTTTCTCGGGCAGAAAGTTAAGCTGGTTTTGCGTGCCGTGCAGATAGCCCTGGCCGAAAAACCCGCCCGAGCCGAGCGCGATTTTGGATTGGATGATGTTGTAGCCGGCGCCCAGCGGGTCGGCGCCGGGATTGAGGAAGATGGTGATGCGCGCCTTCTGGTAGGCGTGCAGGTGCGTGTACAGCACAGGGGCTGCAATGGCCATGACGGCGATGATGATGGCGAACCACCACCAGCGCACCCCTGCCCCCAGCAACACCGTGGCGCCGATGGCGGCGGTGATGATGGCGGTACCCAGATTAGGTTCCTTGAGGATAAGTGCAACGGGAATGAGAATCGCCAAGGCCGCGGGCGCGACGAAAAGGAGGCTGCCCGTCTGCTCCGGCGTGGCGCGTTTGAAATAATTCGCCAGCGCCATGGCGAGGAATAGCTTCATCAGCTCGCTGGGCTGCACCTCGATGGGGCCGAGATCGATCCAGCGTTTGGCGCCCAGCCCGGTATGGCCGAATTTCATGACGACCAGCAGCAGCACGATGCCGGCGGCATAAGCCAGCCATGACATTTTGGCAATGAACCGTATGTCGGTCATGGCGATGACGATCATCACCACGAGCATCCCGGCGAAGCGGATGATCTGCCCTTGCGCGTAAGGCTGCGGGCTGCCGCCCGCCGCCGAGTAAAGTGCTGCGTACCCCACCCCCGCCAGCAAGCATACGCAGAACACGAACAGCCAGTTAATGCGCAGGAATTTGTGCAGGAGGCCAAAGGAACGATCGCGGAATGGGCGCCGTAGCGAGAGCGAGGATTCGAGCATCATGTGCCGGTTACCGGAGGGGCGGGGGTGGCGGTTTGCAAGGGGCCGGTAAGCGGCGTGTCACGCCCGGCCGGGTCGTGCTGCAGGGCGTAGGTCATCATGGCATGGGCGATGGGGGCGGCGGATTGTGCGCCATAATTGCCGTGCTCCACCACAACGGCAATGGCGTAACGCGGAGTCTCGAATGGCGCATAGGCGATGAACAGCGCATTGGGCCGCTGTGCCCAGGCCAGTTGCATGTCGTTAAAATTATCCCGCTCTTGCGTGGAAGTGTTGTTGTGAACCTGGGCCGTCCCGGTTTTGCCGGCCATCTGCACATCCGGCAGCAGCAGGCGGGCGGCGTAGCCTGTGCCGTTGGGGGTGTTGACCACCTCGAACAGGCCTTTGCGCACAATGGCCAAATGCTGGTCATCCACATTCAGCGGCGGTGCGGCTGTGGTGCTCGCGGGTTGCAGCACACCGCCGATGCGCCTGGTTATATGCGGCTGTACCTCGTTACCGCTGGCTATACGCGCCATCATGGTGGCAAGCTGCAGCGGGGTGAGCTGCGTGTAGCCTTGGCCGATGCCTTGCACCACCGTGTCGCCCAGAACCCAGCTGATACGGTGCTCGCGCGCCCATTCATGGGTGGGCACCAGCCCCGTGGCCGCGTTGGGCAGATCCAGCTTCAGATCGGTGGCAAGCCCCATACGGTGCGCCATTGCCGCGATGGGGTCGATGCCAGTGTCCAGCGCGACCTTATAGAAGAACACGTCGCAGCTAACCTGCAGCGCGGTGACGACGTTGATGGCGCCATGCCCCGCATGGTCGTCGCACCAAAAAACATGGCTGCCCAGCTTAAGGTAGCCGGGGCAGGTGTGAATAGTGTCCGCCGTTAGCGTTCCGGCCTTCATGGCCGCCAGCGCTACGGTGGGCTTGAATGTGGAGCCGGGCGCGAACAGGCCGCAAGTGGCCTTGTTGAGCAGCGGGTGCCTGGGGTCTGTCATCCAGCTATTCCACACCGCGGTGGGCACGCCCGTGTCGAACAGGGCAGGGTCGAAGCTGGGGGTGCTGGCCAAAGCCAGGATTTCTCCATTAACGGCATCCAGCATCACCACGGCGCCGGTATTATCCGCCAGGCTCTGCACGGCCAGTTGCTGCAGCCCGGCATCCAGCCCAAGTGTTACATTCTCGCCCGGTGTGCCGGAATCCTGCGCCACTTCGCGCACCACCACGCCATGCACGTTGGTTTCGGTTTGCACAAAGCCGGGCACGCCGCGCAGCACGGTATCCTGCTCATTTTCCACGCCGGCGCGCCCGATCCGCATGCCAGGCAGGGCCAGCACCGTGTTGGCCTGGGCTTCTTCCTGGTTTGGCCGGGCAACGTAGCCCACGGGGTGCGCCGCCACGGGGCCAAGCGGATAGGCGCGGCTTGCCCCTACCTCCACGATGACGCCGGGCAGATTAGGGGTGTTAACCTCGATGGCGGCCATGTCCTGCCAGTCGAGATAATCTTTCAGCAACACCGGAATATAGCCAGGATGCCCGGCCAGATCTCTGGCGATGCGGGCTTTTTCGGCGCTGGTGATATTTACCAGCGCGTAGAAATTCTCCAGCACCGCGTTTGGTTCCGGCGCCATGGCCTTCATGAACAAGGCGCGCCAATGCTGCTGATTACCGGCCAGGACAACACCAAACCGGTCGGTGATGAGCCCGCGCTCGGGTGCGACCAGCCGTTCTGAGATGGAGTTTTGCCGCGCCATGAGCGCGTATTTGGAATGGTTGGTGATTTGCAGGTTATAAAGCCGTGCGGCGATGCCGCCGAACACCAGAGCCTGCCCGGCGCCGATGAGCGCGGCGCGCCGGCTAAAGGCATTGCGCTCCTTGGCCGCGCGCCTCATGCCAGCTCCACGGCGGCCGGGCCGCGATGGATGCGCACCAGCAGCGCGGACAAGGCCGGATACAGGCAAGCCGCGATGATGATTTGCAGCCCGGCGGGCCAGGCAGGCAGCAGGGTGAGGGTTAGCGCCGATTGTAATGCCCAGGAGAGTACGGAGGCGGCGGCGGCGAAGCCGCAAAACGCTGCCCAGGTGAGCAGGAAGCGCCTGGGCGCCAGGCGGCGGCGGGCCAGCAGGGTGGAGGCTTGCAGCAGCACCAGCAGAAACGCCCATAGGCCGGTTGGTGTGACGCCCAGGAGATCCAGCAACAGCCCGATGAGCGCGGTGAGTGGCGAGGGCAGTGAGCCGGGACGGAACAGTGTCCAGAAATACACGCAGCCCATGGCGTAGGCTGGGCGCAGCAGGGCCTGTCCGGGAATGTGGAAAGGCAGGCCAAGCAGGAACAAGCCGAGGACGAGCATTGTGCTGGGCACGGCCCAGCGGGCCGCGGCGTCTAGCTGGCGCCAAAATGCCTGGCGCCGCCGTGCAGCAGGCAACCGGCCCATGCTACCGCTTGCCGTGGCGCGGCGCGGCGGCTGGCTTGGTAGGGGGGATTGGGGTTAGTACCGGCAAATTATCCGGGTAGCTGAATAACCGTAGCAGGCGCAGCGCGCCGAGATTGGCCAGGGGCAGTACCACGGGGTTGTTTTGCGCATCGTAATGCACCACCCCCACAGGCAGGCCGGGCGGGAAGGCGCCGCCTTGGGATGAGGTGAGCACCATTGCCCCTTCTGCCGGCGGATGGCCAGGAGACCAGTAAATGAGCGACGGGTCGGGCGTATTGCGCCCCGCCATAAGGGCTGGGCTGCCATGTGTGCCGATTTCCACGGGGACGCGGCTGTTAATATCGGTAATCAGCAGCACGCGCGCCGCCCGTGCGCCTGCCTCCACCACCCGCCCGGCCACGCCGCGCCCATCCATGGCCACGGCGCCCACCAGGCTTTGCGGGTTGCCATTGGCGGGCGGCACCAATACCAGCACTGAACGGTCGTAAACCCCGCCAGTATCGGCCACCACCTCGCCGGTGGTAAATTCCGGCGCGGGCGGGGGGGTGTAATGCAGCTCGGCCTTTAGCGCGTCATTTTGCGCCTGCAGGGCCATGGCCACTTCCTGCCATTGCAGTAATTCTGCGTTTTGTTCGCGCAGTTGCGCGTTTTCGGCGCTTAGCGAGAAAAGGTGGCCGATAAAGCCGGTGCCGTGCTCCGCGGCCTCGATGGGGGCGGAGAAGGCCATATAGGCCGGGGCGAGGATGTCGTTGAGCCCGGAGCGGAGCTGGTTGTCGAAACGTTGGTCGGCCCGGCCGACAAGGATGAAGCCAAGAGAAAAGAGCAGCATCAGCGCGGGGCTGAGCCGGGATACTGCTTGGCGGAACGGGACCGATAGCCTGATCACCGGGGCATTAGCTCCCAAAAATACAAAACGACCCTGCCATTACAGCCAAAACATGCCCGCGCCCAGAGGATAGGACTGTAATTCCACCCTAAAAGCCACAGTTTTTCGGGTAAAAGGCGTGCCCCGGTTACAAGCGCGCTAGGCGCGGCTGCCGAAAATGGCGCTGCCGATGCGCACATGGGTGGCCCCGGCTTGTATGGCGGCCTCGAAATCGCCCGACATGCCCATGGAGCGCACGGGCAGGCCGTGCGTATCGGCCATGGTGGCGAGGTGCTGGAAATAGGGTAGAGGATCCTCGCCCTCGGGCGGTATGCACATAAGCCCGGCCAGGCTGGTGCCGAAGCGGGCGCGCATGGCGCGGATGAAATTATCCGCATCGGCAAGGGCGATGCCGGATTTCTGCGGTTCATCGCCGATATTCACCTGCACCAGCAATTCGGGCAGGCGGCCTTGTTTTTGCGCGGCGTTGCCGATGGCATCGGCCAGGCGCGGGCGGTCCAGGCTGTCTATGGCATCGGCCAGTTGCACGGCCTGCGCCGCCTTGTTGGTTTGCAGCCCGCCGATGAGGCGCAGCTTGGCCCCCGGAAGCGGGAATTTCTGCGCTGCCTCCTGCACGCGGTTTTCGCCGAACACGCTCTGCCCCGCCGCCAGCGCGGCGCGCACCGCCGCCACGCGATGGGTTTTGCTGACGGCGACCAGGGTGATGCCGGCCGGGTCGCGCCCGGCGGCCCGCGCCGCGGCTTCGATGCGGCGCAGGATGGTTTTCAGGTTTGCGGCGATCGGGCTAGGGTCGGCCATGGATGCAGCGTTACTGGCCTGGGGGCGCGCGGTAAAGCGCCCCGCCGCATTGCCGCCCTTGTGGTTTTTCACGGATCAGGCGCGCCTGCCCGACCCGCTGCCGGTTATTGGCCGGTTGCCGCGCGGGTTGTGCGGGGTGGTGTTCCGGCACGATGGCGCGGCGGACCGGGTGGCGCTGGCGCGGCGCGTGGCCGCGCTCTGCCGGGCGCGGCGCCTTATTTTAGTGGTGGCGGGCGATGCGCGGCTGGCGGCGGCGCTGCGGGCCGGGCTGCATTTGCGCGGCGGGCGGCGCGGTGTGCAGCCCTTGCCGGGGATTGTGACATCTTCGGCCCATAGGGCGCGCGATGTGGTGCGGGCGCGCCGGGCCGGGGCGGATGTTATATTCATCTCTCCGGCCTTTGCCACCAAAAGCCATGCTGGCGCCCCTGGGCTGGGGGCGCTGGGCTGGCGCCGCCTCGCGCGGCTGGCGCGGCCGGCACGTTGCGCGGCGCTGGGCGGCATTACCGGGCGCAACGTGCGCAGCTTGAGGAAAATCTGCGCCATGGCCGGCGCGATAGAAGTGTTTATGCCAAATTGGCAATTAACTTGACGCCCGGAATGGATGCGATTCATGCCCGGGGAAAATTTACATAATTCCCTATAGAAATAGTATTTATATTAAGGTTAAATCTGTCATAAAAGTGACATAATGAGGATTTTACTAGAGATTTCGGCGAAAAATTTCATACTAATGTCATATACATGTTGCGGCTTGGCCACAGTCGCGCCGAAATGGCCGTAACCAGGCCAGGAAGCATTGCCTCTATTTCTCAGTGAGGTCTTAAGGGGCGGAAACGTCCGGCCGCATGGCCGTGACGGGTGGGCCGGAAGCGGCTCTTTCGAGGCTTTAACGATACGAATGCCGGGCTACCGGCGATCTAGGAGATGAATTTCATGCGCAAGCTTCTTCTTTCCACTGTTGCCGCTGCAGGTACTTTGCTCGCCGCCGGCGCGGCACATGCCCAGGCGGCCAGCCCGGTCGCCCCTGGTACTGTTAAGGTGCATCTGAACGGGTATCTGCAGTACATGTTCGGCGTTGTCGGCGGTAATGGCATGAGCGGCGGTTCCGGTGCCACCTCGTACAAGAACAACTCGCTGGGCACGATCGGCGATGTGCGCCTGTACCCCGGCTTTGACGGCATGACCACGAACGGCATTGCCTATGGCGCCCAGGTTGAGCTGCGCACCGCGCTGAGCAGCGCGAATGGCAATGGCGTGAACGGTAACAGCGCTTCCAGCAACGGTGTGAACGGGCTGTATGTCCGCCGCGCTTATGGCTACCTGGGCACTGCCGAATATGGCTATGCCCGCTTTGGCCAGACCGATGGCGCCTTTACCCTGATGCAGTATGGCGTGATTGAGCAGTTCGGCGATGGCGCCCAGTGGACCGCCGATGGCGGTTTGATCAACCTGCTGCCGTCCGGCCATCCGGGCAATTTCATCTATGCCGACCAAGGGGCGCTGTATACGACCGACAAGATCGTTTACATATCCCCGTCCATTCAGGACCCCGTGCTGGACGGCAAGTTCGGCTTTATCGTGAGCTTTGAGCCGAACTCCAACGGCATCAAGGAAGGCGCTTCGGCCATTTCCAGCTCGAGCAGCGAGCTGAACAGCGCCGTTGCCGGGGGCAGCGCCAGCCGCCGCCGCAACACGTTTGACGCGATGGCCGGCTACAGCGTGAAGGCCGGGGCGTTCGATACCAAGCTCTCGGTTGGTTATCTGCGCTCCTCGCCGCTGGGTAACACCACCGGGGCGCAGGCCTATTCGCCGATGGGCGTGTTCCAGGCGGGTATTCAGACCACCATCACCGGCCTGTTCACCAATGCTGACAACATCACGCTGGGCGCCAACGTCAAGTCGGGTTCCGTGGTTGATGGGTATCAGTTCAAGAAGAAGGGCGGCCGCGATGCCATGGCCTATATCGTTGGCGCGTCTTACGTGAACGGGCCTTACGCGCTGGGCGCTTCGTTCTTCGATAGCCAGGAAGCCAATGGCAAGGTGGGCGCCGAGGTGCAGGGCCATACGCTGAGCGAATATGGTGTGGCCGTGGGCGCCAACTATGTGGTTGCCAAGCCGATGAGCCTGTTCGTGCAGTATATGTACGGCAACGTGCATGGTTCCACCGCCACCACCCTGCCGCACGGCAATTCTCACGCCCAGGGCGTGGCCGCCGGTGCCACCATCAAGTGGTAAGCGCTTAAGCCCGGCTTGCTGGGTAAGGGGGTGGCGGGGCAATCCGCCACCCTTTTTTATGCTCTATTACCGCCTGCCCTTGGCGGATGAACGTGCTGCCGCTAAACAGCTTGCAGTTTTGCGCCTTGGAGAGTCGACTTGCAGCGTTTTGGAAAAATTGCCGTGTCTGCCACCCTGGCCGTGAGCCTGCTGAGCCTTAGCGCTTGCGGCAGCGGGGTAAAGACCTCTCAGGCGCAGATTAACGACCCCACGCTGAACCAGGGCGTGCCGCCGCAGCAGGCCGGCGCGGATACCGGGGGGCTCTCCTGGGTGTTTGGCAAGGGCGGGGCCAGCACCACAAATGGCCAGGCCGCGCAAATTCAGGTGAACGCCTATTTGTGGCGTGCCGCGCTGGATACGCTCTCCTTCATGCCGCTGGTTTCGGCGGATCCGTTTGGCGGGGTCATTATCACCGATTGGTATTCTCCGCCTGGCACGCCGGGCGAGCGTTTCAAGGTCAACGCCTATATCCTTGGCAAGCAGCTTACCGCCAATGCCATTCAGGTGAGCGTGTTCCACCAGGTACAAACAGGTTCGGGCTGGGTGGATGCCCCGGCTGACCCGTCTCTGGCCAATGGGCTGGAGAACCGGATTTTGGCCCGCGCCGCCGATTTGCAGGCCGCCGCCCAGAACACGCAGTAAGGCCCGTGCCCGCGGGGTTTGCCGCGTTTTTTTCTTGGTGCAGGGCAATGGCATGATGCGCGGCGCCTTTACAGTGGGGCTTTGGACGATGGCGAGCCGCGTGCTCGGCTTCGCGCGCGATATTTTGATTGCCGCCATGCTGGGCACCGGGCCTGTTGCCGATGCCGCCTTTGTGGCGCTGCGCCTGCCCAATTTATTCCGCCGCCTGTTTGGCGAGGGTGCGTTTAACGCCGCCTTCGTGCCCTCGATTTCCGCCATTCTGCATAAGGACGGGTTGGACGCCGCCACCGGTTTTGCCGAGGAAGCCACGGCAGTCATGGCGTTCTGGCTCGGTGGCCTCACCATTCTGGGCGAAATTTGCATGCCTTGGGTGCTGTATGTGCTGGCGCCGGGCTTTGTTGGCAACCACGCCAAATTTACCCTGGCCGTGGCGCTTACGCGCATCATGTTCCCGTATCTTTTCTTTGTCTGCCTCACCGCGTTGTTTTCGGGCGTGTTGAATGCCATGGGGCGGTTTGCGGCGGCGGCGGCGGCGCCGGTGCTGTTCAATTTGTTTTCCATCGGCTTTTTGCTTGGGCTTTCGCCGTATGCGCCCAACCCGGGTTATGCTTTTGCCTGGGGTGTGAGTGTTTCCGGCATTGCCCAGCTTGCCCTGGTGTTTTGGGATATTCGCCGCGCCGGCATGCGTTTTACGTGGCCGCGTCTGCGTTTCTCGCCACGCATTAAAAGCCTGTTCCGGCGGATGGGGCCGGCTTTGGTGGGGGCAGGGGCGACGCAGCTCAACCTTTCCATCGATATTATCATCGGCACGCTGCTGCCAGCCGGGTCTGTTTCAATTCTTTACTATGCCGACCGCGTGAACCAGTTGCCGCTGGGGGTGATTGGCACGGCCGTGGGCACGGTGCTGCTGCCGGCGGTGACACGGCATATAGCGCTTGGCGAGCATGGGGCGGCGCTGGGGGCGTTGAACCGCGCCATGGAAACCGTGCTGATGCTGACCTTGCCCGCGGCCATAGGGCTTGCCGTGGCGGGCAGGCAGGTGATGGATGTATTGTTCGTGCGTGGGGCTTTTACCCAGCATAATGCTATTTTGGCAGGCCACTCCCTGGCGGCGTTCGCCATTGGCCTGCCTGTGTTCGCGCTGGTGAAGGTGTTTACGCCCGGTTTTTACGCGCGGGGCGATACGATGACGCCGCTGAAGATTAGCCTTGCCGCGGTGGCGCTGAATTTGTGCCTTAATTTGCTTTTCATGCACCCGCTTAAGGCGATGGGGCCGGCGCTTGCCACATCTCTTTCGTCGGCCTTCAACGCTGCCTGGCTGGTGTTTTTGTTGCGCCGCCGCGGGCATTTTGCCCTGGATGCGCTGAGCCGCGCCCGTGTGCCGCGCACGCTGCTGGCTGGCGCCATAATGGCCGCCGCCCTGTTTGCCGCTGAATGGCTGCTGCCGCCAGGCAAGGCCGGCATTGCGGCGTTTTTGCTGCTTACCCTGGTTGGGGGTGTTTTTTATTTTGGCCCAGGCCTGCTGCTGCGGGCTTTTGACGTGGATATGCTGATGCGCCTGCTGCGCCGCCGCCGCGCGCGGGCTTGACGCGGCGCCCCCGCCAGGGCCGGTATCCGGTATTGCTGAATTTGCCCATTGTCCGTTTTTGGCCGGGCGGCTAACCCCAGCTATAACAACGGAGGCAATTGGCACATGGCACGCATATTTTCCGGCATTCAGCCCACGGGCATTGCCACGCTTGGCAACTACCTGGGCGCGCTGCGCAACTGGGTGGCGCTGCAGGATGGCGAGGATGAATGCGCCTTCTGCCTGGTGGACCTGCATGCCATTACGGTGTGGCAGGACCCGGAGGCGTTACGCCAGCAGACACGCCAGATGGCGGCTTTGCTGCTGGCTTGCGGCATCTCACCGGAGCGCTCTATTCTGTTCCACCAATCCGGTGTTTCCGCCCATACGCGCCTGGCCTGGATATTTAACTGCGTTGCCCGCATGGGCTGGCTGAAGCGCATGACGCAGTTTAAGGACAAGGCGGGTAAGAACCAGGAAGAGGTTTCCACCGGGTTGTTTGTGTACCCGAATTTAATGGCGGCGGATATTCACGCCTACCACGCCACCAAGGTGCCGGTGGGGGATGACCAGTTGCAGCACCTTGAACTGGCCAATGACATTGCCGAGAAATTCAACCATGATTACGGGGTGCCCTTCTTCCCGCGCATTGAGCCGCTGGTGCTGAAGGAGAGCGCGCGGGTGATGAGTTTGCGTGACGGCACGAAGAAAATGTCCAAATCCGATCCGTCGGACTTTAGCCGGATAAATATGACCGATTCGGCGGATATAATTGCTTCAAAGATACGCAAGGCGAAGACCGACCCGGCGCCGTTGCCCGAGCGCATGGAGGAATTGGCGGAGCGGCCCGAGGCGCGCAACCTTGTGGGGATATTTGCCGCCGTTACGGGCCAGGCGCAGCAGCAAGTACTAGGGCAGTTTGCCGGTTCTGGTTTCGGGCCGTTCAAAGAGAAGCTGGCCGAGGCGCTGGTGGTGCATATTGGGCCGATAAGCCAGCGCACGCGGGAATATTTGGACGATGTGCCGGCGCTGGACCGCGTGCTGCGCGACGGTGCCGCCCGCGCCGAGGCGATTGCCGGGCCAATCGTGGCCGAGGCGGAGCGGCTGGTTGGGTTTTTGCCACGCTGAGAGCGGCAGAAGGAGCCGCCCCGCGTGGAGTTGCTTCCACGCGGGTTTTACGGATAAAAGCAGCCTAACGGACCCGTAGCTCAGCTGGATAGAGCGTTGCCCTCCGAAGGCAAAGGTCACGCGTTCGAATCGCGTCGGGTCCGCCATAAAAACCCCAGGTTTCCTGGGGTTTTTTGTTGCCTGCCCTGCACTGGCGGTTCAGATTGATACGCGACAAACCAGGAACATTCAGGCCAATCCGTGCCAGATCCGTGCCATCTGTTCATGAGGTGTTCTGGAAATCAGATCTGAGTCTGCGTTATATCTGGCCTGCTTATGCAGCCTCACGCGGATGCCGCAGCCAAAAATCAAGAAATGGTACATAGCCCGGCTAAGGAGAAGGCCAAGTAAGCAGGCGTTCTATACGTTGTTTTGAGACATTTCCTTTTTTGTCGAGGAACACATCTGGAATACCTCCAACGTTGCCGCTGCGCTGGCGGGCGTGGTTACGTCCTCTTCCTCGCCGGTCGCAATCCGCATGACCTTCACGGCGTTGCCGATCACGTCAGCCGGGCGCTTCTCGCCTTTGGGGCCTTTAGGCATCAGAGCCAACCTTTTCTGCGCGCATCGTCAATGAGCCGTTCGCCATATTTCTTGGCATCCATGCCGTACTCATTACTTTTGCGTGGTACTAAGCCCTGTTCCTCAGCATTGGCATATTCTTCCGCAAGGGTGCCTTTGTTGCTTTCGACAAGACGCCATATCGCGTCACGGATGAAATCTCTTTGGCTTTGTGGTACGTCACTCACGTTGCCGCTCCTATGCTTTCCGCTAAGCCTAGCCCGCACGGCAGCAAAAAGCTATCTGGCTACCGTCTCAATCTTGGGATTTTCAAACTGAGACACTACCGAAATATGGGGTTCTTTGATCGGCTCTGCGCGAGTCTGTCCTCGGATTGCTCCCTAACAATCTTTCGGGATTCGCGTCCACGCAAAGCTGAACTCGGTTGCTCTGCCCAAGCATCCTGATGACTGTGCTGATGCATGGCATTAGGATCGTCTCTATCCACAATATCACCTCACCCAAATTCAGGGCTGCAGTGTCCAGAAATTAACGCCGCGCCGCGAGGTGGGGCGCTCGCATCGGTTACGATTATTTGGCGGGTTGCTATTATATTGCGCCGTTGGCTACCAGCGTGGCGCGTAAGGCATCTTCCGGGACCTCGTTACAAGTGAAAGCACGTCCGATGCCCTTGGTGAGGATGAATGTGAGCTTGCCGTCGCGCATTTTTTTATCCTGCTTCATATGTGCGAGCAGGTGATCGGCATTGAGGTTGGCAATGCGGGATGGCAGCCCAGCTTGTGTTATATGGCTGGCAATGCGGCTTACATCTTCCTGCGGGCACAGTTTTAAGTGCGCGGAGAGATGTGTGGCCAGGACAAGGCCGGTGGCTACGGCCTCACCATGCAGCAGGGCGCTGCCATAGCCGGTCTCGGCTTCCAGTGCATGGGCGAATGTGTGGCCCAGATTCAGTAGGGCGCGCCCGTTATTGGGCTTGGCTTCACGTTCGTCCCCGGCCACGACCGAGGCTTTGAAGCGTACAGTCCGGGTGATGGCTTCCGCCATGAGCGCATCGCCGCCATTCAGCATGGCGGCGCCGTGGGCTTCGCACCAGTCATAGAAGGCAGCATCACCGATGAGGGCGGATTTAACGATTTCCGCATAGCCATTACGGAGTTCGCGTTGTGGCAGAGTGTGGAGCGAGGCGGTGTCGGCAATGACCATCAGCGGCTGATGGAAGGCGCCGGCCAGATTTTTGCCGCGCGCGGTGTTCACGCCCGTTTTGCCGCCAACGCTTGAATCGACCTGAGAGAGCAGTGTGGTGGGAATTTGTACGAAAGGCAGGCCGCGAAGGGTCGTGGCGGCGGCGAACCCGGCAAGATCGCCAACAACCCCTCCCCCCAGTGCGATAACGGTGGTATGCCGGTCCACCTTTTGTTCCAGCAGGGACTCGACGAGATATTGCCAGGTTTGCAGTGTTTTGGAAGGCTCGCCAGGAGGTACGGTGAGGGTGCTGTGGGCGATGCCTGTTTCCACCAGGCTGTATTGCAGCGTGGTGAGATGCAATTTGGCGACGTTTTCGTCGGTGATGATGATACAGCGCGGCTGTGGAACGAGGGGGGCCAGCAATGTGCCAGCACGTTTGAGCAGGTTGGGGCCAATCAGCACATCGTAATTGTTTTGTGAGAGTTGGACCCCTACCCGATGCGGTGCCTGGTAGCTTTTAAGGGCGTTTATGACGTTGCTTGTGGTCACGTGAAGAGGATCCTCTGTGCCGTCGACGATGATATCCGCCTGGGCGTAAATAGGGCTGCGTTCGGCCGAGAGCCTGGCTAGGGTTTCTGCCGGGTCGCTGGTATTCAACAAGGGGCGGTGGGTGCGCCCCTGCACGCGCTGGAGTAGAACAGGCAGAGGGCAACGCAGCCAGATTGAGGTTGCGTGGTCGCGGATTGTCCGGCGTGTTTCTGGGTCCATGAAAGCGCCGCCGCCGGGTGCCAGGACGATGCGCCCGCCTCCCAGTAGACGCTCGATCACGCGCTTTTCGCCCGCGCGGAAATAGGCCTCACCATGGGTACGGAAGATTTCCGCGATCGTCATGCCTGCGGCGCGTTCTATCTCATGGTCGGCATCGTAGAAGGGCAGACCTAGCTGTGCGGCCAGCCGCTTGCCGATGGCCGTTTTGCCGGCGCCCATGAGTCCGACCAGAACGATGCTGCGTTCAGGGTGGGCAGGAATTTCGCTGTTGATAGGCATCGTCTGAACCGCATATCACATTGTGTGCATGACGATAGATAGCCAAGCGGAAGCATTTATGGAAATGCTGGCGGCTGAGCGCGGCGCGGCTGGTAACACGCTGGCGGCTTACCGGGGCGACCTTGAGGATTTCGCGGCTTTTTTGAACGGGCGCTGCAGCTTGCAGGCGGCGGACCGGACGCAGCTTTCGGCTTATATGGTCAGCCTTGGAGATTCGGGGCTTTCCGCCCGCACGCAGGCCAGGCGGTTATCGGCGCTGCGGCAATTTTACTTGTTTTTACTGCGTGAGGGACGGCGGACGGATAACCCAGCGGTGGAGCTGGTGATGCCGCGCCTGCCCAAAGCCTTGCCGAAATACATGAGCGAATCAGAGGTGGAGACGCTGCTGCAAGCGGCCCGGGATATGAAGGGGGTTTCGGGGCTGAAGGTGATGGCGGGACTAGAGATACTTTATTCCACCGGGCTGCGTGTTTCGGAGTTGCTGGCATTGTCCGCGCAGGCATTGTCGACTGATGCCGCCATGCTGTTGGTGAAGGGCAAGGGGGGCAAGGAGCGGATGATCCCGCTTTCCGAGGCGGCGAAGGCAGCGGCGGTACAGTTGCGGCGATCGGTGGCGAAGTCCCGCTATCTTTTTCCTGGCCGGGACCCGCGCCAGCCTATGACACGCCAGGGATTTGCCTTGTTACTCAAACAGGTAGCCATTGAGGCGGGTCTGGACCCAGCCCGGTTATCGCCGCATGTGCTGCGGCATTCATTCGCCTCACATCTGCTTGCGCGCGGGGCGGATTTGCGTAGCCTGCAGAAGCTGCTGGGGCATAGCGATATTTCCACGACGGAAATTTATACCCATGTGCTGGCTGAACGGCTAGAGGCGTTGGTGCGGGCTAATCATCCGCTGGCGCGGGAGCAGGGCTGAAAAATTCCAGTCTCAGCCGGTTGAACCAGGGGCCGTGCTGTTTTGTCTCATTGCGGTGGATGTATGAGCGCATGGCTTTTGGCATTGTTTGGCGTGGCGTGGTGGAATTACAGGCAGCTTTTATGCCGTTCCAGGCGGCTTGCAGGCACCCCAGGCGTTTGGCGCGGATAAGATAGCCGAGGATAAGGGGTGAAAGTGCCAGCCAGGAGACACCCCATTTGCGCCCGATGATGAGTCTATTGCGCATGAAATATTGCATCCGCTGGTCATTCCAGCACAGCCTCGCTTCGGGTGAGACCTTGTGGATGATGGGCAGCGAGCCTGCGTAGATGATGCGCCAGTTGAGTGCGATGGCGCGCAGGCAGAAATCATACTCTTCCCAGGTAAAGAATAGGCTGGAATCGTACCCGCCGGCAGCAACCCAGGCGGCGCGCCTTATGGCGTGGCCCGCACCGACAAAGGTGGTTGTGTCAAAATGGTCTTTGAAGCGGGGGAGTAGGGCTTTAGGGTAGCCCCAGCTTGTCTGGTCTGGATGGATGCCATCGGCGGCCAGAATGTTGAAGCCGATGGCTGCGATGTCAGGCGAGCGGTGTAATAGCCGCACGGCATTTGCTGTGACCCATGGGGTGGCGAAAATGGCATCGTTATCGAGCGCGACGATGATCTGCCCGTGGCCGAGTGCCGTAGAAGCCGTTCTGCCGCCGGGAACGCCGAGATTTGTTTTCGATTCATAGAGGGCGAAATTTGGACGGTGAGCAAAGAGTTTGCGTAATTCCCTGAGCATGTCTGGTGACGAACCCTGGTCAAGCACGGTAACATGAAAGCTCCCCCCACGTTGGCCAAGAGCCGAGTTTATGGCTTCTATGGTGTCGTGCTGGCGGTTGAGCGTGAGGATAATGATGTCGGCATCGTAGCTGCCTAACGGAGGGGGGGAGCCGGCTGTGCGCGGCAAGACGGTGCTGCATTTACCAGGCATTGGTTTGTTTCAGCACCGCCGGAATTGTTTTGAACAGAATGAAGAGGTCAAGCCATATCGACCAGGATTGGATATATTCGAGATCGCTGGCGAGACGCTGCTCAAGATTCCGTAGAGCAGGTGTTTCGCCGCGAAGGCCGCGAATTTGCGCGAGGCCGGTCATGCCCGGCTTTACCCGGTGGCGGATTTGATAGAGTTGCAGGGCGTTTTCGAAGCTTAGCCCCTCGACTTTCGTTTCTGGCGCGTGTGGGCGGGGGCCGATGAGCGACATATCGCCGCATAACACATTGATGAGCTGGGGTAGTTCATCTAGCGACGTGCGCCGCAGGAGTTTGCCGATTTTTGTAACGCGCGGGTCGTTACGGCTGGCTTGCTGTACAGAGCAGCCAGGGTTGTGGGTCATGGTGCGGAATTTAAGCACCTCGAACTGATGCCCCTGTGCCCCTGTGCGGAGCTGGCGGAAGAATATGGGGCCTTTGCTTGTGGCACTTATGGCCACGGTGCAAGCGGCCATGAGGGGGGCTGCAAGAGACAGCAGGATGCTTGCGGCGACAATATCGAAGAAGCGTTTGAACATATTCTGCGAGTCAAGAAAGTGACCCGTTACGATGGGAATGAGCCTGCAGCCGCCCGATTTTTCGCACAGCATTTCCGGCAGGCTAGGGGCAACGTCGAAGGCCAGCCAGATACGCGCCGGGCAAGAGAGAACTTCTTCCCAAAGCGGGAAGTTTATGTTGGTGCTGCAACCGTCGAGTGCGGGGTGATGGACGAACACGACATTCCTGATGGAGCGGCTACGCAGTTTTGCCGTTAATGCAGTGAGGTCGGGCAGGATGGGCCATTCTGGCCGATGCCGGAGTGGTTGTGTGGGAGCAAGATATAAGACCCCTTCAATATGCTCGGGCAGATTTTTGGAGGTAAGGGCTCTGCCCAAATCCTGTGGGCAAGTATTGTAGCAGACAGCGAGAATGCCTGGCTCAGCTGGGCTCAGGGATGCGTCTGAGAAAATCTGGGCGAGTGCGCCGCGTGTGCCAATCAGCAGGAACGGGGTGATGATCAGGTCGAATACCACCCAATGCCGGGTGAGGATGTTGGGGTGGCCGAGGATGACGGTTAGGCTGAACATGCTGAAGCTGGTTGCCAGGAAACAATTGGCGGCCAAACCGGCTTGTGCCCTTATTTGTGCCGCTGTTCTGCCTGAATAACCCTTATGTGAGGCGGTGAGCAGCACGCTGAAAAAGGCGAGGAGTGACCAGAAACATAAATTTTTGGTTAGGCTTTCTGTGTTTTGGCACCACATGCTGCCGGCGAGCGGAGGAATGAAGATGATTAGAAAATCGGCCAGGCATTGCACACCCCCGCCTGGTGGTAGGAAGCGCTTTCCACCGCTTTTTGGGGGTATGAAAAAACACCCGTGCGCCGCGCCTAAGGGAGCGTGGAACTCGGTCATTTTCAGCATCCATAAGTTGTGTTTTTCATAAGTTATTCACTTATGGTTGTATTAACTAAACACAAACCTCTTGGAAAGAAAATAATTAAAGGAAAGCCCAGAAATTGACCCCACGGCGATTGCAAGCACAGGTTGTGTGTAAAATATATCTGTTTTGGCGGTGGTGATGAAGTATTTAGAGATCAAGATGAAATAGGCGCCACGATTAAAGACGAATCCGATGGCGTTGGCGGTGAGGAAGCGTACCCATTGCACATGCGGGGCGGAATGCTGGTGATGCCGGTAGGTCCAGAGCCGGTTGATAGCCCAATTTATGGTTGCGGAAACCAGAAAGCCGCAGGTTCCGGCTATATAGAGGTTGGTGAAGGAGCGTAGTGTATAAACGGTGCCGGTATCCCAGCAAAAGCCAAGAGTGCCAACTATGCCGAAACGGATAAAGGTCTCGCTGAACCCCAGGCGGGACAGCAGCGAGACGCCTTTGTCGAGCATGCTTACCAACTCGCGTGACGCAGCGCGGGCCATGGTCGTGGGGGGCATTAGCTGGCGAATGGGTCCTGAACGAGGATTGTATCGTCTCGTTCCGGGCTGGTTGAGAGCAATGTGACGGGGGCTTCGACAAGCTCCTCGACCCGTTTGACATATTTAATGGCAGCAGCCGGCAGCTCGGCCCAGCTTCTGGCGCCACGGGTGGATTGGCTCCAGCCTTCCAGTACCTCGTAAACCGGTTTAGCCGCAGATTGGGCCGCCATGCCTGCGGGCAAGTGCTTGTGGGTCTCCCCGTTAATCTCATAGCCCACGCAAATTTTAAGCTGGGCGAAGCCGTCCAGAACGTCCAGCTTGGTCAGGGCCAAGCCATCGATGCCGCCGACCTTAACCGCTTGGCGTACCATTGCGGCATCGAACCAGCCGCAACGCCGTTTGCGGCCGGTGACGGTTCCGAATTCATGGCCGCGCTCGCCAAGCAGCTGGCCGGTTTCATCGTGAAGCTCGGTTGGGAACGGCCCCGAGCCGACGCGCGTGCAATAGGCTTTGGCGATGCCTAACACCCGGCCCACAGCCCCCGGCCCCACGCCGCTGCCGGCGGCCGCTGTACCAGAGACGGTGTTGGAGGATGTAACAAAGGGGTAGGTGCCGTGATCGACATCGAGCATCACGGCTTGTGCACCTTCGAATAGAATGCGCTTGCCGGCCTGCTTTGCCGCCGACAGCCGCTCCCACACAGGTTCCATGAAGGGGAGCAATTTGGGCGCGAGTTGCAGTAGGTTTTCCAGAAGGGCAGTTTTTTCAAAGGTGGGAGCGCCAAGGCCGGCCAGCAATGTGTTGTGATGCAGGAGCAACTCATCCAGCTTGGCGGATAGGGTGTTTGGTTCTGCCAGGTCACACATGCGAATGGCGCGGCGAGCGACTTTGTCTTCGTAAGCGGGGCCGATACCGCGGCCGGTAGTGCCGATCTTGCGGTCTCCACGTGCAGCCTCGCGGGCGCCATCAAGTGCGGCGTGCAAGGGTAGAATTAATGGCGCGTTATCGGCAATGCGCAGGGTTTCTGGTGTGACGGGCAGGCCTTGGGCAGATACACGCTCTATTTCGGCCAGGAGGGCGCTGGGATCTACCACCACGCCGTTGCCAATAATACCGAGCTTGCCACGCACGAGGCCGGAGGGCAGCAGAGAGAGCTTGTAGGTTTGGTTGCCTACAACCAGCGTATGGCCTGCATTATGCCCGCCTTGGAAACGCACCACGATGTCGGCGCGGCTGGCCAGCCAGTCGACGACCTTGCCTTTACCCTCGTCACCCCATTGTGCGCCGATGATCGTTACATTCGTCATGGAAAATCCTTACGCAAGCGGCGTTTTTGTTCCGTTGAAAAAAATATGGCTGCAACCCAAGCGGCGCGCCTCGGTTTTGTGGTCGCTTTCTGGTGCAAGCCCGCCGACGGTGGCAAAACCCTCTGCCCTGCATGCGGCGGCATTGCTGGCCTGGGTGCCGTAGGGCAGGTAAATGCGTGGGCGCAAGGAGGGGCGCGGGGCCAGGCGGGTGATGGTGTCCGGGTACAGGGTAATGCCGGTGGCTGGTTCTGCATCGCCGCAGACATAACGGCCGCCGCGGCCCAACTCGGCCTGGCGCCCTGGGGCGAACAGGGTCATACAAATACCGGTATGGTATTGATAGCCACGGAATTCCACAGGATCGACGGTGATGGGCAGGCCCGGCTTAACGCGGCGGATGGCGGCTACGGTATCCGCGAGGCGTTCTACCTGGGCCTTGGTATCGCTGGGCAAGTCGAGGGCGAGTAAAGCAGGCACGCCGCGTTCGGCGGGGCCGCTGGCGTTGAGCAATTGTAGCAGCAGCGGGTTGCCGCTCAATTCAGCCACGGCGGCGGCGTCCTTACGGTCCAGCGCGTGGGCGAGAGGTTGCTTCCTCCCGGCGGGCGTGCCGTTTAGCAGGGTTGGCACCAGGCGGGGGATGGTGAGGTCGATACTTAAACTCGAGAGGCCTATGGCCGCCAGCGCGTCCACGGCGGTGAGGATGATTTCTGCATCCGCCGCCGCCGTGTCATTGCCGATCAGTTCGATGCCCGCTTGGGCGATCTGGCGTTCGGGTTGCAAATGCGAGCCGCGAATGCGCAGGCACTGGCCGGCATAGGCAAGGCGCAAGGGGCGGGGCGCGTTGGTCAGCCTTGTGGCGGCCAGGCGGGCGATTTGCGGGGTGGTGTCGGCCCGCAAGGCCATCATGCGCTGGCTTTCCGGGTCCATCAGGCGGAATGCCTGGTCCGCCGTGGCGGCGCCGGAGCCGGCAAAAAGGCTGTCCTCGAACTCCAGCAATGGCGGCTCGACCCGGTCGTAACCGTGGGTTGCGAAGCAATCCATAATGGCCGCGACAGAACGGGCTTCAAGCTCAGCTTCAGGCGGCAGGACATCTCGCAAGCCAGAAGGCAGAAGGGCAGGGTGAAGTAGTGGCGTCTCGTTCATGGGAACCTAAGGGTGGCGCGGCGCTATAGCATTGCTGGCCACAAGGTCCAATTGCCTTGGCGCGCATGTTAAGATATTGCCATTAAAACACAACTTAAGCGGGTAGTTTGGCATTGCTTTTCAATAGCAGGCTGTTTGTTTTGGCGTTTCTGCCGGTTGCTTTGGCCGGTTTTTATGCGTTAGCGCGGTTTGGCCGCCGGGCGGCGCTGGGGTGGCTACTGCTCGCAAGCCTTTTTTTTTATGCGTGGTGGAAGCCTGTGCTGCTGCTTTTGCTGCTGGCTTCCATTGTAGCGAATTTCGGCTTGGGCAAAGTGGTGGCGCGGTCCGGCTGGTGGCTTGGGGTTGGCGTTGGGTTTAATTTGGGCCTGCTAGGTTTTTTTAAGTATGCGGGGCTGTTGGCGTCTTCGCTGGGCTTGGCCCCGCCATTTGGGGGTATCTACCTGCCCCTGGGCATAAGTTTTTTCACGTTTCAGCAGATTATGTATCTGGCTGATGTTAGGACAGGCGACATACGGCCAGCGCCGTTCCTCGAATATGCCTGCTTCATCAGTTTTTTCCCCCATCTCATCGCGGGGCCGATTGTTCGTCCTGGCCACATATTGCCCCAATTTGCGGGGTTGAGGCCGTTTGCGGGCTGGCTGGCGCGGCTGGCTGGCGGGCTGGAAATTTTTTTGCTGGGGCTGGCAAAGAAGCTGGTGCTGGCGGATGGGCTGGCGCGCTTTGCTGGTCCTGGCTTTGCTGCGGCAGCCCGGCTGGAGCCTGTGAGCCTGATTGAGGCTTGGGTGGCTTTGCTGGCTTATGCGCTGCAGATCTATTTCGATTTTTCCGGTTATTCGGACATGGCCATTGGTCTGGCGCGGATGTTTGGGGTTAATTTCCCGGTCAATTTCAACAGCCCGTATAAAGCTATTAGTGTGAGCGATTTTTGGCGGCGATGGAATATAACATTGAGCGCGTTTTTACGTGATTATCTCTACATTCCGCTTGGTGGAAACCGGTGTGGAGACGCGCGCAGGGTTTTCAACTTAATGGTCACAATGCTGCTGGGCGGGCTATGGCATGGCGCGGCGTGGCGGTTTTTGCTGTGGGGCGGGTTGCACGGCGTTTACTTGGTTATCCATGGCTGGAGCGAGCGGTTGGGGGTGCGCTTGCCACGGTTGATGGCATGGGCCGTGACGCTTTTTTGCGTATTGATGGCATGGGTGCCATTCCGCGCGGCTGGCTTTGCGCCAGCCGTGGAATTCTATCGCGGATTATTCGGCTTCAACGGCATTGAGATTCCTCGCATTCTATGCAGTTTCATCCCTTTTCTTGCCGATGTGGGGCATAGCGTGCCGGTTTTGCCGTATCTGGGGGATGCCAGGACGATGAGCTTGCCGCAAGGGATGCTATTGCTTGCGTTAGGCTGGTTTATTGCCCTGGGGCTGCCGCAGTTGCACGAGATGAATGCGCGTCGGCGAGGTATTGCGCTGGTTGCAGGCTTTGCGCTGAGTGCGCAGGCGCTGTTATTTGCACCAGCGGCCATTCCGTTTCTGTATTTTCAGTTCTGATAATGTGGCGCCTGCTCAAACTCTGCGCCTTATCTGTGGTGGTATATAGCGCCGTCTTTGGCTTACTCGTTGACAGGCCATTATCCTTGGGCACACTGCGCCTGGAGTTGCTGCAGAAGGTGACGAGACTCCGGGCGCTTCCATCGCCAAAGCTCGTGATATTGGCTGGATCAAATGGCCCTTATTCCCATTCATGCGTTGTGATGGGTGCCATGCTGAACATGCCCTGCGAGAATGCGGGCATTGCCGTTGGGATTGGGCTGGATGACATTTTCATCCGGTATGCGCCTTACCTCCACGCCGGTGACGTTGTGTATATGCCGATGGAGCTGTCACAATATACTATGACGGCGGCAGCCTATCGCGCCGCGGTGGATGGCGCCTTCTTGTTGCGGCATGATAGAAGTATATTGGTACAACTGCCAGTGCCGCGCATAGCAGGCGCGGTGTTTTGTTGCACACTTGCCGATTTGGGTGAAGCATTTCTGGAAATGCCGCTGGCCGGCTCAGGTATTATCACGCCGCAGGGTCTGTTGGCGGGAGAGTATGACGACCAGGGTGACCGGGTGGATAATTTATTGGCATTGCGGGATGCCGCATTGTTGCCCCTGGCGCCGCGCCATCTACCAACGGCGGTGGAGATTGAAGGTGGCTATGGATCTTCCTTGATTACCAAGTTTGTGGCGCGGGAGACGCGTAAAGGCGTTATTGTGGTGGGAGGGATGCCGGTTGGTTATACCCAGCCGCAATCAGGTAAGCTGATCGCGGCGATTAGATCGGTTTATGTGCTCAATGGTGGACGCTTTTTGCTGATGCCGGATCATAGCGAATATCCGAGGATGGATTTTTTTAATAGTGAGGATCATCTGGTTCAGCCGTGCCAGTTCATGCACTCTATTTTTGTGGCGCGTTATCTTGCGGCTTTACTAGGGCGGCAGGTTTTGCCGCCATCAGACGCCGTGATTCGTGTGGCCGCGGAATGTCCCTCCGCGGCGAGGATTGATGTAGGGCGTTTTTCAAGGCCTTGATTGAGCAAGACACGCTGCACTCTGATGCTTGATATACGGTAGCGCATGGCTGAGCGGAGCAGGTTTTGGAGGGGGCTTACACCACGAGGGAGCTTTGCCGGCCAGCGATGCTGGACCAGAGCTGGGCTTCGTCCTCGTCGAATAGCTCCGTCAGCTTGCGCATCATGGTGCCGCCAAGTTCCTCGGCATCTACGATGGTGACGGCGCGGCGATAATAGCGCGTTACGTCGTGACCGATGCCGATGGCGACAAGCTCCGCCGCGTCGCGGGTTTCAATCTCACGGATGACATCGCGCAGATGCCGTTCCAGATAATTGCCGGGATTGACCGAGAGGGTGGAGTCGTCAACCGGCGCGCCATCGCTAATCACCATGAGGATGCGGCGGTTTTCCGGGCGTGCCAGCAGGCGGCGGTACGCCCAGAGCAGGGCTTCGCCATCGATATTTTCTTTCAGTAGCCCTTCACGGAGCATCAGGCCAAGATTCTTGCGGGCACGCCGCCAAGGTTCATCTGCGGCTTTGTAGATGATATGCCGCAGATCGTTCAGACGTCCGGGTAAAGGCGGCTTGCCAGCGGCAATCCATTGCTCCCGGCTCTGCCCGCCCTTCCAGGCGCGCGTGGTGAAGCCGAGGACTTCCACCTTCACGGCGCAGCGTTCCAGCGTGCGGGCCAGAATATCGCCGCACATGGCGGCGACGGTGATGGGCCGCCCGCGCATGGAGCCGGAATTGTCAATGAGCAGGGTAACGACCGTATCGCGAAAATCTGTGTCGCGTTCGCGCTTGTAACTAAGCGCTAACAGCGGATCGACAATGACACGCGACAGACGGGCAGCGTCGAGTATGCCTTCCTCCAGGTCGAAATCCCAGGCGCGCATCTGCTGTGCCAGCAGGCGGCGCTGCAGGCGGTTGGCGAGCTTGGCCACCACGGCGTGGAGATGCTGCAATTGCTGGTCCAATTGCTGGCGCAGGCGGCTCAGCTCATCGGGGTCGCACAAATCCTCGGCGTACACTTCTTCGTCGAAAGCGCGGGTGTAGGCGCGGTAGGCGGCGTGGTCGTCGTTGGGGATGGAATTGCGGCGGGGCTGAGGGCCCGCGGGTGCGTCGCCCGCATCGGCGGCCATCTCTTCGGCATCTGCATCGTCCTGCTCGAATTCTTCCGGCGCGCCGGTTTCCGCCATCTCGGGGGCGGAGGCCAGCATGGGATTATCCTCCGCCTCGCTCTGGCTCTGGCCTTCCTGGGAATTATCCTGCTGCGCGGTATTCTCGCTGCTTTCCTCACCTTCCTCTGATTCTTCGTTATCTCCGGGTTCGTTCTCACCTTCCGCCAGATCGACCGCGGCGAGCAATTTTCGGGCGGCGCCGATGTAGCGGGATTGGTCGTTACGGGAAGCTGCCAGCTCATCCAGCGCGGCTTCGGCATTTGGTCCCAGCGTATTGCGCCAGAGGTTGAGTATGTGTTGTGCCGAGGCGGGAACCGCCTTTGGGTCCATGCGGTCGCGCGCGAGCAGAGACAGGGCCGTGGCGAGTGGTAGCTGGTCGCGCTCGGTCATGCGGTCCAGCCCGTTGCCTTCGCATTCCTCGTTCAGCTTGCCGCGCAAATTCGCGGTGACGCCGGGCATGTGTTGGGCGCCGACAATCTCGACACGGGCGCGTTCCAGGGAATCGTAAGCATCGCGTGCTTCGCGGGATTGGGGTTGCCGGGCTTGGTGCAGGGCATCGTTATGGTAGCGCAGTTGCAGCGCCATGGAATCCGCCGCGCCCCGCAGCTTGGCGACTTCGCTGCGGGGCAGGGCGCGGGACGGTGAAGGCAGGCGGGCGCGTTTGCCGGCTAGCCCGCCAGGGCCAGGCTGGTAGGCAACCTGCACCTCTGGCACGCCAGCCATGGCGCGCAGTGTGTTGGCAGTCGAGCGCTTGAAGTCTTCCGCCCGGCCCTGGTCTTTCTTCTCGCTCATTGCCTCAGGCCGGTTGGTATTTCCTCGTTGAAGCAGCGCTGGTAATATTCCGCTACCGTGTTGCGCTCGGCTTCGTCGCATTTGTTGAGGAAGGTCAGCCGGAAGGCGAAGCCGACATCGCCGAAGATACGGGTGTTTTCCGCCCAGGTTATAACCGTGCGCGGCGACATGACTGTGGAAATGTCGCCCGCGATGAAGCCGGCGCGGGTGAGGTCGGCCAGGGCGACCATGCTCTCGGTGCGCTTCTTCCAGACGGCATCATTGGCATCAAGGCCAAGCTTGGCGAGCACGATCGCCACTTCCTGCGTGTGCGGTAGGTAGTTGAGGGTGGCGACGATGTTCCAGCGGTCCATCTGGCCCTGATTGATCTGTTGGGTGCCGTGATAGAGGCCGGTTGTGTCGCCCAGACCTACCGTGTTGGCGGTAGCGAACAGGCGGAAGGCGGGGTGCGGGCGGATGACGCGGTTTTGGTCGAGAAGGGTGAGTTTGCCTTCGACCTCCAGCACGCGCTGGATGACGAACATCACGTCGGGGCGGCCGGCATCGTATTCATCGAACACCAGGGCGCAGGGGTGCTGCAATGCCCAGGGTAGGATGCCTTCGCGGAATTCCGTGACCTGCTTGCCGTCCTTCAGCACAATGGCGTCTTTGCCAATAAGGTCGATACGGCTGATATGGCTGTCCAGGTTGACGCGGATGCAGGGCCAGTTGAGGCGGGCGGCGACCTGCTCCACATGGGTGGATTTACCGGTGCCGTGATAGCCCTGGATCATTACCCGGCGGTTGAAGGCGAAGCCGGCCAGTATGGCAAGGGTAGTCTCTTTGTCGAACTGATAGGCTGGATCGATTTCCGGCACATGCTCGGTGCGGACGGAGAAGGCAGGCACTTCAAGGCCGGAATCAATGCCGAATATCTCCCGGGCTTTCACCTTTGTATCCGGCAGGTTGATGGCCGAGGTGGCCGGGGTGAACGGCTCGGCGATCGCGGCGGCATTATTCATTCAACTCATCCTACTACTTAACGGCGTGTATTGGGTTTGCCACTCTTCCGGCTGTTTCTCAATCGGCTACGGGCTGCGGGACGGAGGAGGCGGCTAGTTTGGCGCGCAATGTGGCATAGGCCAAGTTGATGCGCTTCAGCATCTCCTCCGCGTGCTTGCTGCCATTATTGGCGTCCGGGTGGTGGCGCTTGGCGAGCTCTTTGTATTTGGCCTTTACGGTGGCGAAGGTGACAGGCCAAACGAGGCCGAAAATACCCAGGGCATCGCGCAATTCGGCTGGTATGTCCTGCCGGGTGCGCGCTTTGGGGCGGGGGCCGAAAGCGAAGGCGTGCAATTCTGCTTCCAGCGCGTCATCCAGCCGTGCTTGCTTGCCTTGCTGGCCAAGCGGCCAGCTGGGGCGCTGCCAAGAGGAATCGGCGCGCAACTCCATTTCGATTTCCTCGGGGGCCATGCCCTTATAATAGTCCCAGGACGCATTGTAGGCCCGGACATGGTCCAGGCAAAACCAGTGAAAGTCGCGCAGGCTCTCGCGTGATTTTGGTGCCTTGTACTCGCCGGCCATGCCACAGCCTGGGTTGTCGCAACGCTGTCCTGGCGCGGCGGGGTCGGGAGTAAAGGCACGGCTCTTGCGGCTGGTTGTCGTCATGGTCTTAATGTGCGCGCTTGTCCCCAATAAGCAACAGCCACAGTGCCCGTTGCATGCAATACGGGCACGGCATGCGCGCATACGAGGATGAAATGACGACCAGGCAAGAGCGGATTCGACAAATTCTTACGGCAGTTTTCAAGCCTGAGATGCTGGAAGTGATTGATGAGAGCGGCAAGCACGCAAAACATGCCGGGCGGCAGGGCTTGCCTGCGGGGGAAACGCATTACCGCGTGGCGATGGTGGCGGCCAGCTTGG
The DNA here is from genome assembly GCA_021805545.1 of Pseudomonadota bacterium. GTDB lineage: Bacteria > Pseudomonadota > Alphaproteobacteria > Acetobacterales > Acetobacteraceae > Acidocella. Next base: position 36,206 of record JAJZFB010000046.1, on the reverse strand, counting down.
CGGGGCAGCCGCGGCTGGCGCGTTCCCGCGCGGTGCATGAGGCGCTGGATGAGGAGTTCAAGAGCGGGCTACACGCCTTGTCCTTATCGCTTCGGGCGCCCGGCGAGGCAGGGTAGGGGGTTGCGAAAGCGCCGTGGCGCGGCACACTAGGCGTCATGAGCGCTTCAATCACGCATGTGCGGCTGGGCGATATGACGGCCAGCCAGTTCGCCCTCTCTGTCCGGGATAATCCGGTTATTTTGCTGCCGCTTGGCAGCCAGGAAGACCACGGGGCGTATCAGCCCATGGGGGATTATCTGCTGGCGGATATGGTTGCGGAGCGGATTGCACGGCGGGCTGGTGAGCAAGGGGTTGCGGCCTTTGTGGCGCCCACATTGCCGTTTGGCGTGGCGGATTATTTTGGGTCAAGCCCAGGCGGGCTGGCTTTGGCGCCGGAGAGTTTCCGGCGTGTGCTGCTGGATGTGCTGAGCGGGTTGTTGCGCCATGGGCTGCGCAAGATTGTTATTTTGAACGCCCATGGCGGCAATGTGCCGGTGATTCATGAGGTCGCGCTGAGGCTGAAGCATGAACAAGGCGTGGTGATCCCCTCCTTTTATCTGTGGAAAATTGCCCGGCAGTTGATGGAGCGGCGGATTGGCGCTGCGAATGGGCGGTTTGGCCATGGGGCGGAGCCGTTATTGGCGTTGAATTTGGCTCTAAGGCCGGGCTGCGTTGGGCAGACGGAGGCTGGCGGGGCAGGGCGGGCGGAGTTGCTCGGCCTGCCGGTGAGCGGGTTTGGCACGCTTGATTTTCAGGGCTTGACGGTGGAAGCGCCGGTAGAGTTTGGCGAGGCTCCCAAGGAAGCCATCGGCTTGGCATGGCAAGAGCGCGATGCAGCGCTAGGCGGGGAAATTGCCGAGGCGCTTGTTTGCGCGGGAGCTGAGTTCGTGAGCCACTTTAATGGCGCAGTTGCTTAGGTGGGAGAAGGCGTGAGAGTTTGGCCCCCATGAGTGAGGCGTTACAGGCCCTGCCATTTGCGGGCATTCTGCTGTCCTTCGCCATTTTGCCTGGTACCATGCCGCGTTTTTGGCACCGGCGTATCGAGTGGATTATCGGTACCTGGATTGTGCTTGGCTTTGCCGGCCAAGCCCTGGTGCTGGGGCTTGGCGGGGCGGTACGGGCACTTTGCGAGGTTACGGTTGCGGCGTTTTTGCCGTTTATTACCTTGTTGCTGGCCTTGTATGCGCTGGGGGGCGGTATCGCCTTCAAAGGCGGGCCTTGGGGGCGGCCTGGCGGTAATCTGCTGCTGCTGCTGCTGGGGACGCTTCTGGCCTCTGTAATGGGGACGATCGGCGCCTCGCTGCTGCTGATTCATCCGCTGCTGGCGGCCAATGCCAACAGGCCAGAAAAGCGCCATCTGGTGCTGGCATTCATTATTTTGGTGGGCAATTGCGGAGGTGCGCTATCGCCTTTGGGCGATCCGCCATTATTGGTTGGGTTTTTGCGGGGCGTGCCATTTTTCTGGCCCACCGTGCACCTGGTTTTGCCGCTTATCGTACTGGTGGTGCCGGTATTGCTGCTTTGCTATGGGGTGGATGCTTATTTATTCCGGCGGGAGCCGCGCCCGCCTGTGGAGAGGTTTTCGATACGCGGCGGGTTGAACATAGGGCTGCTCGCGCTGCTGGTGCTCGTGATGCCGGTGGAAGGGTTTTGGCATCCTGGTAATGTGAATGTATTCTCGCTCTCAATGCCGGGCGAGCAGCTTGCGGTTATGCTGTTCGAGATTGTCTGCATCGTAATCTCGGAAATTTTCACGCCACGGGCGATACGCACGCAGAACCGTTTCGCCTGGGGCGCGATGCGCGAAATCAATATTCTGTTCTTTGGTGTGTTTGCCACTATTCCGCCGATTTTTTTGCTGCTGAAGAATGCACAGCTTGCGCCGGACCCGGCGGTTTGGTTCTGGGTGTCGGGCATTGCGTCAGCCGTGCTCGATGCAGCGCCGACCTATCTTGTGTTTTTTGAAGCGGCGGGAGGGCACGCCAAGGAGCTGGTTTCCGGCGCGGCGGCGTTATTGACGGCGATTGCAGCGGGGTCTGTGTTTTTCGGCCCCATCACGTATCTGGGTAATGCGCCGAATCTGATGATCCGCGAGATTGCCGCGCGGCGGGGCGTGAGGATGCCGGGGTTTTTTGAATATGCCGGGGTCATGGTTTTGATCATGACCCCGATCTATGTGCTGATAAGCTGGCTGTTTTTTTAGAGTGTCAGCGCGGTTTCCAGAATGTTCAGCCCTTCGTCCAACTGCTCATCGGGGATTGTCAGCGGCATGAGCAGGCGGACGGCGTTGCCGTACACGCCGCAGGACAGCAGGATGAGGCCATTCTCGCGCGCCTTGGCCAGTACGCGCTTGGTGGTATCCGGGTCCGGTTCATAGCCGCCGCGGGCTTTCACGATGTCGAAAGCGACCATGGCGCCGGGGCCGCGAATATCGGCGATGGGTACGGTGTCGTTGCGGCGGGAGATGGCTTCGAGCTTGGTCTTCATTCTGGCACCGATAATATTGGCGCGTTCGACCAGCTTTTCCTCCTCGATAACGTCGAGTACCGCGAGCGCGGCGGCGACGGCGACCGGTGAGCCGGCATAGGTGCCGCCCAGGCCGCCCGGCTCGGCGGCGTCCATGACATCAGCGCGGCCGACGACACCGGAGAGCGGGAAACCGCCGGCGAGCGACTTGGCGATGGTCATGAGGTCTGGCTTCACCACGGAATGTTCGATGGCAAACATCTTGCCGGTACGGGCAAAGCCGGTCTGCACCTCGTCGATGATGAGCAGAATGCCGTGTTCGTCACAGATTTTGCGCAGGCCGGTGAGCAGTTCTTCAGGCGCCTGCAGGAATCCGCCTTCGCCCTGCACCGGCTCAAGCGCGATGGCGGCAACGCGCGAAGGCTCAATGTCGGCGCGGAACAGCATGTCGATATAACGCAGGCTCTCCTGCACCGTGACGCCAAACGTGTGGTGCGGGAACGGAACGTGGAAGACTTCCGACGGCAGGGGGGCAAACTTCTTCTTGTATGGCAGCACCTTGCCGGTCATCGCCATGGTGAGGAGGGTGCGGCCGTGATAGCCGCCGGCGAAGGTGATGACGCCGGAGCGGCCCGTGGCCGCGCGCGCCAGCTTCACGGCGTTTTCAAGCGCCTCGGCGCCGGTGGTGAAGAAGATGGTTTTGGCAGGCCCCTCGATGGGCGCGATGGCATTTAGCCGTTCGGCCAGGGCGATGTAGCTCTCATAGGGCGCGACCTGGAAGCAGGTATGGGAGAAATGGGAAAGCTGCTCAGCCACCGCCGCCATTACTTTGGGGTGGCGATGGCCGGTGTTTAGAACGGCGATGCCGCCTGCGAAGTCGATATATTTCTTGCCATCGGCGTCCCATAGCGTGGCATTTTCGGCGTGGGTTGCGAAAATGGGATGGGTATTAGAAACGCCACGGGGGATGGCTGCCGTGCGCCGTGCCATTAGTTCAGAATTTTTACTCATCCGGGGGGACTCCTAAAATAATAAACACACGCATTACCAACTTGTACGAGACTGTAAACGTGGCAGTTGAGATGGCTGCCTTGATCTATTTCAGAGCTGCGTAGATGCGGAGCCGCGCCGTACGAAGCCGGTTTGGTTGGGGGGAGGGGTGTTGGTTATGTTAATCGCGCTGACCTTAGCTGACGCTGGCCCGTGGCGGCACAGATTAATACATTGATCCACCGCATCATCCTCACCGCAGATAACGGCCTCTACTGTATTGTGATCCAAGTTGCGGACCCAACCCGAAATGCCAAGCCGGGTGGCTTTGTACACCAGCCAATCCCGGAACCCGACGCCCTGGACGCGCCCGGTAATAAGAAGGTGCTGACTTTTCATGTGCCGCAAAGCTCCATGAAACGGGCGCTGAGGCTGACATCATGGATTATGCTGGCACGCCGGTTTACGGCTTCATCGTCGGCGCCCCAATGGTCTTCCTGCCAAAGTTCATCGAGAAAGGCGGCTTTGCAGGCGGCTTCGGCGGAGAGAGCCTTGGTGGCGAGGGCAAAGCCGAGGACGAAGCTGCCCAATGCGGGAATGACGGCGCCAAGCGCCGCGATTGTGTAATTTTCTTGTGTGGAGAGAATGCCATGCAGTGCGGCGGCGGTTGAGGGGGGCTGGTTTATGGGGACGAGACCTGCCGTGCAGTGTAGCGCTATTCCGTAATTGGCCTTGGCCCAGTTCAGCCATTCGTCCCACACCTCGCTCTGCCTGGCCACGAGTGGGGGGGGACTGTCCGCGCGGTAGCAGAGCAGATCGTTCATACCGTAGGCGGCTAGTTGGCTGATAATGCTGTCCCGGTGTAAGGCCACACGCTCCTGCGCCGTGCTGGCTAAACGGGTAAGGGGCAGATGCTCTGGGGAAAAATCCTTGGGGGCGTCTGTCCATTCCTTGGCTATACCATTGGCCAGGGGCAGATATGGCACGGCAAGGTGTGTGCCGCTGGGCAGTTTTACGGGGCGGCCATCAAGTTCAATACTGAACGACGTACCATTGTTAAGGATCGCGGTGTTTGTCCAAAAGCGTTTCATGGTGCCATCAACAACGAGTTTAACAGGCTTTTTGGGCTGCCGGGGTTTGCCGGTGCCATGGGGACAGTGGTGTTTGCCTGGGACGCGGGGGCGGGGCCTGCTTGCCCCAGCCGCGCGGCGGCCAAAATGGCCGGGCAGAAATCTTGGTGCGGTGTAGCGCCAGCTTGCTGTTGCCCCACAAGAGAGGTTGGCGCACGCGCCCAGACGGGCCGGGCGAAGCTGCCGCCGAGCAGAATTGGCATTCCGTGGGCGGGTTGCAGTGCGATGGAGTAGTTCTCCTGCCTCAAATTCAGGTGGCCCGAGCCTTGAATTGAGAATTCTCCGGCGTCGATGCCAAAGTTTTGTAAGGCTGCAGTCCCTAGGCTGGCATCGATTAATACGCCGAAACAGCGGACCATAACGGGAGAGGCGGTGAGTGGCGGCAGTCCGGCCGTTTGCAAGGCTGCGCCAAAGGCGCGGTTGAGCAGGCTGGCATCCAGGCTGGCGTTTACCGATGCCACCCCAAGTTGTCCATTCAGGTTCGCCGCTATTTGCCGCGGAGTGCTACCCTGGCTCGCCGCGGAGAGTTGTAGCTGCACATTGCCGTGGGCTTGCCCCTGCAAGCCGAGAGTCCTCAATAACGGGCCCAGTGCCAGTGCCGGAGCCTTGATGGATAATTTTTCGGACGGTGGCGTTTGAGACCCGTCCAGTAAAGCGCTGGCAGAGATGTAGCCGCCAGGAGTTTCTCCTGTGAAGGGGGAGATGGCGAGAACCTTGTCCGTAAGCTGGATGTTGGCCTGAATGGCTGTGTATCTGGCTTTTTTCCAGGTTAGATTATTGGCGCTAAGCTGGATATTGCCATTGCCCCAGGCGAGGAAACCCAGCGGCAAAACTGTGTTCGGGATGATGGGGCAGGGCGCGGCGGCTGTTGCTGCGGCAGGCGGTGTGACTTGCGCTGTGGGTAGCACGGTTGCGGCCCGTGCGGGGTAGGAAGCGAACAACGAGTCTAGATTGGCCTGGATGAAATTAAGAGAAATCTGCCAATCAGGCTGGGGCGTGATGTTGAGCGTGGCAGCCCCATTGAAAGCGGCATTGTCCATCGTAACGGTTAGATCATCCAGGCCTGCAATATTGTAAAGTCCGTTTCCACCAGGATCGACCAGCGTCGTTTGGAGGGAAATATTCTTCCAGGCTGGCAGCTCGATACCTGCCATGGCCGAAAGTGATGAGAGATTAGGAATAGTGGCGGTTATGGCCAGGGCAGCGCCAGACAGGTTGTGCGGTGTTGCAATGGCGCCTTTAATAGAGGCCCTGGCATTGCCCAGTTGAGCTGTGAGTGAGACGGGGAAATTGCCCGAGGTGGACGAGCCTGCTGGCAGCCAGGCCGGACTGAACAAGCTTTGTACCGCGCCAAACCGGCCTTGCAGCTTGAAATCACCGCTATCGGATGTGCCGCTAGCGTAGAAAACTAAGGGCTTGTTAAGGGCAGCCATTTGGATGCTTAACCCATTAAGCGTCAGGCCAGGGCGCAATGTGGAAAGATTGGCCCGGCTTGCCGTGATATTGAGCCTGTCGATGGCCGGCAATGTGGCGTTTCGGTCTTTAATTTGTGCTTCCGCGACGATGTTTTGGAGTGGCGGGAGCGGATGATTACCCCTGATGCTAGAGGGGAGCGCTTGGCCAAGTACCGCTAAATTGGGGATGAGGAGCCTGGCCGTAAGGTCATAGCCGCTGGCGCTGCGCGGGTGCGCGATGGTGCCGGTAACGTGCAGGGCCGCATTCGCTAGTGCGATGTTGAGGTCGAGCGGCCAGGGCGTTGAGCCGGTGCGCGAGAAACGCTCCACTGGGCCGACGTCACCGTTGAGTGTGAAGGGAGTATCACCAAATTGCGCCTGGGCGGTAAGGTGCAGAGGCGAGGAAAGGGAAGCCGCCGTGCCGGTGAGTTTGGTGAAATTGATGGTGCCAATGGTAACACCGGTGCTGCTGCGCAGCGTTAGAAAGCCGTTTCGGACGTCGACTGCTTCCAAGGCAAGCTTATAACGGGCATTGATGAAAGACATGATGCCATTGTGGCGCGGGGCTTGGGATAAATTCCAATTGGCGTGACCGTCTGGCAGTTTTTCCAGAGTCAAATGCGGGTCAATTAGGATCAGCCGCAGTATGTCCAAACGGTGGGAGATGAGTGGCAGCAGGGAGATTTCTGCCCGCAGCCCGCCGAGTGTGAGTACAGGTGGGCCGGTAAAGCCTGGCGGGTTGCTGATTGTGATACCGTTGGCCTGAATGGCCGGAGTTAGAGACCAATGGATTTTGACTGTACCGTTAAGGGTTACATGGCGCCCCGTGGCTTGCTCTAGCGCTGCGGCCAGCGCCGGAGCGTAGCGGTTGGGGTTAAAGTTACGTAAAACGAAAACAGTGCCAAAAAGCAGGATGAGCAGGGGGATGGCGATGACCGCCACGAGGCGCCACAAGAGAAATTTGTGGAGGGGCTGGCCGGCTTTGGCATTCTCGCGCTGCTGGGTCATGCGCCGCCAAATAATCTGTTTTACCCGGATATACGAGGGGCATGCTTGTGAAGTCTGGAAAGTCGCGCTAGACGGCGCGGCTTGGAGTGGGACTGAAGCGGGCGTGGTGAAACTGGTAGACACGCCAGATTTAGGTTCTGGTGACGAAAGTCATGGGGGTTCAAGTCCCTCCGCCCGCACCAGGCTTGGTTTTGTTGTTGATTTTTGAGGATTTTTTTGTCCATGCAGGTTACCGAAACGCTCTCCGACGGCTTGAAGCGCGGCTTCACGGTCGTGGTTCCTGAACCCGAGCTGGCCGCCAAGCGTGAGAAGCGTTTGGCTGAGCTGAGCAAAACCATGCAGATGCCGGGCTTCCGCCCTGGCAAGGTGCCCATGTCCATGGTGCGTAAGCGTTATGGCGATGCGGTGGCGGCTGAAGTGATGCAGGAGGCGGTGAATGACGCTTCTGACCGCTTGCTTTCCGAGCGCAGCCTGCGCCCTGCGATGCAGCCCAAGCTGGAGATTACGAAGCAGGGCAACGATTCCGGCCTGGAATTCACCGTGGAGATGGAGGTTCTGCCGGAGGTGGAGCTGCCGGAAGTGGCAGACATTACGCTGCAGAAGCCTGTGGCCAAGGTGGATGATGAGGCTGTCGCCAAGTCGCTGGCGAACATTGCCGAGCAGCGCAAGAGCTACAAGCCGGTTGAGGAGGCTCGCCCCGCCGTTGCTGGAGAGCAGTTGAAGGTGGATTTTATCGGCCGAGTTGATGGCGCGGCATTTGCCGGCGGCACAGCTAATGATGTTAGCGTGATTGTGGCTGGGGCTGGCTTTATTCCCGGCTTTACCGAGCAGCTTGAAGGCGTCTCGGCTGGCGAGACCCGCACGATCAAGGTGACTTTCCCCGAGGATTACGGCGCGAAAGAGCTGGCGGGCAAGGACGCCGAGTTTGAGATTACGGCGAAGGAGCTGGCGGTTGCCGAGGTGCCGGCGCTTGATGACGAGCTGGCCAAGTCCATGGGGCTGGAGTCGTTTGAGGACCTCAAGGGCAAGGTGGCTGAGCAAATTGGCCGTGAGTTTGAGCAGTTAAGCCGCATCAAGATGAAGCGTGGCTTGCTGGATGCGCTGGCCGAGCGTGCCAAATTTGATGCTCCGGTTTCGCTGGTTGACGCCGAATTTGCCGAGATCTGGCGCCAGGTTGAGGCGGCTAAGGCCGCAGGAGAGCAAGACCCCGAGGATGCGGCCAAGGAAGAAGAGACGCTGAAGGCCGATTACAAGGCGATTGCCGACCGCCGCGTGCGGCTGGGGCTGCTGGTGGCGGAATTTGGCCGTGCCAACGAGGTGCAGGTAACCGACCAGGAGCTGCAGCGCGCCATGTTCAATGAAGCCATGCGCTATGGTCAGCAAGCCATGCAGGTGGTGGAGTTCTTCCGCAAGAATCCGCAGCAGATGGAGCGTTTCCGCGGCCCGATTTTTGAGGATAAGGTCGTGGATTTGCTGCTTGGCAAGGTGAAGCATGAAGAAGTGATCGTGACCCCGGAAGAGCTGGCTGCTGATCCGGAAGCTTAATGCGGCACTAGACGCGGCTGCATGATCCTCTAACGTGACGGTGTGACGCCCGTTCCGCTCGCATCGTGGCCCTAAGTGGCGCGGTGTGCAGCCGGGGCGGGCGGTTATATGAATGGGGATATTGAGACGATGAGGGACCGGGATCCAGTCGAAATTTACAACAACAACCTCGTACCGATGGTTGTGGAGCAGACTGCGCGCGGCGAGCGCTCTTATGACATCTACTCCCGGCTGCTGAAGGAGCGGATTATTTTCCTGACCGGCCAGGTTTATGACCAGGTCAGTTCGTTGATCTGCGCCCAGCTGCTGTTTCTCGAGAGTGAGAATCCAAACAAGGAAATTTCGTTTTATATCAATAGCCCGGGTGGCGTGGTGTCGTCTGGTCTCGCGATTTACGACACGATGCAGTATATTCGCTCGCCGGTGAGCACGGTTTGCATCGGCATGGCGGCCTCGATGGGCAGCTTGCTGCTATGCGCCGGTGAAAAGGGTAAGCGCTTTGCCCTGCCGAATGCGCGGATCATGGTGCATCAGCCTTCGGGTGGCGCGCAGGGGCAGGCCACGGATATTGAAATTCAGGCACGGGAGATTTTGAATCTGCGGAAGCGCCTGAACCAGATTTATGTGGACCATACTGGCCAGCCGTTGGAGGCGATCGAGGCCAAGCTGGAGCGCGACACTTATATGTCTGCTGATGAGGCCAAGGAGTTTGGGCTTGTGGATGAGGTGGTGAAGAACCAGCCGCCCCTCTCTGAAAGCAAGGTTGAGGCACCGAAGGCGGCGGATCTTTCGTAGTAGAAGAAGTAAACAGGAAGGAAAACCGCTCCGAATCGGCCGATTCGGAGCGGTTTCTTGTGGAATTTGCGCGTGACGGTTCTGCGTTTTTAGTGTTGCTACGGCGACGGGGTTGTTAATTATATGAAAAGTAAGAGATTTTCTGCCACAAGCCCGGTGCTTGTGTGTCCGGGCAGGGCGGATTAGTGTTCTCTCTTATACTACGCGCTGTGGAGTGGTTATGACAGGCAGCAAATCGAGCGACACGAAGAACACGCTATATTGTTCTTTCTGCGGCAAGTCGCAGCACGAGGTCCGTAAGCTGATTGCGGGCCCGACGGTGTTCATTTGCGATGAATGCGTCGAACTCTGCATGGATATCATCCGCGAGGAGCATAAGACTCACCTTGTGAAATCCCGTGACGGGGTTCCGACGCCGCGTGAAATCTGCAAGGTGCTTGATGATTATGTGATTGGGCAGGACCATGCCAAGCGTGTGCTGAGCGTGGCTGTACATAATCATTACAAGCGTTTGTCGCACGCCACCAAGAGTAACGACATCGAGATCGCGAAGTCGAACATCATGCTGATCGGGCCGACGGGCTCGGGCAAGACCCTGCTGGCGCAGACGTTGGCGCGGATTATTGATGTGCCCTTTACGATGGCCGATGCGACGACGCTGACCGAGGCCGGTTATGTTGGCGAGGATGTGGAGAACATCATCCTCAAGCTGCTGCAAGCGGCGGATTATAACGTCGAGCGGGCGCAGCGTGGGATTGTATACATTGATGAAGTCGATAAGATCAGCCGTAAGTCGGATAACCCCTCAATTACCCGTGATGTAAGCGGTGAGGGTGTGCAGCAGGCGCTCCTTAAGATTATGGAGGGTACGGTGGCCTCGGTGCCGCCCCAGGGCGGGCGCAAGCACCCGCAGCAAGAGTTTCTGCAGGTCGATACGACTAACATCTTGTTTATTTGCGGCGGTGCCTTTGCGGGGCTAGAGAGGATTATCGGCCAGCGTGGCAAGAAGGGTGCGGGAATTGGATTCGGCGCTGAAGTGCGCAGCGAGGATGAGCGCCGGACTGGAGCGATTTTGCGCGAGCTGGAACCCGAAGATTTACTGAAATTCGGGTTGATTCCAGAATTTATTGGCCGTTTGCCGGTAGTTGCGACGCTGGAAGACCTTGATGAGGTGGCGTTGATCGAGATTTTGACGAAGCCAAAGAACGCTTTGGTGAAGCAATATGCGCGCCTGTTCGAGATGGAGGGGGTTAAACTTACCTTCACGGATGATGCGCTTAAAGTTGTTGCTGGACGGGCGATAAAGCGCAAGACCGGAGCGCGGGGCCTGCGTTCAATTATGGAATCGATTCTCCTGACGACTATGTTCGACCTGCCTGGGCTGGATGGGGTAGTCGAGGTGGTTATCAGCGGAGAGGTGGCCGAAGGCCGGGCGGAGCCGCTATATTTATACTCTGAGAAGCGTGCGGAAACGGCGTCCTGAGCAGGCTTTTGCCTCATGGCGTGATGGGGCTTGTTCCGGTAGGCGGCCGTGCCGATATGTCATGCGTGGCCGGATGTCCGGCGCCATGGGTTGTGCCAATGCGGGCAGCCGATGAGACGAGAGGGAAGTTGTGATGTCGGACGTTAAGAAAGCTGCGCCCCAAGGCGAGACGCTGGCGGTGTTGCCATTACGGGATATTGTCGTATTTCCGCATATGATTGTGCCGCTATTTGTTGGGCGCGAAAAATCGGTGCGGGCGCTAGAAAGTGTGATGAAGGAGGACAAGCAGATCCTTCTGGTGGCGCAGAAGAACGCGGCCCAGGACGATCCGGCTGCGGGGGATATTTATTCTGTCGGGACAATTTCGACGATCCTGCAATTACTGAAGTTGCCTGACGGCACAGTGAAAGTACTTGTGGAAGGGTTGCGCCGTGCACGGATCAAAGGCTTCAAGGAAACCGAGGATTTCTTTGAGGTGTTTGCCGAGCCTATTGAAGACCAAGCGGAAGAGGGCAAGGAAGTCGAGGCGCTGGGGCGCACGGTGGTTGCCCAGTTCGAGCAATATATCAAACTGAACAAGAAGATAGCACCGGAAGTATTGGTCTCGGTCAACCAGATAGAGTCGCCATCGAAGCTGGCGGATACGGTTGCCAGCCACCTTGGTCTGAAGATTGCTGAACGTCAGGAACTATTGGAGTTGGACAGTACCGCCGAGCGGTTAGAGCGGGTGTTCAACCATATGGAAGCTGAGATTGGCGTGTTGCAGGTTGAGAAGAAGATACGAAACCGTGTGAAACGCCAGATGGAGAAAACTCAGCGCGAATATTACTTGAACGAGCAGCTTAAGGCGATTCAGAAGGAGTTGGGCGAGGGCGAGGACGGTAAGGACGAAACCGCTGAATTAGAGGCCAAGATCAAGGCCACCAAGCTTTCCAAGGAAGCGCATGAAAAGGCGATGGCGGAGCTGAAAAAGTTACGCAGCATGAGCCCTATGAGTGCCGAGGCGACGGTGGTGCGCAATTATCTTGATTGGATTGTAGGAATCCCCTGGAAAAAGCGTAGCAAGATCAAGAATGACGTGGTTGAGGCCGAGAAAATTCTCGATGCTGACCATTATGGCTTGGATAAGATTAAGGAGCGTATTGTCGAGTATTTGGCGGTGCAGGCGCGCAGCCCGAAATTGCGCGGCGCTATTTTGTGCCTGGTTGGTCCACCGGGTGTTGGTAAGACTTCGCTAGGCAAATCTATAGCTAAGGCCACGGGGCGCAATTTCGTTCGTATGTCGCTGGGCGGGGTGCGTGATGAGGCTGAGATTCGCGGTCATCGCCGCACTTATATCGGTTCCATGCCGGGTAAGATCATCCAGGGGATGAAGAAGGCGAAGACGTCGAATCCGCTGTTTCTGCTTGATGAGATCGACAAGCTTGGCGCGGATTGGCGCGGTGACCCGGCTTCGGCGCTGCTGGAAGTCTTGGATCCTGAGCAGAATGGCAGTTTCGCCGACCATTACTTGGAAGTGGATTATGATCTGTCTGATGTGATGTTCGTGACGACGGCAAACAGCCTGCGTATGCCGCAGCCATTGCTGGATCGTATGGAGATCATTCGTATTCCAGGATATACCGAGGATGAGAAGGTTGAGATCGCGAAGCGGCATCTTTTACCGAAGCAGGAAGACGCGCATGGATTGAAGAAGGGGGAGTGGTCGATTTTCGACGATGCTTTGCTGGAAATTGTGCGTACTTACACACGTGAAGCGGGGGTGCGTAATCTGGAGCGCGAGATTGCGACCTTGGCCCGCAAGGCGGTAAAAGAGATTGTTACCTCAAAGACCAAAAAAGTTGTCATTACCAAGAAGAATCTTGAGAAATTTCTTGGCGTTCCCAAATTCCGCTTTGGGGAAACGGAAGCCGAGGACATGGTTGGTGTTGTCACCGGTTTAGCCTGGACTGAAGTGGGCGGTGAGATACTGACGATAGAAAGCGTGCTGCTGCCTGGTAAAGGCAGCATTAAACAGACTGGTAAACTCGGTGACGTAATGCAAGAGAGCGTGCAGGCGGCGTATTCGTACATCCGCTCGCGTTCGGTGCAATTTGGGGTTAAGCCGCCTTTCTTTGATAAGCGGGACATCCATGTGCATGTTCCGGAAGGGGCAACGCCGAAAGATGGGCCTTCTGCGGGCATTGCCATGGCTACGTCGATCGTGAGCGCCATTACTTCGATACCCGTACGTAAGGATGTGGCCATGACAGGCGAGATTACTTTGCGCGGTCGTGTGCTACCAATTGGTGGCCTGAAGGAAAAACTTCTAGCCGCATTGCGAGCGGGGATTACCACTGTTTTCATTCCGAAAGACAATGAAAAGGATTTGGCGGATATCCCCACGAATGTTAAGAAAAATTTGACGATCATTCCGGTGTCTCATGTTGATGAAGTGATTGGAAGGGCTTTGGTACGTAAACCAGAGCCCATTCATTGGGAGGATGAGTTGGAGGACGTGGCGAAGTCTGGCGAAGGAGCAGCTGCAGCATTATTGCCGCATTAAGGCTTGGTTTGACGGGGGGCGTGCATGTTCGCTATCTACGTGCGCGCCCTCTCGTGGCTCTTCCGCAATTTTTGCGGGATAATTTATGTGTACGTTAAACAGGGAGTTTGCCCGTGAATAAAAATGATTTGATTGCCGCCGTTGCCGAAGGCGCGGAACTTTCCAAAGGCAAGGCAACTGAAGTGGTTGATGCTGTTTTTTCTGCCATTGAAGGTGCGTTGAAGCAGAAAGAAGAGGTTCGCCTGGTTGGTTTTGGCACGTTTGCCACTGCGCAACGTGAGGCTTCAAAGGGGCGTAATCCGCGCACCGGTGAGGAAATTGATATTCCGGCTTCCACGTCTGTCCGATTCAAGCCGGGTAAGACGCTGAAAGATGCAGTGAATTAATGGTTGCGGGTGGCCTTGTGCCGCCCAAAATTATGGGCGGTTAGCTCAGCGGTAGAGCGTCTCGTTTACACCGAGAGGGCCGGCGGTTCGAACCCGTCACCGCCCATACCTTTATACCTGAGTAAGTTTTTTCACGCCGGCTAATTTAGATTGTGTAATCTGCTTGACGCTGAACGCGTTGCCCATTACACGGCCGCTTACTGATTGCGGGTGTAGCTCAGTTGGTTAGAGCGCCGGCCTGTCACGCCGGAGGTCGCGGGTTCGAGCCCCGTCACTCGCGCCAGTTTAAGGTGAAGCCCATCCCCCCTTCGTGGATCGAGACTTGACCAACGTGTGCTGCGGTGCGACACGGCACCATGTATTTGTCTGGGCGGGCTTGTCCGGCCCGTACGGTTAAGGAGACGAGCAAGTGCAGCCGGTCCTTTCGCAGTACTTTCCGATCCTTGTATTTGTAGCCATAGCTGCTCTATTGGGGCTGGCCTTGGTGTTCGGGTCTCTCTTTGCTGCCCGGCAGAAGCCATATGCCGCCAAGTTGTCGGCATATGAGTGTGGCTTCGAGGCGTTTGGAGATGCGCGCCGCAGGTTTGATGTGCGCTTCTATCTAGTCGCTATTTTGTTTATTATCTTCGACGTTGAAGTTGCCTTTTTGTTCCCGTGGGCGGTCAGCCTCTCCCGGATTGGTCTGCTTGGGTTTTTTTCCATGCTGGGCTTTCTGGGCGTTTTGACGGTTGGCTTTATTTATGAGTGGAACAAGGGCGCGCTGGATTGGGAGTGAGCCGTATGAAGGTGGCTTCGGATGATGCGCAGCAAATTGCCTGGAACCAGGATTATTTGGCCCCTGGAGTGGCTCAGGATGCCGTAATTAAGGGAATTACAGGCGAGATTGCGGGGAAGGGATTCGTTGTCGCTAATCTCGACAAGGTTGTGAATTGGGCGCGCACGGGCAGCCTTTGGCCGATGACTTTTGGCTTGGCGTGCTGTGCGGTGGAGATGATCCATGCTTACATGCCACGCTACGATCTTGACCGGTTCGGGATTATCCCCCGTGCCAGCCCGCGCCAGAGTGACGTGATGATAGTGGCGGGTACCCTGACCAATAAAATGGCGCCAGCCTTGCGTAAGGTATATGACCAGATGCCTGAGCCGCGGTGGGTAATTTCAATGGGGAGTTGCGCCAACGGGGGTGGATACTACCATTACTCCTACTCAGTTGTGCGTGGGTGTGACCGCATTGTGCCTGTGGATGTCTATGTACCAGGCTGCCCGCCAACGGCGGAAGCCCTGGTTTATGGCATCATGCAGTTGCAGAAAAAAATCCGGCGGACGGGGACCGTATTGCGTGGCTGACGAGAATATGATCCCCGATGGTGAGCGTGAAGCTGTTGCGGCGTTGCCGGGCGTAACGAATGCATGGCGCGAGTTGGATGAGCTGGTAATCGAGCTTAGCCGCGATACGGCGCAAGATGTTTTTCTTCAACTGAAAGAAAACTTTGCCTTTGAGCAAATAATGGATATTTGCGGGGTTGATTATCCGCAGCGTCAGCCGCGCTTTGATGTTGTTTACAATCTTTTGTCTGTGACACGTAACCGGCGAATTCGGGCGATTGTGCGGACGGATGATTCTCTTCCTGTGCGGTCGGTTTCCTCGATATGGCCATGTGCCACTTGGTGGGAGCGCGAGGTTTGGGATTTATTTGGAGTGCGCTTTGAAGGGTTGGGCGACCATCGCCGCATTCTGAGTGACTATAATTTTGAAGGTCACGCCCTGCGTAAGGATTTTCCGCTAACGGGATTTGTGGAAGTTCATTATGATGATGATCGAAAATCGGTTGTGTACGATAAAGTCCGCCTGACACAGGAATTTCGGAATTTCGACTTTTTGTCTCCTTGGGAAGGGATGAGCACCCTGCCGGGTGACGAGAAGGCGCGTGGAGGTGGCCAATGAATGAAATTATGGCGCCGCCTGTTAAAACGGTGGAGATTGACAACCACACGATCAACTTTGGTCCGCAGCACCCATCCGCACATGGCGTGTTACGCCTAATTCTTGAAATGGATGGTGAAGTGATTGAGCGGGCCGATCCGCATATCGGACTTCTACATCGTGGCACCGAGAAGCTGATTGAATATAAGAGCTATTTGCAGGCCTTGCCTTATTTTGACCGGCTTGATTATGTTTCCCCAATGGGTTGCGAGCACGCTTTTGCGCTTGCAACGGAAAAATTGCTTGGTGTGATTGTGCCCGATCGCGCGCAGTGGATTCGCGTGATGTTCGCGGAGTTGACGCGAGTGCTGAATCACCTGCTCAGCGTTGCACATTTTGCGCTTGACTGTGGTGCGTTAACGCCGGGACTTTGGGGCTACGAGGAGCGTGAAAAGCTCCTCGAATTTTATGAGGCGGCGTCGGGCGCCCGGTTCCATGCCAATTACTTCCGGCCTGGTGGTGTTGCTAAGGATTTGCCGGAGGGGCTGACAACTAGGATCGCGGTTTGGGCAGAAGAGTTTCCGAACTTTATTGACGACATTGAACGCCTGTTGAATGCGAATCGCATTTGGAAACAGCGTGTTGTTGATATTGGTGTGATTTCCTCGCAGGACGCGTTGGCTTGGGGCTTCTCCGGGCCTGCCCTTAGAGGATCTGGTGTGGCGTGGGATTTACGCCGCGCTCAACCATACGACAAGTATGCCGAAGTGGAATTCGATATTCCTACGGGTAAGCATGGTGATTGTTATGACCGCTATCTCGTCCGAATGGCGGAGATGAGGGAGAGCGTTAAGATTGTTAAACAGTGCCTTGCGAAAATGAAGCCCGGTCCGGTCAAAGTTCAGGATCGCAAATTCACACCGCCGGCACGTGCAGAAATGAAACATTCGATGGAAGCGTTGATCCATCATTTCAAACTTTATACTGAAGGCTATCATGTGCCCGCGGGTGCCACCTATACGGCGGTGGAAGCGCCGAAGGGGGAGTTTGGTGTCTATCTGGTTTCAGATGGTACAAATCGTCCATATCGCTGTAAGATTCGCGCCACGGGATTTGCGCATCTCCAAGCGACGGAGAAGCTGTGTAAGGGCCACATGCTGGCCGACATGGTAGCGATTCTTGGTTCCTTGGACATAGTGTTTGGCGAGATTGACCGGTGAGTGCGCAGGTGGAAGTTCAAACCTTTTCGTTTGACAGTATTTCTCAAGAAGCGGTGGCCAAAGCGGTTGCTTTGTATCCGCCGGGCAAGCAGATGAGCGCGGTAAAAGCGTTGCTGGACATCGCGCAGCGGCAGATGGCGCGGCTAACGGGGGTTGCCTGGGTGCCGCAGGCCGCGATGGATGCGATTGCGCGGCACTTGGGCGTTGCACCCATTCGCGTTTATGAGAACGCGACTTTTTATACGATGTTCAACACTAAACCTGTTGGTAAATATCATCTACAAGTTTGCACGACGACCCCATGCTGGCTGCGCGGCTCAGATGACATTGTAAATGCCTGCAGGTCAGCAACGGGTATTGCGAGCTTTGGGCAGACGAGTGAGGATGGCCTGTTTACGCTGACCGAGGTTGAATGCTTGGGGGCTTGCGTAAATGCACCGATTCTGCAGATCAATGATGATTACTACGAAGACCTCGATGCCGTGCGCATAGAAAAGTTGCTTGATGGTCTGAAAACCGGCGGCGCTCTTCCTCCTGCTGGCTCTACAATTGGGCGTCAGACCTCAGCGCCGATTGCGAACCAGACGACACTTCTACCTGCTAACGGCCAAGCGGAGTAGCTATGCTGAATGATTCTGACAGGATCTATAAAAATCTCTACGGCCAGCTTGATTGGCGGCTGCAGGGGGCTCGCGCGCGCGGGGATTGGGATGGTACTGCGGCGATTTTGGCGCGTGGCCGCGATGCCATTATTGAGGAGGTGAAAGCCTCGGGTATGCGGGGACGTGGCGGTGCGGGGTTTCCGACAGGTATGAAATGGTCGTTCATGCCCAAGGAAAGCGATGGCCGCCCGCATTATTTGGTTGTGAATGCGGATGAGAGCGAGCCAGGTACTTGTAAGGACCGCGACATTATGCGGCACGAGCCGCAAAAACTGATAGAGGGTAGCTTAATTGCTGGTTTCGCCATGGGGGCGCATACTGGCTTTATTTATATCCGTGGCGAATATTATAACGAGGCCCAGCGGCTGCAGCTGGCGATTGATGAGGCGTATGCGGCGGGGTTGCTCGGCAAGAATGCGTCAGGTTCTGGCTGGGATTTTGACCTGATTTTACATCGCGGCGCTGGCGCTTATATTTGCGGCGAAGAATCGGCGTTGCTGGAGAGTCTGGAAGGCAAAAAGGGAATGCCGCGCATGAAGCCGCCTTTCCCCGCGGCCATGGGTTTGTATGGTTGCCCAACCACCGTGAATAACGTCGAGACCATTGCAGGGGTGCCGACGATTTTGCGGCGTGGTGCGGCTTGGTTTTCAGCACTGGGGCGGCCCAAAAATTCCGGAACAAAGATTTTTTGTATCTCCGGGCATGTGAATAATCCCTGTAACGTTGAAGAGGAGATGGGAGTCCCGTTGAAGGATCTCATCGAGAAGCACGCAGGTGGTGTACGCGGCGGCTGGGATAATCTGCAGGCCATTATTCCGGGTGGCGCTTCCATGCCGATCCTGAACAAGGAAATGTGTGACACTCAGCTAATGGATTTTGATTCCTTGGCCGCGGTAAAAAGCGGAATGGGGTCGGGGGCCATTATTGTCATGGATAAATCCACCGATGTGGTGAAGGCAATTTGGCGTCTCTCAAAATTTTTCAAACATGAGAGTTGCGGCCAGTGCACGCCGTGCCGTGAGGGTACGGGATGGATGATGCGTATGATGGACCGTGTTGTGCAGGGTAAGGCAGCATTGGCTGACATTCATTTACTGGAGCAGATGACAACACAGGTTGCTGGGCATACGATTTGTGCATTCGGTGAAGCTGCGTCATGGCCAATTCAGGGGATGATGCGAGCCTTCAGGCCGCAGGTGGAGGCAAGAGCAACGGATTATCGGCCGCTACAGCCAGTGGCGCAGGCGGCGGAGTAGGCCATGGCAAAAGTCACAATTGATGGTATCGAGGTGGAGGTTCCGAACGGATCCTCTGTTATACAGGCCGCAGAAGCTGCAGGAGTCGAGATTCCGCGTTTCTGCTATCATGAACGGCTATCCGTTGCAGGAAATTGCCGTATGTGTTTGGTCGAGATCGAGAAGATGCCGCCGCGCCCGCAGGTGGCTTGTGGTATGCCGGTGTCCGACGGCATGGTGGTTCATACTGACACAGAAATGGTCCGTAAGGGCCGGCGTGGCGTGATGGAGTTTCTGCTCATCAATCATCCGCTCGATTGCCCGATCTGTGATCAAGGTGGCGAGTGCGATTTGCAGGATGAGGCGGTAAGTTATGGCCGCGATTATTCGCGCTATGATGAAGCCAAGCGTGCCGTAGCCCAACCTGATTGGGGGCCTCTGGTTAAGGCGACCATGACGCGCTGCATTCACTGTACACGCTGTGTCCGTTTTACGGCAGAGGTTGCTGGTGTTGCCGAGTTGGGCGCGACTTTTCGTGGCGAGAGCACGCAGATTGGCACTTATGTACAGAAAGCTTTGAGCTCGGAGCTGTCGGGGAACATTATCGATCTTTGCCCTGTTGGCGCGCTGACTTCCAAGCCCTACGCATTTACGGCCCGGCCGTGGGAGTTGCGTAAAACGGATAGTATTGATGTGCTGGACGCCGTCGGCGCGAATATCCGTGTTGATGCGCGCGGTGCTGAGGTGCTTCGGATCTTGCCGCGCATCAATGATGAAGTGAATGAAGAATGGCTAGGCGATAAGTCACGCTTCTCGGTTGATGGACTGAAGCGCCGGCGTTTGGATCGTCCCTGGCTGCGGGAAAACGGAAAGTTGCGGCCTGCGAGCTGGGATGAAGTATTTGAAGTGATTACTGCCCGTATGAAAAGCGTGGCGCCTGGCAGGTTGGGTGCTATTGCGGGTGATCAATGCGATGTTGAAAGCCTATTGGCGCTTAAGCAGTTTTTTACGGCGCTGGGTTCGCCAAATATAGATTGCCGGCAGGATGGTGCTGTTTTCGATAGTTCGTGCCGAAGTTTTTACCTTTTCAATTCTACAATTGCAGGAATCGATGAGGCGGATGCATTGCTGATTATCGGCAGCAACCCTCGCCATGAGGCGCCAGTGTTGAATGCCCGTATTCGTAAGCGTTGGCTGGCTGGCGGGTTTACGGCGGGACTGATTGGCATGCCGAACCAGCTTACCTATCCGGTTGAGCAGGTTGGCGCTGGGAGTGGGGCCATTAAAGCGCTGCTGGAAGGTACAGCGCCATTTGCGAATATTCTTGCGGCGGCAAAGAAGCCGGTGATTATTCTTGGCGCTGGTATGTTGGCCCGGCCCGATGGCGCGGCTATTCATTCCGCCGCATGGCAGTTGGCACTGAAGTACAATATGCTCAATGCGGAATGGCATGGCTTTAACGTGCTGCACCATGCCGCAGCGCGCGTGGGGGCGCTGGATATAGGTTTTGTGCCGGGTGAGGCTGGCAAGGCAACGGTACAGATGTTGTCCGGCGGTGTTGATGTGTTGTGGCTACAGGCCGCCGATGAGTTGGATATTGCTGCCATTGGTAAGGAAACGTTTGTTATTTATCAGGGGCACCATGGTGATGCGGGGGCGGCGCGGGCAGATGTGATTTTACCCGGCTGCGCTTATACTGAAAAAGATGGCACTTACGTAAACACCGAGGGGCGCGTGCAATACAGCGCTATGGCGGTAAAGCCTCCAGGTGATGCCCGTGAGGATTGGCGTATTATCCGTGCGCTTAGCGCCTACATGGGTTACGCGCTGCCGTATGATACGCTGTCCGAGTTGCGCGCGCATCTGGCGGTGTTGTACCCTATTTTTTCGGTTGAGAATGGATTCCATCGATTTGCCGGAACCAGCATCACGGCTCCAGCCGGTGATATGACGGCGATGGACGATGCGCCGTTGACGGCCGTATTTCCTAATTACTATCAAACGGACTCCATCAGCCGTGCCAGCCCCACCATGGCGGCCTGCATCGCTGCTCATGTGCCAGCTGCGGCGGAGGCTGCGGAATGAGCGCTTTTTTTCAAACGAACTTCGGAATCGTGATTTTAACGGTTCTGGAGTCCTTGGCGCTGATCGTGCCTCTGCTGATTGGTGTTGCGTATCTCACCTATTTTGAACGCCGGGTGATGGGGGCCATTCAGTTGCGCAGGGGGCCGAATATTGTTGGGCCTTTTGGGCTTTGGCAGCCTTTTGCGGATGCTTTGAAAATGTTGTTCAAAGAGACGATCATTCCCACCGGGGCGGATCGTCTGCTGTTCATCATCGCGCCGATGATTACCTTTGGCCTTGCCGTGGTGGCATGGGCTGTGATTCCGGTGAACGATCACTGGGCGATTGCCAATATAAATGTTGGTGTCTTGTATCTGTTCGCGATTTCCTCGCTGGGTGTGTATGGAATCATTATTGCTGGCTGGGCGAGTAACTCAAAATATGCCTTTCTGGGTGCTCTGCGAAGTGCGGCGCAGATGGTATCTTATGAAGTATCTATGGGTTTTATTATCGTTACAGTTCTTGTCTGCGTCGGCACCTTAAACCTTAATGATATTGTGCTGGCGCAGCGGCATCTCTGGCTGGCGATTCCTCTTTTTCCCCTATTTGTCATCTTCTTCATATCGGGGCTGGCGGAAACGAATCGTGCCCCGTTCGATCTTGCCGAAGGTGAGTCGGAAATCGTGGCGGGGTTTTTTGTGGAATATAGCGCAATGTCTTTCGCGCTGTTTTTCCTGGGCGAATATGCCAACATGATTTTGATCAGCGGTATGACGACGACATTGTTTCTTGGTGGATGGCTTTCGCCGTTGCCATTTGCCCCGTTCACTTTGATACCGGGTGTTTTTTGGTTTCTTTTTAAAGTTCTGCTTTGCTTGTTCGTGTTCGTGTGGGTGCGCGCCACACTGCCGCGCCTGCGCTACGACCAGTTGATGGCGCTGGGGTGGAAAGTGTTTCTGCCGATCTCACTGGTTTATCTCGTGGCCGTGGCAGGGGTGATGGAATATTTCGGGTGGCTACCCAATGTGTGAGGTTGCACAATGAATCGTTTGGCCCGCATGGCATGGGGGTTGGTACTCTGGGAAATTCTCAGTGGCCTGGCCCTGACCTTGAAGTTTTTTTTCAAGCCGAAAGTCACTATTAATTATCCGTATGAAAAAAATCCGATAAGCGCACGCTTCAAGGGTGAACATGCGCTACGCCGCTACCCGAATGGTGAGGAGCGCTGCATTGCATGTAAATTGTGCGAGGCAGTGTGCCCGGCGCAGGCCATCACGATCGAGGCTGAGCCCCGTGAAGATGGTTCGCGCCGCACGACCAGATACGATATTGATATGACGAAATGCATCTATTGTGGGCTTTGCGAAGAGGCTTGCCCGGTGGATGCGATTGTCGAAGGACCAAACTTTGAGTTCGCAGCGGAAACGCGCGAGGAGTTGCTCTACAATAAAGCCAAGCTGCTTGATAATGGCGACCGGTGGGAGCCGGAATTGGCCAAGCGGCTGGAACTCGACGCTCCTTACCGGTAGAGGCCAGCCATGATTGCGAATTTAGCTTTTTATCTATTCTCTTTTATCCTGCTGATTTCGGCGGTGATGGTGGTGACGAGCCGTAACCCGGTGCATGCGGTGCTGTTTCTCATCGTGGCCTTTGTCAACGCTGCTATTCTGTTTCTGCTGGCAGGAGCTGAGTTTTTAGCTTTCATTCTGGCTATTGTTTATGTCGGTGCGGTTGCGGTGTTGTTCCTGTTCGTCGTTATGATGCTTGACGTGGACTTTGCCGCATGGCGTGAAGGTTTTCAGCGTTACGCGCCCGTGGGGTCGTTGGTGGCGCTGGTGCTGTTTGCTGAATTGGCCATTGTCATGGCGGGATGGACGGTGGCGCCAGCGGCTTCGTATGCTCGCATGTTTCCCATGCCAGTGAATGAGACGAATACCGTGGCACTTGGGAGCTTGATTTATACAAGTTATCTTCCGCTCTTCCAACTCTCGGGCATAATTCTGCTGGTGGCCATGATTGGCGCCATCGTGCTGACCCATCGTGACCGCAAACGCGCCAGGACCCAGAACCTAGCAATGCAACATGCCCGCAAGCCGGATGACACGCTAGTGATGGTGCCTGCCAAGCTGAATGAGGGCGTGGTGCTGCCCGGCAAGGAGGCGTTGTGATGTTAATTCCGCTATCTCACTACCTGGTTGTTGCTGGGCTATTATTGGTGATTGGTATCTTCGGGATCTTTATGAACCGCAAGAACATAATCGTTATCATGATGTCGATCGAATTGGTTCTCCTGGCTGCCAACCTCAATTTCGTTGCGTTTTCAGGTGTTTTGCACGATATGGTTGGGCAGGTTTTTACCATGTTCGTGCTTACCGTAGCAGCAGCTGAATCTGCCATAGGTCTTGCTATTCTGGTCATTTATTTCCGTAATCGTGGCTCGATCGAGGTCGAGGACGTGACGATGATGAAGGGTTGATTATGCTCACGCTGATCGCCGTTTTTGCGCCGTTGGTAGGTGCCATCCTTTCAGGTGTGGCACGTCCGTTTATCGGCAAATCCCTCGCTGTGGGAACAAGTGTATTGTTCATGCTAGTTTCAGCCGCTGCAGGGCTAGCCACGCTGGCCGCGGGGCTACAGCACGGCATTTCCGGCCCGGTGCGGGTGGCAGAGTGGGTTTCCGTCGGAAGCTTTACTGCTGCTTGGTCTTTGCGGCAGGATATGTTGAGTCTTGCCATGGTGGCCATGGTCAGCGTGGTTTCGATGCTCATCCACGTCTATTCCGTGGGCTATATGTCGCACGATAAGACGAAGCCACGCTTCTTTGCTTATATGTCGCTATTTACCTTTGCCATGCTCATGCTGGTGACAGCGAATAATCTGCTGCAGTTGTTCTTTGGCTGGGAAGGAGTGGGTCTCGTTTCCTATCTGCTGATTGGTTATTGGTATGATAAGCCTGCGGCTAATGCAGCGGCCATCAAGGCTTTCATTGTAAACCGTGTGGGCGATGTTGGTTTTGCCATAGGTATTGCCCTGACCTACTACGTATTCGGGACCATCTCTTTCGACAAAATTTTCGCTGCCGCGCCTTTGCATGTTGCTGATAATTATGACTTGTTTGGTACGACTTTCCCTGCGCTTGAGGTGATTGCCTTCCTGCTGTTCATTGGTGCGATGGGCAAATCGGCACAGATTTTCCTGCACACCTGGCTGGCGGATGCCATGGAAGGCCCAACACCGATTTCTGCGCTCATCCATGCCGCGACCATGGTGGCGGCTGGTGTCTTCATGATTGTGCGTATGTCGCCGCTTATAAATCAGGCGCCGGTAGCCATGGAATTCATCACCATTATAGGTGCGACTACGGCCTTGTTCGCGGGTACTGTCGGCTGTGTACAGAATGATATTAAGCGCATCATAGCCTACTCCACCTGTTCGCAATTGGGTTATATGTTTCTGGCGGCTGGTGTTGGCGCTTATCCGGTGGCGATGTTCCATCTTATCAACCATGCCTTCTTTAAGGCGCTGCTGTTTTTGGCAGCGGGTTCAGTTATCCATGCCATGTCTGATGAGCAGGACGTCCGGCTGATGGGCGGGATTGCGCGCAAATTGCCTATAACGTGGCTGATGATGCTCTTCGGCGCATTAGCTCTCGCGGGAATTCCTCCTTTCTCTGGTTACTACTCCAAAGATGCGATTTTAGCAGCGGCCTATGCTGTCCATACATCTGTGGGATATTATGGCTGGGTTTGCGGTGTTGTTACGGCTGGGCTGACGGCTTTTTACATCTTCCGTCTTTTCCTGTTAACGTTCCATGGTAGTTCGCGAGCGCCCAAGCACGTTCAGGAGCATGTGCATGAAAGCCCGCTGGTGATGCTAGCCCCCCTTATTGTGCTGGGAACGGGGGCCCTTGGAAGTGGCTTTGAACTGCGGAAGTATTTTATTGGCGCCGATTTTTCCAGCTTCTGGGGGCAAAGCATACAGGTGCCGGCGCATTCGGTCATGACGTCGCTGGATGCGAATCCTAACTGGGTAACATTTGCCCCTCTGGTGCTGGCCTCCTGTGGTCTGGCTACTGCCCTTTTGTTTTACGTCTTCGTGCCTGCCTTGCCCGCGCTGCTGTCGCAGCGCCTTGGTATTCTGTATCGCTTCCTGCTCAACAAGTGGTATTTCGATGAGATTTACGATGTGCTATTGGTTCGCCCGGCGCTACGTCTAGCCAAGTTCGCCTGGCGTTTTGGTGACGAGCAGATTATTGACGGCGTGCCGAAGGGGCTTGCTACGCTTACGGCTGATGCCTCGGCACAGACAGTTAAACTTCAGACCGGCTCTATTGCGTTTTATGCTTTTGTTATGCTGGTAGGCCTCATCGCCTTCCTCAGCCTTTTTCTTTGGGTGAGATAAGCCATGACTCAACTCGGTTTTCCCATCCTTTCGCTTATTACCTTCCTGCCGCTTGTGGGGGTGTTTCTGCTGGTAACATTGCAGGGTGAGGATGAGCTGATTGCTTGCCGGGCACGAATGATTGCGCTGGTGACGAGCCTGGTGGTGTTGGCCTTGGGGTTGTATCTCTGGGACGTTTTCGATCCGTCCATTCCGGGTTATCAATTTAACGAAATGCTGCCATGGCTTTCGGGGTTTGGTATTTCCTACCGGATGGGCGTTGACGGTATAAGTCTGTTCCTGATTTTGCTGACTTTGTTTCTGACGCCGATTGCCATTATGGCTAGTGGCTCCATTACACGGCGCGTGCGCGGCTTTTTTTCGGCGTTACTGTTGCTGGAAACGATGACGGTCGGCATGTTCGCGGCGACGGATTTGGTCCTCTTCTATATTTTCTTTGAAGCCGTTTTATTGCCGATGTATCTGATAATTGGCGTTTGGGGCGGTGAACGCCGGATTTATGCGGCGGTCAAGTTTTTTATCTTCACGCTGGCAGGATCGTTGTTCATGCTGCTGGCGCTTATCTGGATGTGGCATAACGCCGGAAGCACGAACATTACCACGTTGCTCCACACACCCATCCCTCCCAAAGTTCAGATGTGGCTGTTTCTTGCCTTTCTGGCTTCCTTTGGTGTTAAGGCGGCGGTTTGGCCACTGCATACTTGGTTGCCCGACGCATATGGTGAGGCGCCGCTTCCAGGCACAATCATGCTTGCGGCGGTACTCTCCAAAATGGGAGCTTATGGTTTTCTGCGTTTTGCTGTTCCGATGCTGCCTAATGCCGCCGCCGCGGCGGCACCACTAATGTTCGTGCTTGGGGTTGTGGCGGTTGTTTACGTGTCTTTTGTTGCCCTCGCGCAGACAGACATGAAGCGCATGATTGCCTACTCTTCGGTCGCCCATATGGGGATTATCATTATTGGCATTTTCACTTTTACGGTGGAAGGTGTTGAGGGGGCGCTGTTTCAAATGCTTTCTCACGGCATTGTAATCGCCGGCTTATTTGTTTGCACGGGTGTGTTGCTGGCGCGTGGGCAAGGGCTGGCGTTATCCCGTCTGGGCGGTCTGGCCGCCAAGATGCCGGTTTATGCGGCGCTGCTAATGCTTTTTTCGCTCGCCAATGTGGGGCTGCCTGGGACCTCAGGCTTCATAGGCGAAATTCTTGTGATTGTTGGCGCCTTGAAAGTGAATTTTTGGGTGGCCTTGTTCGCTGCAACTGGCATGGTGCTCAGTGTGGCCTATATGCTCGTGCTGGTGCGTGCCGCACTGTTCGATAAATTCACGAGGCCGCAATTGGCGGGTCTGCTTGATTTGAACGGTAAGGAATATGCAATGATGCTGCCACTGGCGGCTCTCGTATTGTGGCTTGGTATTTACCCGAGCAGCTTTACGCATGTTTTCGCTGCACCGGTCGCGGCACTTATTCAGGCGCACACGGCTTCTCTCATGCCTCATACGGCGCTGGCCATGGTGACTAAATGATCTATAATGCTTCTTTTGCTCCCGCGTTGATCTTGGGTGTCGGCGGCATGGCGCTGTTGCTGATCGGGGTACTGACCAAACGCGATCGTTTTACTTTTTGCAGTTTTGGAGCGGTGGCTTTGCTGGTTCTGGCGGCAATTTCTTCCGCGACTGTACCTGATGGCGCGATATTTGGTGGGCTGATCAAGACCAGCCGTTTCACCCGTTTCGCAGATATGCTTGTCTATCTCGGCGCTGCGATGGCCCTTATTTTGTCGCTCGATTATAATCGCCGCGAGAAGATTGCTCGATTTGAATACCCCGTTCTTGTACTCTTCGCGGTGCTTGGCATGATCGTGATGGTCTCAGCTGCGGATCTCATGACTCTTTATATAGGGTTCGAGCTGCAGTCTCTGGCGCTGTATATTGCTGCTGCAATCGCACGGGACTCCTTGCGTTCCACCGAGGCGGGCCTGAAATACTTTGTGCTCGGTGGTTTAGCCTCTGGCTTGCTTTTGTACGGGATTTCTTTGGTATATGGCTTTGCTGGGACGACCAATTTTGCGTCTCTGGCAAACATACTGGGTAATGGTGCAGGTTACGGTACCGTCGTTGGTGTCGTGTTCGTGCTCATCGGGCTGGCGTTCAAGATTTCCGCCGCTCCGTTCCATATGTGGGCGCCGGATGTTTACGAAGGTGCGCCCACGCCAGTGACGGCTTTGTTTGGCACAGCGCCAAAGGCCGCGGCCATGGCATTGTTTCTTTCAGTTATGGCTGGCCCGTTTGGTCATTTGGTGGGGCAGTGGCAGGCTCTGATCGAGATTTTATCGATCATTTCCATGGCTCTCGGTGCTCTCGCGGCTATTGGTCAGACGAACATCAAACGCCTCATGGCCTATTCATCGATTGGGCATATGGGTTACGCCCTCATGGGGCTGGCGGCAGGCACAGTGGAGGGTTTCCAGGCAACGTTGATATACATGGCGCTTTATGTCGTCATGTCTTTCGGTGCTTTTGCCTGTATCATTGCCATGCGCCGCAAGGGACAGGCTGTGGAAAAGATATCTGACCTTGCGGGCTTGGCCGGGGAAAGGCCGTGGTTTGCTTTGGCTTTCGCGATTATTATGTGGGCCATGGCCGGAATCCCGCCGCTTTCTGGCTTTTTTGGTAAATTGTATATCTTTGCTGCGGCCATGAATGCGGGGTTGTTACAGTTGGCGATCATAGGTGTGGTCACCAGTATCATAGGCGCGTTTTACTATCTGCGCGTTATCAAGGTGATGTATTTCGACCGTGGCACACCTGATTTTGACATGACGCCAGCCAGTGTGAAGTTTGTCATGTCCGCCGGAGCGGTGGTCACGGTGTTGTATATTTTACTGCCAGGTCCGTTAGTTGCCGCTGCTGCCGCTGCGGCCCGAGTTTTGGCGGGTTGAAGGACTGGCGGCTGGAGGTTTTCGAAGAGCTGCCTTCGACCTCTACAGCTTGCATAGAACGCGCATGTGCGGGGGAGCCTGCCGGGCTAGCCATTATGGCAATCAGGCAGACATCTGGCAGGGGATCTCGCGGGCGAGTTTGGCAAGCGCCAGAGGGAAATTTGAACCTTTCTGTTTTGCTGCGCCCGGAACGCCCGTTGGCTGAAGCCGGCATGTTTGCTCTTCTCGCGGGCATTGTTGTGGCGGAAGTACTGGAAGAACTTGCGGCTGTCGCTGTCACGTTAAAATGGCCCAATGACGTGTTGCTTGGTGGTGCCAAGCTGGCGGGTGTGTTGATTGATGCGGCCCCGGCTGCGGACAAAATTAACTGGCTAGTGGCTGGTATCGGGATCAATCTCCGCGAGGCGCCCAGAATTGAGGGGAGGGAGACAGTTGCTCTTGCGGCAAGAGGGACAGTATTGGCGCCAGCGCTCGTGGCCGAGGGTGTGCTCAGGCATTTAGGCCAGTGGCAGAATGCGGCAGGATCAGCGATTATGGCGGCATGGCTGGAGCGTGCTCATCCGGTTGGCACGCCTATCAAGGTAAGGGCAGGGGGCAGAACTTTGTGTGGCAGCTTCGTGGGGCTTGCCCCCACGGGCGAATTGCTGTTGCGGCGCGAAAATTGTATCGAGGCGATCAGTACCGGAGAGGTCTTACTCGGTCCATCATAAGGGGCACTAGCATGCTTTTGGTCATTGATGCCGGCAATACCAACATCGTTTTCGCGGCGCATGATGGACGTGAATGGCGCGGTACATGGCGTTTGGCGACATCTTCGCAACGTACATCCGATGAATATGGCGTTTGGCTTCAGGCATTGCTTGCCAGGGCCGGTATTGCAACCCATGAGGTGAATAAAGCGGTCATTGGCACTGTGGTGCCTGCAGCTCTGTATCATCTGCGGCGCCTTTGCAGGGAGTGGTTCAGTGTGGAACCTTTGGTTGCGCGCGCTTCCTTACAGTGGGGTTTCGAAATTAAGACGGATAATCCGGACGAGGTGGGGGCAGATCGTTTGTTGAATGCTTTGGCGGCGCACCACCAGTATAAAGGGCCGCTGGTTGTAGTGGATTTTGGTACGGCGACGACGTTCGATGTTGTTGATGAAGATGGCGCCTATATTGGCGGGGCGATTTCGCCAGGCATTAATCTTTCCATTGAAGCGCTGCACCAGGCCGCAGCCCGTCTACCGCGCATTGGTATTGGCCGGCCACAATCCGTCATAGGACGGGCGACGGTACCAGCTATGCAGTCTGGCACTTACTGGGGGTATGTTGGTCTTATTGAAGGGTTGCTGAGTCGCATTGAAACTGAATTTGGCAAGCCTTTGAAAGCAATTGCCACGGGTGGCTTGGCACCGTTATTTGCGGAGGGAACAAGTAAATTTATGGCGATTGACGCGGATTTGACGCTCGATGGATTGCGATTGCTGTCCATGCGTAACCCCGCCCCTGTTTTGCCGCGTGATCGCGCCAAGCTGATTGACAGCGAATAGTGACGGAACAGGAGTTGTGATGGCACGTGCCATGAGTAGGAGATTCGATCAGGGGCAGGATGAGGCCAGCAAGGGATTTATCTTTGTGCCGCTTGGCGGCACGGGTGAAATCGGGATGAATTTCAACCTTTATGGTTGTGATGGAGCTTGGCTTGTGGTCGATTGTGGCATTGGCTTTGCCGGCCCAGACCTGCCTGAGGTGGATATACTGCTTCCCGACCCTGTTTTTATTGCCGGGCAACGGGATGCCCTGCTGGGGATAGTGGTTACCCACGCGCATGAGGACCACATTGGCGGCATTGCTAGGCTTTGGCCGCAATTGCGGTGCCCCGTCTTTGCCACGCCTTTCACCGCAGCCTTAATCCGCCGCAAATTGAATGAAGCAGGGCTCATGCGCGATGTGGAGCTAAACACGGTCTCCCCCGGCGCTGGTTTTACCCTCGGTCCATTCCGGCTTCGCTATTTTGCGATGACGCATTCCACGCCAGAATCTCAAGCGCTGGCGTTGACAACATGTTACGGCACGGTGCTCCACACGGGGGACTGGAAGTTTGATCCCGCGCCAGTTGTTGGAGGATTATCTGACGAGGCGGGGCTGCAAGCCCTGGGCGATTCCGGTGTGCTAGCTATCGTTTCGGATTCAACTAATGCTACAGTGGAAGGATATTCAGGTTCCGAGCTGGATGTTAAAAAAAGTCTCGAAGCGCTTTTGATGGATTTGCCTGGCCGCGTAGCCATTACATGCTTTGCCAGTAACATTGCCCGTGTTGCGTCGGTCGTCGAGGCTGGTGTGGCTGCGGGGCGTCATATCGCGCTTGTAGGCCGCAGTCTGAACAATTACATAGCCGCGGCCCAGGAAGCAGGTTACCTGCGGGACGTGCCGGATTTTATTCCGGAAAAAGCCATTGGCGGTGTGCCAGATAACAGTTTGCTGCTGCTGGTTACGGGCAGCCAAGGGGAGCCGCGTGCGGCTTTGGCGCGTATCGCCGCTGATACGCACCCCCACGCAGTGCTGGGAGAAGGAGACACGCTCATCTTTTCCTCGCGCGTTATTCCAGGCAATGAGCGTGCTATAGCAACGGTGCGGGATAGTCTTTCCCGCCGCGGCGTGACGGTTATCACCGATGAGGATGAGTTCACTCATGTTTCGGGGCATCCTGCCCGTGAGGAGCTGCGCAAATTATATAGGCTGATTCGCCCCCAATATGTAGTTCCGACACACGGGACATGGAGGCATCTTTCTGCCCAAGCGGCTTTGGCCCAGGAATCGGGGATTGCCACCATACTGCTGGAAAATGGCGATGTGCTGCAGTTTGGTCCGGGGCGGCCCGCGATTGTTGATACGGTGCCCACCGGACGGATGGCTGTTGATGGTGAACGCATTATTCCCCTCAAAGGCGGCGTTATGGTCAGCCGGCGGCGCATGTTATTCAACGGCATTGTTGTGGGCAGTTTTGCCATGGATAGTGCCGGGCGGCTGCGTGGAGCTCCGCAAATTTCCGCCCCAGGCTTGTTGGATGAGACCGAAGTTGAATTGAGGAATGAGGTGCAGGATGAGTTCGACATGTTGCTCCGCCGGCTAAGCGCCGAGATTCGGAATGACGAGGCGGCCTTCATCAGCGCAGCCAAGACTGGTTTGCGCAAGATAATAGGCAAGCATTTTGGCAAAAAGCCATTGGTGGAGCTACACTCCATCCAGGTTTGATTAAAAAAAGAGCAAATATTGGATTCATTTTGCCGGCTCCACTTAAATGTAGATCAAATTTTGCTTAATTATCTAAAAAACATGCAAATTCGAGAAGTTTTTTTCTGGACGAGTGCAATTTGTGCGGTGCATTATAACGATAGGGTGAAGCTAGGTTCTTCATCCTGCCGTGTGACTGGCGTTTCCTCCCTGAACTTGGCCCGCCGCCCAAATAGGGCTGGCGGGCTTCTTTCTATTTGGTTAGGACAAGACAGCCCATGAACACAAAGCAGGAATTAACGGATCTTACAGTCTGCCGCGCGGTGTTCGCGCTGTGGGTATTTGTTTACCATGTTGATTTGTATCTGAATTTTTCCCGTTTTCTGGGGCCCGCGGCGGATTTGATCCGGCATGGGTATTTGGGTGTGGATGGCTTTTTTATCCTGTCAGGCCTTATTCTTGCACGGGTTCATGCCGAGTTTAATGGGTATGTCCGGCCCAAGGGCGCGTTCGCCCTCCCAGGGATCAAATTGCCGTCCATAGGGGCATTCGGCAGCTTTTTAGGTAAGCGGCTTGCGCGCCTTTATCCGGTCCATCTGGCTTCCATTGTCATTCTTGCCATTCTTGCCGGTGCGGGAAGGGTGTATGGCTGGGTGCCGCATGATCCTGGGCGCTTCAGCTTGCCGGCGCTGGCTCAGAATCTCTTCCTGGTACAAGGGTGGGGATGGAGCAGTCACGGGGCTTGGAATTACCCATCTTGGTCGATCAGCACGGAGTGGGCTGGTTATCTCGTTTTTCCGTTTTTATGGTGCTTGCTAACCTATTTTAGTTCTCTTGTGGCGATGCAGTTTTTAATTGTAAGTACCACGCTGCTGGGCTTGGTATTTGTATTCAACGGGTACAATCTGAATCTGGCTTTTGCGGGCGGCTTAATAAGGTTTTTTCCCGAATTTGTCATTGGTATGGCGACAACCCGGGTTGTTTCTCAATGTGCGGACTACCGCATCGTGCGTCGAGCAAGCCTGATCGGTGGCTTAATTCTAGCACTGATTTCCGCGGCGATCGGAGTAGATCTGGCGGCTGTCGTTGGGCTCTGGCTCATATTATTTGCCTTTTTGATGCAGGTAGATACTGAACTACCTCCCATGCTCGGCCAGCACCCGGTCCTGCTCTGGTTTGGCAGGCGATCATACGCTTTTTACATGACTTTTGCGATCGCTGAGCTGCTGACGTGCCAATTTTTCCAGCATAATGCTTGGACGCCCAAAAGCCATGCTTTGCTGTTTGTAGCTGGTATGCTTGGCCTTACTCTGCTTCTCACAGTTTTTCTTTACGCATTGGTGGAAAAGCCTTGCCGGCGCTGGATGGATCGCTGGTTAGAGCAGAGAAGCCCTTCCCCTCATACAAACAACCCTCAAACTCTCGCCAAAGGTTGAAAATGCGACTCTCCAAAAGCCTAATTCCAGCCCTCAAAGAAACGCCGTCGGATGCGCAAATTGCCTCGCACCGGCTGATGTTGCGGGCAGGCATGATCCGGCAAATGGCGTCTGGCATTTATGCGTGGCTGCCGTCTGGGTATCGTGTTCTGAATAAGATCATGCAAATTGTCCGCGAGGAGCAGGATCAAGCTGGGGCGCAGGAAATGCTAATGCCAACAATCCAGAGCGCGGATTTGTGGCGTGAGAGCGGACGGTACGACGCCTACGGCAAAGAGATGCTGCGTATTACCGATAGGCATGCGCGTGACTTGCTTTACGGCCCGACGAATGAAGAGATGATTACCAGCCTTGTGCGTGATTCCATAAAAAGCTATCGCGACCTTCCTCAGACACCATATCACATTCAATGGAAATTCCGTGATGAGGTGCGTCCGCGCTTTGGTGTACTTCGCGGGCGTGAGTTTTTGATGAAGGACGCTTACAGCTTTGATGTGGATTATGCTGGTGCATTGGCGGCGTATAAAAAAATGATGCTGGCGTATATGCGCACATTCCAGCGCATGGGGATTACGGCAATCCCCATGCGTGCTGATACAGGGCAGATCGGCGGCGATCTTTCTCATGAGTTCCACGTTCTTGCGTCAACAGGAGAAAGCGGTGTTTTTTACGATGCCGCATTCGAGACCGGCGATGCCCTGGCAGAAACTGATGTGGAATTATTTTATCAGAAAATGACAAGTATTTATGCGGCTACGGATGAAAAGCACGATACGGCGCAATGGGCAAAAATCCCAAGTGAGCGCCAGCGAGAGGGCAGGGGTATTGAGATCGGGCAGATTTTCTATTTGGGGCAGAAATATTCTCAGGCCATGAATTTCGCCATAACGGGCGCGGATGGACAGAGATTCTTTCCCGAAATGGGATGCTACGGCATTGGTGTCTCCCGGCTTGTTGGCGCTATCATTGAGGCGCGGCATGATGAGGCGGGTATTATCTGGCCTGATGCGGTAGCCCCCTATCGCGCGGCCATACTCAATTTGCGTCAGGGCGATGCTGCTACCGATGGTATTTGTGAAAATCTGCACACGCAGCTTGGTGCGGATGGGTTGTATGACGACCGCGAGGAGCGTGCCGGCGTTAAGTTTGCCGAGGCAGATCTCATGGGGCATCCGTGGCAGATTATTGTCGGCCCGCGGGGCGCGGTAAACGGGCTGGTAGAGTTGAAACGCCGCGCGACAGGCGAGCGTTGGGAGCTTGCGGTGCAAGATGCGCTGACCAAGGTGCTCGGCTAATGTTCAATGCGTTTGAGAGAAAAGTGGCTGCCCGGTATTTGCGTGCGCGCAGGGGAGAGAGGTTTGTATCCGTAATCGCCATATTTTCGCTTATAGGTATTGCCCTTGGTGTGGCCACCCTCATTATCGTGATGAGCGTAATGAATGGCTTTCGCCAGGAATTACTGGCGCAAATCCTGGGGTTGAATGGTGATATTGCCGTGTATGGCGCAAGCGTGCCCCTGACAAACTATGATGAGATGGCCACGAAGATACGCGCTATTCGGGGGGTCACCGCAGCTTTTCCCATTGTGGAAAACGAGGTTTTGTTCTCCAGCCCGCAGGGGGGGGCTGCTGGCGGGGTAGCCCGGGGCATTACGCCTGCGGGCCTTGCCGCTCTCCCAACCGTGTCTCACCACATTGTCGCGGGCAGCTTGGCGGACATGAGTGGCGACGATACAGTTGCAATAGGTGCCGGCCTGGCGGCTAAACTTGACTTAAGGATAGGGCAGACCATTTCCCTCATCATGCCGCAGGGCAAGCAGACCATTATTGGCACAATACCAAGCATAGAAAGCTTCAAAATTGCAGCAATCTTTCAAACTGGCATGCAGATTTACGATTCAGGATATGTATTCATGCCATTGCGGGCCGCGCAGACCTTGTTCCAGAAGCCAGACGCAGCCACGCAGATACAAGTTTTTGTGAAACACCCAGATCGTGATGATGCAATCATGCGGCAGATTGCCACAGATTTTCCAAACGCACCGATAAATATTGGTGATTGGCGCCATGCCAACGATGCATTGTTCGCGGCTGTTGTGGTCGAGGGTAACGTAATGTTCTTGATTCTCACGCTCATCATCATTGTAGCGGCATTCAATGTTATTTCGTCGTTGATCATGATGGTGAAGGACAAGGCAAAGGATATAGCCATTTTGCGGACAATGGGAGCTGGTTCCAATGCCATAATGCGGATTTTCCTGATGTGTGGTGCGTCGGTCGGTGTTATTGGCACGTTTACTGGTTTCGGCCTTGGGGTGGTGTTTTGCGCTCATATCGAGCAAATCAGGGAGTTTGTGCAAACCATGACGGGAACAAAACTGTTTGATCCCACAGTTTACTACCTTGAATCTTTGCCTGCGGTGCTTGATTGGAGGCAGGTGTTGGAGGTTATCGTCATGTCCTGCACGTTGTCTCTGCTGGCGACTATCTACCCAAGCTGGCGAGCCGCGAAGATTGACCCTGTAGAGACGTTACGCAGTGAGTGATATGTTTCTTCAGATCCGTGGCGTCTGTCGTGTCTATAAAACAGGTGCCGAAGCCCTGACAGTGCTTAATGGCGCATCGCTCGATATACGCCGTGGCGAGATCGTGGCGCTCGTGGCACCATCCGGTGCTGGGAAGTCGACGTTGCTGCATCTGGCCGGATTGCTGGAGAAGCCGGATGGTGGCACCATTATGGTTGATGGTGAAGATGCGGGGACCCTTTCCGATACGGCGCGGACCAATATCCGGCTGAACAAGATTGGTTTTGTGTATCAGTTCCATCATTTATTGCCTGAATTCACGGCATTGGAAAATGTTTCGTTGCCACAAATGATCGCGGGGGCGGGGCAGAAGCAGGCCGACCGGCGTTCTGCGGAACTTCTGGAGAAATTTGGCCTGGGGCCTCGCGTCAGCCACTTGCCGGGCAGGCTTTCAGGGGGCGAGAAACAGCGTGTGGCTATTGCCCGTGCCCTGGCAAACAGGCCCGGATTATTACTGGCGGACGAGCCGACGGGCAATCTGGATGTTACGACGGCCAACATTGTGTTTGACGAGTTGTTGCGCGTGGTGCGGTCTGAAAATGTAGCCGCGCTGATTGCAACGCACAACCCAGAGCTTGCCGCGCGGATGGACCGCCGGGTTAGTCTTCAGAGTGGGGGGCTGATTTAGGACTGGATATACTTCTTTTCGACCTTTATGCCGGCCGCATGCAATGCGGCAGCGGCGCCG
>JAJZFB010000040.1 GCA_021805545.1 Pseudomonadota bacterium | reverse complement strand
GATCTCAGGTTTTTACCGCGCAGGCGCTCGCCCAGCAGCAGCAGCCCGGCATTGGCGATGAGGAACAGGCTGGCCAGCAGCGGCGCGCCGAACAGATGCGCCAGTGGTTTTTTGAACAATCCGCCGATAATGACGAGCGGCAGTGTGGCGGTGATGAGCTTGCCCAGCAGCGCGCGGCCGGCGCGGGTTTGCTCCTGGTAGCCCAGGCCCAGCGCACCGTAGAGAATGGCGATCCAGTCTTTGGCGAAATACAGGAACAGCCCGGTTGCCGTGCCCAGATGCAGCATTACCAAAAAGGGCAGGAAGCCGGGGCCTTTCTGGTCGATATGCCAATGCAGCAGGGCGGGCACCACCACCGCGTGCCCAAGGCTGCTGACCGGAAACAGCTCTGTCGCGCCCTGCAGAATGGCGAACAGGATGGCATGCACGAAATCCATGTAATCTCCTTGACGCTGTAGCCGGGCCAGCCGGTGCGGGCTGCATTGCAGAATTTTGCGCTGCCGTTAAGCCGTAGCCATGCGGATTCGGCAAACATACATCTGCGCGGGGGCGCCATGCTGAGCGGCGGCGCCACGCTGGTTATTGTACTGGCGGCACTGGCCGGGGTTTTGCTGCGCCCGTTTGGTGTGCGCGAAGCCGCCTATGCCATGGGCGGGGCGGTTTTGCTGGTGCTGTGCGGGCTGTTGCCGGTGGGCGCTGCGCTGCGCGCGGCGGGCCAGGGCTGGGATGTGGCGCTGTTCCTGGCCGGCATGATGCTGCTGGCGCAGCTCGCCGCCCAGGAAGGTGTGTTCGACTGGGCGGCCTGCCTGGTGGCGCGGGCGGCGCGCGGTTCGCCCTGGCGGCTTTTTACCTATGTTTACGCGCTGGCGGTGCTCATCACCGGCTTTCTCTCCAACGATGCCACGGCCGTTGTGTTCACCCCCGCCGTGGCGGCGGTGGCGCGGCAGGCGGGGGTGGAAAAGAAGCTGCCCTACCTGCTCATCTGCGCCTTTGTGGCCAATGCGGCCTCGTTCCTGCTGCCCATTTCCAACCCGGCCAATCTGGTTGTGTATGGCGCTGCCATGCCCGCTTTGCCGGAATGGCTGCGGCTTTTCACCCTGCCCTCGCTGGCCGCCATTTTCGCCACCTATGCGCTGCTTTGGGCCACGCAGGCCCGGGCGCTGCGCGGGGCTGTGGCCGTGCCGGAGCGGCTGGCGCTCAATGCCAATGGGCGGCTGACCCTGGCCGGGCTTGTCATGATGGCGGCGCTGCTGCTGCTCTCTTCCGGGCTGGGCTGGCATCTCGGCCCGCCCACCTTCTGCGCCGGGGCGGGCACGGCGGCTTTGGTGCTGGCGCGCGGGCGGCAATCGCCCTGGCCGGTGCTGCGGGCCGTGTCGTGGAGCGTGCTGTTTCTGGTAGCGGGGCTGTTCATCATGCTCGGCGCGCTGGAGCGCATGGGGCTGACCGCGCATCTGGCGGTGCTGAGCGCACGGCTTGGGCCGCTGCAACTGGGCGCGGCGGTGGCGCTGTTGTGCAATCTGGTTAACAACCTGCCAGCAGGGCTGCTGGCAGGCCATGTGCTGGCGGGGGCAGCGCCAGCGCTTAAGGCGGCGGCGCTTATCGCGGTGGATCTTGGCCCCAACCTCTCCATTACCGGCTCGCTCGCCACTTTGCTGTGGCTGCAGGCGCTGCACCGCGAGCGTGAGGCCGTAACGAACTGGCGTTTTCTGCGGCTGGGCGCGGTGATGATGCCCCCTGCCCTGGTGCTGGCGCTTTATGCCTTGCGGATTGCGGTCTAAAGCCTTCCGGCAGGAGGCGGAGCGGCATGAGTCTGGCAAGGGGGGCGGCGCGTGGCGTGGCGTGGAATTTCGCCACCGTGCTGGCCGAGCGCAGCTTCGGGTTTGTGATTCTGGGCCTGCTGCTGCGCGTTATCCCGGCCTCGGTGGTGGGGCTTATCGCCATTGCCTCGGCCCTGTCCGACCTGGCGCGGCTGGTGGCCAATTCTGGCGCGGCCGAGCAGGTGCAGGCCAACCCTGGCGACCGCGATGTGGAGGCCGGCGCGTTCTGGAGCCAGTTTTTTGCCTCGCTGCTGTTCATGGCCGCCTTGTTTGCGGCGGCCCCGGCCATAGCGCGGCTCTATGCCCAGCCCGAGCTTGCCTGGG
Source organism: Pseudomonadota bacterium (assembly GCA_021805545.1). Lineage (GTDB taxonomy): Bacteria > Pseudomonadota > Alphaproteobacteria > Acetobacterales > Acetobacteraceae > Acidocella. The sequence goes on along the minus strand of JAJZFB010000040.1, from coordinate 14,928 downwards.
TGCTACGCATAATGGGGCTGAATGTGGTGATGACCAGCTTTATACTGGTGCCCTCGGCGCGGCTCACCTCGCAATTTCGTTTCAAGGTGCTGGGGTTGATGTCTTTGGGCAGCACCATAAGCGGCGGGCTGGTGGCGCTGCCCTTTGCCTATACCGGGCATGGCGTGGCGGCGATGATGTATCAGCGCATGGTGGGGGTGGCGTTTTATGCCATCGGCGCCGCCATTGCCGCGCGCTGGGTGCCGCCGCGCCTGCCCGCATTCCCGGTGCTGCGGGAATCCTTCCGCTTCTCGCTGCCGCTGATGGAGGCGACGTTCGTCGATTACATCAGCATTACCGGCTATGTGATGCTGGTGGGGCTGCGCATGCCGGTGGTGGCGCTGGGTGAGTTCCGCATTGCCCAGCGCTTGGCCGAAGTGCTGCAGGAAGTTGCCTTTATGCCAGCGCGCAAAGTGTTCATGCCCGTGTTTGTGGCCGTGCGGCGCGATGACGGCCGGCGCTTTGAAGCCACGCGGCAGATGCTGGATGTGCTGTCTCTGGTGGTGTTTTTTGTGTGCGCCGTGAGCGGGGCGGCGGCCAGGCCCATCGTGCTGCTGATGTTCGGGCATAAATGGCAGGCGGCGGTGCCGGTTTTTGCCATTATCACGCTCATGGTGCCGGCCGGGGCGCTGTATAGCGTCATCAACCCGCTGCTAACGTCCGCCGGACGCACCAGAATGGTTTCGCTTTATGCCTGGGCCAATGTGGCCACCATTGCCGCCGCCGCCTGGTTTGCCGCCCCTTACGGGCTGCTGGCCCTGGCCTGGGCCCTGGCGGCGCGCGGTGTTACCGCGGTGGGGCTGTTTGTTATGGCCCTGCGCCAAGGGCTGGGGCGGCCCGTGGCGCCCATACTGCGCCTGATTGTGGTGCCCTGTATTGCCATGGCGGCCGCACGGCTGGCCGCCTGGCTGGCGCTTGGCACCATGCCGGGCCTGGGGCTGATGGCGCAGCTTGTGGTGGCGGGCGGGGTAGCCACCGCCATATTTAGCGGCGTGGCGCTGGCACTGGCGCCGCAGCGTATTATGGGCGCCATTGCGCGGCTGCGCAGTGCGCTGCTGGGTGCGAAGTCTGCAACGTAACTTAACAGGCAATATTCTTGCCCCTTGGGTGCGATGCTGGTTGAATGGGTCCGCCCATGAACCCCGCTGACGCGCCCTTCACCTTGCTGCAACCAGCCCGGCAAAGCGCCGCGCTGGTACTCACGTCGCCACATTCTGGGCGGCGCTATGGCGAGGCCTTTCTGGCCCAGGCACGGCTGGATGCGCAGAGCCTGCGCCGCTCGGAAGATAGCTTTGTGGAAGAATTGTTTGGCGCCGCCCCCGCGCTGGGCGTGCCGCTGCTGGCGGCGGAATTCCCGCGCGCCTGGTGCGATGCCAACCGCGAGCCATGGGAGCTGGACCCGGCAATGTTTGCCGACAACCTGCCCGACTACGCCAACACCACCAGCCCGCGTGTGGCGGCGGGGTTGGGCACCCTGGCGCGCATAGTGGGCGCGGGCGAGCCAATTTATGGCCGCAAGCTGCGCTTTGCCGAGGCCAAGGCGCGCATTGAGACGTGCTGGCGGCCATTCCACGAGGCCTTGGCCCAGCTTATCGAAGATACGGTGGCGCGGTTTGGGCATTGCCTGGTGCTGGATTGCCATTCCATGCCCACTCCGCCGGGGCGGCTGGCGGCGCGGGCCGATATTGTGCTGGGCGACGGGCATGGCACAAGCTGCGGCGCGGCCTGGAGCAACCTTGTGGAAACCGGTTTGGCCAGCCAAGGCTATAGCGTGCGGCGCAACGACCCCTATGCGGGCGGTTTTATAACCCGCCATTATGGCCGCCCGCGCGAGGGGGTGCAGGTACTGCAACTGGAACTGGCCCGCGCGCTATACATGCACGAGCGGCAATTTACCCGTGGCCCGCAATTTGCCGCCACCCAGGCGGGCATGACCCGTTTTATTGGCGGCCTGATTGAGGCGGTGCAGCTTTGGGGCACAGCGGGCCCGGATTTAAGCGCGGCGGCAGAGTAATTTACGAAAAAAGGCGGCGCAGTGATGCGCCGCCAAGTTTAGGGAGGAAACGTCCAAGAAACAGGAGAAAAACTCATCCTGTGACTAACGTATAGCGCAGCCCATGCTGCAGCGCAAGAAAAATTTTGCAACGCAGCATTAAACCGCGTGCCGTTGGTTAAAATATAGTAAAATCAATAAATTGTATGTTTATGGCCCGAGAGGCTTTACGCCGCCCCGTGGCTCGCTTATGAGCAAGCAAGGCGAGGCGGCTCAAACCGTCCGGCCGGGCACGGAGGGGTGGCCGAGAGGCTGAAGGCGGCGGTTTGCTAAACCGTTATACTGGGTTAACTAGTATCGTGGGTTCGAATCCCATCTCCTCCGCCAGAAGCCCCTGCGCCAGCGTGCAACCCCACCCAAAAACCAAAGAGAATCAGCCGGTTTTAAGCACTCATTTTGCTTGACCGTGCGCCCGTATGCGCGTACATCTCACTAGATTTTGTGGAATGAAGCGTGGACTGGAGTTTGGCGGATGGCGGCCAGAGCCCTTGAAAAGCTTTCTGCAGCGGGTGTGAAGAACACCAACAAGCCGGGAATGTATGGCGACGGCGGCGGTCTGTGGCTGCATGTCGGTCCCAACGCGCTGGATGAGAACGGTAAGCCGACCAAAACCGGCAAGAGCTGGATTTTCCGCTATATGATCGCGGGGAAGGCTCGGGAGATGGGGCTGGGGCCGGTCCATACCATTGGCCTGTCCGAGGCTCGCGACTTGGCGCGGGAATGCCGCAAGCAGGTTCTGGCGGGCGATGACCCCCTGGCGACCAAAGAGGCCCGTCGCAAGGCCCGGAAGGAAGAGGTGGCAAAGGCGATCACCTTCAAGGCCTGCGCGGCCAAGTATATTGCGGCAAACCGGGCGGGCTGGCGCAATGAGAAGCACGCCGGGCAGTGGGAGGCGACGCTCACAACCTATGTTTACCCGGTCATCGGCAACCTATCCGTTGGGGCCATTGAGACCGGGCATGTGACCAAAATCCTACAGCCGATTTGGACGACGAAAGCGGAGACGGCTTCCCGCGTCCGTGGGCGCATTGAATCCGTGTTGAATTATGCCACCACCCACGGCTGGCGCAGTGGCCCGAACCCGGCGCAATGGCGCGGGCATCTGGAGAACGTGCTGCCGAAGAAATCCAAGGTGGCCAAGGTAGAGCACCACGCCGCGCTGCCCTGGCGCGAGGCTGGGGTGTTCATGAGGTTGCTTCGTGAGGAAAAGGGCACCGCCGCGCTGGCGCTGCGCTTCGCCATCCTGACGGCTGCCAGGACAGGTGAGACGCTAGGCGCGAAGTGGAGCGAGATTGACCTTGCCCAGAAGGTCTGGACCGTGCCGGCGGAGCGCATGAAGGCTGAGAAGGAGCACCGGGTGCCCCTCACGGATGACGCGACTGCCGTCCTGCGCGAGGCAGAGAAGCTGCGCGTGGGAGATGCGGATTACGTATTTCCGGGCGCGAAGAAGGGGAAGGGCGGCGAAACGGATGCACCTTTAAGCAATATGGCCATGCTGGTGCTGCTGCGGCGCATGGGGCGCGGCGACCTGACCGCACACGGTTTCCGCTCCACCTTCCGCGATTGGGCTGCCGAGACCGGCCAGCCGTCCGACATTGCCGAGGCGGCACTGGCGCACACGCTGGGGAACAAGGTGCAGGCTGCCTATCAGCGCGGTGATATGCTCGACCGGCGGCGTAAGCTCATGGAGAGCTGGGCGGAGTGGTGTAAGCATGTGCCGGCTGCGGGCGGAAATGTGCGGGAGATGAGGGCCGGAGGGACCGCTTGATGCCTGGTTCTGGACCCTTGAGCGTTGGCCGAATCTCTCCAGATACTATGGGGGCGGATGACCGAGCCCTTATTGAACACTGGATGCAGGAGGCGCGAGACAATCCGCCGAATATCGAGGAGTGGGCAGTGTTTGTGGCCTCTTTGCGCTACGCGGCCGAACAAGAACGGCGAGGCGTGCGGGATGATCGCCTGCCCGAAGGCATGACGTCAGCAGCGGCGGCTCTTCACAGCGCGGCAAACTTCATCATAGGGCACGATTTTCTAAAAAATGGAGTTGTTCAAGCTCCATTGTTTCGCCTCTTTGCAGCGATTGTGGATATCAGTGAGGGAAAGAAGCCCAGCCTTTTTACGCCCGTGGTCAAGATATCACATCGGCCTGGCGACGGCGCGGTACAAGCGAATGTTAAGGGTATCTGTGCGCGGGCCATGACCGAATTGATGAATAGTGGTACGCCCCTCAAAGACGCGGCGAAAGAAGTTTTGAAGGCAGCGAAAACGGGACGCGTGAAGGGGCATAGCAAATTGTCGGCCCAGAAAATCGAAGATTGGCGAGGTCAAATTATGACGGGCCCCGGAGGCGCTTCAGAAGTCGCCATTGCTCGCTACAGTGCCCCACTACCGCCCGAGGCGGCCAATTCTGCGCTCTCGCGGGCTCAGTGGTTGCTCAAAGCTATCGCGGAGAGTCCCGCCCTCCGATAATTCCGAAAAAGCCCCCATGTTATTCGGGGCACTACAAAAGGCACTGTTTCTGCGTGCAACAACATGCAGGAGCAGACGATGAATTCCGCAACAGTATCTGGCGCGCCTGTAGGCGTGACGCCGAAGTATGGTTCCATCGACACTTGGTGCGCGCTCACGGGAATGGGACGCCGCGCCACATACGATGCGCTGGGTCATGGTCACCTGAAAGCGGTGAAGGTCGGCGCTAGGACGCTGATCAATATCGAGAAGGGCCTGGCCTGGATCGAAGCGCAGCCGCCCGCGGTCATCCGTCCGATGAAACCGAGGAAATCCTCCAACAATTAAACCGCCGCCCGGAAGTCCCGGAGCGGCGGAGAAAAACTCGGCAAGTATCAGCGGCACTGATGCAATAGCGGGTTGATTTCTTCACGGCAAGGGATTTTGTCGCGGCGCGCGGAGATCAATGTGCGCCAACAGAACGATGATTTAACGCAGATGGCCATTAACCTTGCCGCGAACAATGGCTGGCCCGTCTTTCCATGTGAGGCCGAGACCAAACGCCCAGCCTGGGCAAAGCATGAAGGCGGCCACGGTTTTTATGATGCTTCAACCGATCCGGCGAAGATCACCCGACTCTTTGATCATCCCCGTGCCAGCCTGATTGGCATCCGCACGGGGGAGCTGTCCGGCATCTCGGTTCTGGACATCGACGTGAAGCACCCGGAAGCCTGCGCGTGGTGGCAAAAGTATGAACGGCATCTTGCCAAGACGCGGACGTACCGCACTCGTGGCGGTGGATTGCATGTCTATTTTCAGCACAGGCACGGGGTGAAGAACTCAGAAGGCCGCCCGGTCATCGGCATCGATGTACGCGGTGAAGGGGGCTATATCCTTCACTGGTTCGCCGCCGGTTTTGAATGCCTGGACCATTCACCGCCCGCGCCGTGGCCGATATGGCTCTCGGCCCTGATCTGGCCGCCGCCCAAACCAATTTCCATGGCGCCGGCCAATCATGGGACGCTCTCTATGGAGGCGCTGGAGCGGGTGCGGCAGGCCGCGGTCCGCAAGGCTGCCGACGCCAGGGAAGGGGAGCGCCACCACTCCATCCGTGACGCCGCGTTGATGCTGGGCGGTATCCAGGAGCGTGCTGGCTTCTCCGATGCCGCCGCCGCAGCATGGCTGCTCGATGCCACGGGCCTGCGCGGCGAGCGCAAAGCCGAAAGCACAATCATGTGGGGTCTTGAGCAAGGCCGCGCCAAACCCCTCGATATTCCGCAGGAGCGCTGATGCAAGTTGACCGCAAAGACTGGGTGCCAGAGCCGGAACAGAAAATTTCCGTGCCTGAGATGCCGCCCAGCGTACAGGCGATGATTGATAATCCCGCCAAGCCACCAGCCCCTGTCATCATGGTGCGGGCTGGCATCTTGCCGAAGCTGGCATCGGATTGTGAGCAAGCGCTGATCGCATCGGGCGCGGACATATTCCAGCGCGGTGGCGTGCTTGTGCGCCCCATGGCGTGGGAAGTATCGGCATCGGATGAACGCACAACGATGGCGGCGGGGCTGAAGATCATCACGCCTACAATCCTTGTCGATCTGCTGGCGCAAAATGCCGATTTTGTGAAATACGACGCTCGCTCAAAGCGTGACGTGCCGACCGATCCACCGGAAAAGGCCGCCGGCATTCTGCTATCCCGTGCCGGGCTGTGGCGGTTTCATACCGTGCTAGGCATTCTTGCCGCCCCTACGTTGCGCCGCGACGGATCGATCATGGCAGCACCCGGCTATGATCCGCAAACGAGATTTTATCTTGAGCCTGATCCAGCGCTTACCATTCCAACGATGCCTGAGTATCCCTCCCGCGAGGATGCCGAGGCCGCTCTGGCGCTACTCTCCGGTCTGCTCGAAAACTTCCCGTTCTGCACCGGCACGGATCGTTCGGTGGCTCTGAGTGCCATCATCTCCCCGATTGTACGCGGCGCGCTGGGGATGGTCCCGCTGCACGCCTTTACCGCCCCGGCGCCAGGCACCGGAAAGAGCTATATTGCGGACGTGGCCAGCGCCATCCTGTCCGGCCGCATCTGTCCCGTCGCCACCGCCGGCAAGACCGAGGAGGAGACGGAAAAGCGCCTGGGGGCGCTGCTCATCGCCGGGTATCCGCTGGTAAGTATCGATAATGTCTCCGGGCCTCTTGGCGGCGATCTGCTTTGCCAGTTGATTGAGCGCCCCGTGATCCGCATCCGCCCGCTCGGCAAGTCCGAGATCATGGAGCTGGAAAGCCGCGCCACTGTTTTCGCCAATGGCAACAATCTTGTCATCGAAGGTGACATGACCCGCCGCACGATACTGTCCAAGCTGGACGCCGGCATGGAGCGGCCCGAGGAACGAACCTTCACATTCGATCCCGTCGCCAAAGTGCTGGAGGATCGAGGCCGGTACATCACCGCCGCGCTGACCATCGTGCGAGCCTACATTCTCGCGGGAAGCCCAGGGAAGCTATCCCCGCTGCAATCCTTCACCGAATGGTCCGATAACGTCCGCAGCGCGCTGGTATGGCTTGGGCAGCCAGACCCGGCGGACAGTATCAATGAGATCAGGGCAAACGATCCGATCCTCTCCAGCCTGAGAGACATCCTTACCGCATGGCGTGCCGTCTACGCGGATGAAAAGCACAAAGCCGCTGACGTGGTGAAGCGGCTGGAGAGCATTCTAGGCATCGACCCGCTTTATGCGGAGTTGACGGTACTGCGGGAGGTACTGTTGCCCGTAGTGGGGGTCCGTGGGGTTTTGGACGCGAGAAAGATGGGGGAGTGGCTGCGGAAAAATAGGGGGAGGCCAAGTGGTGGTTTCAAATTTGCTACCGATGGTGTGCGCGCCGGGACCACATACTGGAAAGTTGAGGCGGCAACCGGATAATGGGGGGTCTGGGGGCTGAGGGGGGTCATCTCCAACTCACGCGGGAAAACTGTCAGTGAGAGTTTTAGTATACGGCCGAAAACCGACCCCCCACACCACCCTCACCCCCCCTGCATGGATGGGGTTGATAGCTCCTGTGTCGCAACCGTCAGGCCGGATTTATTGTACGGCCAGCACGCTCGCCGCTTGGCGCGTCTGCATCAAAATTTTCACGGAATTTAGATGATCGGTCCGGCATCGCTGCGTCGTCGAGCAATCGGCGACATAAAATAAGCCGATTTGAAGGCGACGGAGATAACTTCCGCCAAACATTTCTAACAACGCAGTTTATCAGTGCAAAAGCGCGCACGGCGGCGCACACACAACAATCTATCCCACAAAAATATGTTGCTAACGCATGGTGGAGGCGGTCATAAACTCATCTATGAAGCGTATCGGTCCCCATTCCCGCCCAGGTAAACTGGCAATCGTAGACGGACGCAGCGCCGAAGCCCGGCGCATGAAGGAAGTCCGTGCCGAGCTCACCGAACATTTGGGCGGAAAGCCATCCGTAGCGCACCGCCTGCTCATAGATCGCGTGGCCATGCTGCTGCTCAGGATGGAGCTGATGGACAAGGAAGCGTTGGGCGGCACAGCGATGACCGAGCGGGACCAGCGCGCCTATCTGGGTTGGCACAATGCCGTCTCGCGCTCGTTGCGCCACCTTGGTCTGAACGGTGCACCTGGCAAAGCCGCGCCCAGCCTGGCGGAATACATCGCCGCCCGCGCCGGCGGGCAAGAGGCTGTGCAGTGAACATCCTCGACGCACTGAATGACCCGGCGCTGTTCGGCCCGCACTTCCCGGGCGGCTCATGGGTGCGCTGGCGCGCGTTCCTGGCGGCGCTGTTCGCTCTGGAAATGGATGGCGAGGCCCTGGCGCTGTTTCAGCACCATACGGGCCGCGTAGAGCCGCCCGCAGAGGCTTTCAAGGAAGCCGCGTTGGTCATCGGGCGGCGCGGCGGGAAGAGCCGTGTGCTGGCTTCCATCGCGGTCTTCCTGGCCTGCTTTCGGGATTACGAGCGGTATCTCGCGCCCGGTGAGGTTGCCACAGTCGCGGTGCTGGCGGCGGATCGCAAACAGGCCAGGACAATTTTCCGGTACGCTTCCGGCCTGCTGAAATCCGTGCCGATGCTGGCCCGGATGATCGAAGCAGAGACGGCGGAGACGATCAGCCTGGGCAACAGAGTGCAGATCGAGATCACCACCGCCAGCATGAGAACGACGCGAGGTTATACCTTCGCGGCGATTTTGGGGGATGAAATTGCCTTCTGGCCATCCGATGACAGCGCCAACCCAGACGCGGAGATTATTGGCGCCATCCGGCCGGGCTTGGCCACGATCCCTAGCAGCGTGCTGCTCCTGGCTTCTTCGCCCTATCGAAAGCGCGGCGTGCTCTACGGCACGTATGCCAAGCATTACGGCCGTGACGATGCCAGGGTGCTGGTTTGGCGGGCCACAACGCTTGAAATGAACCCCGCGCTTGATCCCCGAATTGTCGAGGAAGCGTACGCGGATGATCCTGACGCAGCATCCGCAGAATACGGCGCCGAGTTTCGCAACGATCTGTCCGACTTCATCCCCCGCGATGTGGTGGATGCCTGCACCGCGCGCGGCCTTTATGAGATCGCACCCGCAGCGGGCATTCGGTACGTTGCCTTCATCGACCCTGCCGGCGGCACGGGTGGCGACAGCATGACCCTCGCCATTGCTCACCGGGACGGCGACAGGGCGGTGCTGGATGCCGTGCGCGAGGTAAAGCCACCATTCAGCCCGGAGCAGACGACCGCCGATTTTGCGGCGTTGCTGCGGGCCTACGGGATCGCCAGGGTCACGGGAGACCGCTACGCGGGCGAATGGCCCCGCGAGGCCATGCGGCGGTGTGGCGTTGAATACGCTCTCAGTGACCGGCCCAAAAGCGACATTTACCGGGACTGCCTGCCGCTGCTGAATTCCGGGCGGGCGCAACTGCTCGATATCGGCCGCCTGGCGTCACAGCTCTGCGGGCTGGAACGCCGCACGGCGCGAAGCGGACGTGACAGCATCGACCATGCACCCGGCGCGCATGACGACATCGCGAACGCTGCATGTGGCGCCTTGCTGCTGGCTGGCGAGAAACGCAGCCTCACCCCCGAGCAGGTTCGGCAGGCGCAAAAGCAGGTAGCCGGGTGGATGGGCCGATGAACCATCCCCGCGACATCCACAAAGATTTTCCGCCGGCTGGGCAATCCATCACGGCGAGACGCGGCGGGCGCAGTGCTCGAGGTTGGCTCCTCCGGTGCCCGCCGCACCATCAACCAAACGCGCCCATGACGGGCAAAACAAAAGGACCTTGAAGAGATGACCGATATTTCCGGTTTACAGGCGCAGCACGCGCAATTCGCCGACAAGCACACGACCGCCCTGGCCGCCCTGGCCGAGGCGCGCACCGCGCATACCGCGGCGCAGACTGCACGCGTCAAGCTGTTGGATGCCATCGCTTCCGGCACCGATGGCAAAACCACGGCGCACCTCGCCGCCGCGGACGAAGCAATCCGCACCGCGCAGCATGATGCGGAGCTTCACGAGGCCCTTGCCGAAGCGGCAAAGCGCGCCAAGGACCGGGCGCAGGTTGATTTGTGGCAGGCGCAAGCAGCAGACATCAAAACGCGCCTGCGCGATGCCTGTGCTGAGCAGATCGAGGCCGGCAAGGCCCTCGACGCCGTGATGCGGGCAGCCAGCGAGGCGGCGGAGCGGTTCAACCACCTTTCGCGCCGTATCAGTGCGATAACGCATGAAGGTCACAGCCACGATTTGATGGTGCTCCAAGAAGGCAGCAGCGTTTCGGCGCTGGGCGCGCATCAGAGCACCTGGCCCCGGACCAGAATTCAGGGGCACCCCGCGCAGGAGCCGGTTTTTGCGAAGCTGCAACAGGAAAATCGCGGCTGGCCCACCCGCGATGTTCATTCGGCCGAACAGGTCGCGCAGGGCACGCGCGGGTATTTCGGCACCAATCTCAACGCGGCGCAAGGGAGCCGGAAATGAGCGACGATAGAGACGCGATGAAAATGAGCCGCGCCGAATTTGAACGCGCCAAGCGGCGACTGCCCATGGAAGCAGCGCTCGCGGAGCGCGAGAAGGAAGGGGACCGCTTCATGGAAAATCTAAAGCAGCGCCATGAAAATCCACCCCAGCCCCTGAAGGTGAAGCCCGTCAATACCGATGCGCGCACCGCTCCGGTGGTGAACGGGCTGTCCACCCTCCACACCTCGGGCCGGTAGTCGCACGATGACCGAAATCCTTGCCCTCGATCTCGGCACCTGCACCGGCTGGGCGTTGCGGCGCCCGGACGGCATCACGCTGTCCGGTACCGTATCATTCAAACCCGGCCGATATGAAGGCGGCGGGATGCGCTTCCTGCGCTTTTCGCAATGGCTCGACAGCCTCGATAAGCCCGGCACGGTCTATTTCGAGGAGGTGCGCCGCCATCGCGGCGTAGATGCAGCGCATTGCTATGGCGGGTTGATGGCGACCCTGACCGCCTGGTGTGAGGCGCGGAAAATCCCTTACCAGGGCGTTCCGGTTGGCGAGATCAAGCGCCATGCCACGGGAAAAGGCAACGCTGACAAAGCTGCAATGATCGCCGCGGCCCGGGGGAAAGGCTTTCAACCCGCAGATGATAACGAGGCGGACGCCATCGCAATCTTGTTGCTGAAATTGGAAGGAAACTGAAATGGCGAACAAAGTTTACAAAATTGCCGTAGAAATAGCCGCCGTCAATGGCTTGGGGCCGGTTCTTAAGGTTCTGAGCCGCGACATGCTGGGCCTCGGCAAGCAGGCCAATGCGCTGACGGGCAAGATGGGGAGACTCAAAGTCGCGGCGCTTGGGGCTGCAGGTGCGCTCGCCGGAATCGGCTCGCCGGCCACCGCAACGCCATGAGGGGGCACTCAGAAAGCGGCACCAAAGCCGCTATCCCCGAGCGGTGGCGGCCTTCTCGATCGCGTCTTTGATTTTGCTCAGAGTGGCCACGTCGCCGTCCATTGCGCGGGTGTCACTACTGGCGGTCCTAATAAAGAGTGCATGGCGCTTTGAAAACGCGATGAGCGCAAAGACGGCGCAAAGGATTATGAAAAATACTCCGACTCCGGCAGCATCTGATCCGGCGCTAAAAAAAATAAGAGCGATGGCGCCGAATATGAATGCAAGTATTATCCAGCCGGCCCTCTTTGGCTCTGCGAGTGTGACGCTTCCTATGCCGTTGATCGGAAATGTCTGGCTCGGAAATTTCGCGAGCGTCCGTGTGACCGTAACCCCTCCTAGTTTTAGGATGGCCTCGTCCCCATCTAACGGCCGCGACGCAGTGGGAGCCGCTATCGTTTCGGCCGGATTCTTTATACCGCAGTGAGGGCACGCCTCGGCTTGATCGCTAACCTCTCGACTGCATTCCCTGCATTTGACGAGTGCCATACTCACCATCTCCCGTTGCCGATCCGAATAAATACGATCTGCAATCAAGAGTCGAGAGCCATCACGTCTTCTTGAGCCTCACCCCGGCCCCGCCGCCATTCTCGGGGATGAATTCCACGCCGGCGGATTCCAGGGCGGCACGGATGGCCTGAGCGGTGCTGGCTCGGCATGTACCGCCGCCCTCGAATGACACAAGCGTGCGCTTCGCAACTGCACTGGCGCCGGCCAAATCATCGAGAGACCAGCCGACCAATCCCCTCGCCGCTCGGCATTGGGGGGCAGAAATTGCGCTATTGGTGCAATTAGGTGTTGCCATCATGGCGCAATTATGCACTTTTAGCGCAGCTAGGCAATGCCCTAGCAGCCGGACGGGAAGGTGGAAGCTCCCGCGCCCGGCCTAACCTCAACACGGAGAGTCCCATGCCCAAGGCTGAATCCACGCATACACCATCCCGGCGCGCGTTACTCACAAGACAGTCTGTCGCTGCTGTTGCCGCGGCAATCCCCGCCGCCACCATGGCAGCGCCATCGCCTGACGCGGCACTGATTGCGTTGTGCGAGCGCCACATGGCCAACCACCGCGCTTACAATGCAAGCACCTTCGAGGGGGAATTTGAGGATGATCCCCTTTGGCTGGCCTACGAAACGACGCGTGAAGCCGTGGCCGGCGCGCATCCTCAGACATTGGCTGGCATGGCCGCTAAAGCGCGGGCGGCGGTGCTTGAGGCTTCTTGGCCGGATGGTTCGATCCGTCCAGAAGGGACGCAAGGCGCGGCCTGGGCTTGGAATTTGGTCAATGACCTGCTCCGCCTGGAAGGAGGTGTGGCATGAACCGCGCCGAACAGTTTGCCGCCGTCGAATCGGCCCTTATGCGGGCACATTGCCTCTCAAAGGCGATGGGCTTCATGCTCATCAGCCAGGAGCACGAGGAGGACAACAACGGGAGTACTTTTCGGGCAGCAATGGAGGCCGTGAACGAATGCGCTCATGAGGCGATCCAGGAGGCCATTGATCTCTCGGACAAGCTGGCCAACGAAGTACGGAAAGGAGACGCGGCATGAGCGCCCCTGTTACCGCATCCGGCGGCAAGCCGCCGGATGGGCGCAGCCCGGGCGGGTTCGTGCCGGGCTCAATCATCACCACGACCGAAGGGCCGCTGCTGATACTGGCTATCAGCCAGGACAGCTATGTCGCGGCGCCCGTCATTCCACCACAGCGTAAGCGCTGCGTGGGCGATGTCCCGGCCGGAGATTGGACCATCCAGACCGGCGCGGCCCGGATCGTGCCTGGTTCACCTAGCGCGGCGGAAATCTGCGGCGCGGTCGAAGCCTCGGTTTTGGCTCAATGCCTGCGGGAGGCCCAGCGTACTGCGGCAGAGCGGCAGGGCCTGCGGCGGTTCGCGCCGTTGAGTGGGAGTTGAGGCGGGGCCGAAAGGCCCCGTTTATTCCGCTGGTATTGGGTCAGAGTGCCGCGGCACCACCTTGAACTCATATCCCAGCGCCTTGGTCACGGCCAGCAAGGTATCCAGCCTGGGGTTTCCCTCCCGGCTGAGTGCCTTGTAGAGTGCCTGGCGGGTCAGACCGGTTTGCCGGGCCAGATCGGTCAGGTTGCGGGCACGCGCCACGATCCCCAGCGCTTCGCCGATCTCGGAGGCGTCACCGCTCGCAAAGGATTCATCGAGGAACGCCGCGATGCTCTCCTCGTCCGTCAAATATTCGGCCGCGTCGAACGGCCTTGTCTGGATCGCCATGTCAGACCTCCTTCACCAACAGCCGGGCGCGCTCGATGTCGCGCTCCTGGCTGGACTTGTCGCCGCCGCACAGCAGGATGATGATCCTGCCATCGCGGAGCGTAAAATAGAGCCTGTATCCGGGGCCGAAGAATATCCGGGCCTCAGACACTCCGTCGCCGACATTTTTCACGTCTCCGAGGTTGCCCGCCTCCATGCGAGTGATCCGCTTGACGATCAGACCGACGGCGCTACGGTCCCGTAACCCATGCAGCCAGTCTGAAAATTCTTCGGTCTGACGAATGGAGTACATGCGTAAACTATAGTTGTCGATACGGACGCCGTCAATTCAAAAAATCTGCACCATTGTGCAACTGCGTATCGCAAAATTGGCTGGATTGATTTGTGGGATTTAAGTTGGCAGAACTTATCTATTTGATTTTGTGTTGTAATTTGACCAATCAAGCGGACATCTCCTCCGCCACGGCTTTTCAATTTCTCCCGATAAATACAGCAAAAATCCAAACAATGGTTTTTATGGCAACACCTGTCTGGATACACCCAATGCCCGGCTTGTGGCGTACCAGGGCGGATAGAGCGATATATGATAAGCATATATATAAGTAAGTAATACTTATATATTTTCCTTGTTTTTCACGCGCGTATGCATGGGTGAAGGCGCACCAACCCATGGATCGCATTTTACAGATTTACGGATGCCCCCCTGCTAAACGCCGCCGGCCCTGATGGCGCACGGCCCATTGGGGCACTGGCGGGGCGCGCGAAGTTCGTTTCCCTGGCAGAGGCAAGGGTAAGAGCGAAGGAATTGGCGGGCCTGGCTGCCGATTATCGGAAAGGAGTGCGGCAACGTGTCAAAGGCAGGTAATACCAACGGTCATGCTCAATGACCGTTGGTATCAGCGTATCCTTGGCAGTGTCCGTACAGCCCGCGCCTATGCGCGCGGCGAGACGCAAGAGGGCTTTGTTGCCCACATTCCGGCAGAGGTGGACGTGAAGGCCATCCGAGCTAAAACGCAATTATCCCAGACAGATTTCGCCCGCCGGTTTGGCTTCTCACCGGCAGCGGTTAGAGACTGGGAGCAGCATCGCCGCCAGCCTGAACAGGCTGGCTAGGGCCTGTGGTCATTTGACTTGGGGGATTCCGGCTCGGGGTTTTTCCTGATTCATAGCCGATCAGCATTTTGAAGGGCTGATCGATGGGTCGTTATGGGCTGAATTCTGAGCAATGGGAGCGGAT
>JAJZFB010000006.1:1166-4317 GCA_021805545.1 Pseudomonadota bacterium | reverse complement strand
ACTTCGCAGGAAATGGCGGAGCGCTACGGCCTCGGCAACGACCCGTTCAACCCCTACGACAATATCATGGCCGGTACAGCCTATATCCATGAAATGTACCAGATCTACGGTTCCCCTGGGTTTCTGGCAGCATATAATGCGGGGCCGGGGCGGCTTGATTCCTTCATGAATAACAATGAGCCGTTGCCTGACGAAACGGTCAATTACGTCGCGATGATCGCGCCGAATATCGACGGCTATTACCCCCAGCGGCGTTCAGTGGCGGATGAACTGGCACTGAACACCGAGCCGATGGGCGAGGATGGCGGCATTCTGCCCAACGGGTTCAGCCCCGAGGCACCAACGGCTTCACAGCTCTCCGCACCGGTTGAGGTTGCGTCTCTGGCACCAGTTTCCGCGCAGCCTGAAGACTCCCCCGCGCCGGTTTCCATTCCCATGTCATCCATTCTTCCCGCTGTGGCGCAGAACCAGACAGCGCCAGCGCAGCCAGTTCCGGTGCAAATGGCTTCCGTGCAACCCGTACCGCCGCCGGTTTCAATACCAATGCAGGCGCCGGTGCAAATGGCCTCGGCAATCTACACCCCAAACACTTTCCCGCCGCCCATGGCCGCGCCGGCAGCACGCCAATACCCCATGGTCGCCAGCAACACGCTTCCCGTGCCGCCCCCGGTTCCAGCGCCACATAATAATTTCTCGCTTATTCCGCCCGCAATGGCTGATACGGCGGTGCAGAATGCCACCTTTAATTCCGGCCATAGTAGCTGGGGCATTCAGGTCGGGGCGTATGACAGCTCCTCCAACGCCCAGGCGGCGTTGGGCATGGCGGAGCTTACCGGTGCCAATGTTCTAACGCGAGCGCGGCCGGTGGTGATGAGCATTCATGCAGGCGGGGGCATCAAATACCGCGCCCGCTTCGTGGGGCTGCAGCATGATGAGGCGGTGAACGCCTGCAACCGGCTCTCCGGCGGGCCGACAGGCTGTGTGGTGCTCTCGCCAGACGCTCAGTCTTAGAGGGCTCTTACACCGCGCCATTGGCGAGCAACGTGGCGCGCACCGCTTCTTCCGGCACATCGCCGCTGGTAAAGGCCTGGCCAATGCCACGCGTCAGCACGAAATGCAGCTTGCCGCCACGGTTTTTCTTGTCCAGCTTCATATGCGCCAGCAGATGCTCGGCGGGTAGACCCGCAATCCGCACTGGCAGGCCGATTTCGGATAAATGCTGGGCGATGCGCGGCGCATTCTCCTGCGGGGCCAGCCCCAGAGAGGCGGAGAGATGTGCCGCCAGCACCAAACCCGTGGCCACCGCCTCGCCATGCAACAGCAAGCCGCCATAGCCGGTTTCGGCCTCCAGCGCATGGGCGAAGGTATGGCCGAGATTCAGCAGCGCACGGCCATCATTCGGCTTGGTCTCGCGCTCGTCATCCCCCACCACCTGGGCCTTGAAGCGCACGGCGTATTCAATGGCGGTGGCCTGAGCTTCCTTGCCCCCCGCCACCAAGGCAGCGCCATATGCCTCGCACCATCCATAAAAATCCGGGTCCGCTATCAGCCCGGCCTTTACAATCTCAGCATAGCCCGCCGCGCATTCGCGGGGCGGCAGCGTGTTCAGCACGCCGGTATCGGCCAGCACCAGCAGCGGCTGGTAAAACGCGCCGATGAGGTTCTTGCCGTGGACGGAGTTGATACCGGTTTTGCCGCCCACGGAGCTGTCCACCTGGGCCAGCAGGGAGGTGGGAATTTGTACAAACGGCACCCCGCGCAGGGCGGAGGCCGCGGCGAACCCCGCCAGATCCCCCACCACGCCGCCACCCAGGGCGATGATGGTGGTTTTGCGGTCGATCCGTGCGGCCAGCAGATCGTCCATCAAGGCCTGAAACGAGGCAAAGCTCTTGGAGGCCTCTCCCGGCTTCACCACAAAGCTCTGATGCGCGATGCCGGCATCATCCAGGCTGGCCGTAAGGGTGGCCAGATGCAGCGCCGCCACGTTCTCGTCCGTCACGATAAAGCAGCGCGGCTGCGGCAATAACGGCGCCATCAGCGCCCCCGCCCGGGCCAGCAACCCAGTGCCGATCAGCACATCGTAGCTGGCATCGGAAAGCTTCACCTCCACCTTGCGGGGCGGCTGATAGTTTTCGATGGCGCTGGCAACATTGGCGGTGGTCACGTGCGGTGGGTCCTCTGATCCATCAACAATGATGTCCGCCAGCGCATAAACCGGGCTGCGCAATGCGGAAAGCTTTTCCAATATCTCGGCCGGGTTGCCAGCATTCAGCAACGGCCGGTGGGTACGCCCGGCGGTGCGCCGCACCAGCACAGGGATGGGACAGCGCAGCCAGACGGAAAGCGCGTTGGCGTTGCAGATGGTCGCACGGGTCTCAGGGTCCATGAACGCCCCGCCGCCGGTTGCCAGCACAATGCGTCCATGGCTGAGCAGGCGCTGGATCACCCGCTTCTCCCCGGCCCGGAACGCACTCTCCCCGTGGGACTTAAAAATTTCAGCGATGGTCATGCCCGCCGCGCGCTCAATCTCTTCATCGGCATCGTAGAAAGGCAGGCCAAGCAGCACCGCGAGGCGCTTGCCGATGGCGGTTTTGCCCGCGCCCATAAGGCCGACCAGCACGATGCTGCGCTGCGAGGCAGGGGGGATTTGGCTATTGAGTGACATCGGCGCGGAGGCTTATCACATAGCGTAGAATGACGTTAGAGCCAGACAGCCGCGTGGAAGCCTTTTTGGAAATGCTGGCCGCGGAGCGCGGAGCGGCCGCCAACACATTGGCCGCCTATTTGGCGGACATGGATGATTTCGCAGGCTTTCTGGGCCGCACCTCGCCAATTTCCAGCGCCAGCGCGGTGGATATCGCGGGGTATATGCAAAGCCTCGGTTCCTCCGGCATGGCGGCCAGAACCCAGGCGCGCAGGCTCTCCGCCCTGAAACAATTTTTCCTGTTTCTGCTGCGCGAGGGCGCCAGGGACGACAACCCCGCCGCTGAGATCAGCGCCCCCAAACTGCCCAAATCCCTGCCGAAATACTTAAGCGAGAGCGAGGTGGACGCCCTGCTGGAAGCCACGCGCGGCATGGAGGGCCTGCCGGGGTTAAAAGCCCAGGCGGGGTTGGAAATTCTGTATTCCACCGGCCTGCGCGTAACGGAAA
>JAJZFB010000006.1:0-1156 GCA_021805545.1 Pseudomonadota bacterium | reverse complement strand
CAAGGACCGCATGATCCCGCTATCAGACGCCGCCCGCCAGGCCGCCGGTACCCTGCGCACTGCCTCGCCGCCCAAGGCCCGCTACCTCTTTGCCGGGCGGGATATCTCCCAGCCCATGACCCGCCAGGGTTTCGCGCTTTTGCTGAAGCAGGCGGCGATCGAGGCGGGGCTGGACCCGGTAAGGCTTTCCCCGCACGTGCTGCGGCATTCCTTCGCCTCGCATCTTCTGGCGCATGGGGCGGATTTGCGGGCGTTGCAAAAACTGCTCGGCCATGCGGACATCGCCACCACCGAGATTTATACCCATGTGCTGGCGGAACGGTTGCAAAAGCTGGTGCAGGCGCATCATCCGCTGGCTATCAAACTGGAAGACGGCTGAGCAGTTCCAGCTTTACCCGCGTTAACAACGTGCCACGCTGGCGGGTTTCATGGGCGCGGATATAGTCCCGCATCGCCCCTGGCATTTTACGTGGGCCCACAACCGGCACGGCGCGGCCCTGGCAGAACCCAGCCCATGCCGCACTGAAAATACCGTGCCGCGCCGCAATCAACCCATAGCCCAGCAGCCATGGCGCCAAAAGCCAACTTTGCCGCCATTTGCGCGCTATAACCAGCCGGTTGCGGATGAAATGCGTCATCCGTGCCCCCTGCCAGCGCACCCGTGCCTCAGCGGCAGGAGTATGGATTACCGCCAGCCCGCCCTCATATAAAATCCGCCACCCGCGCGCGATGGCGGCGAGGCAGAAATCATATTCCTCCCAGGTGAAGAAGAAGCTCTCGTCATACCCGCCCACGGCCGCCCAGGCGGCACGGCGGATGGCGTGGCCTGCCCCCACAAAGGTGGTGGCAGCAAAGCGCGCGCGGTGGCGGGGCAGCAGCGCCTTGGGGTAGCCCCAGCTTGTCAGGTCCGGCCCCTGCCCGCCCGCCGCCAGAATGCAAAACCCGATGGCCCCCAGTTCCGGCGATTTTTCAAACCGCCGTAGCGCCCCCGCCACCACGTATTCATCGGCAAAGCGGGCGTCATTATCCAGCCCCACCATGATCCGCCCATGCCCCAGCGCCGCCAGCATATTACGCCCGGCCGCAACACCCCGGTTTTCCGGCGCGGCATAGAGCGCGAAATTCCGCGCCTTGCCGAAGCGAACCGCCAGCTCAT
>JAJZFB010000022.1 GCA_021805545.1 Pseudomonadota bacterium | reverse complement strand
ACCGCACCGCCGCGGCGCCGCAATATGTGTACGACAACACCTACCAGAACGTAACGCGCGCGCAGCTGGAACCGGCTGGCGGCCGCTTTGGCTTTACCGGCGCGGTGGGCGGCATCCCGTTCCCCATTATCGACACGGCGGACCCTCTGACGGGTGGCGCGCAGATCATCTGGAACCACCTGACCTTTTGGGGCGGCTACTCCACAGTAACCGATTTCGCGCCCGGCCTGGTGGTGATTGGTGGCAGGATCATCCTTGTGGCCGGCACGTTCAGCCGCACAATCTATCCGTATTACGCGCCGGATGTAACGCCGGAGAATTTTGGCGGCTATTACAGCAAGGGGCATTATTACGATAAGGCGCCATCGTCTGTCATGGGCCAAGAGACACTGGTTTGGCACACCACGAATGTGAACGTTCACCCGGATATTGTGTGGAGCCTCCTTAACGGTCAAGGGCGTGTCCGCAAAGACCCGAACCAGGCCTTCGATGCGCCAAATCCCGAATCGGATGGTGTTGCCAACGTCGATGAAGCCGAAGGCTTCTATGGCAACCCCGAGCAATATAACTGGACCTATATTACCAAAAAAGAAATGCTGGTTCCGTATAATTGCAACAAGCTCGGCTTCGGCAATCTGGAGGACATACTTGGCCCGCATTTCCCCAAGCCGGAATGGGTCCGCTGGGAGAAGCACCGTGTATGGGTTGTGGAAGCCACGCTGGCGCCGGGCGAGCATAATGTGAATGTCAAGCGCCGCTTCTATATGGACGAAGACACCTGGTTCATCATGCTGGGCGAAGGCTACGATGGAAACGGCAATCTGTGGAAAGCCTATGTCAATTACAACCAGTGCATCCCCTCGATGCCGGGCGTGGTCGATATGGCCACCGCAACCTATGCACTGATGACCGGCGATTACATTATCAATGGCAATATGAACTACGGTGCCTATAAAGGCACGCAGTATCTCCGGCCACAGAACGAATCCTATTTCGACCCGGAGCAAATGGCCGCTCAGGCCAGCTTCTGATTGCTCACGTAAAGGGCAAGCGCCAAGGTAAGGCGCTTGCCCTTTTTTATGTGCTGGTCCGCGCCAGTACTTGCTGTAGGCTGGCCCCAAAATCATGTGTCCGCCACCGATTCAGAAAAATCGTGAAAATATGCATGAAGCTGCGGGCCGACTCGTTTTTTTTGAACACAGGGTCTAGCGGTCCCGTGGCATTTGCGGCCTCCGGCAGGCGGTACAATACCAAATAGGGTGCATTCATCAGCCCCGCCAGCCCAATCATCGCGGCGTAAAGATTAAGGTTCAAAACCAGTTCCGCCTTATCCAAAGCCGGGCCGCCATGCGCTGCATATTCGGCAATGAACAGCTCAAGCAGCTCGTCCAGATGGTGATCCCAGATTTCCAGGCTTGCCCCGCACAACCCGCCCCATAGCGCGTATGCCACGTTCATTTGCCGTGCCCGCTGCCAGTCCAATAGCCCGCATTGCAATTCCCCGCCCGCATCGCGCCAGAACCAGGCGTTATCGATATGCGCGTTGAAATGGTTGAGCGCGATAAAATCCGGTTGTGTGTGCAGGTAGCGCTTCACCGCCGTTTCATGCCGCAAAAAGCATAACGCTTCTTCCTCAAGGCGCGCCACGAAACCAGGGGCGCGCAAATGCGAGGGCAGCAATTGCGGGTAGCGCGTGGCAAAATCAGCGAATTGCGCCACACGCGCGCGCATTCCCGCCTCGTCAAGCCCAATCGGGTCTTCCAGCATTACCTCACCCAGCTTGAACGGAAACAGCATCCCGGCCTCCGGTGACAGGCGCCCGGCCTTATGCGTGCCGCCAAGCCTGGCCAGTGCTTTTACAATAGCGCGGTAATGCTCAAGCGGTGCCTCCAGCTCATGGTCCATGCATTTGCGGTGCAGCTTCTCGATGCCGCCCTCGCCATAGCCAATGCGCGCCGTAATAAGCAGCCCGGTGCCAGAGGCCGCATGAAAATCGGCAAAACAAGCCTCCGGCACGGCAACGGGAAAAGCGGGCAGACGGGAAAGCTGTGCCAGCCTGATCTCCGCCTCAAGCTCCCAGCGCCGCCTGTCACGGAATGCATCGTTGAAATCACGCGAGAATTTTACAAACAGGCTGCAAGGCAGGCTTGGTTCTTCACGCGCATACGCCACCGAGAGGAATAGTTTTTCGCCCGTGCTGCCCACCAGGCAGGGTTCGAAGCGCGTGATGCGGGTCACGCTGTTATCCGCGCCCAGCACGCCAAACGCCCGGAATGCCGCGGTCAGAAACCCTACCCCCGCCTCGCGCAACGCCGCGGCATGCGCGGGCAGCGCCAGCCCGGTGGCGTCGCCTATGGCATAATTCGTCATCACCGGCTGCTCAAACTGATCCATTCTTCTGTCCGTACATCTCTGGTCAAGCCGCGCAAACCGTCTATAGTGCGTGCTATCTAGGTCATTAGCAAAGCCTGCCTGCCAGTGTAAGGCAGCGCGGCGCAGGGAGAGTAGAAATGTCATTGAAGGGGAAAGTGGCCGTCGTCACCGGCGGCGGGTCTGGCATTGGCCGCGCCGTGGCGCAACGCTTGGCGCGCGATGAAGCCGCCATCGCCATATGGGACCTGAACGGCGATGGCGCCGAGGAAACCGCCAAACTCATCCGTGCCGCGGGCGGCACGGCTCTGGCGCTCACTGTCAACGCGGCGGACAAGGCCACCATAAAGCAGGCCGCGGACAAAACCCGCACCGCGCTTGGCCCCATCACCATCCTTGTCAATAATGCCGGTATTACCGGCTTTGTGCCGTTTGGGCAGATGGAGGATGATGTGTTCGACCGCATGATCGCCATCAACCTGCGTGGCCCTTATCTCTGCATCAAGGAGATTATCCCGGACATGCTGGCCGCAAGCTGGGGCCGGATCATCAACATCACCTCATCGTCCATCCAAACCGGTGCGCCCGGCATGGTGCATTACGTGGCCTCTAAAAGCGGCCTGCTGGGCATTACCAAGGCGCTGGCCGTGGAATTTGCCGATAAGGGCATCACCGCCAACACGGTTCCGCCGGGCTTTATCGACACGCCGATGCTCCGCGCCTCGCCGGTCGATGTCGATGCGTATGCCGCGCAGCAGCTTATGAAACGCCCCGGTAAGCCGGAAGACATTGCCGGCGCGGTTGCCTATCTGGCCTCGGAGGAAGCAGGATACGTCACTGGTCAGACCATCAGCGTCAATGGCGGCCGTTATATGGGGTCGGCGTAATGGTCCTGGAACGCGTCGAAATCAACGCGAAAGACGGCATGGCCAGTGGGTTGCTGGCGGCATTGCACGAGAAGGGGGTTCCACTTCTGGCCGGCATTCAGGGTTGCATTGCCGCCCGTGCCGGTGGCGGCGTGGAAAACCCCGGCAAGGTTATTCTTCTGGTGGACTGGGCTTCGCTGGAGGCGCACGAAGCCTTCAAAAAAACGCAGGACTACATCACGCTGGCTCAAATCCTTGTGCCATTTGCCAATGGTGCCACGGCTGAGCATTTCAGCTTCGTCTGACCTGCCGGGGGGGCAACCCCCCGGCAGATACGGTGCCCAGCGTTTGTTACCCCAGCGGCAAAATCCGCCGCAGCACCCCATCCTTGAGCACGTAATGGTGCAGCAACGCCGCTGCGGCATGGCACCCGGCCAGCACGATAATGCTCCATGCCACGATATCGTGGGCCTGCCCCACCAGCCAGCCCGTCTGGCGCGAGATATGCCCGAAAGGCGAGGGGATGAGCAGCCCGAAAAAGCTCAATGCCTGATTATGCGTCCAGCGTGTGGCGAAGCCCAGTACAAGCTCTGCGCCCAGCAACGCATAAAGCGCCTGGTGCGTTGCTTTTGCCACCCGGTCCAGCACGCCCAGCCCGGCAGGGGGTAGCTGGCGTCCTGCCGTACCCCGCCACACCAAGCGCAGCGCGTAAATGCCAGTCAGTATAAGGCCCAGAGACATATGAGTGACGACCATCAGATGCGTGGTTGGCCGGGGGAAAAACCCCCAAAATTCCGCCAGCAAAAATTGCGTGATAACCAGCAGCGCCGTAACCCAATGCAGGGCAATGCTCATCCCATCATAGCGCGCCGCGTCACAAGGGGCAGATGCCGTCATGGTTTCGCCCCGCAACATATCCATTTGTCAGCCTTTCCGTTCTATCTCTGCCGGCCCCATATAATGGGTTGAGACGCCGCCGTTAATGGCTGGCACCACTGCCTATTGTACCCTCCGCATGGCAGAATCATGACGCTTCCGCTTGCCCTGGCCCCTGGTTGCGCCTAGCTTGCCGCCGCCGCCCGGGCCTGCCGCGCGGCTTGTTTTGCGCCCCGGCAACCTCGCTGGGCTGTTATGGCAGTTTTATGAAAATTCTCTTCGCCTTCGAAAATTCACTACCCAATGCCGAAGCCGATGCCGAGGTTTTCGTCACCACCGCCAAATATCTCGCCCCCTATACATCGGGTGCCACGCTGCATGCGCCCATCGCCAAGGGCGCCACGCGCGCGCAAATCCGCGCGCTGGCGGGCATGGATGTTGTTCCCGTCTGGGCGCCGCTTGCCCCTGCCGCGCTGCGCCATTTCTGCGCGGGCCTCACCATTGTGCTGCGTTCAGCCTTCCGCAAGGCGGACCTTGTTTATACGCGCAACCTTTGGGTCGCCTTCATGTCCATCCTGTTCGGCCAGCGCGTGGTGTTCGACCATTACCGCCCCTGGCCGGACCAGATCCCCCCGCTGCAATATTTCCTCTACCGGCTGTTCTGCCACCGGCGCTTTCTGGGCAGCATCTGCCATTCGGAGTACACGCGGCAGAAATATATCGCGCTTGGCGTGCCGCCGGCAAAACTGCGCTGCGTGCATAATGGCTTCGAGCCAGCCCGGTTCGCCGCGCCGATTGCCATTGAAGAGGCCAAATCCCTCATTGGCCTGCCCGCAAATGCCAAAACCGTGGTCTATACTGGCCGTGTGAACCAGAAAAAGGGGCTGGAACTGGTTATAGAAGCCGCCAAACGTTTGCCGGAGCTTACCTTCCTCTTTGTTGGCTCCTATGGCGATGGCCCCATCGAGCGCCTGGCCGCCGCCGTGCCCAATATCCGCATCATCCCCTGGCAGACGGAAGCGACACTCAGCCGCTACATCTTCGCGGCGGATGTCCTGCTCATCCCGCCCTCGCTCAACCCGCTGGCGCAATTTGGCTCCACCGTGCTGCCGCTCAAGCTGTTCTTCTATCTCGGCTCTGGCCGCCCCATTCTGGCCGTCGCCACGCCCGATGTGGCCGAGGTGCTGAAAGCGGATAAAACCGCCTATCTCTGCAAGCCGGACTCGCTGGAAGATCTGGTTACCGGCTTGCGCCGCCTTACCACGGGGCCAGAACCCGCCGCCCGCCTTGCCGCCGGTGCGCGGGAGGACAGCCAGAATTTCACCTGGGCCGCCCGCACCAGGAAAATCGCCGCCACCATCGCCGGGTGGCGCGTGGCCGCCCCCGCCCCGCGCGGCGCCTGGGGTGCCGCGCAATCGCGCCTGTGGCGTGCGCAGTCGCGCCGCTGGTTTGTGCATTTCGTCCGCACCCGCGCCGTTATTTTGCCGCCCGAGATGGCGCCCAAAGGGCAATGACCGAAGCGCAGGACCACCGCCACCATCTGGGCCGCGGCTTCAACTGGCTTGGCGGTGCCACCATTATTGCCAAGCTGGTCGATTTTGGCACCATATTGGCGGTGCTGCTTTACCTCACCAAGGCGCAGGTCGGCATCGGCTCGCTGGTCATGGCCTTCGGCATGGTTATCGAGGCATTTGACGGCCTGGGCACAAGCGATGCCATTGTGCAGGCTGCCGGTGTTACCCGCGCGCAGCTTGATTCGCTTTTCTGGTTCATCATCGCTGCCGCCGTGCTGGTGGCGGGTGTAACCCTTCTGGCCGCGCCGGGTGTGCAGTGGCTCTACGGCCAGCACGGCATTGCCATCTATTTCCTCGCCGTCGCCGCCAAGCAGCCTCTGGTGGCCGCCGCCGTAATCCCGCTTGCCATGCTCAACCGCGCCTTGCGGTACGAGGCCATTGCCGCCGTGAATGTCGCCGCCACATTCGGCGCGGCAATTTCCCGCTTCGCCATCGCGCTCGCGGGCGGCGGCGCCTGGGCCATTACGGGCGGGTATTTCTTCTCCGGCGTGTTCATTCTGGCCGGCGCCCTCATCGCCAGCCCGTTCCGCCCGCGCCTCGCTTTCCACTGGCCGCACATTGCGCCCTTGCTGCGCTTCGGCCTGCGCTCAGCCTCCGCCAATCTCTTCGAGCAGATTTTCAAAAACATAGATTTTCTGCTCGTCGGCTGGTTTTACGGCGCGGCCTCTCTGGCCGTTTACCGTGTGGCGTTTGATGTGGCGATGGAACCCGCCATGGCCATCGGCACCATCATCAACCGCACCGCCATGCCCGTATTTGCCCGCGCCGCCGCCGTTCCGGGCCAGCTTGCCGATGCCCTGCTCTGGTCGCTGCGCCGCCTCGCTGTGCTCAACGCCCCGCTCATGGTGGGGCTTATCCTTCTGGCGCCGCCGCTCATGGGGTTGCTGCATGATTCCCAGGGCCATAGTTACCAAGCCGCCACCTTGCCAATGCAAATCCTGGCCGGGGCCGCCATCCTTCGCATCTCATCCCAGCTTATCACGCCGCTGCTGCTGGCCACGGGCAAACCCGGCACCGCGGCCACCCTCTCCGCCGTCACGCTTGGCCTGCTCAGCGCGGGCATTTTGGCCGTGGGCCTCATCTTCCCGGCTCAAACCGGTATCCCCGCCGTCGCCGGGGTCTGGTTCGCCGCTTACCCGCCGCTCCTCGCCTGGGGCGCGGTTTATCTGCACCGCCACTGGCAGATCAGCCCCGCCGCGCTCTTGCGTCCCTTCGCGGCTCCCGCCGCCGGTATCGCCGCACTGCTGATGCTCTATGGGGCCTGCCATGCGCTCATCCGCGCTCCTGGCCCATATGTGCAGATCAGTGCCGCGCTAATGGCCATGGCCGCTGCCTATGCCGGGTTGTTTTGGCAAGCCCGCCGCCAAGCTGTGTGACCTGTTACCGCAAGCGAGGTGTAGAGTCCCTCCTGCCCGGTTTATCTGGCCCGGTTTATCTGGAATGTGGTACCAGCTGTGGATGAAGGCGATTCTCTGGGAAATTTCCATTCGTGGTGAAATCTGCCCCGATGATAGCGGCTTGCCATGCGCGGACAGGCGTTTTTGGAGTTGCAACGGAAGTAAATCGATCTGATACCAACGGTCATTGAGCATGACCGTTGGTATAACGCTAACCCCCCATCGCAGCGGTGTTGCGCGGCCGGCCGGTGATGAAAGTGGAGATGCGGCTGCAGGCACCGGTGAGAGTCGCGCCGATTTCTTTGATGCCGGCCCCCTTCATTGCTCCTGTGAAACCTGACAGGCCCAGCACGAAAGCGATCTGACCGCGGAACTCAAACACTGGGGCAATAAGGCTGACCAGCGGATACGCCGCCGCGTCATCGATTTCAGGGAGCAAGGTGGTGGGAAAGATCTCTCGCTCCTCGCTGAAAACTTGCTCAGGCGGGCGGTCCCCACTCGTGGCGCGCGGGTTATGCACATGCACGGAATAACCATGCTCGCGCAAAAACTTCATGCCTTGCATCATTTCCACCCGGTGTTCCGGCGTGGGCGGCGGGATGCATGAATCCACCCAGGCCTGCGCTTCTTCCTCAGGCCGCCAGGCGTAGTAAATGGAGCCAAACGGCGCGCGCAGCTTCAGCCTTGTGCCCGAAGGCACGGACCAGCCGACATGCGAGACCGATGCCGCACGGTCGCGTACGATGATGTCGTCACCCTCGCGGAAATAGGCGGCGCAAATCGCGTCAAACTCATCGGCCAGCTTACGCATCTCGGGCTGGGCCACTTGCAGGGGGGATGAATGCTGCAGGGCAATGCGGCCGATCGAGGCCAAGGCAGGACCGAGCACGTAATTTTTGTCGCTGGCGCGGTAAAGGTAACCCACCTCCACCAGGCCGGTGAGCAGAGCATGGCAGGTGGCGCGGCTGAGCTTCAGCGCCTTCACCAAATCGGTAAGGCTGAAGGACTGACCAGGATGGTCGACAATGAAATTGAGGATGGCGGCCATTCGCAGGACGCCGGGGGATGAACGCGCCATTTGGTGTTCGATATTTCGAATTAAAGCCAACGTCAAGCGCAGCTCTCGCTTGACGTATATTCTATATATAGTTAAAAAAGTCGAAATAAGGAATTTTTGTTTAATATGGCCGTCCAGCCGGAATGCCGCGCCAGCGGCCCTGGGGAGATGAGGATGACCAGCAGAATGAAAATCAGCCTGCCGTGCGGGAGGTGCGCATGAACAAGCCGCTCGCGGGTTTGAAAGTGGTGGAAGTGGCGATGTGGGCCTTCGTGCCCGCCGCCGCTGGTATTCTGGCCGATATGGGCGCGGAGGTGATAAAAGTAGAGCCGCCCACGGGCGACCCGCTGCGGGGCCTGCAAATTGGCGCGCTGGCAACCGGCAATCACGGCTTCGTCCTCTCCTGGGAGAATTACAACCGCGGCAAGCGCAGCATCACGCTGGATTTGAAGCAGGAAGAGGGCGTGCAAGTGCTCTACAAGCTGCTGGAGGGTGCGGATGTGTTCATCACCAGCCTGCTCCCGGCCGCGCGGCGGGCCATGAAAATCGACGTGCCAGACATCCAGGCGCGCTTTCCCAGCCTCATCTACGCGCTGGGCAGCGCGCTGGGCCGCAACGGGCCAGAAGCGGAAAAAGGCGGGTATGATTCCATCACCTTCTGGGCGCGCGGCGGCATTGCCTCCTCCATAACACCCGATGAAGACGATGCCCCAATCGGCCCGCCCGGCGCCGCGTTTGGCGATTGCGCGAGTGCCGCCATGCTGGCGGGCGGCGTGGCGGCGGCGGTGGCGCAGCGCGCCATTACCGGCAAGGCCTCGGTGGTTGATGTCTCGTTGCTCAGCGCCTCCATGTGGCTGCTCCAGCGCGGCATCACGCAGGCCACCATCGACGGTATCGAGAAGCTGCCCCGCCCGAAGCGCGACGCGGTAACCAACCCGCTGGTGAACACCTACCGCACCAAGGATGGCCGCTTCATCGCCCTGTGCATGTTGCAGGGCCAGCGCTACTGGGCCGGGTTTTGCGCCGCCGCCAGCCGGCCCGATCTGGCCACCGGCCCGCGTTTTGAAACCGCCGCTGCCCGCGCGAAAAACATCGCCGCCTGCACGGCTGAAATGGATGCCCTGTTCGCGAGTAAAACAATGGCGGAATGGCGCGAAATTCTGGGGCGCCAAGACGGGCAATGGGATGTGGTGCAGCATGTGGGCGAGCTGAAGGACGACGCCCAGGTACAAGCCAACGGCTTTTTGCAACGGGTGGATTATGGCGGCGGCCGGGCGATGGACATGGTGAGCGTGCCCATGCAGTTCAACGGCGTCCCCCTCGCGGCCAGCCCGGCGCCCGATGTAGGGGCGGATAGCGATGATATTCTTACCGCGCTGGGTTATGACGAGCAGGGAATTATCGCTTTGAAAATCGCGGGCGTGGTGTTTTGAGCGTCCCGGCCCGGCAGCTTCCGGCGCTGGACCCGGATACGGCATTTTACTGGCAGGCAGGCGCGCAAGGCCAGTTGCAAATTGCGCGCTGCACCGCCTGCCGCCGCTACACCCACCCGCCTTTGCCGCGCTGCCCATCCTGCGGCGGGCAAACCGCGCCGGAGCCTGTGTCCGGCAAAGGGCGCGTGGCCAGCTTCACCATCAACCACCAGCCCTGGCTGCCCGGTCTGCTTGTGCCCTATGTGTTCGCCGCCGTGGCGCTGGCCGAGCAGGAAGAGCTTTACGTGCTCACCAACATCATTGGCTGCAATCCCGAATCGGTTAGCATCGGCATGAAGCTGCGCGTCTGTTTCGAGCCGCATGGCGATGTGTACCTCCCCATGTTCCAGCCGGATGAATCCCATGGCTGAATATGCTGAAAAGCGCGTCTGCATCTCAGGCGCCGGGCAATCCGCCGTGGGCCGCCCCTCGCGCAAAAGCGCGCTGCAATTAACGCTCGATGCCTGCCTCGCCGCCATCGAGGATGCCGGGCTGACACCCGGCGAGATTGACGGACTGACCACCTATCCAGGCCCGGTGGGCGAGGGCGGCTTTTCCCCCGTGGGCGCTACGGAAACCATGATCGCCCTGGGGCTGCAGCCGCGCTGGGTGGGTGCCTCCACCGAGGGGCACGCACATATGGGCGCCATCTTCAGCGCCATCCAGGCCATTGCCAGCGGCATGTGCCGGCATGTGCTGGTGTTCCGCACCGTGGCCGAGGCCAGCGCGCGTATGCGGGCCAGAGAGTCGAGCCTTATGGGCGGGCCAGGGCGCAGCCGGGCCACACGCGGCAATGCCTGGGCCGCGCCCTATAACGCGCTTTCCGCGGGCAATATCTACGCGCTTTATGCCCAGGCTTATTTCGCCAAATACGGCGCAACCTCCGCCCAGCTTGGCGCCATTGCCGTAAACGGGCGCAACATGGCCGCACTCAACCCCAATGCCATATACCGTGAGAAGATCACGCTGGACGACTACCTTGCCTCGCGCTTCATCAGCACCCCGCTGCGGCTTTACGATTGCGACACGCATATAGACGGCTCAACCGCCATCCTGCTCTCGCACCGCGATACGGCGCGGGATATGAAGCGCACGCCAATCGAGATCGAGGCGATGGGTATGTCGATCGGCGGGCTTGGCATCGGCCTGCACCAGGGCGATTTCTCCTCCCTGCCCGCGGATAAAGCCGGCGAAATGCTGTGGTCCCGCACCGATCTGCGCCCCAAGGACCTGGACGTGGCGCAGATTTATGACGGGTTTTCGATTCTCACCTTGCTGTGGCTGGAAGCTCTGCAAATCTGCAAACGCGGCGAAGCCGCTGCCTTCGTGGAAGGTGGAACCCGCATCGGGCTTACCGGAGACTTGCCAATGAACACCAGCGGCGGGCAGCTCTCCGCCGGGCGCTTCCATGGTTACGGCCACATTTTCGAGGCCTGCACGCAGCTCTGGGGCCGCGCCGGAGAGCGCCAAGTACCAGGCGCGAAACTTTGCGCCGTGGCCAATGGCGGCTACGGCTACGGCGCGCTGCTGCTCAAGCGGGGTTGAGATGGACAAGCCCGTCATGCTCATCACCGGCGGCACGGGCGCCATTGGCCGTGTTATCGCCAGCCAGGCGCTGCAAACCGGCTGGCGCGTGGCCCTGCATGGCCGTACGGCGGCAAGCGTGGCGCAGGCGCTGGCGGGGTTGGAAGCCGCCGATGCAACAGGGTTTAACGTGGACATGGCCACCCCTGGCGCTGCGGCATCTCTCATCGCACAAACCGCCGCCTGGGGTGGTCAGATCGACGCGGTGGTGGATTGCCTTGCCGCCGGGCCAAAAGCACGCCTCACCGGCCCCTTCAGCGGGACCGAACCAGACGCCTATGCTGCGCTGCTCGATCTTTCCGCCGCGCATGTGCAGCGCCTGGCCCATGCGGCGCTGCCCTGGCTGAGCAAACAAGGCGGCACGTTCATCGCCTTCGCCTCCGATGCCGGGCGCTTCGCCGCCCCGCGCCAGGCGCTCATCGGCGCCTCGCGCGCCGCAATCATGGGGTTTGTACGGAACCTCGCCCTGGAAGTGGCACGCGATGGCGTGCGGGCGCATTGCATCTCGCCCAGCTTTGTTGATGGCACACGCACCGCGGCGCATAACCCGGCGCGGCTGGAACAGGCCCGCGCCCGCGCGGGGCTTGGCCTGCCCACGCCGGCGGACATCGCGCCCTTGGTGCTATTCCTGTGTGGTGAAGGCGCGCGGCGCATCACTGGCCAAATCATCAGCGTGAATGGCGGGCTGAACGCCTGAAGTTTTGCCAATTCCTGTCCGGCGTTTGCCCCGTCAATTGCGAGCGCAGCGAAGCAATCCATCTTCATGGCGCTTGCCGTGGATCGCTTTTCTACACGCGCCGCAACGCCACGGCATTACACATAAAACCTGCTCAGCCATTCGGCTGAATCGGCTCATCACCCTCTTCCAGCGCCACAGCCCATAAATGGCCCGAGGTGGCACTGTCCAGCGTGGCGTGCGAGGGACCAACCCCGGCCTGCAGGCGTTTGGAAATCTCGCCTATATTATCAGCCTCGAATTCATACACAATCAAATGCGGCCAGTTCTCCATGCCTGGCAGCTTGCCGCGCAGCACCTTATAGCGCGTGGCGCTCTTCACCAGGTCTATGGCCTTGAATTGCGGCACATGCACCTCGTTGTACCATTTATGAAAAACCTCCGCATCACCTTCGCCCTTGGTGGGGCCGTTGAGCGCGAACATCAAGAATTTTGGCATTTTCGTTGTATGTCCTGAAGCAATAAAAAATAACCGGCAGGCTCCAGGGGGCTGGCGCCTGCCGGCCGGGGTTATCCCACCCCGTAAACGCGGCGCGCGCGCCCGGCAACAATCTCCGCCACATCCGCATCCGGCACGCCCACGAAGTCGCGCAGGATCACATCGCGCGAATGCGGAAAACTTGTTTCGGAATGTGGATAATCTGATGACCACATAATATTCTTGCCCCCCGGCTCGTTGCGGCACATAACGCCGATGCGGTCGTTAATGAACGAGCCGTATATGTTCTGGTCCATATAAAAACTGGGCGGCTGGGTAAGGGGGCTTTCCGTCCAATAGCGCTGTTTCTCCCACACCCGGTCCATATATTCCGCCATCCAGGCAAACCAGCCCACACCGCTTTCCACGCTCACAAAACGCAGCTTGGGATAGCGCTGGAATACGCCGCCATAGATGAGAATATTGATAGGCTCGGCCATCGCCAGCTTGCTCATCGACATATCGGGAAGGAAATGTTTCTTCTCGCCAAAACGCGGCACGCG
This sequence comes from Pseudomonadota bacterium, assembly GCA_021805545.1. GTDB lineage: Bacteria > Pseudomonadota > Alphaproteobacteria > Acetobacterales > Acetobacteraceae > Acidocella. Next base: position 4,181 of record JAJZFB010000022.1, on the reverse strand, counting down.
CCCGCCAAGATGAATGGTCACCGTCAGGTCGTGTCCGGCGATTTCCGCCCATAACCGGTCAAATTCCGGCTCGGCGTAGGAACGGTTGGTGGAAGGATTGCCGGTAAGCGCCGCACCCTGGCCGGCGGCAATGGCGGCCACGCGGGCAGAGGTGGAAACCCCATCGCTCGATTGCGGAAAGGCGGGGATGTTGATGGAGCGGAAGCCGAGCTTCACCGCCTCGCGCAGCAGGCGCAGCGTTTCGTCAACATCGCGCATCGGCAGGTAAGCAACCCCCACCAGCCGCTTGTGGTCGGCGGCGCAAAAATCCTGCAGCCAGCGATTATAGGCTTCGAAACTGGCAATATACAGCTCGCTGTTCATGGTACCGAGCGGCCCGCCGCCAAACAGCACGGCGGCCTCTATGCCGTCAGTATCCATATCCGCCAGGCGCTGCCGCGGCATCCAGGCCGAGCGCTGCTCGGACAATTTGCCGGTCATCTTGAAATCCTTGCCCGCGCGCCCGGCCTGGTTGTTAATCATGCGCAAGGGCCGTTTCTTGCCCTCGAACACCACCCAGTCATGTTCATCGCCTTCCTCGATATACGGCGCAAGCTCACGCAAATGGGCAGGCAGATATTCGCGCCACATCATATGCGGCGGGTCCAGATGAGCATCGGCATCCACAATGCTGAACTTAAACGGGGCCTTGGACTGGGGCTGCACGGGTTGTCCAATATCATCCGGTGCCATAATGCGTCCTCCTATTCGATATTTAGAATTATTTTACGCAATACAATACAAAGAGTCAAATCTTATGCCGCTCCCTAAAGCGCTGTGCATGGGGCGCGTTTGGGCCACCCTGGGCGTGCCGGGAAAATCAGGTGACTATTTTATCAAAAATCGCCGTGCTATGAACTCAACCACAACAAATGGGCCGTGCCGTCGCATGGCCGAAAACCTCGGGGGAATTGCTCGATGAGCACTGACACAATAACAAAGCGTGATACCCGCAGAATCCGGGCCAGGCTTTTATGGACAATCCCGGCGGCGGTCATGGCCCTCGCCGGCCTGCGTCCCGCCACCGCCAGCGCGGCAACGCCAACAGATTGTCAGCCGCTCTACACAAATGGTCCGCTTTTCATCACGCCGTTCTGCGTGGACCCCGGCATCAGCCAGCCGCATATCGACACGGTTCAGCCCGGCTCGGTTACCGACCCGGTGACTGGCGTTACGGTTAAATATATATATGTTCATGGCAGCTTTGGGGTAGGTAACACGAAATTTGCCTACTACTTTCCTGTGAAGAAAGCCTACCGGGGGTGGTTCATTGAATCGACCTATCCGACCGTGGGTACGGAAGGGGCTGACCCCGGCACCATTGCCTTTGCAATCACCCATGGCGCTTATGTTGTCTCCAGCAATAATGCTGGTGGCGTGCCCGCTGGTGGCGCGCTGGCGCCGTACCGCGCCAATGCGGCGGCCGCCAAATTCTCCCGGTTGGTGGCAGACCATATCTACGGCACCAGGACTCCGGCGCGTGGCTTTATCTTTGGCGCCAGCGGTGGCGCGTATCAAACGCTTGGCGCGGCTGAATTCACGCGCGGCGTATGGCAAGGCACCGTTCCCATGGTGCCCGGCCCGCCGAACTCCATCCCGAGCTTCCAGACCAACGAATTGCTTGCCCTCCGCCTGCTGGGGCCGGTGCTGCCGCAAATTGCCTCCGCTGAAGAGGTTGGCGGCAGCGGTAACCCCTTTGCCGGCCTGACCACAGGCCAGCAGAATGCCTTGCTTGAAGTCACGCGCATGGGCTTTCCGCTGCGTGGCTGGTGGCAATACGCTACCCTTAACGGTGGCGCGTTCCTGGCCGTCGAGGCCGGGGTACAGGCCATTGACCCAACCTATGCCAGCGATTTCTGGTCGCTGCCCAATTATGAAGGCAGCACGCCTGCCGTTAAAGCGGCCCGTATCCAGGCAACCGAGACTGTGGAAGGCCTGTCTGGCACAACGGGAATCATCCTCAACAATGTTCCGGCTGGCGATTTACTGAATGCCGATCTTACCGTAACGAGCGGCACACAGGCGGGCAGCGCTTTCAAAATTCTCAGCGTGTCCGGTAACACCGTCACCATCGCGACGCTGGATGGCGCCCTGGCTGGTAATACCACTGGTGCAACAAATGCGGGCATCGCGGCGGGAAACACGGTGAGTCTCGACAATTCCTGGCTCATCGCCTTGCAATATTATCAGCGGCACCAGGTGCCCAGCGACGGCGAATATGGCTGGAACCAGTATCTGAACGCCAGCGGCCAGCCGCTTTTCCCGCAGCGCCCGGTTCTCGTGGGGCCAATTCTCGATGCGGGCGCTTCAGGTGCCGTGTCCGATGGTAAATTCTACGGCAAAATGATTATGCTTGGCTCCGATATGGATGTGCAGGCCTATCCGTGGTCCGCCGACTGGTACATGCATCAGTTTGAAACGACCATGGGGCCAAGTTTTGGGCAGTCCTACCGGCTATGGTACATGGACAATGCCGATCACGACCCGCCAGGGCCCGCGCAGGAAAATTACCCCAATGCGGCGGACCATATTGTCAGCTATATCGATGAGTATGAGCAAGCGCTGTTGTATCTCAACCGCTGGGTTGCCATCGGCGATGCGCCGCCGGCCAGCACTGGTTTTACGTTAAGCAGTCTCGACCAGATTATACTGGCGCCCAAGGCCGTGGACCGTCTTGGCGTTCAGCCGATGGTGTTCATGACGGCTGGCGGTAAGAGCCTGGTCAATGTCACGGCCGGGCAGAGCGTCACCTTCGATGTGAAGGGGCAAGAGACTCCTGGTGCTGGCAATATTGTGGATGTGCAGTGGGATCTCCAGGGTTCGGGCACCTTCTCGCCCATCACGCCGGTGCCTTCGCCCGGTACGCGGGTCACGCTTACCAGCAGCGCTGTTTATAATACACCAGGCACGTATTTCGCGACTGTGCGGATATTGTCGGCCATGAGGGGGGCTAACCCCTCCAGCCCGTATGCGCTGGTGCAAAATATAGCCAGCGTCCGGGTTGTGGTGCACTAACATCACGGTTGGTGCCGGCGCGGTATTTCTGGGTGAATATTGGCAAAAATATTGGCGCGGTTCCGCGCCAATATTTTTGCATGTGCCCCGGCGCTGGCTTGTCAGGACCAAAAGGCGGCATAAGGTTAATTTTTTATGGCATTGTGCCATGGGGTGGGCGTTGCCCAAAAATCATTGCCGTTATAGCTGGCGGTGGTGCCCGCAAAAGCATAATCACGCGGCGCGTAAGCGAAAACAATATCCGCCCGGTATTTTCATGCTTCAAATTACCGGGCCATTGCTTTATGCGTTAGCTCAAATTCAAATGCCAAAGGCCATTACGGGGGAGTATACCGCTCAGCACGTATTGCGCCCGCGGTCATCTTGGCCATGATATAGCATATGGATGCCATTTCTCCTCACATCTCTCACGCAGCGGAAATAGTGCTTCCGCCTGAAGATACAGCGCTGAGCATGCTGGCATCCGCAGGGCTGTGCGACAGCGTGGCGCTTGAGCGTGCGCGTGCTGTCGCGATTGAGGCAGGCATCTCCCCGGCGCAGGCGCTGGTGCAACTCGGCCTGGTGGGCGAGCGCGCCTTGGCCGAGAGTTGGGCATCGCTGCTCGGCGTCAAGGTTAGCACACCCGAGAGCTATCCGCTTGACCCTGTTTTGCCAGACCGGCTGCGGCCGCGCTTCCTGCGCGCCGCGCGCGTGTTGCCCCTGGCCATTATACCAGCGGCCGGCGGGCAGGACCGCCTGGTGCTGGCCATGGCCGACCCGTTCGACCATTTCAGCCGTGGCGCCATCGCGCTTGCCACGGGGCTGGAAATAATGCTGGAAGTTGCCGTGCCGATTGAGCTGGAGGCAGCTTTGGGCCGGTTATACCCCGAGGCCGAGGAACAGGCGGTAACGGCCCCGGCCGAGGCGCATGAGGAAGACGCCGAGCGGCTGAAGGACATGGCGAGCGAAGCGCCGGTTATTCGCCTGGTCAACCAGATCATCGCCAAGGCGGTGGAAACAGCGGCGTCCGACATCCACATCGAGCCGTTTGAGGACCGCCTGCGCATCCGTTACCGTTACGATGGCGATTTGCAAGAGGCGGAGATGCAGCCCGCCCGTTTGGCGCCCGCCATCATCTCAGATCGGAA
>JAJZFB010000091.1 GCA_021805545.1 Pseudomonadota bacterium | reverse complement strand
AAACGCCGCCACCTCGTCCCGCCCCAAGGTCGCCTCGAAATACAAATCGAACAAATGCCCCGGCACGGCCCGTGCCAGATTGGCGAAGGCCGCCATATGGTCCAGCGTGGCCGCCAGCTCCGCCCCGCCCCGGAAGCCATGGCGCATCATGCCGCGCACCCAGGCGGGGTTGGCGGCGCGCGCGCGCACCACGCGGGCAATCTCCTCATTCAACAGCCTGGCACGCGGCGCGTCCGGGTTGGTCGCGTCCAGATGGTAAAGCGGCGGCGCGTTTACCCCCAGCGATTCCAGCGCCGCGACAACCCCGCCCTCATGCGCCGCATAATCCGCCGCCAGCAGCACATCCGTCTCCGGCAAGTCCTGCACATGCACGAACCCATCCGTGCCCCGCAGCCGCTCCCGCAGCGCCTCGGATGTTTCGCGCGAAACGCCATCCGTGCCGATGGACCATTCCGCCCCCGCCAGCCAGGCTTGCGCTGCCTCTGCCCGCGCCTCTTCGGTAAAGATCACCGGTGCATCGCCCATATGCAGCCCGTATTGCCCCGGGCGCGGCCCGAACACGCGCGGCCCCCGCGTAACATACGGGTTCTCCCCATCCATCTCCTCCCGCGCCGCCAGCGCCTCCGCCCCCGCCGCGAATAGCTGCACCAGATGCGAGAACACATCCCGGAACAGCCCGGAGATCCGCAACGTCACATCGATGCGCGGGCGCCCCAGCAAGGCGGGTGGCAAAATCTCGAAGCCCGAGACGCGGGCGCTGTTTTCCTCCCAGCGCGGCGCCAGCCCGGCCAGATGCAGCGCCATGGCAAACTCCTCGCCCGCATTGCGCATGGTGGCTGAGCCCCAGAGGTCGATCAGCAAACTCTTCGGCCAGTCCCCATTCTCTTGCAAATGCCTCCGCAGCAGCTCCTCCGCCAGCTTCACCCCCTGCGCGTGGGCGGCGCGGGTGGGAATGGCGCGCGGGTCCACCGCGAACATGTTGCGCCCGGTCGGCAGCACATCCGCCCGCCCCCGTGCGGGCGAGCCGGAGGGGCCGGGGGCCACGCGCCTGCCATCCAAGGCTGCCAGCAGCCCGGCGCGTTCCGCCGCGCCGCAAATTCCGGTGCCGAACACATGCAGCCCGTCCCCAAACCGGCTCTCTTTCAAATCGCACACAAACCGGTCGATCCGCGTGATCGCCTCTGCCAGAGAGGCATCCGCCGCCAGCTCCAAATCCTGCTCCACGCCCCGCGCCCTGGCTTCCGCGCGGATGTCACCAATCAGCCGCTCCCGCCGTTTCGGGTCCAGCCCCTCGGCAGTGGCGTATTCATCCAGCAGCGCCTCCAGCCTTTGCAGATGCTCCGGCAGCGCGGAAGATGCGAGGGGCGGCGGCAAATGCCCGATCGTCACCGCGCCAATCCGCCGTTTTGCCTGCGCCGCCTCGCCGGGGTCGTTCACGATGAACGGGTAGATGACGGGCAGATCGCCAATCAGCGCCTCCGGCCAGCATTCGCCTGACAGCGCCACGCTCTTCCCCGGCAGCCATTCCAGCGTGCCATGCGCGCCGATATGCACCAGCGCATCCATCCCTTGCGCCCGCAACCATAAATAAAACGCCACATAGCCATGGCTCGGCACGGCGGAGAGGTCATGATATTGCGCCTCGCGCGTGCGCCCCGCGCCGCGTTCCGGCTGCAAGGCGATCAGAAAATTGCCCGACCAGACCAGAGGAAACCGGAACTCGTCTGCCGGTTTTCCCCACACCTCATGCAGCGCGTCCCGCAATGGCTCAGGCAGTTCCTGCAACGCTGCCTGATACGCCGCCACCGGCCAGCATGCCTCCCCGGCCTTGAGCCGTACAGGTAGGTGCTCAAGCGGTGCCGTGCCATACCCTTCTTGTTGCAAAATATGCAGAATTTCAGTGGTAGATTGCAAAGCATCCAGCCCCACAGCATGGGCCATCTGGTCCGGCCGGCCAGGATAAGTGGAGAGCACCATTGCCACCTTCCGCGCCGCCACAGGCGTTTCAGCCAGTTTTACCCAGGCGGCGATCTTCCCTGCCACCGCCTCCACCCGTTCCGGCTCCGCACGGTGCATATGCCTGGCGAATTGCAAATCCTCATCGCGTTCAGTGGCAGATTTAAAACTCGCCACACCCAGGAACACCCGCCCGTCGATCTCCGGCAGCGCCACATGCATCGCCAAATCAGCTGGCGAAAGCCCGCGTTCCGAGGCTGCCCAATCCTCCCGCCGTGCGGTGGAGAGTGCGACCTGAAACACCGGCACGCCCGGCCCATCCAAAGCCGTGCCGCCATGTTCCAGAATCGCGGAAAACGCCGTGGTGTTCATAATTGAAACCGGAGGGTGGGCTCTTAAATGCGCTGCGATGAACGCGGATGCGGAGGGAGATTTTAGCGATGGCAGGAATATTCCGTAAGACTCGAAACCTTCTTCCTCCAGCGTCTGGATCAGCGCATTCACCGCCGCCATATCCCCCGCCGCGAGGTAAGAGCGATAAAACACCACCGGCACGCCGCCCGCGGGGGTATTTTTAATAATTCCAGCTTCTGGCCTGTAAAATCCGAATTCAGGCAACGGGGTGAACGCCTCCGCCTGAATATCCTGCCCAATCTCCCGCGCCAAAGCCGCCAGCACGGAAAGCGCGGCATCCGGCCCACCGGCATCGCAAAGCCGTGCCAGTTCGCGCAGATTTTGCTCCGAAAAATTAGAGTACGAATCCAGTGTCGCATCCGGCCGACCATCCCCGGGCAGCACCGCCAGCTTCAACCCGTTGCGCGCGGCCAGCTCCCGCAAGCAACCCAGCCCATAGGCCCAGTATGCCTCCCCGCCGATCAGCCGCACCAGCACGGCTTTTGCCCCGCTCAGCGTTTTCTCAATATACACATCCACCGAAACCGGGTGCCGCAGCATCGCCAAATTCGCCAGCCGCAGGCTGGGAGGTTTTATCCCCCGCACCTTCGCCCCCTGCCATGCGGCAGCAAAGCCGTTCAAATCGCTATCCGAGAAAGACAGCACCACAATCTCCGCCGGGTCCTGGCAGAGATCATGCGGGGTCTCCGCTTCCTCCAGCCCATGGCTTTCGCGGAAAACGATATGCATTTTACCCGCCCAGCGCCGCCCGGATTTTTGTGGCGTTCAGATCATGCCGTTCGGCAATCACCACGAGGCGCGTGGCGCGTGGCTGCCCGCCCCAAGGCTTGTCGAACTGGCTGCGCACGCGCGGCCCCACCGCCTGCACCAGCAGGCGCATCGGCTTGCCTGCAATGGCCACATGCCCTTTCACGCGCAAAATCTTTTGCTCACGCCCCAAGGTTTCCAACGCGGCTAGCAATGGCGCGGCGTCTTCCAGTTCCGGCAGATCCACCACAATGGTGGCGAAATCATCATGCTCATGCGCGTCCTTGCCATCATGGTGGGAAGGCCGGGCCGCCACATCATCCTCCGCCGCTGCCTCCAGCCCGAGCAGGATTTTCGTGTCGATCACACCATCGGTAATGGGCAGCATCGGCACCGGGCGGGGCACGGCCTTTGCCACGATTTCTCGCGCCTTGGCCAGTTTTTCTTCGCCCGCGAGATCCGCCTTACTCAGCAAAATCAAATCCGCGCAGGCCATCTGGTCGCCGAACACTTCCGAGAGCGGGGTGTCATGCTCATTGCCGCCACGCCCTTGCTCCGGCGCGAACTGCCCGGCGGAAACATTTTCCGCGTCCGCCATCGCCACCACGCCATCCACGGTCACGCGGGAGCGGATGGCCGGCCAGTCAAACGCCTTCAACAGCGGTTTCGGCAAGGCGAGGCCAGAGGTTTCGATGAGGATGTGATCCGGTTTTTTCTCCAGGGCCAGCAGGCGCTCCATGGTGGGGATGAACTCATCCGCCACGGTGCAGCAGATGCAGCCATTGGCCAGCTCCAGAATCGCCTCTTCCGGGCAGTTCTCATCCGCGCAACCGCGCAGAATCTCGCCATCCACCCCCATGGTGCCGAATTCATTCACCAGCACCGCCAGGCGTTTGCCGCCAGGGTTGGCGAGCAGATGCTTTATCAGCGTGGTTTTGCCGGCACCCAGAAAGCCGGTGACGATGGTGACGGGGATTTTGGCAAGATCAGTCATGAAACCTCCAATGCTGGCAGGCGGGCAATGACGTTTTTGCGGAACAGCACCGGGCGCTCCCGCCAGGGCACAATACCATCCGGCGTGGCCGCATACGCGGCGGCACCATCCAGAATCACCCGTGCATCGTCCTCAGTCACCGGCCCGTAAATATAAGACCAGCGGCCAGAGCCGGTGAGTGCTATGGAAGCGCCGTTTTTGCAGGCGGAAAGGCATTCCACCGGCTGCACGGTCACGCCTTCCGGTACGGGCAAGGCAGAGATCGCCTCATGCACCCTGGCCCCGGCGCAAGGCTCGCCCTCCACCAGCGGCTGGCCAGCCCGGCAAGTGATGCAAACATGCAGCGTCGCGCTCATCAAA
>JAJZFB010000085.1 GCA_021805545.1 Pseudomonadota bacterium | reverse complement strand
ACTTGAGATGCGCTCGCTTTGCGAGCGATTCGAAAGTCTGAATCGCGCTCTACCTCATTGATTTAGAGACGGATTCAGATTTTAGACCGGATCACAACGTGATCCGGTCTAAAATCATCCGGCTCTAGCGCGATAACTTGAGATGCGCTCGCGTTGCGCGCGATTCGAAAGCCTGGATCGCGCGCTCCTTCATCGATTGAGAGCCGGATTCACACAAACCTGTTTCCGCGGGGGTTTACAAAATCCCCGCGGAGCATTCATGCGCCTCGCGCCGAGCGCATCCCGGCATGCAACGTTTTCTGGCTAACCAGATTTGCCGTCATAGCCCAAGAGCGCGGCCTTCAAGCCTGGCGCGCTGGGATGCGGGCCAATAAACACAGCAAGCATTTGCCTGGCAAAATGCGGATCCGAGATCACGCCGGCGAGCTTGTCGTCGTAATACACGCGCAGGCCGTTTTTCGTGAATAAAAACGCGGCCGTATCGCCCGCATGCACGGCATGCAGCGACGACAGAAACCGTGCCACATGCTCGGGCGATAATGTGCAGGGCGCCACACAGTTTTCGCGCAAGCCCTTGCGCCAGGCATTGCGCACCTTGGCCACGGGCACGCTGCGCACAAAACGCAGCACCAGCATCTTCGTGCTGGATGATGCCAGAATATCGCGCGCGTCATGGCTGGGGTCCTGCAGATACAAACCCGCGGCGTAGATGTGAACATGAAAAATGGAGTAGGTGCGCAGCCCGGCGCCATTGAGAACAAGCTCCGCATGCCCGGCATTTTCATAGCTGGGAAATGTAACGCCGTTGAGCTTTGCCGCCAGCGCTGGCCATGCCAGCACCGCGGCAAGCATCAGGCCCCTCACCAATATTCGCATCTGGCACGGCAAGGCTACACTCCTATCCAACTTCAATCATCATACGCCGGGCCGGCCAATATACCGCACGGCGCCGTACCTTGGACAGGGTAGCCTTTCCGCCCGCATTTTCAAAACGCTGCGCCGGATTTTACCCCTCAACAAACTTGGGGCCGTAACCTCCCGGGAGGTTACGGCCCCAAGCGGCTGGGCGGCGCCTAGAACCTGACCAGCACCCCCGCTTGCAGGCTCTGCCCCGACCAGTTTCCACCCGCCACAACGCTGTAACGGGCCATAACGCGCCAATTTCCCCGGCCAATGCCAATACCCGCGCCAAATTGCCCGGCCAAGGGCGAGAGATGCGCGGGCTTGGCCATAAAACCCGTGCCATCCCGTGCCGTGATATACGCGGCGGCACCTGGGTTGCTCAGCATCGCGCTCATCCCCAGGCTGATGCCTGGTGTAATGACCAGATTGGTGGCGGTGATGAAATTCCGGCTCACGCGCAGGCGCAAATAGGGCGCCGCCGTGGTGAAGCTGGCCCCAGCCACCTTTACGGCAAAGGCCTGGGTGGCGGCAGATTCGTCCAGCTTCCCGGCGGTAATGCTGGCCACTTGCAGCCCAAAAGCGGGGGTGAATTGCGCGCCCGCATAGGTCAGCGGCAAGGCAATACGTACATCGCCCGCGATTGTGTGGCCGCTGCCCTGGGCCGTGGCACTGGCAGCGGCGCCTGTGCCGCGCGTGGTGTTGCGCGCGGCAATGCCGCCCATAATATCCGCGCTGAGGCGGAAACGCCCTACGGGCTGCATGGCGTAAAGGCCCAGGCGGGTTGTTCGCAGGCCGGCTGTGCCGGTGCCGTCCTCGCTTAAACTCACGCTGTCATACCCCGCCGCGAAGCCGATGCGCCCGCCAAACCCGTCGCCGTGGTCCAGCCCGGCCATGAAGCCTCCGCCGCGCGTGGTATAGGCGCCGCTGGCCATGGCCAGCCCCCCCGTGGCCTGCGCCCAGCCGCCCGCCGGGGCGCTGCTGCCGGCGCGCTCCAGCAACGTGCCGCCGCTGGCAAAGGCGCCCATGGCCATGGCCTGGGTGGTATCGGCAAAAAGCCGCGCGCCAGCGGGCGCCACGGTAAACACGCCGCTAATGGACAGGCTGGCGCCAGAGGCCGTGACCACAGCCGCAACCGGCACGCCAGCGGGCTGTGCCGCCGGGGCATACGCGCCATGCACCGTTAGCTGCGTGGGCGTGGCCCGCGGCCCTGTGCCGCTGGCGGTTATTTGCGCGAAACTGCCATTCACCCCGCCCGTGGCGGTCAGGAATGTATCGCTTGCGGGCTGGTAAGTGCCGGGCGCCAGCACATAGCGCAGCGTGCCGCCCAAACTGGCCGTGCCGGTGATGGCAAAGGGTGAAATACCGCCCGGTGAGACCAGAACGCGCAGCGTGCCATCGGCATTCTGCACGAAATTGCCGGTAAGGCTGAGCGGCGTGCCAATGGCGCCGGGGGTGAACACGCCATCATTCACAAGCCGCGCCACCTGCCACTGGCCAGACCCGGCCCATACCGCGCCCTGGGCCACGGCCACCGCGCTGCCCGCGCCAAAGCCAATCAGGTTGCTGTCCAGCGTGCCGCTGCCGGTCAGCTCAATCTGGCTGGCTGTATTATTGGCGGCAATGTTGCCCTCAATTTCCGCGCCCGTGCCCAGAATGACGGTGCTGGCCCCGCCCGACAGGCTGATGGCATTACCGCCCGCAACCGTGGAGGCGATGACCCCCGTATTGGTAAGGCTGATGCCCCCCGCGGCGGCAATACCTGTGGGCCCGCTGATGGTGCCCGCGTTTTGGAGCGCATCGCCGGCGGCGGCAACCACAGATATTACACCGCCGGCGATGCGCCCGCTGGCTTCATCCGCCAGCGTGCCGTTAACCCCGAGCTTGACCCCAATGCTGCCGCCCGAGATGATGCCTGAATTTTCAACAGCGCCGTTGGCGGCAAGGCGCACGCCCATCTGCCCGCCATGGATGAGGCCAGAATTACTGATCTGCCCGCCAGCGCCCAGATCCATCATGCCGTCAATACCGCCCGCGATGGTGCCGCTATTGCTGACGGATGAGGCGCCCATGAGGTACACACCGAAATCCGGCCCGGTGATGAGCCCGGCATTGGTGATTTGCGCGCCCGAGCCGCCCGCATACACGCCGGTATAGCCACCAAGCAGCTCGCCCGTGGCATTATTGGTCAGGCTGCCGCCGCTATAGAGAGACACGGCATCACCGCTACTGGCCGAGATGGTGCCGCTATTGCTGACAACACCCAGCCCATTGCCGGTGTAAACACCAATATGGCCGCCGAAGATGGAGCCAGCATTGGTGATGGTGCCGCCTTTATTCAGGCTCACACCATCATACCCGGCGGCGATGGCGCCGCTATTGGTGACAATGCCGGTTCCATTATTTACCAGCACACCATAGCCCGTGCCGTTTATGGCGCCGGTATTGGCAATACTCCCGCCAGCCCCCAGCCGCACCGCATCGGCGCCGCTGATGCCTCCTGTATTGGTGAGGCTGCCGCCTGCGCCGAGGCTGATGCCCGCACCGGCGGCATCGGCCACCAGCCCGGCATTGGCGAGCTGCGCCGCCGTGCCGCCAGAAATGGCCGCAACACCCGTGCTGGTAATGCTGACGCCGCTGGCGATGGAAACCGGGCCACCATAGGCGGAGAGGTTAAACGGGCTTGTCTGGCTGGTGGTGATGATTGTTTGGGCCTGGGCGGGGGTGCCTATGGCCAAGGCGGCGGGAAGGGCAAGCAGGCAAGTGCTGCCAAGGGCCTGCCTGCGCGCCGCACGTTGGGTGTGCGTGGGCATGGGGGTACTGGTCCTTCAAACGGGCCAGTTTTTGGCGCCAATGCAAACGGGGGTGGCCCTGTTTAGCTTGGTAAATATGAATTTACCGTTAATCAGCCGGAGAAATTTTTTGAAAAACTTTCCAGGCCGGTAACCGGCATGGCCGCCATTTTGCCAGATGGCTTGCCGAAACCGCCCCGGCGGCGTAAGCCCCCGCGTCACGATCATTCATATTTTTCAATCGGCAGGGCTTTACCCATGAAGCAGCAGGCTAACCTTATTCGCGCCGGCCAGGTCATCGAGCATGATGGCGCTCGCTGGACCGTGCTGAAGCAGCAGATCATCACCCCCGGCAAGGGCGGCGCCTTCATCCAGGTGGAAATGCGTAACCTGAAGACCGGCAATAAAACCAATGAGCGCTGGCGCACCGCCGATACCGTGGAACGCCTGACCACCGAGGACCGCGACTACACCTATTCCTACACCGATGGCGGCAACCTCGTCCTCATGGACCCCGAAACCTTCGAGCAGTTCATGGTCCCCGCCGCCATCCTGGGCGATTCCGCGCCCTTCCTGCAAGACAACATGCCCGTCTCCGTCGCCCTGGTGGAAGGCGACCCGGTCGGCGTCACCCTGCCCCCGCAAGTCACCCTCGAAATCGTCGAGGCCGACCCGGTGGTGAAAGGCCAGACCGCCTCCTCCTCCTACAAGCCCGCCAAACTCTCCAACGGCGTCAAAACCCTCGTCCCGCCCTTCATCGAAGCCGGCGAACGCGTGGTGGTGCGCACGGAAGACGGCAGCTACGTGGAACGGGCCAAG
>JAJZFB010000020.1 GCA_021805545.1 Pseudomonadota bacterium | reverse complement strand
AAAATATATTCCGCCCGCGCGCGGGAGGCGAAGCTCGCTTGTTTGCCCGCAGGCGAGACGGTCGCCGCGGCTTCCACCAAGGCGGCGCAGGCCAACCCGGCCAGCGCGTCGTCACCGCCCAAATTCCGCCGCAGCAAATCACGGTCGATACAGGCGTAGAGGTAGAACACGCCGGCGCCGAACCCGGCCTCACCCAGGAACCCGGCGCCCGCATCCTCGCTCGGCTTTTTCAAATCGTCGACGGCGGTATAATAATCATCCTCGATCGTGGTTTTATGGGTGGTAACGGCGTGCGCCACCTGCACAGCGGCCTCGCGGTTATAATCTGGGTTATCGGCCAGCATCCGCCCGAACATCGCCAGATCCGCCGCCGTATCGCTCCGGCGCAAGATTTCACCGGCCTGTTTTTTCGCGTCGAATTTCGCGTCGGCTACCATGCGGTCGGCCAGTTCCAGGGCGGCGGCGCGTTCCTCCGGCGAGATGAAAGCCAACTGTTCGGTGAAGAGCGGCGCCTTGTCGGCCTCGGGCTTTGGCTTGCCGAATACGGCGATGATCTCGCGTGTGATTTTAACCGCTTTCTCAGGCGCCACCTGGGCAGCGAGGAGATGCTCATGGATCACCTCGCCGATCCGCTGCGTGCGGCTGGCGAGATGGCCGTCGAGCGTGGTTTTGAACACGTCCGAGGTGCGCCAGGTGCGCTTGAGGGCCTGAGAGGAAATCCGCAACCGCGTACTGCCGCCGATGATGGCTGATTTCGGCCGTCCGAGATCGTCACGATTCAGGTTCGAAGGCGGGTAAAAGGTGAGGAAGTGCAGTTGCAGAAAATCGGTCACGGTTGGGCCTCCACGGCGATGGATGAGGATTTTTCAGGATCGTTTGTTTGATAATAATCGTAGAGCCAGCGCTGGCGGCGCGCGTCGCGGCGATAGGGATCGTTCCAGTCTAACAGGCTTTGCACGAGATCGTTCAGGTTGCCTTTGTGTTTGAGCAGCGCCAGCACGCGGCGGAAGGCGGTCAACTGCGCGTCCGGCTCGGTGGCTTCCAATATCCGGCGGAAGCGCGAGGCGGAGCAGAGCGGGGTGCCCTCAGGCTGGCCGAGCGCCCTGGCGATGCTCTCGCCTGACGCGGCCTCACGCAAATCCGCCAGCACCGCGGCGATGAGCGCAACATGGTTCATATCCGTGGGTCCGGCCCGCAGGCCACGGCACAGGCCGAGCACGGCCGGTTCCATGGATGCTTCCATGACCGTACCCGCGTGGCGCAGTTTGGCGATACCGGCGCGGTCGCCGCGATAGCCGGATTGTTTGTCGGGGTGCATATCGCGCCACCAGGACTGGAAGATTTTGGCGTTTTCCGGCGTTGGCTTGATCATGCCTTTTTCCTTTTCGGCTTTGCTTCGCGGGCCTCCAGGCCCAAGGCGGCAAACAACGCGCCACCGGCCTTGCCGTAGCCATTGAGAGCCAGACCCAGCCATTTAGCGGCTTGGGCCACGCGGCCAGGATGGTCCGAGGCGGTGATGGGGGCGGCTTCGTCAAACAGGCGCAGGGCGCTTTGACGCAGACTTTGCAGGAAGGCGGCGGACACATCTTCGCGCGGCGTTCCGCCCGCCGCATGGGCGGCTTCCCGGTAAAAGGCTGGTTCAGTGTCCTGCCAGAATTGGGCGCGCAGATTGTTGAAAAGGCCAGCTTTGATATCCGGCTTGGCACCCTCGCTGAACAAGGCACCGCGCACGGCGTGGCGAAGCAGGGCCGCAACGTCGTCCGCGCCGTTAATCAGCCCAGCCAGAGTCTCATCATAAAGCTCCATCCGCGTGGGGTCAGCAACATCGGTAACTGGGAGTTCCGTCTCCACGAAGCCGCGGGCCTTCATATTATCCATGTCGAACCCGGCGGCGAGAATGCGCCAGCGTGTATTGCCTTCCGCCGCCACTCGTTTGCGGTCTTTGCGCCACGTGATGATATTGGCCGCGGGCTGGAGACTGGCGCTCGCCGCATCCGGCGCCAAGACAAGGCCCAGAAAATGCCGGTAACCAATGCCATCCGGCTGTGGATGCACTGGCAACCAGAGCTGCTCCTTGGGTTTCGGGTTATAATACGGGCTCAAGGGGTGTTTAAAAACGTCGTAATTCGCGCCGTTGGGCCGCTGCCGCCAGGAGCGGACCATCACGCTATCCGCGACTCCCGTCAGGCCACAGGTGTCACCCGGTTCCGCCGCTGAAAAATCCAGTCGGATACGCCTGGGCACGCCCCAGAAGGCCAACGCCTCCGCCCCAGGGGTGGGGACAACTTTTTTGTCGTTCTCGGAGGTTTTTGTTTTTGCCAGCCAGGGCAGAATTTGCGGCAGTTCGGCCAATGTTGCGGGCTGGCCGGTGGGCACATTGGCCCAGAGCAGATGCCACAGCGGCAAGGGCGCTGGGCCGGGCGGGATCACCAGCGTGGTGAGCGGGCCGCCGCCGCGCAGGCCGGTGCGGTTGCCCGCTCCACCCGCCGGAGCATAGGTTTGCAGCGTGAAGAGCGCCATGGCGGCGCTGGCGCGCGAGAGTTGCATAACCTGGCCGCGCTTATTCAGCAGGTCGGCATTTTTCTTCGTCGTTTGTTCACCTGGCGCCTCAATTAGCAGGTTCGCAATATCGTTTTCCCCGGCGTCCAGATCCTCGAAATCCTGCATGAAGCGAGGGCCGTCACCATCCAGCTCAAAGGCGAAAGCCAGGGGTGCGAACGCGGCTTCCAGCGCGGCGGGGCTGGGCGGGGCGTGGTATAAATCCGGCCAGGCCCGGGGGCTGGCGGGTGGGCAGGCGATGGCCAGCAAGCCTATGAGAAACTCCAGGCTGGCCAAGCGAAAATCCGCACGCGGCCAGTCGATGGCGACCACCGGGTCGGCCTCGATATTTTCCGTGAGCTGGGAGGGCCGGATGAGGGTTGCACCCGAATGCGCCCGCCGTACGGGAAGCCAGGGATCGTTGATGAGGGAAAACGGCATTGCGACTCCTGGTGGCTTTTGCACCACTACAGGTTGGCACGGCCGATTCCTTAAGGCAACAAATGAACCCCGCCTAATTATCCATAAACCAGCCCGCCGTCCCGGCTGTAACGGACCTCCTGCACACCGGCATTGGCCTTGGACAAAACCCCACGCCACCCCGCGCCCTCCGGCTCCAGGAGCAGAACAGCAATTTCCTGCTCCCAGCGACTCCACCCGGCCCGCAACGCTGCCAGCGCCGCGCCGCGCGCGCCATCCTGAGGTGGGACACCCTGCGCCCGCCGCGCGGGGAGGGAGATTTCCGACATGGCCCAGGACTTACCCGCATCCTGATGCGGGCAGAAGGGCGTGATGACGCCATTTTCCCATAACCCAAGCCGGAAGGTGAAGCTGGGGTCAGAGAGGCGGGTGGGGGTTCGCACATCGCTCATCCAGGCGATGTTGCCTTGGGCATAGCCTTCCTGCCAATTCAGCAGGTTCTGCCCCGCCACGGCGCGGGCAGCGGCCTCGCGGCCCACGGCCTTTTCGCTCTTCGCCGCCAGAGCGTCTGGCACCGGCGCATCCAGCGCGTACACGGCTTCCACCAGGGCGCGCACATCAGCGGGCAGGTTCACCACCGGATGCTCAAAAATCGCCATGGCCGAACGCCATAAAACCCCATGATCTTGGTACACCAACCCGGTGCCGCGAAAATCCTTCAGCCAATCGGCGGACGGCTCGGCCAACGGCTCAGGGGCGACAATGTAGAGACAGGGGGCGGCTTCCGGCCGGGCTGGGCGAGCATGCCGCCATAAGCGGCCGGCGCGCTGGAGCAGTAGATCGACCGGGGCGAGATCGGAGATCATAACGTCGAAATCGAGGTCGAGGCTTTGCTCCATCACCTGGGTGCCGACCACCACATGCGCACGCTGTTTTGCTCCACTACATTTTGTATATTTACCAAACCGATCTTGGACATAGTCCTCAATCGCCAGCCGGTCGCCCATGGCGAAGCGGGCGTGGAACAGCGTCGCGGCGACGCCCTGGGCCACCAGCGCCTCGTAAGCCGCCACGGCATCATCCACGGTGTTGCGGATCCACCCCACCGCCGCATTGCGCTGCGCTGCCGCCGTTACCGTGGCGATAGCCGCGGTGGCATCCGCCAGCCGGTGCACCTGGACCTGCCGCGCCAGCCCCGGGCGCGGGTCCACCGCATGTTCTCCGGCACCCGCTGCCGTCACGGATGTAACCAGCGGATAGTCGTTACCGTTGCACGAGACCTGCGCATTGCCGCACGCTTTGTTGAACACATTCACCAGGTTTTGCCGGTCCGTCTGCGCCAGGGTGGCAGAGAGGATGATCGTGCTGCCCCCTTGCCTGGCCTGGAATTCGACGAGGCGGAGAAGCTCCTGCTGCATATAGGCGTCGTAGGCATGGGCCTCGTCGATGATCAGCACGCGCTGGCTGAGACCGAACAGGCGCAGCGGCGCATGACGGGTGGGCAAAACGCCGTGCAACGCCTGGTCTATGGTGCCAACGCCGCAATCGGCCAGAAAACTGCGCCGCCTGTCTTCGCCAATCCAGGCCGTGCATTGCTCCGATGCGGTTTCATCCGCG
>JAJZFB010000086.1 GCA_021805545.1 Pseudomonadota bacterium | reverse complement strand
CAGCGTGCAGCGTTCCGCCAGCCCGGCGGCCACCACATTCTTGGCCAGATAGCGGCACACATAGGCGGCGGAGCGGTCTACCTTGGTGGGGTCCTTGCCCGAGAATGCGCCGCCGCCATGCGGGGCCGCGCCGCCATACGTGTCCACGATAATCTTGCGCCCGGTCAGGCCGCAATCGCCATCCGGCCCGCCAATTTCGAAAATACCGGTCGGGTTCACGTAGAACTCGTCCTCAGGCGGCATCCAGCCCTCGGGCAGCGCGGCCTTCACAATCGGGCGGAGCAGCTCTTTCACCATACCGGGCGTCATGCCCGGCACATGCTGGATGGAGACCACAACGCAAGTGGCGCCCACCGGCTTGCCATCCACATATTTCAGCGTCACCTGGCTTTTGGCATCCGGCAGCAGGCCCCGCACCATCTCATTACCGGCGCGGCGCAGCTCCGAGATACGGCGCAGAATGAGGTGGGAGTAATAGATGGGCGCTGGCATCAGCGCCTCGGTCTCGGTGGTGGCGTAGCCGAACATGATGCCCTGGTCGCCAGCACCTTCATCCTTGTTGCCCGCCGCATCCACACCCACGGCGATATGCGCGGATTGCGCGTGCAGATGCACGGCAATTTCGGCATCCCGCCACGAAAAACCTTCCTGATCGTAGCCAATATCGTGCACCGCCATGCGGGCGAGATGCGCGAGATATTCCTTGGTGATGCTCTCCGGCCCGCGCACCTCACCCGCCAGGATGATGCGGTTGGTCGTCACCAGCGTTTCGCACGCCACGCGCGCATAAGGATCGGCCGCCAGATAGGCATCGACAACGGTATCGGAAATCCGATCCGCAACCTTGTCTGGATGCCCCTCAGAGACGGATTCCGACGTGAACAGAAATTCTCCGCGATCGCGCATGACAAGCTCCCTAAAGTTCCCGGGGGACGCGATGGCGTATTAGGGGGCTGGGGTCAATAGGCCGTAACGCAGGACAGAAGGAAGCCAAGAGCCGCTTTTTTGAAACCACGCAGTGCAGGAAGTTTTTCGTCATTTTCAGCGTTCTACAGGCGCAAAAAATCCCTCATCGCATATAGCCCCGCGGGCTGGGCATGCAGCCACAGCGCGGCACGCACGGCGCCGGAGGCAAATACGCGCCGGTCGAACGCCTTATGCGAGAGGCTGAGCTGCTCATCGCCCGCCGTGAAAATAACCTCGTGCTGGCCCACAATCTGCCCGCCGCGCAGCGTGGCAAAGCCAATCTCGCCATCTTTGCGCGGGCCGCAATTCCCCTCGCGGCTCAGTACCGCCACGTCCTCCAGCTTCACCCCGCGCCCCGCGGCCACGGCGCGGCCCAGCGCCAAGGCCGTGCCAGAAGGCGCGTCCACCTTCTGGCGATGGTGCATTTCCACAATCTCGGCATCGAACTGGCTGGCATCCAGCGCGTGGCCCAGTTTTTCCGCCAGCAGCAGCAGCAAATTCACGCCCGTGCAAAAATTGGGCGAGGCGATAATGGGGATTGTCTTGGCCGCCGCCTCAACCGCCCACTGCTCCTCGGCACCGTAGCCGGTGGTGCCCAGCACCCAGGGTGTTTCAGTTGCCGCCAGGGCCTTGGCATGCGCCGCCACCGTGCTGGCATGGGTAAAGTCGATCACCACATCCGATTCCCGCGCCAGGGCGGTAATATCGGCAAAATGCGGCGCGCCATTGCCGCCTGGCGGGGTGCGGCTGGTGCCGCCCGCCAGCGTGGCGGCGGCGGCGGCCTCCTCGGCCAGGTAAATGCCCATGCGGCCGGTAATCCCGGCAATTCCAATGCGTATGCTCATAAACGCTGCATAGGCAGTTTTCGCGTAATGTTCAAAGCAACAAAAAGGGCAGCAAAAAGGGGGCCAAAAGCCCCCTTGCTTGCCTGGGCTTACATGCCGCCCGGGTAATTCGGCCCGCCAGCGCCTTCTGGCACCACCCAGTTAATGTTCTGGGTGGGGTCCTTAATGTCGCAGGTTTTGCAATGCACGCAATTTTGCGCGTTAATCTGCAGGCGCGGCTCGCCCGCATCCTCGCCCACAATCTCGTACACGCCGGCCGGGCAATAGCGCGTCTCGGGGCTGGCATAGTCCTTGTAATTCACCTCAATCGCCACGGCGGGGTTCAGCAGCGTCAGGTGCGCGGGCTGGTTTTCCTCGTGGTTGGTGTTGGAGAGAAACACAGAGGAAAGCCGGTCGAAGGTCAGCTTGCCATCCGGCTTGGGGTAGGCAATCGGCTGGCTGTCCTTGGCCTTTTTCAAAGTTTCATTATCGGCATGGTTGTGCAGCGTCCAGGGCGTCTTGCCCTTCAAAACCGTCTCCAGCCCGGCATTTATAACGCCGCCATACAGCCCCCATTTGGCAAAGCCGGGGCGGACGTTACGCACCTCATGCAGCTCGGGGTACACCCAGCTCTTCTTCAAATTCTCGCCATAGGCCGTCACCTCGGCGGGTTTGTCTCCGGCCAGCGCCTCGGCAATCGCCTCTGCCGCCACAATGGCGGATTTCATGGCGGTATGCGTGCCCTTAATCTTCGGCACGTTCAGCGTGCCGGCCGCGCAGCCAATCAGCACGCCGCCGGGGAGGGTGAGCTTGGGCAGGCTCTGGAATCCGCCTTCGTTCAGCGCGCGCGCGCCGTAGGAGATGCGCTTGCCACCCTCAAAGGTCGGCGCGATGGCCGGGTGGGTTTTGAAGCGCTGCAATTCCTGGAAGGGCGAAAGGTATGGGTTGGCATAATCCAGCCCCACCACGAAGATGAGCGCGACCAGATTCTCACCGAAATGATAGATCGCGGCACCGCCATAAGTGTCGCTCTTCAGCGGCCAGCCGACGCTATGCACGGCCAGCCCCTTCTTGAAGTTCTCGGGCTTGACCTCCCACAGCTCTTTAATACCGATGCCATAGGTCTGCGGGTCCACCCCGGCGCGCAGGTTGAACTGCTTTTCAAGCTGCTTGGTCAGCGAGCCGCGGCAGCCTTCGCCCAGAATGGTATAGGTGGCGCGCAGCTCCATGCCGCGCTGGTAATTCTCGGTGGGCTGGCCGTCCTTGCCGATGCCCATATCGCCCGTGGCCACGCCAACCAGGCGGCCATCTTCCACCAGCAGCTCGGCCGCGGCGAAGCCGGGATAAATCTCCACCCCCAGCTCCTCGGCCTGCTGCCCCAGCCAGCGCACCACATTGCCAAGCGAGACAATGTAATTGCCGTGATTATTCATCTGCGGCGGCGTAATGGGCGAGGTGAAGGCCTTGGTCCCGGTGAGGAACATGAACTTGTCCTCGGTCACCGGCGTGGCCAGCGGGATCATGCCCGGATCAATATCGGGGAACAGCTCCTTCAGCGCGCGCGGCTCTATAACCGCGCCGGAGAGCGTATGCGCCCCCACCTCGGAGCCTTTCTCGACCACGCAGACGGAAATCTCCGGGTTGAGCTGCTTCAGCTTAATGGCGGCCGAAAGCCCCGCGGGCCCGGCGCCCACCACCAGCACATCAAACTCCATAGCCTCCCGCGGCGGCAGCTCGTCCGTCATTGTTTGGTTCCCTTCGCAATACAAGGCCCTGCTTTATTCAATAATCGCGGCGGGGCAAATAGGCGATATTCCGGCGAGCCATTTTATAATATCCATACCGGCATGGACATGCTGGAAGCTCTGCGCCTGCAACTGGAATGGGGGGTGGACGAGGCGCTGCTTGACGCCCCGCAGGACCGCCGTGTTTCCGCCCCTGCACCCCCCACGCCCCTGCCCGCCGCGCCACCAGCGCCGCGCCCCGCCGCCAAAGCCCCAGCCCCAATGCCGGCCGGCCCGGCGGAGGCCGCGCGCCTGGCCGCCACCTGCCAGAGCCTGGACGAGCTGCGCGAGGCCATGGACAGCTTTACCGGCTGCGCCCTGCGCGACACCGCCACCCAGCTTGTTTTCGCCGATGGCGCGGATGATGCCCGCCTCGTCATCATCGGCGAGGCTCCCGGCGCCGAGGAAGACCGCGCCGGCCGCCCCTTTGTGGGCGCCGCCGGGCAGTTGCTGGACCGTATGCTCGGGTCCATAGGGCTGGACCGCACCAAAATCCGCATCATCAACACCGTGCCCTGGCGCCCGCCCGGCAACCGCAACCCTACCGAAGCCGAAATCGCCCTCTGCCTGCCCTTCCTGCACCGGCAGATCACCCTTATTCACCCTGCCGCGCTGGTTACCCTGGGCGCCATAGCCACCAAGGCCCTGCTGCCCGAGCAGGGGGCCAGCGGCATAAGGCGCCTGCGCGGTACGTGGCGCGAGGCCCATATTACCGGGCTGGACGCCCCCCTGCCCTGCCTGCCCAGCTACCACCCGGCCTATTTGTTACGCACGCCAATGGCCAAATCCGAGTCGTGGCTCGACCTGTTGCAGCTCCGGGAACGGCTGGAGTTAATGATTTTCACGAAATCGTGAAAACGAAACCCCCTTTTAACTCAATAGAATCCCCTGCGCCGTCTCATAATCAGAGACCAGTCTCGCTATCAGGTCTTGCATCTCAGCCCCAGATTGTTGTACGGGCTTCGGCCATGCGAGGAGCCCCCAAAAAGCTCTCCCGCCTGAACGCATGCCGTTTGGCCCAGATTGCCACGGTCTCCGTTCTCGCTCTCGGTCTGGCCACCACCAGCGCCGCGGCGAGGTCCCCTGATCCGGGACAAGGCCAGGGAACCACCACGCCCCCCCAAGCGCCGCTTAGCGCCCTCAACGGGGAAAGTGTGGCCTATGCCGTGCCCCGCAACGCGCCGCCGGGCAATGCCGAAATTATCCTGCCCCAGCCTCTTTCGCCATCGGATGTGGCGCTTTACCAGCGCATCGAGGCGCTGCTGGCCGGGCACGAGGTGACGAAGGCGCAGGAAATTGCCGCGCGCCTGGCCGACCCCTCGGCCATGGGCGCCCTGCTGGCCAATCTGTACCTTGGCCCCGGCTACATCACCGCCCCCGCCGAGCTTACCGCATGGTGGCAGCAATATTCGTCTCAGCCAGAGGCCCAGGCCATTTATGCGCTGATGCAGCTTAAAATGCCCAGCGCCGATCTGCCGCCCGCGCCGCAAACCGCCATGCTGCCTGAGGAAACGCTGGTGGCCAGCGCCGCCGCCACCCCTTCCTCCGCGCCCGATGATGCCGCCTGGCACCGCCAATTCCTCGCGGGCATCGATGCATGGCAGGACAGCAACCTTACCGCCGCGGGTGCCGATTTTGCCGCCGCCGCCGCCATGCCCGGCATTTCGGACGATGACCGCTCCGCCAGCCAGTTCTGGGCCGCGCGCGTGGCGCTGCGGCAGATGCAGCCCACCACATACCTGAACCTGCTGCGCCAGGCCGCCGCGGCGCAGGATACGTTCTACGGCATTCTCGCCGGGCGCCTGCTGGGCCAGGGCTTCGCCAGCTCCGGCATGGCCGCAACGCTCACGGAAGCCGACATCATTGCCGTGGACTCCACGCCGCAAGGCCATCTGGCCTTCGAGGAGCTTCAGCTTGGCCTGAACGCCGCGGCGGCGGAAAACCTGCGCGCCCTATGGCCGCAAATGCAGGGCAACCCGGATTTCTCGCGCGCTGTCATGGCCGTGGCCGCCCGCGCCGGCCTGGCCGATGTCGCCATCGCCATCGCCAACACCGTAACCACCCCGGTGGACGAAATTGCCGGCGCGCACCTGCCCATGCCCGCCTTGCACCCCCATGGCGGTTTCACGGTGGACCCGGCCTTGGTTTACGCCCTCACCCGTACCGAATCGGGCTTCGACCCCGATGCCGTCTCGCGTTGCGGCGCGCGCGGGCTCATGCAGCTCATGCCCGGCACCGCCGCCTATTTGCGCCGCATTGCCAGCGTATCCGGCTCGCTGGCCAACCCCTCGGCCAACCTCGCCTACGGGCAGGCCTATGTTAATTACCTCAGCCAGCAGCCTGGTATTAACGGCAACCTGCTTGCCATTCTCGCCAGCTACAATGCCGGCCCCAACGCCGCCGCGGCCTGGTACAACAACCCGCAAACCAATAGCGACCCGCTGCTCTTCATCGAAACCATTCCCGATAGCCAAACACGCCGGTTCGTGCGCCAGGTAATGGCCGATAGCTGGCTCTATTCCGAGGAAATCGGCCTTCCCCCCACCAGCCTCAACCAGCTTGCCGCAGGCCAGTTCCCCACATTGGCCGCCGCCGGCACAGCCATGGCCAGCGCCGGCTGATGAGCCGTATAGACGAGAGCGCCGCCTTCCTGCCGGTGCGCATTGCCATCGCCACCATCTCCGATTCGCGCAACGAAACCAACGACACATCGGGCGACGCGCTGGCCGCGCGCATAACCGGTGCCGGCCACATCCTGGCCGCCCGCGCCATCATCCGCGACGATGCCCCCGCCATCGAGGCGCAACTGCGCGGCTGGATTGCCGATGCTGCCGTGGATGTGGCCATAACCACCGGCGGCACGGGCGTTACCGGGCGCGATGTAACGCCCGAAGCCTTCCGCCGCGTGCTGGACAAAGAGATAGAAGGCTTCGGCGAACTCTTCCGCTGGATTTCCTTCGCCAAGATCGGCACCTCCACCATGCAGTCCCGCGCCCTGGGCGGCGTGGCGGGCGGCACCTACCTCTTCGCCCTGCCCGGCTCCACCGGGGCCGTGAAGGATGGCTGGGACGAGATATTGCGGTTTCAACTCGATTCACGGCACAGACCGTGCAATTTGGTGGAGCTGATGCCGAGGTTGCGGGAGCATTTGCGGTAAGGGGTGGGGGCTGCGGGTTTGGAAAAGGCAGCGCAAAAATTTTCCAGCTACATACGCTGCAAAAGCCGCCACATTTTCCTCTCCTCCGTCATTGCAAGCTTAGCGAAGCAATCCATCTCCACAGTGGCGAGCATCGCTTCTTTGGATAGAATACTAACTCTTAGTCGGCTTCTGGACCACGAAAGCCGCATTAAACTCAGCACATCCGTTCATCCCGGCAGCTCCAGATTGTCTATAAGAAGCCTCAAATTCACTGGGAAATAAGAGCAAGGCTCCTTAGTCATTGGAGCATCGTAGCAGAATTTGGGGAGAGCACCTTTGTCAAATCCGAACCGAAATCTCAGCGAATGATAGAAAGTCTCATCGAGATAAGTATCCACGGGTTCGTGCCTCTTGGCTTTTATGGCCTCCCGCGCCGCATACTCAATCTTCTGCAGCTGCGCAAAGGGCAAACCGAGGCTATTGAGCGATATGTGATTGCCACTTACCGAAGTATGCATCAGTTCATCGTCATAGTATTCATTGCTCCCCTGAGTAAGGACAGCATAGATATTTAAGCCCAAAACCTCGTGATAAACGTTCTGTATATCAGAAAGTAACCTCAGTATTTTCTCCGGTTGGTAGGTGTATATAATGTCGCCATCGTGCTGCCCCACTGTGTAGTGACTTTTTAATAACAAACTATCCGCGAAAGAGATAAATGCCACGGACGGGTTCTCTCTGGCAATGCTATCAATACGATTTCGTAATCCCACGAGTTTCTGACGGTTCAGTTCGCCACTCGACAGCGTTCTCTTGACGTTGATCGCATCGACAAGAGCGAAAACCGTATATTTTCGCAAGAAAATCTGGGTGAGCCAATTCCCATATACGAAAATCACAGGTTTATAGTCATATTGCCAACTAGCAATGCAACTCACGAATGCCGCGCGTGGCAGCGTAATACGAACCTCATGGAAACGGTCGAAAATGTTTGGATACCAAGACAGCTCAATAAAATCGTCGTCAATGGCCCGAACAGCAGCGTATGCGTGATATCCGATGGTGGACGAACTATCCTCGGTTTCATGGATCGAAGCCACAAGTGCGGCCATGTAACCCTCCATCCACTTCACATCCATCAAGCTGAGGTCCATGCCGGGCGGGATGTCATCGAACCGATAGGTTTGAATGTTAGAATTCTCAAACACAGGTGCCCTCCCGAAGTCCACACTATACCATTCAGTTCAGGCCGTCAGACGTTCAAATGCGATCTCGTGCATAATTTAGTCTTTGTACAGCAACCAGTGGAATCCAATTTCACGGCAGCGACCGTTTTCTGGATCGCACGCGTGGGTTAACTACCCCCCCTACAACCCCAGCTCCCCCAACGCGGCATGCCCCACCGGCCGCGCCCCCAGCGGCCAGAAAAACTTCCGTTCTCCCTCCGTAATCGGCAAATCATTAATGCTCGCCAGGCGCCGCCGCATCAGCCCCCGCTCGTCAAACTCCCAATTTTCATTGCCGTAAGAGCGGAACCAGTTCCCGCTATCATCATGCCATTCATACGCAAACCGCACCGCAATGCGGTTGCCGGTAAACGCCCATAGCTCTTTTATAAGCCGGTACTCCAGCTCATGCGCCCATTTTCGCGTCAAAAACGCCACAATTTCATCGCGGCCATTTATAAACACCGCCCGGTTGCGCCACGCGCTATCCGCCGTATAGGCCAGCGCCACGCGCGCCGGGTCGCGGCTGTTCCAGGCATCTTCGGCAAGCCGCACCTTTCGCGCGGCATCCTCCGCACGGGTAAAAGGGGGTACGGGCGGGCGTTCAGCAGCCATGGCGTGTCTCCTTAAGCCAAACACAAGTTCTTATTTTGTTCTTGACAATCCGCCCCCACATGACCTTAATCAAGGCCAGAACGGAGCGTGAACATGTCAGCAGTTTCACGAGTGCAGGTCAAGACCAGAGATGTGCCGGGCGCCATCAGGGGGCGCGGCACCGCCATAAATCCGCCCAACCGGTTCGAAGCCGCGCGGCTGGAGGCCTTCGGCGATGGCTGGGACCTGCCCGAGGAAGACGCCGCCCGCCCGCAAACCACGCTGCTGCGCGATTCCACCCGCAGCATCATCTCCCGCAACGACAGCCCGGATATTTCCTTCACCCAAAGCGTAAACCCCTATCGCGGCTGCGAGCATGGCTGCGTCTATTGCTTCGCCCGCCCCAGCCATGCCTATCTCGGCTTCTCCGCCGGGCTGGATTTCGAGACGAAGATCGTCTTCAAGCCCGAGGCCGCGCATCTGCTGGAAAAAGAGCTCTCACGCGCCAGCTACAAGCCCGGCGTTATCGTGCTTGGCAGCAATACCGACCCGTACCAGCCCGTGGAACGCACCCTCGCCATTACCCGCGCGGTGCTGGAGGTGCTGGAGCGTTTCAACAACCCCGTTGGCATCGTCACCAAATCCGCCGGCGTGCTGCGCGACGCCGATATTCTCTCCCGCATGGCCGCCAAAAACCTGGCAAAAGTGCATATCTCCATCACCACGCTAGACCCTGCCCTGGCCCGCGCGCTGGAGCCACGCGCCGCCTCTCCCGCCCGCCGCCTGGCCGCCATAACCGGGCTGCGCGCCGCCGGAATCCCCGTGGGCGTCATGGCCTCGCCGATGATTCCGGGCGTGAACGATGCCGAGCTGGAAAGCACTATGGAAGCCGCCGCCAAGGCCGGGGCGGAAACCGCGCACACCATATTGCTCCGCCTGCCGCACGAGCTGGCACCGTTATTTACCGACTGGCTGCAAAAGCACATGCCAGAGCGCGCCGCCCATGTACTGAGCCTCATCCGCCAATCCCGCAATGGCCGCCTCAACGACCCGGAATTCCACACCCGCCGCCTCGGCTCCGGCCCCTATGCCGATATGCTGCATCAGCGTTTCGCGCGCGCGGCCCGGCAATTCGGCCTGGATGGCGGCGCCAGCCTCGATTGCAGCCAATTCACCGTGCCCGGCGCGCAAAACCCCGCCGTGCAGATGAGCCTGTTTTGAAAGGAACCCCTGCCCATGTTCAGCCTCACCATCATCACCGGCCTGGCCTCACTCGCGGGCTGCCTCTGCATGGCTTTTATCTGCGCCGCGCAAATAGCGGAGCTTTTCACCGCCCTGCGCCCAGCCGCGCCACACCCCTGGGAGGCATCTTTCCAAGTCCAGCCCGCCTGGGCTGAGGTTCACAAGCCCTTATTCGGGGTTGCGGCCTAAAGCAGCTCTTTCACCAGCTCCGCCGGGCGGCAGGCTTTGGCCCCCTTGGGCGTTACCACCACCGGGCGGTTAAGCAGGATGGGGTTGGCGGCAATGGCATCCAGAATTTTGCCCTCGGCCGCGCCTTTCAGCCCCAGCTCGGCGGCAAGCGGCTCTTTCTCGCGCAGCAGCGCGGCAGCCCCGCCGGCCAGCTTGGCCAGCGCCGCCAGCTCCGCCCGGCTGGGCGGGGTTTTCAAATACTCTATAATCTCCGGCTCAATCCCCGCCTCGCGGATCAATGCCAGCGCGCTGCGGGCCGTGCCGCATTTGGGATTGAAATATATTTTAACATCAGGCATTTAGCTTAACCTCACCAATTCACAAATTTTATTTATGAATCATCGTCCCAATCCCGCCTTCGGTGAATAATTCCAAAAGCAGGGCGTGGGGCACTGTGCCATCCAGAATTGTGGCGCCTTTAACGCCAAGGGTCACGGCCTCCATGCAGGTTTCCACCTTGGGGATCATGCCGCCGGAAATGGTGCCGTCGGCAATCAGCTCGTGCACCTGCGCCATGGTCAGGTCCGGGAGAAGCTGCTTGTTCTTGTCCAGCACGCCCGGCACGTCGGTAAGCATCAGCAGGCGCTGGGCATTGAGCGCACCGGCAATGGCACCAGCGGCGGTGTCGGCATTTATGTTGTAGGTCTGGCCATCTTCGCTGGTGCCCACCGGGGCGATAACGGGGATAAGCCCAGCGCCGGTAAGGGCATGGATAACGCGCGTATCGATAAAGACCGGCTCGCCGACATAGCCGAGGTCGAGCACTTTTTCGATATTGGAATCCGGGTCTTTATAGGTGCGGCGCAGCTTGCGGGCGCGGATCAGCCCGCCATCCTTGCCCGAAATGCCAACCGCCAGCGCGCCCGCCTTGTTGATAAGCCCGGCAACCTGCTTGTTGACCGACCCGGCCAGGACCATCTCCACCACTTCCACCATGGCTTCGTCGGTCACACGCAGGCCGTTTACAAATTCACTTTTAATATCAAGCCGCTTCAGCATGGCGTTAATCTGCGGCCCACCGCCATGCACAATAACGGGGTTAATGCCAACCTGCTTCAGCAGAGCAATGTCGCGCCCGAACTCATTGGCCAGCGCGCCTTCCATGGCATGCCCGCCATATTTCACGACGATTGTGGCACCGGCATAGCGGCGCAGAAAAGGCAGCGCCTTGGCAACAATATGGGCTTCCTGGGCGGCGTCATGCATGGATTCGGTGCTCATGCGCGCTCCCTTGCCACGAAAGTGCTTGAAAGTGAACCGAGCGCGGTTGCGGCAATCCGTTATCTGGCCACCTGGTTTTGCAACTGTGCCGCTGCCTTGGCGGTATCCTCGCGCGGCACGATGGCATGGGCGCGTACCGTGGCGGCGCGGCCGTCAACAAGGCTGATAAGGCGGGCGCGCGCGGCATTGCCGGGGGTGCTGACAATCCACACCGGGCCGTTGGCGATATTCTCCAACCCCTCCCGCGCCACGGTTTCCGGGCTTTCGGCCATGTCCACCGGCATGCCCAGCCGCGCCATTGCCGGGGTTGCCGTAAAGCCTATGTTAAGGTGCAGCACGTCAATGCCCAGCGGTGCGCACTCGGCCCATAACGCCTCGCTAAAAATGCGGCTAAAACTTTTGGAAGCCGTGTAGGCGGCAAGGGTTGGCGAGCCCAGATAGCCGCCGAGTGAGCCCGTGAGGATAATGCCGCCGCGCCCGCGCTTGGCCATGAGCGCGCCGTAATGGCGTGTGAAATCGGCCTGGCCGGTAACATTAACATCAATTACCGCCTGCGTGACCTCGCGGGGAAGGTCGATGAAGCGTCCACGTACGCTGTTGGCACCCGCGTTATAGATAAGCAGGCCGATATCGAGGCTATCCGTGAGGGCGCGGGTTTGCGCCAGCGCGCCCGGCTGGCTGAGGTCGGCTGAAACTGTCCGCACATCAACCCCTGTTGCGCGCAGCCCTGCCGCCAATTCGTCCAGCGGTGCCTGTTTTCGCGCGATGAGGACCAGATTGAAGCCATCCGCCGCCAGGAGCCGGGCAAACGCTGCGCCAACGCCTTCAGACCCGCCAACCACCAAGGCCCAGGGGCCGTATTTTTCGATATCCATCCGGTTCATCCCGCCTTTTGCGCTCAGCCCAGCGCGATGCCCATGGCGTCCATCTCACGCTCGGCCCAGAACAAGCGCCCTGTATATTCCATCGGGTTCTCGCAGGCGGCAAAATAAACGAGCATGCGGGCAGGCACGGCCATGGGGACTGCGACCGAGTCATCCAGCCCGGCGTTTTTAACCCGGATGGCGACAAGCTCGGTGGCGACAAGGCCGGGGTGCATGCCGATGATGGCGATATTCTTGGCGTGGAATTCAGGCGCCATGCAATTACCAAAACGGTCCAGCGCGCGCTTGCTGGCATAATAGCCCGGCACGGCCAGGCTGAACTTGCCCACGGCGCCCAGCTTTGGCAGCTCCTCTGGCTGGCGGAACACCTCGCCACTGCCCGTGGAGAGGTTGATGATGCGCCCGCCGCCGCGCTTTTCCATGATGGGCACAACAAGCTGTGTGAGCGTGAACGGCGCGTGCACGTTGACCGCGAACTGGTAGAGCCATTCCTCGCGCGTGAGGTCGAGGAAGGATTTGCCCCAGATGTCACCGGTTGTGGCGGCGGCGTTGTTGATGAGAATATCCACCCCGCCGAAACGCGTCACCGCCGCATTCACCAGGGCTTTCAAGTCCGCCTCATCGGCCAGATCCGTGGCAACGGCGATGGCCTGGCCGCCTAGCGACTCGATTTGCCGCAACGTCTCGCCGATTGTGCCCGGCAGGGCGGAATTGGCTTCCACCGTGCGGGCCGCCAGCACGACATTGGCGCCGCGCTTCGCGAAATCGAGCGCTGCTTGCTTCCCCACGCCACGGCTGGCCCCCGTGATGATGACGATTTTGCCCGTCAGGTCCTGCTCGCGCTGGCGCTGCATCGGCGCTCCCGCATCCGTGGCCAGCTTCATGCGGTCGGAAATCTCGTTCATGTGCTTCCTCGTTAGTTTTCCAATATTGGAAAGTATATTGCTATATCTGGAAATATCTGACAATACCGCCATCCGTGTCAAGCTGTTTGCAAGCCAACGAGGATACGCGCGCCGTGCAGGAAGATTCGAACCCAACCAACCGTGTGATGGATGTCCTGAGTTTTCTCGCCGCTCATCCCGCCGAGACATTCACCCTGGTTGAAATCGCCCGGCAGGTGGGGTTGAGCACCGGCTCGGCCCACCGCGTGCTAACGGCCATGGCGAAAGCCCGCTTCCTGGCGCGGGATGAGAAGCGCAAAACCTATT
The DNA here is from genome assembly GCA_021805545.1 of Pseudomonadota bacterium. Classification (GTDB taxonomy): domain Bacteria; phylum Pseudomonadota; class Alphaproteobacteria; order Acetobacterales; family Acetobacteraceae; genus Acidocella. The sequence goes on along the minus strand of JAJZFB010000086.1, from coordinate 5,002 downwards.
CGCTGGGGGTGGCGGCGGTGGCGGTTGGCCAGGCGGCGATTGAGAAATACCGTGGCGTGGAGGTTGCGCGCCGCGAAATTGCCCGGCTGGCGGTTGAGCTGGATGTGCAATGCAGCGCCAGCGCGGTGACGGCGGGAGAATTGATGGTTCTGGTGAAGGAGGGGGCACCGAAATCGCATATGGCGCTGACGCGGGTGGGCGAGCGCCGGCCACTTATTCCGCCCGTGGGGTTATGCCATGTGGCCTGGGCCGGAGAAGCTGCCATTGCGGCTTATACCGGCGCGGTGGATTCCTGCCTGAGTGAGGCCATGCGCCGCCATTTGCGCGATACGTTTCCACTGATCCGGCAGCGGGGATATTCGATTTCCGTCACCGGCCCCAGCGCCGCCCGTGCCCTGCAGGCCATGACCTTGCCAACAGGCCGGGCGCCGGATGCGGCGTACTGGACAAAGCTGCATGAGCTGATCGGCATGATTATGCCGGATGAGGTGCAGCTTTTCGATTTGACCCATGCCGGTGCAGCCGGGATTAGCCACATTACTGCACCGGTATTTTCCCCCGATGGCACGGTTTCGATGCAGCTTGTTATGATCGGCATGGCACGGAGCCTGGGCGCGCGGGAGCTTGAGCATTGCGCCGCCCGGCTTTGCGCCACAGCCGCGCTGGTTACCAGCGAGATGCATGGGCGGGTGCCGAAAGCGTGAGGCTTGGCGCGCCAGAGATTGCCCACGATAAGGCTAAGCGCGATTCAGACTTGAGATGCGCTCGCTTTGCGAGCGCATCTCAAGTCTGAATCGCGCTGTCCTTCGTTGATTGAGAGCCGGATGATTTTAGACCGGATCACGGCGTGATCCGGTCTAAAATCATCCGGCTCTAAAGCAGCCCGGCAATAATGGCGCGCAACGTTTCAATCCCCGTGGCATTCTCGCTCGATGTCGTCACAACCTCGCTTAGCGCCGCCGGATGTTTGGCGGTCAGCGCCAATACCTCGTCCTGCTTACGCTGCAGCGCGCCGGGCTTCACGGCATCGGCCTTGGTAAGCACAAGCTGGTAGGCCACGGCGGATTGGTCGAGCAGCTCCATCACCGTCTCGTCGGATGTCTTGATCTCGACTCGGGAATCCAGAAGCAGAAACACGCGGGAGAGGTTCGGGCGGCCGCGCAGGTAATCCAGCATCAGCCCCTGCCAGTCGCGCTTTATGGCTTGCGGGGCTTCGGCATAGCCGTAGCCGGGCATGTCCACCAGCACCAGGGGTGCGGCCTGGCAGGCGAAGAAATTGAGCTGGCGCGTGCGGCCAGGCTGGTGCGAGACACGCGCCAGCGCCTTGCGCCCCGTAAGCGCATTCAGCAGCGAGGATTTGCCCACGTTGGACCGGCCCGCGAAAGCTATTTCCACGCCGCGCGGTTCGGGCAATCCTTCCAGCGATTGTGCCGCGTAGAAAAATTCGCAGCCGCTGGCAAACAGCTTACGCCCGGCTTCGAGCGCCTCCGGCGTAGGGCCCGAGGCGGCGAAGTTCAGGCCTTGGCCGGCACCGTCTTTTTCGGCGCCGCCTGGCGCATGATGAGCCATTGTTGCCCCACGGAGAGAAGGTTGTTCCAGGCCCAGTAAAGCACCAGGCCAGCCGGCGAGCGTGCCAGCATGAAAGTGAAGATGAACGGCATGAACTGGAACATGCGCGCCTGGGCCGGGTCTGCCGGGGCCGGGTTGAGCTTTTGCTGCAGAAACATGGTGAAGCCCATGATGAGCGGCAGGGCGCCCACATGCAGCAACGGCGAGATGGACGTGGGATCCCACGGGATGAGGCCGAACAGGTTGAAGATATTCGTCGGGTCTGGCGCGGAAAGGTCGTGAATCCAGCCATAGAAAGGCGCCTGGCGCATCTCGATGGTGATGAAGATGACCTTGTAAAGCGAGAAGAAGACCGGGATTTGCAGCAGCATGGGCAAGCAGCCCGAGGCGGGGTTGATTTTTTCTGCCTTGTACAGCTCCATCGTGGCCTGCTGCAGCTTCACGTTATCGTCTTTATGCTGCTCGCGCAGCGCGGCGATTTTGGGCTGGACGGCGCGCATGCGCGCCATAGAACGGTAGGAGTAGCTGGCCAGCGGGAAGAAGAGCAGCTTGATGCCCACCGTGAAGATGAGAATGGCAAAGCCAAAATTGCCGGTAAGGCTGTTGAGGTAATCCAGCGCGAAGAAGATGGGCTTGGTAATGAAATATAGCATGCCAAAATCCACCGCCTTGTAAAAGTTGGGGATATGGTATTCGCGCTGATAGCCATCGAGAATTTTGACCACCTTGGCACCCGTAAACAGGTGCGAGGTGAACGCCGCGCTACCGCCAGGCGCGGCGATAACCGGATTGGCGGTGATGAAACTTGTCTGATACGCGCTGCCATCGCCAGCCTTCACCGTGCCGTAGCTCATTGTGGCGTGCATGGCGGCTTTTTGCGCGGGGGCGACGGCGGTCAGCCAATATTTATCGGTAATGCCAGCCCAGCCGCCGGGGCCGGTGGCGTTAAAGGCGCCACCGCCAGTGGTATGCTCGCCGTCGCTTTTCAGGGTTTTATATGATTCCTGCTTGAGTGTACCGTTGAAGACGCCAATCGGCCCTTCGAACAGAACCCAGCTCGTTTGTTCCTTGGGCTTGTAGTCGCGCACCACGCGCGACCACGGATAGAGCGCGACCGGCGCGCTGGTGCTGTTGATGACATTCTGGCGGACGGTGAACATGTATTTATCGTCCACCGACAGCAGAAGCTGGAAAATGAGGCCCTGCCCGTTATTCCATGAGAGCGTGACGGGCGAGGATGGGGTCAGGGTTTGCGCCGAGGAGGTCCAAACCGTGGAATCGTCAGGCACATCGATGCCCGGCGCGGCGGACCAGCCAAATTGCGCGTAAGTGGGGGTTGGGCTGCCACGGCGGCCGAGAATTTGCACCAGCGGGGAGCCAGGCTTGATGCTCTGGTGGTAGCTGGTGAGAGTGATGTCGTCGAAAATGGCGCCGGTGAGGCCGATGCTGCCCTGCATAAGCGGCGCGGCTACGCTGAGGCGCGGACCAGGGGGCGCCACCGCGGCGCCCGTGGCGGCGCCAGGGGCAGCACCCGGGCTGGTTTGCGCGGCTTGGGTGGTTTGCGCCGCGGGCTGCTGCGGATGGGGAAAGAACTTATCCTGGATGAAGGTGAATATCCCCAGCACGGCGAAGGAAAACACGAGAGCGATGAGCAAGCGCTTCTGGTCCATGAAATTCAGGAATCCTTGGCTGGATGGATGGGGGTGGGCACCGGATCGTAACCGCCCGGGTTAAAGGGGTGGCAGCGCAATATGCGCCGCGCCGCCAGCGCGCCGCCACGCAGCGCGCCATGGGTGGAAAGCGCCTCGCGCGCATAGGCGCTGCAGGAAGGGTAGAACCGGCAATGAGCACCAACAACCGGGCGCAAGGTGAGCTGATACACGCGCACCGCGCCGGACAGCATGTAGGCCGCGGGGCTCATGGCGCGGCCTCGTGCAGCGCGGCGGCCAATTGGCCGTGGAGCCTGGCGAAATCCATTGTGCAGGTTTCACGCCGTGCCACCAGCACCAGCTCGGCCGTAAGGCCAGGGCGTTCAGCCAAAACAAGCCGGGCTGCCTCACGCAGGCGGCGCTTCGCCCGGTTGCGTGTAACGGCGTTGCCGAGTTTTTTGGTGGCGGTGAAGCCAATTCGCAGTTCTGGCGCATTGGCAATGGCCTGGAGCAGGAAGCCAGGGCGGACGAGCTTGCGCCCCTGCGCCGCGAGGCGGAGGAAATCTGCCCGCCGTTGCAGGCGCTTGGGCAAGGTTTGCCCGGCCATGGCTGCTCCCGCGCCGCCTTGCGCGGGCTTAAGCGGAGAGCTTGGCGCGGCCCTTGGCCCGGCGGTTGGCCAGAACCTTGCGGCCGCCGACCGTCGCCATGCGGGCGCGGAAGCCATGCCGGCGCTTGCGGACGAGTTTGGAGGGTTGATAAGTCCGTTTCACGGTATTCACTCCGGCAAAATAAAAACAAAGACAAACAGAAACATCCCGGGCGGTTACCCTCCGGGCAGCGTTGGCGCGGTATAGGCGGCAGAGGTGCGCGCCGTCAATGCGGGTATTGGCCGCTTTTGCCAGCCATGCTGGAATGGCGGGGCCAGCACCGGGAAAAACCATGCCTGATGCGTATGCAAATGCGTATGCAAATTTTACCACCAGCCAGCAGGATGTTGTGGCGGCGCTGCGGCAGATAAGTGCCGCCGCCACCGCGCGGGGATTGGAGAAAGATCTGGTGGAGCTGGTGAAAATCCGCGCCTCGCAGATAAATGGCTGCGCGTTTTGCCTGCAATTCCACCTGAAACTGGCCCGGCAGCTAGGGGTGGAGGAGCGCAAATTGGGGCTGGTGGCGGCGTGGCGCGATTCGGGCGCGTTCTCGGCGCGCGAGATGGTGGCGCTGGCGTATGCCGAGCGGCTGACACAGCTTGCGAACCATCATCTGGCCCCGCAAGACCGGCCCGTGGCGGGCGATGTTTTCTCCGCTGGCGAAATTGAGCACCTGACCATTGCCATTGCCGCCATAAATGCCTGGAACCGTATTGCGGCAGCACTACATTTTACGCCAGCACCTTGAAACTACTTGCTCTTAAACGAAACTAGGGGCAGCTTGACCCCATGGTTTTCACCCCTTCCAAACCCAAAATTGTGCTGGCACTCCAAGGGGGCGGCGCGCATGGGGCGTTCACCTGGGGCGTGCTGGACCGGTTTTTTGAGGCCGGCACGGGCTTTAGCGCGGTTAGTGGCGTCTCATCGGGCGCCATGGTGGCCGCCATGGCCGTGCAGGGCCTTGCGCGCGGCGGGCATAAGGGTGCGCGTAACGCCATGGCGCAGCTATGGGAACGCTTGGCGGCGGGGCCAGGTTTTGGCAGCGCCATGCCAGACACGCCACTGGACTGGATGTGGGGCAAGGGGCTGGAACTGGGCACTGAGCTGGCCATGACTGGCCTGACCCACACCCTTCAG
>JAJZFB010000072.1 GCA_021805545.1 Pseudomonadota bacterium | reverse complement strand
AAATCAGGATCGATATTCTTATATTCGGCATTATAGATGTGTGAGCAGAATTCGTCTGTGCTCCAGTCATCGAAATATTCCGTGAATAAAAACTCACAAACGGAACATCGTCTATAGTATATTGGATGCCCGGAGAGCGGCAGCTTCAGTCCACGATGCTCTTCGCAATTTTTTCCGAAATCGACGACTCCAAATAGAGAAGCGGGTTCCCCACATATTTTGCATGGGCTGGGGCGAGGAGAAGCGCTGGCGGGTAATCGCATTGGGAGACTCATTTTAAAAAGTACAGACTAAGTATTGTTAAAAATTCGCTGCCCTGGCCACGATAAAAAGTTTGAGGGAATCAGGTTGACCAGCTCCGGTGGTCGGAGTTTCCGAGACCGAGATTCTTAATTTGTAATTGCTGCCTTTACCATTCCACGAATACAACGCCGGATGTGCCATTGCCGCCAGGGGCACCAACCTCAAAATTTCCGCCGCCACCTCCACCAGCGCCATACCCGATACCGCCGCCGCCGCCCTGAGCAAGCCCTGGTTCGCCGCCGCCAACTCCGCTTTGAGCATTTGGACCAAACTGATCGATCAAAATACCGCCGCCGCCACCGCCGCCGCCGCCGCCATAACCCGTGGCACTAATTCCATAATTGCCACCCTTGCCGCCATCACCTACGGAAATCTTCACCTTGTTAAAGCTAAATATTGGAAAGATATGCCCACTCCCGCCATTCGTGCCCAGGACCTGATTGACGACGGACGTTCCCGACTGCCCATTGACGCCGTCTGCACCACCTGAGCCGCCTGCACCGCCTGAGCCGCCGCGATAGCCTTCCTGGTAATTGCCGCCGCCAGCGCCACCGCCACCACTACTGCCGCCTTCGGTAACGCTGGTCGTGCCGCCGGTATAAATTTGTCCTCCGCCACCACCTGCGGCGATCACAGTCCCAAACGACGATGCGCCGCCGTCACCACCTGGTTGCCTAAAATCTAAGCCGGCAGTTCCAGGCTGGCCGATCCGCACACCAACTTGCTGGTTGCTGACGGGAAGCGTCATGGCGACTACCTCTCCCGACGCACCGCCTGTGCCGCCGATTCCTCTCTCGATACTTCCCGCGCCGCCACCGCCACCACCCACGACCAGCACGTGCACAGACGTTACGCCGGACGGAGGTTGCCATGCGCCTTCAGTCCAGATGGGATAGTTCTGGCAAAGGTCAGCGATGCTTCCACCAAAAACGGCGCAACCATGTGTGCCAGTGCCAAATGTTGCTGGACGTCCTTTTTGTCTTTGGCCGTCACCTTGTGACCCAGGCAACATGCCGTGCGTGTTTTGTTCCGGAGGCGCTTGAATAACCGGCAATTGACCACCGGAGACAGGAGCGAAATAACTATAACCTGGGGGTTCCACATTTATAATGATTGTGCAGCCGGGCAGCAAAATTAAGCCAGCACTCAGAACCAGTTGTACCAACCGCGACATGCTTTGCTCCCTATGGACATTCATTTCCGCAAGACTACGTGGCTAAGCCAGGGAAATCCACAAGAGAGTACGACCGCTAAGTGGTTTCGAAATCAAATTACTTTGAGATGGTAATAATCGACAGCTATGGGAAGGACAGCAAGCGTCGTATGCCATGCGTTCTCCATCAGAAGTTTCTCTCATCCAAACCAACGGCGGGCAGAGCCGCGCCCTCCAGCGCGATAACAGGCCGCAGCGCCAGCACATTGCTGATGCAAAGGGCGGAGGCTTTTTGCAGCGTGTCCTGGTCTATGGGTGCTTCCCTCACCAGCCCGGCGGCCAGCAATCTGGCGCGGCGTATGCCGGGCAGGGCGCCGTCAGCCAGCGGTGGGGTGAGCCACAAACCGCCAACGCGCACCAGAACATTGCCAATGGTTGCCCCGGCCACGTGCCCAGCATGGTTGAGCATAATGGCTTCCTCCGCCCCGCGCTCTTGTGCCTCCAGCCGGGCCAATATGTTCGGCAGGTAGTTCAGGGTTTTCACGCGGCAGAGGGGCGAGGCTGCATCCCGGGTAATACCCCGGGCGATGATGGCGCTAACCGGCCGCGGCTCAGCCACCGGGAAAGCCATTATCAGCACGGTGGGCGTGGGCGGTTCGGGCGGCTGCAGCCCGCGCGGGCCGGGGCCGCGGGTCAGCGTCAGCCGCAACCCGCCCTCTTGCAGCCCGTTGGCGGCGGCGGTCCGCGCCAGCATCGTTGCCATCTCCGTTGCATCGAAGGGCAAAGGCAGGCGCAGCAATGCCGCCCCCGCCGCAAGCCGCGCGAAATGCGCTGGCACATCCAGTGCCGCGCCGCCATGCAGGCGCAGCGTCTCGAACAGCCCATCCCCCAGCGTGAAGCCGCGATCGGCGGTGGAAATACCGGCCCGTGCTGCGGGCAGCAGCGCGCCGTTCAGCCAGATTATTTCAGCCATGGGCGATCAGGGGCGAGAGCTTCAGCATCATCTCGTCATACTCCGAAGCCGGGCTGCTGTCCCAGGTAATACCGCCGCCGGCCTGGGCGTACAGCGTGTCTGGTGTGGCGGTGATGGTGCGGATGATGATGGAACTGTCCATGGCGCCATCCAGCCCAATCCAGGCGATGGCGCCGCAATAGGCGCCGCGGGGGCCTTCCTCCAGCTCGTCGATTATCTGCATGGCCCGGTGTTTGGGCGCGCCGGTGATGGAGCCGCCGGGAAACGCGGCCAGCAGCAAATCCGCGGCCTCCACGCCGGGGCGCAACTGGCCGGTAACGGCGGAGACCAGATGATGCGCCTGGGCGAAGCTTTCCACGCTGAACAGCTCCGGCACCTGCACGGAACCGAAGGCGCAAACCCGGCCGAGATCGTTGCGCAGCAAATCGGTGATCATCAAATTCTCGGCGCGCTCTTTGGGGTCGGCGCGCAGGGCGGCGGCGCTGGCGGCGTCCCGCACGGGGTCCGCATGGCGCGGGGCGGTGCCTTTTATGGGCCGCGCTTCCACATGGCCATCTGCCTGCACGGAGAGAAAACGCTCCGGCGAGGCGCTGCACAGGGCCACGCCCACGCCCGTGTCGATAAACGCGCCAAACGGGGCGGGGCTGCGGGCGCGCAAGGCGGCATGGCAGGCGGCGGGGTTGAAGCCCGGCGGGCGGGGTGCGGTGAAACGGGTGGTGAAATTCGCCTGATACACATCCCCGGCGGCGATATAGGCGCGCAGCCGCTCCACCCCTGCCTCATAATCCGGGCGGGGCAGTTCCGCTTGCCATTCCAGCTTCGGCAAAGCCGGGAAGCCGCCTGGCGAGGCAAGGCGCGCCGCCAGCGCCGCTATGCGCTGGGCAGCGCTTTCGCCGGGCCGGTCCGCCGCCAGGGCGAAGCAGCGTTTGGTGACATGGTCAAAGCCCAGAACCAGATCGAACATGCCAAACCATCCGGGGGTGAGGCCGGAAATCGGCTCGTGCCGGGAGGCGATGCCCGCCTGCGCCAGCCCAGCTTCATAGCCCAGCCAGCCAATGGCGCCGCCCTTGAAGGCAAACGGCCAATCCGGCGGGCAAACATCGTCTTGCGGCCTGGCGGCTTCCAGCCAGGGCGGCAGTTCGCAAGCCTTGTTAAGCCGCAGAACCGTCAGCTGGTCCAGCGCGATATAGCTGGTTGCGGCGCGGGGGTCGCCGGTGGCGGCACTGTCCAGAAACACCAGGGGGGCATGTGCCGCCAGAGCGCGGAATGCTGCGCCGGGCTCTACCCAGTCAAGCTCACGGCACAGCATGGAAATGGCTTAAGCCGCGCAGCTTTCAAACCCGCGCCGCAGCTGTGGCCGGTTCAAGTCCCGCCCGATGAACACGATGCGGCTGACGCGTTTTTCATCCGGCTTCCAGGGGGCCAGAAAATCGCCATCCGCCATCATATGCACGGCCTGGAAGGCGAAACGCTTATCCTCCCCCTCATAGGCAAGAATGCCCTTGGTACGCAGAATATTCTGCCCCTGGGTTTGCAGGATATGGCCGATCCAGGTGTTGAATTTTTCCGCTGACAGCGGCTTGTCCGTGCTGATGCTGATGGAGGTCAGATGCTCGTTATGGGTGTGGCTGTCTTCCTCCAGGAAGTCCGGCACGTTGGCCAGCACGCGTTTGAGGTCAAACGCACCAAGGCCGAGGAGCTGCTCTGCCGGCACGTCGCCCTTGGTAGAGGTTTTGATCTCGGCATAGGGGTTGATGGATTTGATCCGTGTCTTCACCGCCTCAAGCTCGTCCTGGCTCACCAGGTCCAGCTTGTTGAGCACAATCACATCCGCGAAGGCCACCTGGTCCTGCGCCTCGGGGCTGTCCTCCAGCCGGGTGAGGAAATGCTTGGCGTCCACCACGGTCACAATCGCATCCAGCCGGGTTTTGGCTTTCACGTCTTCGTCCACGAAGAAGGTTTGCGCCACCGGGGCGGGGTTGGCGAGGCCGGTGGTCTCGACGATGATGCCATCGAACTTCTGGGCACGCTTCATCAACCCGCCGATGATTCGGATAAGATCCCCGCGTACCGTGCAGCAGATGCAGCCGTTGTTCATCTCGAACACTTCCTCGTCGGAATCCACCACGAGGTCGTTATCCACGCCCAGCTCACCGAATTCGTTGATGACGACGGCGTATTTCTTGCCATGCGTGCCGGTGAGAATGTTGTTGAGCAGGGTGGTTTTGCCAGCGCCCAGATAGCCGGTGAGGACGGTGACGGGAACGAGATCGGACATTTACAATTACCCAAAAATTTCTGAATGC
>JAJZFB010000021.1 GCA_021805545.1 Pseudomonadota bacterium | reverse complement strand
CATCGTTTTTCTTGCCGCGCCCAATCCAGCGGGCGGCGGCAATGGCGGCGGCTTCGGTCACGCGCACCAGTTCAAGCGCCAGATTGCGGTCAGAAACGTCACCAAGGCGGGGCGGCGGCATAGACATGGGGGTAAAGTCCTTCGTTAAGGTTCAATACGGATAAGGGCAGGCTCTTCCAGCACGGAGGGCAGTTTCGCAATCCGCGCCAGCGCGCCGTTCACCGCCGCCTCGCTGGTCTCATGCGTCACCAGCACAATCGGCACCGACTCACCCGGCTTGCGCCCGTTCTGCAGCATGGATTCCAGCGAGATTCCATGGTCGCGCAGAATGGCGGTTACATCGGCCAGCACGCCCGGCTGGTCCACCACCATCAGGCGCAGGAAATAAGCGCCCTCATGCGCCGCCATGGGCAGCACCCTGGCCGGCGCCAGGCTGGTTGCCGCCTGGCCCCACACCGGAATCCGCACGCCGCGCGCAATATCAACCAAATCCGCCACCACGGCGGAGGCTGTAGGGCCTTCGCCCGCGCCGCGCCCGCGCAAAAACACGGGGCCGGAGAAATCACCTTCCAGTTGCACGGCGTTGAACACGCCATCCACCGTGGCCAGCGGGCGGCTCAGCGGCACCATGGCCGGATGCACGCGCAGAGAAATCCCATCCTCCTTGCGCTCGGCAATGCCCAGCAGCTTAATCCGGTAGCCCAGCTCCTGGGCGAAGGAGATGTCGAGATCCGAAATCCGCCTTATGCCCTCGATATGCAGCGCCGCGAAATCGATCCGCGCGCCAAAGGCCAGCCCGGCCAGAATGGCCAGCTTATGCGCGGCATCAATCCCATCCACGTCAAAGCTGGGGTCGGCCTCGGCATAGCCCAGCTTCTGCGCATCGGCGAGCACATCGGCAAAATCGCGCCCCTCTTCGCGCATGGTGGTGAGAATATAATTGCAGGTGCCGTTGAGAATACCCGCAACCCGGCTGACGCCATTACCGGCCAGCCCTTCGCGCAGCACCTTTATTACAGGAATGCCGCCCGCCACCGCGGCCTCATAGGCAATGGTCACGCCCCGCGCCTCGGCCAGGGCGGCCAGCTCCGGCCCATGCATGGCCAGCATGGCCTTGTTGGCGGTCACCACTGGTTTGCCCGCCGCAATGGCGGCTTCCGCCAGCGCCTTGGCCGGCCCGTCCGAGCCGCCAATCAGCTCCACCACCACATCCACATCCGGGTCGGCGGCCAGGGCCACCGGGCCGTCATGCCAGGTGAACCCGTCCAGCGAGAATCCACGGTCGCGCCTGCTGCGCGCGGACACGGCGGTCACCTTAATTTCCTGCCCGGCGCGCGCGGTAATCAGCCCCGCCTGTGCTGCCAGCAATTTAACCACCCCGCCGCCAACGGTGCCGAGGCCGGCAATGCCTACACGCAGAGTCATTTCTGCACCTCGGCCGGTTCGGCCGGGGCCGCGTTATCGGTGGCGAGAAAGTGCTTGATGTTGCGCATTGCCTGGCGCAGCCGGTGCGCATTCTCCACCAGGGCGATACGCACATGCCCGTCGCCATACTCGCCAAACCCAATGCCCGGCGCCACGGCCACCTTGGCCTTGTCCATAAGCAGCTTGGAGAATTCAATGCTGCCCAAATGCCGGTAGCGCTCCGGTATCGGCGCCCAGGCGAACATCGAGCCATCGGGGCTGGGTACATCCCAGCCGGCCTGGTGCAGGCCCTTGATGAGAATATCGCGCCGCTCGCGGTACAGGGTGCGCATTTCCTCCACGCAATCCTGCGGCCCGTTAAGCGCCGCCACAGCCGCCACCTGGATGGGCGTGAAGGCGCCGTAATCCAGGTAGGATTTCATGCGGGTCAGCGCCTTGATGAGCCGGGGGTTGCCCACGCCAAACCCCATGCGCCAGCCCGGCATGGAATAGGTTTTCGACATGGAGGTGAATTCCACCGTGATGTCCTTCGCGCCCTCCACCTGCAGTACGGAGGGCGGCGGGTTGCCATCGAAATAAATCTCGGAATAGGCGAGGTCGGAGATAATGAAAATCTGGTTCTTTTTCGCCAGCGCCACGAGGTCTTTATAAAAATCCAGCGTGGCCATGTAGGCGGTGGGGTTGGAGGGAAAATTAACAATCACCGCCGTCGGCTTGGGCACGGAATGGCGTACCGCCTGGTCGATGGCGCGCAGCATATCCTCGCCCGGATGCGCCGGGATGGAGCGCACCGAGGCACCCGCGATGATGAAGCCGAACTGGTGGATGGGGTAGGACGGGTTGGGCACCAAAATCGTATCGCCCGGCGAGGTGATGGCGGCGGAGAGATTCGCCAGCCCTTCCTTGGAGCCGAGCGTGGCGATCACCTCGGTCTCCGGGTCCAGCTTCACGCCGAAGCGGCGCTCGTAATACGCCGCCTGGGCGCGGCGCAGGCCGGGAATGCCGCGCGAAGTGGAGTAGCGGTGGCTGCGCGGGTCCTGCACCGTCTCCACCAGCTTGGCCACGATATGCGGCGGGGTCGGGCTGTCCGGGTTGCCCATGCCCAAATCGATAATATCCTCGGCCGCGGCCCGGGCCTTGGCCTTGGCGTCGTTCACCTCGGCAAAGACGTAAGGGGGCAGGCGGCGGATGCGGTGAAACTCTTCAGAGGACATTCTCAATCTCAAGTCAGGGTTGTTGGTGAGGGCTTAATATACCAATTGCACAAAGCCGCCAGAACCCGCGGCGCTGGCAACCAGCCGTATGGCGCTGGCGGGCACGCCGTCGGCGGTCAGCGCATCGGCCAGGCGGCGGGCGCGGTACAGGGCCAGGGTCAGGCTGCCATCGCCAAAACCGCCCGCAATCACATGGGCATCGCCCCGGGCTTGTGCCACATCGCGAAGTGCAGGCTCTTCGGCAAAGGGCAGCAGCGCCTTGCCGGGGGCAAACCCAATGGCAATGGGCGGGCCAGGCGGCTTGGGCGGCGCCACGGCGGTGGCAGGGGCGGTGGTACCGGCACTTTCAGCAGGCCCGGTCTGCAAGGGGGGAATGCTTATGCCTGGCACATCCGGCACGGGCGGCGCGCCACGGGGCAGGCTCAACCCCTCCAGCGCGCCCGGCGCGGGCGCCGAAACGCCGCCACGCGCCTGTTGGGTAATTTTCATCTGCTCCAGGGCAGGCTCTTTTTGCGGGGCTGGCGGCACATCGGCCAGGTTGGGGTAGGGCAGGTTCATGCCTGGCAGGGGTTGCGAGGCCCGCGAAATCGCGCCACCTTCCGCGCCATGGTATAACCCTACGGCAGTGGAGCAGCCGCCAAGTAAAAATGCCAGTCCCACAGAAGATGCAGCCCAGAAACGCCCGCCCATAAATCTCTCCCCGCCTTACCCGGCTTTACCGGGTCTGGCCCATCAAAACAGCCCGGCGCCGCCGGGCGGGGCTGTTTTGCCCCAGATCAGCCGCCACGGAAAGGACAAGTGCGTAATGACCAACGAGCCAACGCCCGAGCCGGACATCAAGCTGCCCGATACCGGGGCGCTGGGCCGCTCCATGGCCGGCATTGCCGCGCGCAGCCAGAGGCTGGTGGGGGAATGGCTCAAACGGCAGGCAGCCGAGGGTGTGGCGCTGGATCCGCTGAATGTCGGCAGCGCCTTTATGGCCATGACGGCCAAACTTCTGGCCAACCCCAGCGGGCTGGTGGAGGCGCAGCTTGGGCTGTGGCGTGATTATATCACCCTGTGGCAGAACACCGCCCGGCGCATCTGGTCCGGCGAGGAGCCCGAGCCCGTCATTGCCCACGACCCCAAGGATAAACGCTTCGCCGACCCGGCGTGGAAGCAGAACGAGATTTTCGACTTCATCAAGCAATCCTACCTGCTCTCGGCGCGTTACATTAACGATGTCGTCACCCAGGTGGACGGGCTGGACCCCAAAACGGCGCAGAAGGTCGATTTTTACGCCCGCCAGTTCATCAACGCGCTTTCACCCTCCAACTTCGCCCTCACCAACCCCGAGGTGCTGCGCCAGACGCGCGAGACAGGCGGCGAAAACCTGGTGCGCGGCCTGAACAACCTGCTCAATGACCTTGAACAGGGACGCGGCAATCTGCGCATCAAAATGACAGACACGGAGGCCTTCAAAGTCGGCGAGAACATCGCCGTCTCCGAAGGCAAGGTGGTGTACCAGAACGAGCTGATGCAGCTCATCCAGTACAGCCCGGCCACGGAAGAGGCCTATGCCCGTCCGGTTCTCATCATTCCGCCCTGGATCAACAAATTCTACATTCTCGACCTTCGCCCCAAAAATTCCCTGGTGCGCTACCTCGTCTCCCAGGGCCATACCGTGTTCATCATCTCCTGGGTCAACCCGGATGAATCGCTGGCCGAAAAGAATTTCGACGATTACATGACCGGCGGCCCGCTTGCCGCGCTGGAGGCCATCGGGAAAATCACGGGTGGCCAGCCGGTCAACGCCATTGGCTACTGCATTGGCGGCACGCTACTGGCCGCCACGCTGGGCTACATGGCCGCCACCGGCGATAACCGCATCGCCTCCGGCACATTCTTCGTCACCCTCACCGATTTCACCGAAGCCGGAGAAATCGGCGTGTTCATCGATGAAGAGCAACTCGCCATGCTGGAAGACCGCATGACAAGGCGTGGTTACCTTGAAGGCAATGAGATGGCCACCACCTTCAACATGCTCCGCGCCAACGACCTCATCTGGAGCTTCGTGGTCAACAACTACCTGCTCGGCAAGGAGCCGTTTCCCTTCGATCTGCTCTACTGGAATTCGGATGCCCCGCGCATGCCGCGGCCGCTG
>JAJZFB010000036.1 GCA_021805545.1 Pseudomonadota bacterium | reverse complement strand
CGATCTCGGTATTGCCGTGCGGCCCCATCCGCGCCGCACGCGGTTACCAGCGGGCGCCCGGCGCCCAAATCCACCGCCGTCACGCGGCATTGCTCGATTACTTCCGCTCCTTTGGCGGCGGCGTTGCGCAGCAGAATTTCGTCGAACACCGAGCGCCGCACCTGGAAGGCATAGGGAAAGCGTTTGTCCCAGGCGCGGGCGAATTCATAGCGTATGCTCTTGCCATGAAAGGGCGAGACGAACTCGATGCCATGCTTGCGCTGCGCGCTGGCCTCCACAGCCGCGCGCACGCCCAGCCGGTCCATCAACGGCAAATTCTGCGGCAGGAGCGATTCGCCGATATGGAAGCGCGGATGCTTGTCTTTTTCCAGCAGCACCACGCGCCGCCCGCGCTCCGCCAGCAGCGCGGCCACGGTGGCGCCCGCCGGGCCGCCGCCCATCACCAGCACGTCGCAATCTTGTGGTTCCTGCGTCATGCGCTTTTCTCCCGCGCCCGTTGACCCGCCCGGCTGTTCAGCCGATGAAGGCGCGCCCCAGATAAGCCATAGCTCAGCCACCATGTCCAACAACGCCATTGCCCTTACCGCCCCGCAGCAGACGGAAACCCTGCTTCTCTCCGTGCTGCTTCAGCTCGTGGTGATGATTGGCGCGGCGCGGCTGATGAACGCCGCCTTCCGCCGCCTGGGCCAGCCGGGTGTTATTGGCGAAATCGTGGCCGGGCTGCTGCTCGGCCCGTCTCTGTTCGGCCATGTCTGCCCGCATCTCTCGGCTGCCTTGTTCGGCACCAGCCCGCCGCCCGCCATCACCATATTGTCGCAAATCGGGCTTATCCTGCTCATGTTCCAAATCGGCATGAGCTTCGAGTTCGCCCATCTGCGCGAACCCCGCGCCCGCCGCGCGCTGCTGCCGCTGGCCGCCGCCTCGGTGCTGGTGCCGCTTCTCTGCGGCATCGTGCTCGGCCATCTCTCGGCGCCTGTTTATGCCGGGCATGTCGCGGTACCGGTCTATGCGCTGTTCTGCGGCGTGGCCATGGCCATTACCGCCGTGCCCATATTGGGGCGTATTCTCAACGGGTATGGGCTGGCGCGGCACGAGCTGGGCGTGCTCGCCATTTCCGCGGCGGCACTCAACGATGTGGCGGGCTGGGTGCTGCTGGCCGTGGTTGCCGCCATTGCCACGGCCAGTTTCGCGCCAGCACATCTGGCGGCGCAGCTCGCGGGGCTGGCGCTGTTCGGGCTGTTCTGCTTTTTCATCCTGCGCCCGGCGGCGCGGTTTGTGCTGCGCATGTTTCCGGTGCGCCATGGCGAGATGCCGCCCAGCCTTATCTCCATCATGCTCATCGCCGTGTTCGCTCTTGGCATGTGTACCTACAAGCTCGGCGTGTTCAGCATTTTCGGCGGTTTCGTCGGCGGCCTGCTGGTGCATCACGATACAAGGTTCGCCGCCGCCTGGCGCCGCCAGGTAGGCGATTTCGTGCTTGTTTTCTTCCTGCCCGTCTTCTTCACCTATTCCGGCCTGCACACCAATCTGCTGGGCCTCACCACGGGCGAGGACTGGCTCTGGCTCGGCATTTTTCTCGCCGTGTCCATCCTTGCCAAAATCATTCCCGTGGTGCTGGTCAGCCGCTTTGCCGGCTATGGCGGCCATGCCGCCCTGCTGCTGGGCGTGCTGATGAACACGCGCGCGCTGATGGAGCTGATCGTGCTCAACATCGGGCTGGAAACAGGATTCCTGCCGCAGAAAATCTTCACCATGCTTGTCATCATGGCGGTTGTCACCACCATCATGGCCGGCCCGGCGCTTAAGGCCCTGCTGCCCAGGCTCGGCCTGCCGATTCCGGCAAATATCGAGGCCTGAGCGGCACGGAACCTAGCCCCCCTGGTAGAACGCCTCCACCTCCAGGGCCAAATCGCTCCGGCAGATCACGCCGCGCAAATCCAGCCGTTGCGCCCCGGCGCCAAAAACCTGCGCCAGCGCGGGGGTGAGCAAGTCCGCGCCGTCTTCGCGCATATAGGTTTTTACCGCCCAGCCCGCGCCGCGCCCTAGCGCATGGCCCAGCCCGGCGGCGCTTATCAGCGCGCGCAGGTTTTCCGCCGTTTCCGCCGCCTGCGCCGCCGCATCGCCGGCATGGCGAGTCTCATGCCCCACAATGCTGGCGGTGCCCGACACAAACAGCGCCCCGCCCAGCCGCCCGGCACGAGAAAAACCGGGGCTGCGCGGCCCGTATTGCGGCGGATAGTCATAGGCGCTCACCTGGCGCGGGTTTTCCACCGCAACTGCCGCCTGCTGCCCGCCCAGCACGTAAATAACCGAGTCCCCAGCCCCGCCCACGCCGCTGGCGGCGGGCGGCACGGCCTGGCGCAAATGCCGCATAAAGGCGCGGTGGCGGCCTATGTTGAAGCGCCGGTAACGCTCCATCCCCGCCTCATCGCCCAGAATATCGCCCAGATAATTCCAGAAGCGCAGCGGCACGGCGCAGCCAGCTTCAGCCAGAAACCGGAACAGCGCCTCATAGGCCTGCTCCACGGCATCTTCGGTTGGCCCGGGTGCCAGCCTTACGGCGCCAAAGGCCAGCCCGCCGCCGGTTGCGCCGGTTACCGGGCCATGGGCGCAAGCCCGCACCGGGCCATGCGCCTGCCAGATTTCGTAGGCAGCAGCGCCAGTAAGTGGTGCCAAAGGGGCTTGAATAAAGGGCATATCAGCCGCCAGCCCGGCAGGCCGCCCGGCGCCAAACCCCACCACCCCCAGCACATGCTCTGCTGCCTCATAGCCAAGGCTGTAGTGCAGGCGTGGCGGCAAAAACGAGGTCGGCAAGGCAGCTCCTGTACGTCACGGCGGCAGCAACCTGCCCGGCCTTGTATCTCGTGGCTTTTGCCAGGCGAGGCAAGGGGCCGGGCCGGTTTTACTGGGCGTGCGCCAGCTTGTGCGGGGCCTCGGGCTGGTGGGCGATGCAAGGGGCGTGGAACAGCTTGCCGCTGAGCGCCCCGTACAGCGTGCGCAGGCTTACCATCAGCCACAGCACACCCAGCGCCCCCGTTTGCGCCACCGCCAGCCAGGTGAAGATACCAAGCCCCGTTTGCGCGCCCAGGGCGAAGGTGGAGGCGGTGAACACGCCCAAGGGGAAGGTAAAACCCCACCAGCCCATGTTGAAGGGCAGGCGGCGCGGCAGGTAGGTAAGGGTCATGCCCGCCGCCATAATCAGCCACCAGGCGCCATAGGCCCACAGCATCAGCCCGCCAATCAGCCCCAGCCCATGCGCTGCCACGCCAATATCGGCCATGCCCAGCGGGGCCAGAATGGCGGGGGCATCGTGCCCCAGCAGCAGCAGCGCCAGCGCCCCGGTGCCCAGCGGCCCCACGGCCAGCCAGCCAGAAACAGCCATGTCCTGGTGCGGGAGCTTGTGCAGTACGAGGCGCAGGAACAGGATGACCAGCACCGAGAGCGCCAGCGGCATGGAGAATGCCCACAGCGCATAGCCGCCCAGCAGCAGGTTAAACGCCACTGGACCGGGCAGATGCGGCGCGATTTGCGCCCCGCTGGCCGCGGCTACCTCCGCCGCCACAATCGGCAGCAGCCACACCGCCGTCATCTGCTCCAGCTTGTGGGCCTGGCGGATGACCATGGCAAAAGGCACGGCCAAGCCAATGGCGACGGAAAGCGCCGCATCCACATACCAGAGCAGCAGCGCGGTTTGCGCGCTATGGCCATACAGCACGGTGCCGTTGATAATGGTGGCGAGGCCCATGGGGATGGCGCCCAGGAACATGGGCATGACCGGGTGGGTAAATATCCGTGCGGCCTCACGCGGGTAAAAGGCCCAGCGGGCGGTATAAAGCAGCGTGAACAGGGCGAACAGCGCGATATTGGCCTGCCACAAAGCCGCCCCCGCCAAAGCCAGCCAAGCCGGGCCCGGCGTTTGCCCCAGCAGCAGCGAGAATATGCCGGTGCCCATGGTAACGGTGAACCAGTTAGGGGTGAATTGACGGATGATATGCATGAGTAAGGGCCTTTGTTAGATCAGGCTCTGTTAGACGGAAAAAATTAACATTAAAAACTGATTGTTCTTGTTGAACCCATAAATAAAATCTATTATTTTTTATGACCTTGGAACAATTACGAATTTTTGTGGCCGTGGCGGAGCGCGAGCACGTAACGCGCGCGGCGGAGGCGTTGCACCTGACGCAAGCGGCGGCCTCGGCGGCGGTGGCGGCGCTGGAGGCGCAGCACGGGGTGAAGCTGTTCGACCGGGTGGGGCGCAATGTGGCGCTGACCACAGCCGGGCGGCAATTTTTGCCCGAGGCGCGGGAGCTGCTGGTGCGCGCGGTGGCCACCGAGGCGGCATTGGCCGATTTTGCCGGTTTGCAGCGCGGGCGGCTGAGTGTTTACGCCAGCCAGACCATTGCCAGCTATTTTCTGCCGCCCGTAATGGCGCGGGTACGTAAGGAATATCCGGGGCTGCTGGTGGAGCTGGGCATTGGCAACACGGCGCAGGTGGCGGCGGCGCTGCGCGAGGGCGTGGCGGAGCTGGGCTTTGTGGAAGGGCCGCTGACGGCGGCGGATTTGGTGGTGGAGGAAGTGGCCGGCGAGCGCATGGCGGTGGTGGTGCCGCCGGGGCATGGCTGGGCCAAGGGCGGGGCGCTGACGCCGGGGGATTTGCGGCGGGCGGAATGGGTGTTCCGCGAGGAAGGCTCGGGCACGCGGGAGGCGTTTTTGGCCGCGCTGGCGGGGCTGGGGGTTAAGGCGGAGGATTTGAACATTGTGCTGACCATGCCTTCTAACGAGGCGGTGCGCGAGGCGGTGGCGGCGGGTGGCGGGGTGGCTTGCCTCTC
>JAJZFB010000051.1 GCA_021805545.1 Pseudomonadota bacterium | reverse complement strand
TGGGTGACGCACTGGCCAACCTGCTGACCAAGGCGGGTTATGATGTCACCAAGGAATATTACATCAACGATGCCGGGGCGCAGGTGCTGGCCTTGGCGCGTTCCGTCTACGTCCGGTATCTGGAGGCGCTGGGGCTCTCCCCGCAGGCCTATATCGAGACCGTGCCCGGCGGCATGCAATATGGCGGGGCGTATCTCATCCCCATCGGCGCGGCTCTGGCCGAAAAATACGGTGATGAGTACGCCGAAACCCCGGAAGCCAAATGGCTGGATATTTTTCGGGATTTCGCTGTGTCCCGCATGATGGACATGATCCGCGAGGATCTCGCTGCCTTGGGCGTGCGGCACGACGTGTTCTCCTCAGAGCGCGCTTTGGTGGAAAATGGCGGGGTGGAGCGTGGCTTGCAGGTACTCCGTGCCAAGGGGCTGATCTATCGCGGCATACTGGAGCCGCCCAAAGGCAAGACACCGGATGATTGGGAGCCGCGCGAGCAGGAGCTTTTCCGCGCCACCGAATTCGGGGACGATGTTGACCGCCCCATCGCCAAATCCGACGGGTCCTACACCTATTTCGCCAACGACATCGCCTATCATGCGGATAAGGTAGCGCGCGGCTGCCCGGATCTCATCGACGTTCTGGGTGCCGACCATGGCGGCTATGTGAAGCGGATGCAGGCAGCGGTGAAGGCGCTTTCCGGCGGGCGGCTGGATGTGGTGCTCTGCCAAATCGTCAAAGTGTTGAAGAACGGCGAACCGGTTAAAATGTCCAAGCGCGCCGGCACCTTCGTGGAGCTGCGGGACCTCATCGACGAGGTGGGGCCGGATGCGGTGCGCTTCCTCATCCTGATGCGCAAGGCTGACGCGCAGATGGATTTCGACCTCAACGCCGCCGTGGCGCAGACGCGCGAGAACCCGGTATTTTACGTGCAATACGCCCATGCGCGCTGCCGCTCCGTGCTGCGCGCTTCCCCGGCGCCCTCCGCCGAAGCAGATTTCTCCGCCCTCAAGGCGCCGGAGGAAATAGCCTTGCTGCGCCGCCTCATCACCTGGCCGCGTTTGGTGGAACAGGCCGCCGAGGCGCGCGAGCCGCACCGCGTGGCGTTTTTCTTGTACGACCTTGCCTCTGATTTCCACGCCCTCTGGAACGCGGGGCGGGACAATGCGGCGCTTCGCTTCCTGCAGGAGGACAAACCGGAAGCAACCAAGGCGCGCATCGGGCTTGTGGCGGCCACCGCCATCGTGCTTCGCTCTGGCCTTGCCGTGCTGGGCGTGAACCCGGTTGAGGAAATGAGGTAAGGCTTGCAGGAGGAAGACGACGATTTCCTGTTCCGTCCGCACCGCGCCAAGGGGCAGCGGCTGGACCCGGCGATCCAGCGCATGGCGATCGCGGCGGGGGGCGTGTCGGTGCTGGTTATCCTCGTCGCCTGGGTTTGGAGCGGTGTTCACCCTTACACATTCGGTCCGCCACCGGTGATCAGCCCCCCGGCGACACCGCTGCGCGTGGTGCCGGCTGATCCTGGGGGTATGGTGGTGCCGGGGGCGAATATTCCCATCATGTCTGGCGATATGGACGCTGGCGGCGCGCCGCATCTGGCCCCTGCGGCGCAGGTGCCAGACATAGCAGCGCTGGATCAGGCAGCCGGGCTTACCCCGCCAGCACAAACCGCAATGGCTGGACAGGCTGGCGCCTCAACCTCTGCGGCGGCAGGGCAGGCGGCGGTAGATGAGCCAAGCGATGTAATGCCGGCCGCATCTCAGGAACCCCGGCCCGGTTCCACCGCCACGAGCGCCGCACAGGCGGAGGGCATGAGCGTTGTACAATTGGCCGCCACCAGCGATGAGGATGGCGTGCTGGGCGTGTGGGTCCAGCTGCGCCAAAAATTTCCAGCTCTTATGGCGGGGCGGCAACCGGAGATTATTCCGGCCATTGTTAATGGCCAAAGCGTTTGGCGGTTGCGGGTTGGCGGGTTTGCTTCACCCCAGGCGGCGAAAGATTTTTGTAGCCAGCTGACATCGCAGGGTGCGGCTTGCACCGTGGCGGCATTTTGAAGCCCGCCATCTTGGGCATTTCAGGGCTGACCTTGACGCCGCAAGAACGGGATTTATTCCAGGCGCACCAGCCGCGCGGGGTTATTCTGTTCGCCAGAAACATCAAAGATAAATTTCAACTATCTGATCTTACAGAAGAACTAAAAGAAACTCTACCGCTGGATGCAGTGTTGATGGTGGACCAGGAAGGCGGCCGCGTGGCGCGGCTTAAACCCCCGCACTGGCCCGCATTACCGCCCGTGGGCAGCCTGCGCACGGCACCGGAAGCTTTCGCGCACGGCCGCGCGCTGGGCGCCATGGTGCGCGAGGCCGGGTTTACCTGCACCGCCGCCCCGGCGCTTGATATACGTGTGCCAGGCGCATCTGATGTGGTGGGCGACCGTGCCATTACCGGCGATGCCGCCATTGTGGCCCATCTGGGCGGTGAAATCGCCCGCGGTATCATGGCCGAGGGCGTGTTGCCGGTGATGAAGCATCTGCCGGGCCATGGCCGCGCGCTGGTGGATTCCCACATTGCCTTGCCGCGTGTGCCGGAGCTAACGGAGGACGATTTGCTGCCCTTCATCGCCAACAAGAACCTCCCCTGGGCGATGACGGCGCATGTGGTGTACGAACAATATGATGCTGTAAATCCAAGCACTTTGTCGGAAATTATCATCCGGGATATTATCCGCGGCCGTATTGGCTTTCAGGGCGTTCTGGTCTCGGATGATCTGGCCATGGGTGCGCTGAGCGGCACTCCGGCGGAACGCGCCGCCCGCGCCCTGGCGGCCGGCTGCGACATTGCGCTTTATTGCCCTGGCGATTTCGAGGGCAACCGCGCCGTGCTGGAGGCGCTGTAGCCATGCCGCATTTTCTGTTGATCATCCTTGCGCTGGCTGGTGCCATTATTATGCATGAGCTGGCGCATGGTGCCGTGGCCTATTTTATGGGCGATCATACGGCGCGTTGGGCCGGGCGGCTGACGCTGAACCCGCTGAAGCATATCGACAAAACCGGCAGCATCCTGGTGCCGCTGGTGCTGGCGGCGGGGCAGTTTCTTACGCTGGGGCGGGTGGCGTTTCTCTATGGCTGGGCCAAGCCGGTTCCTGTTAACCCGGTTAATTTGCGGATTGGCACTTACCGCAATGCCCGCAGGCTGATGGCCATTGTTGCCATTGCAGGGCCGGCGATGAATTTTACCCTGGCGCTGGCAGCAGGCATCGCCATGCACGCGGCCGTGGCGATGCGGTCACTCCAGTTGTTGGATTTTCTTGCCTATTTTATTCAGATCAATCTGGTGCTGGGCTTGTTCAATCTCATTCCCCTGCCACCGATGGACGGCGGGCGGATTGCTGTGGGCGTGCTGCCCTTGCCGCTGGCCATCAAGCTGGCGAGGGCAGAGAAAATCGGCATTGCGGCGGTGCTGCTGATACTGTTTGTGCTGCCGTTGACGCTGGCGCAGTTCGGAATCCAGTTTGACCCGTTTCGTGACGTGATGGGGGTAATGTTGCCCGCGGCAGAGCGCGCGGTGCTGGTGCTGACGGGGAATGGCATTGGAACCAACTGAGGCCCTGGTTTTAAAGCTGGAAGGGTTTGAAGGCCCGCTGGACCTGCTGCTGGAGCTGGCCCGCGCGCAGAAGGTGGATCTGGCCAAAATCTCCATTCTGAAATTGGTTGAGCAATTTCTATCGGTTATCGAGGGGGCGCGGCGCGTGCGGCTGGAGCTGGCGGCGGATTGGCTGGTGATGGCCGCCTGGCTCACCTGGTTGAAATCCCGCTTGCTTGTGCCCCAGTTTGGCGAGCCCGAGGATGCGGAGGTGGCAGCCGAGATTCTTCAGGCGCGGCTTATGGATCTTCAGGCCATGCGGGAAGCCGCGAAATGGATGGGCGCGCGCCCGCAACTCGGCTGGGATGTGTTTGAGCGCGGCATTCCCGAGGAATTGACGGAGCTGGACCGCTCCCGCCTGAAGCTTGAAATGGCGGGGCTGCTTTCAGCTTATCTGATGGCGCGGCGCCGGGCAGGGGGCAAACAGCAATACCGGCCCAAGCCGATGGTCTATTTCTCGGTACAAGACGCGTTGCAGCGCGTTGGCCGGCTGCTTGGCTCCTTGCCCGACTGGGCCAGTTTGGAGCAGTTTCTGCCAGACGGGCTGGAAGATGGCACGCCGCGCCGGGCCGCCATCTCGTCAACGCTTATCGCGGGGCTGGAAATGGCTAAGAGTGGGCAGCTAGACTTGCGCCAAGATGAGAGGTTTGGGCCAATTCTGATGCGCCAACGCAAGGAGAACGGTGAACTTGATGGCTGATGACTTCACCCCGGCAATGCGCCTGGCCGAAGCCGCAATTTTTGCCGCCACGCAGCCGGTAACCGCCCGGATCCTGGCCAATCTGCTGCCTGAGGACGCTGACGTGGATGCGGTGATGGCCGCGTTGACACGGGCCTACGAAGGCCGGGGCGTCAATATCGCCACCGTGGGCGGGGGGTGGCAATTCCGCACCGCGGCGGATTTGGCCCCGCTTTTGCGCAAAGTGGTGGAACTGCCGCGCCGTCTGCCCCGCGTGGCCATGGAGAGCCTTGCCATCATCGCCTATCACCAGCCGGTGACTCGCACCGAGATCGAGGAAATCCGTGGAGCCGCATTGTCTCAGGCCACGCTGGATTTGCTGCTGGAAAATGGCCTTGTAACGCCAAAGGGCCGCAAGGAAACGCCCGGGCGCCCAACACTTTGGGGCACAACGCCGGCCTTTCTGGCGCAGTTTGGGCTGAATGATCTGCGGGAATTACCAAAACGCGAAGAATTGCTGATCGACCCAACAGGCCCGGCGCTGGCACTGTCAGCGGCTGAATTGCCCGGGATAGGCATGGCAGGCGAGGGTGGGCCGGAATGAGCCAGCTGCGCATCACCCGGCAAACATTGCTGGACGGTACGTTGCGCGCCCGGCTGCGGGAATATTCCGAAAAGCACCCTGAAGCGCGCGGGC
>JAJZFB010000068.1 GCA_021805545.1 Pseudomonadota bacterium | reverse complement strand
GGCTGGCCGCGCGCGGGGGCGCCGAAGGCTGGGGCCGGTGCCGCCGCCGCTGGGGCGGGGGCTTTGGGCGCGGTGGCGGGGGCCAGGATCGTGCCGAATTGCGTGAAGAATTTGCCCGCGAGCTGCTTGGCGGTGGCGTCGATCATCGGCCCGCCGAGCTGGGCCAGGCGCCCGCCGACCTCGGCTTCCACGGTGTAGGAGAGCAGCGTGCCGCCGGGGGCATCCGCCAGGCGCACCTTGGCGCCACCCTTGGCCGAACCGGCCATGCCGCCCTGGCCCTCGCCGGTAATGGTGTAGCCGTTTGGCGGGTCCAGCTCGGAAAGCGTGACCGCCCCGGCGAAGCGCGCGCCGATGGGGCCGATTTTAACCGCCACCACGGCGTTCAGCCGTCCCTCGCCATCCTGCTCCAGCGCTTGGCAGCCGGGGATGGACTGCCGCAGTATTTCCGGGTCGTTAAGGGCCGCCCAGACTTTCTGGCGCGGGGCCGCAATGGTCTGCTCTCCGGTCATTTGCATGATCTGACGTGTTCCTTCCCGCAGTTTGATCCACTATATATCATAACATGCCGGGGGGCGTTAAGCCCGGCAGCGTATAAAGGGCTGGATGACCGGCGTGGCGCCTTTATTCTCGCGCCGCGCCTGATTTGAGGAGTAGGCTAACAGAATGAGGGAAGGAAGCATAAATGCCGCCAGCCCGCGGATGAGCGAAGCGCAGACCGTGAACCCTGGGCCTGCCGCCCTGGCCTTGCGCGGCGCGGGCGAGGTGGCGGTGCTGCGCCAGGCGCTGCTTTGGCACCAGGCGGGGCAGCGCACGGCCATTGCCACCACCATTGCCTGCTGGGGCTCCGCGCCGCGCCCGGTTGGCGCGCGGCTGGCGGTGCGGGAGGATGGGGTGTTTGCCGGGTCTGTTTCCGGCGGGTGCGTGGAGAATGCGGTGATTACCGCCGCCCGCGCCTGCCTTGAGGATGGCGCGCCGCGCCGGCTGGACTATTTGGGCGATGCCGCGCTGCCTTGGGAGGTGGGTTTGCCCTGTGGCGGCAGCATCAGTGTGTATGTAGAGCCGTTCAGCGAAAAATTCGCCGCCGCGCTGCGCGGGGTGGATGCGGGGCAGATTACGGCCATTGCCACCAGCCTTGAGGCGGGCGCGGGCGCCTGGTTCAATACCGCGCAGGCGGGCGGCGATGCGGAGATTATAGCCACGGCCAGGGCCGCATTGCCGGACCAGCCGCGTGACTGGCGCCCCGCCCTGCTCTCGCGGCCCGCCGGGGCGGAGATGTTTGTGGATGTGCTGCGCCCGCCGCCGCGTTTGCTGATTGTGGGGGCCACGCATCTGGCACAGGCGCTGGCCGCCCTGGCCGGAGTTTACGGCTATGCGGTTACCGTTATCGACCTGCGCGCGGCGTATTTTGCCGGGGCGCGGTTTGGCGATGTGCCGCAGCTTGCGCAATCGCCCGGCGCCGCCGTGGCGGGGCTGGCGCCCGATGCCGCAACGGCCATTATCGTGGTGTCGCACGACCCCAAGATTGATGACCCGGCCTTGGTGGCGGCGCTGCGTTCGGCGGCGTTTTACATTGGCGCGCTCGGCGCGCGCAAAAGCCATGCGGCGCGGCTGGAGCGTTTGCGCGCGGCGGGGTTTGGCGAGGAGGCGCTGGCGCGCATCCATGGCCCGGTGGGGCTGGCCATTGGCGCGGTAACACCGGCGGAAATTGCCGGGGCGATATTGGCGCAGATGACGCAGGTTTTGCGCGCGGCGCCATGAGGAGGATTGCGGCTGTCATGCTCGCCGCCGGGGCGTCGCGCCGCATGGGTGTGAATAAATTGCTGCTGGAGATTGAAGGCGAGCCGATGGCGCGGCGCGTGGCCAGCCTGTGCCTGAGGGCGGGGCTGGCACCAGTTATCGCCGTGCTGGGGCATGAGGCAGAGCGCGCCGAGGGCATGCTGGCGGGGCTGGAGGTGCAATGTATCCGCAACAAAAACCACGCTTCGGGCATGGCAAGCTCTCTCACCGCCGGGCTGGCGGCTTTGCCGGGCGGCATAGATGGCGCGCTGGTTTTTCTGGCCGACATGCCGTTTGTGGCCTTGCAGGACGTGCGCGCGCTATGCGCCGCTTTTGCGCCCGCGCAGGGGCGGGTGATTTGTATTCCCGCCCATGGCGGGCGGCGCGGCAACCCGGTGCTGCTGGGGCGGCAATGTTTTGCCGCCCTGGCCGGGCTTGCGGGCGATGGCGGGGCCAGGCGTTATATTCAAAAAAACCCCGATATTGTTTGCGAAGTTCCGGCAGGCCCCGGCGTTCTGGCGGATATTGACACGCCGGAGGCCTATGCGGCGTTCAGCGCAGGCAGACAGACCAGCCGCCATCCACCGGAATGACCGCGCCGGTGACGAAAGAGGCGCGATCCGAGGCCAGGAACGCGGCGACTTCCGCGACCTCGTGCGGCTGCCCGCCGCGCCCCATGGCGGCCTTGTTGACGAGATCGGGGTTGCTCTTCAGGCCCGTGGCCCCCATAATTTCGGTATGGATAAAGCCGGGGCACACCGCGTTCACACGGATATTCTGCCTGCCATATTCCACCGCCGCCACGGTGGTTAGGCCCACCACACCATGTTTTGAAGCCGTGTAGGTTGAGGTGTAGGGCGAGGCCATGATACCGCCCACCGACGACCAGTTGACGATGGAGCCGCCGCCGGTTTTCAGCATCTGCCGTATACCGTGCTTCAGCCCGTAGAACATGCCGCGCAGGTTCACGTCCATCTGCGTTTCATAATCTTCTGACGTGATGGTGTGCAGCGGCCCGCCCATGCCGATGCCGACGACATTCAGCAGCGCATCTATGCGGCCGAATTTTTCCACCGCGAAATCCATGAGCGCTTCCACCTGGGATTCGTGCAGAACATTGCAGGAAAAGGGCAACACATTGGCGCCCAGCGCCGTAGCGGTATCACGCTCAGCGCCGCTCATATCCGCCACCACCAGCTTCGCGCCCTCGCGGTGGAGCACTTGGGCCGAAGCCTTGCCCATGCCCGAGCCAGCGCCGGTGATGACCGCCACCTTGCCGTCCAGAATACCCATGCGTCTTCTCCTTCCGGTATTATGCTGCTGCTCACGGCCAGGCGTGGCGCCGGGCGCGGCCGCTTTGTGATACAACGTGGATCATATTTCAGAAGGCAGCACTGTCAACGGGCCATGCGTGCGTTTGCCGGGCGCCCATTCATCGCATCGGCGATTTGCCCGGTGCAGTAAATTCTATCATCACACAGAGACAAGTAAGCGGCCAGCGCGCCCTGGCCGGTGCCGTAGAATCGGTTAGAGAGCATCGGTTAGAGAGCATTGTCATTCGATCATGAGGTGAGGGTCCATGCAGCAGAACGTCCAGACAAATCTTGCGATCGACCCCGTGGTGCTGACGGATATTTACCGGCAGATGGCGCGTATCCGGGCCACGGACAAGGCCATTCAGGCCGGGCTGTCCAGCGGGCGCTTCTTCTTCACCTACTGGCCGATGACCGGGCAGGAGGCGATTCCGGCGGTTATCGCGCAGCTTACCACCACGCGCGATTATATGGTGACCACGTATCGCGGCATTCACGACCAGGTGGCCAAGGGCGTGAATTTGTTCAAGCTGTTCGCCGAGGCCATGGGGCGCATTGACGGGGTGAACAAGGGCAAGGGCGGGTCGCCGCATATTTCCGACCCGGCTTCCGGCTCGATGCTCACCACCGCCATTGTGGGCGCGGGCGCGCCCATTGCCAACGGGCTGGCCATTGCCGCCCAGGCGCGCGGCGAGGACCGCGTGACCATCGTGAATTTCGGCGATGGCGCCACCAGCATTGGCGCGGTGCATGAGGCAATGAACCTGGCCGGGGCGTGGAAACTGCCGGTTATTTTCATGTGCCAGAACAACCAGATTGCGGAATACACTTTTATTCCCGACTATACGGCCAGCCCCGATTTCGCGGGCCGGGCCGCCGGGTATGGGTTCAAGGGCGTGAAGCTCGATAGCCGCGACCCGATTGCCTTTTACAACGGCATGAAAGAGGTTATCGCCGAGGTGCGCGCGGGCAAGGGGCCGGTGTTTGTTGAGGCCATTACCCAGCGCTTCGGCCCCCATGCCGGTGTGGGTGACAACAAGGATATTTCCAAAGAGGCGCTGGCCGAGGCCAAGGCGGAATGGCCGGTGGCGCGCACCCGCGCCCTGCTGCAGGAAACCGGCATTTGCACCGCCGGGGCGCTGGATGCGATAGACGCCGAAGCCGCCGCCGAGGTGGAAGACGCCATTGTGAAGGCGCTGGCCTGCAAAATTACGCCGGTGGAAGAGACGCTGATCGACGTTTATGCCGACCCCACCGTGCCGCCGCAGCGCGGCGTGTACCCCGTG
The DNA here is from genome assembly GCA_021805545.1 of Pseudomonadota bacterium. Lineage (GTDB taxonomy): Bacteria > Pseudomonadota > Alphaproteobacteria > Acetobacterales > Acetobacteraceae > Acidocella. The sequence goes on along the minus strand of JAJZFB010000068.1, from coordinate 64,388 downwards.
CGCGCGGCAGAAATTGTGCCCGCGGGCGAAACCAGGACCATGCTGATGGCGGACGCCGTGGGCGATGCACAGCGCACGGCGTTGCTGAAAGACCCTGGCGTGTTTCTGCTGGGCGAGGATATTGGCGACCCGCCGGGCGGGGTGTTTGCCACCTCGCGCGGGCTGGAGAAGGAGTTTGGCAAGTTGCGCGTGCGCCCCACGCCAATTGCCGAGCAGGCCATTATCGGCGCCGGCACGGGGGCTGCCATTGCCGGCATGCGCCCCATTGCGGAAATCATGTTCAACGATTTCGCGGGCGTGTGCATGGACCAGATTTTCAACCATGCCGCCAAGCAGCGTTATATGTCCGGTGCCGCCACGCATGTGCCGCTGACCATCCGCATGATTGTGGGCGGCGGGCTGGGCGGCACGGGGGCGCAACATTCGCAATCGCTGGAAGCGTGGCTGCTGCATACGCCGGGGCTGAAAGTGGTGTACCCCTCCACCCCGTTCGATGCCAAAGGCCTGCTGCTGAGCTGCATTTTTGACGAAGACCCCTGCGTGCATCTGGAGCCGATGGCGCTGCTGCGCTCGTTGAAAGGCGAGGTGCCGGTGGAGGATTACCGTATTCCGCTGGGGGTGGCCAAAGTGCGGCGGCCGGGCACGGATATTACGCTCGTGACCTATGGCTGGCAGGTGGCGCAATGCCTGAAGGCCGCCGAGGAGCTGGAAAAGGACGGCATCAGCGCCGAGGTGATCGATTTGCGCTCGCTGGTGCCGCTGGATTACCACCGCGTGCTGGATTCCGTGAAGAAAACCCGCCGCGCCCTGGTGGTGCATGCGGCTACCGAGTTTTGCGGCTTTGGCGGCGAGATTGCGAGCACCATCAACGAGGAGCTGTTCACCACGCTGAAAGCCCCGGCCACGCGCTTTGGCGCGGCCTTCGCGCCCATCGCCTATTCGCGCGAGATCGAGACGAACCAGATTCCCAATGCCGGCTCCATTGCCGCGCGCGTGCGCCAGATTGTTGCAAGCTGAGAAGAGAGACCATGACCACACAATTACTGATCCCCCGCCTTGAGATGTCGATGACCGAAGCCGATCTGGTGGAATGGCTGGTGCCCGATGGCGCGGCCGTGAGCGAGGGCGACCCGATTTACACCATCGAGATGGCCAAGGCGACGCAGGATATTGCCGCGCCCGCCACCGGCACGCTGAAACATATGGCTGCCACGGGGCAGACCTACGAGGTAGGCACGCTGATTGGCGAAATTTCGTAACCACACCCTCGCGGGGGCGTTCATCCCGCCATGGCGGGCATGATCTCCTCCGCGATCCATTGCGTGTAGTCGTAATATTCGCCGATATGCTTGAGCTGCGGCATGGGCACTGAGCTCATGGTGACACCGAGCGTTTTGAAATACCCTAGCCGGTCGATGATTTCCGTTTTTGTCATGCCTGGCCGCGCCTTGGGGTCGTCGAGCACCACATGCCCCTCGCCCACGCGGCTGGTGGACATGCCGTAGAACACGTCTTCCAGCCTGCCATTATAATCAGGCTGGGATTTGATGAAATCAATCCGTTCCGGGATGGTCTCCGGCTTGGTGAGGAAGGGCCACCAGCCCGTGGCGTAGCGCGCGGCGCGTTTCAGCACCGCATCGGCATCGCCGCCCATCCAGATAGGCGGGTGCGGCTTTTGCACCGGCTTGGGTTCAAAGGCCACATCGCGGAAATTCACGTATTTGCCTTCGAATACGGGATCGTCCTTGGTCCAGAGCTCGACGATGGCGGCGAGGTATTCATCACTCATCCGCCCGCGCTCATGGAACGGCACACCGAGCAGATCGAACTCCTCCTTCAGCCAGCCCACGGCGAAGGTGACATTCACCCGCCCGCCGCTCAGCCAATCCATTGTGGCAAGCGCCTTGGCGGTGATGATGGGATGCTGCACCGGCAGGATGGAGATGCAGGAATTCACCCGGATATTGTCGGTGGCGCCCGCGTAGTAGGACATAGCGGTGAAGGCGTTGAAATAATGCGGGCCGGAGAGACCGACATGCGCGCGCGGAATGATGTGGTGCTCCGGCACGGCGATTTGCGCGAAGCCCAATTTATCGGCCCAGCGCGCCAGTTTTTTCTGGTCCGCCCCGGTTACCGCGGCTTCCCATGGCTGCAAGGTTGCTTTCAGCCGCAGCATATGCGGCATGGCAAAGCCCAGTTTCATACGCCCTCCATCATTTTCATTATGTTCCACATTTTCTACGTCCAACCCTAATGCCGCGCCTTCCGCCGCCGCAATCTCGCGTAACGCTCTCTGTCCGGGCCGCGATATTTTGGCCTGACCGAATATAAAACACCAGCCCCGCCGCGCGCGCCGGGCATTATACTCGCCGCAACCACGCGAAAGAGAGCATAATGGACACTGGGCTTGCCGGGAAAATTGTCATCGTCACGGGCGCCACGGCCAATATTGGCCGCGCTATCGCGCTGGATTTCGCCGCCGAGGGGGCAAAACTGGTGGCTGTGGGGCGCGATGAAGAAGCAGGGGCGCGCGTGGCGCAAACCGCGCTGGAGCGCGGCGCCCAGGCGGCTGTGTTCGTAAAGGCCGACATGCTGGATGCCACAGCACCCGCGCGTATTCTGGCGGCGGCCGCGGCACTCGGCCCGGTGCATGTGCTGGTAAATAATGTGGGCGGCAATGTGGGGGCGGGGTTTTTTGTGGACTCAAGCCCGGCAAGCTGGCAGGGCGATATAGACATTAATTTTATGACCACTTTGCGCATGACCCATGCCGTGCTGCCGGGCATGATTGAACGCAAGGCCGGGCGCATCATCAATATAGGCTCCACCGCCGGGCTGGTGGGCGATTATATGCTGCCCGTATACTCCGCCGCCAAGGCCGCCGTGCATGGTTTTACCCGCGTGCTGGCCAAAGAGGTGGGGCAGCACAATATTACCGTAAATTGCGTCGCCCCTTACGGCACGGTGGCGGAAGACCCGGAAGCCTTCAGCAAAGGCAGCCGCTTCAACCGCGAGACGGGGTTTTTCATGAGCGCCTTCAAAGGCACGGCGCCCGAGGACATGAAAAAGCGCGCCCGCACCGGCCCGCTAAGCCGCCCCGTGGCGCGGCCCGAGGAAGTTTCCGCCGCCGTACTTTACCTTGCCTGTAACCGCGCAGATTTCGTCACCGGGCAGGTGATGCAGGTGGATGGCGGCACATTGCTGTAAAAGGAGCCACGGCCATGCGCGCCATTGGGATAGATTTCATCTCCGCCCTCGGCCTGCCGCCGGTGGCGTTTGTTAAGCTGGCGGCGGATTTGGGCTGCCGGCATATCAGCATCGCCCCTGCCCCGTTTACCGCCAACCCGCATAATTACCCCGCCTGGTCGCTGCGAGAGGATAAGGTGCTGCGGCGCGATCTGGCGGCGGCGCTGCGTGAATGCGGCATCAGCATCTCGCTGGGCGAGGGATTCCTGATCCGCCCGGGCACCGATATAGCCGATGCCGAAACAGATATGGCGCTGATGCGCGAGCTGGGCGCACCCATTGTAAACACCGTGTGCCTGGAGCCGGACCATGGCCGCGCCATAGCCCAGCTTGCGGCGTTTGCCGGTTTGGCCGCCACCCATGGCATGCAGGCAACGCTGGAGATGATGCCGGGCCTGCCGCTGGGCAGCCTTGCCGCCGCATCCGCCGCCATCGCGCAAACGGGCGCGCCCAATCTCGGCCTGCTGCTCGATTCCATGCATGTGTTCCGCTCCGGCGCCACTATCGCGGATATTGCCGCGCTGGACCCGGCCAGCATTTTCTACGCCCAGCTTTGCGATGTGCCGCTGGTCTCGCGCCATGCCAGCTATGGCGAGGAGGCGCGCGATAACCGCCTGCCGCCGGGCCAGGGCGAGCTGCCCTTGCGGGGGTTTATAGCCGCCCTGCCGCCAGGGTTGATGCTGGGGCTGGAAGTGCCGATGCTGGATGCCGCCAGGGCCGGGATAGGGCCGCAAGAGCGGCTGGCGCCTGCCGTGGCCGCCACACGGGCCTTGATGGGTTGAAGCAAAAACGCCGCCAGGGTTGCCCCTGACGGCGCTGGTTTTTGTGCGGCCCCAGCGTGTTTAGGCGGGCTGGTCCTCGAACTGGATCATCACCTTGGCCGATTGCGGCGTGGCGGCGATTTCGAAGCCCTTCAGCACGTCGTTGAAATTGAAGCGGTGGCTGATGAGCTTCGCCAGCTTGGTTTGCAGGCGCGGCAGGGCAGCCACCACTTCGGACATCTCGGTGGGGTAGCCAACGGCGGTGGTCAGCTCCATCTCGGTGGTCAGCATCGCGCCCAGGCTTATGGTCACCGGCTTCATGTACGCGGCGGTGATGACCATGCGGCCCTGATGGCGGATGAAGCTGATGACATCGGACAGGATGTTCGGGCCGCCGGCGGCGTCGATGAACGCATCGGTATTGGCAACGTCGCGGCCGAAATAATGGTGCGAGCCATGGATCGCGAAGAGGCGCTCGCGCAGATTTTCGGTGGCGGCGTTGATGACGTGTCTGGCGCCCATCTCCTTGGCGCGCTCCAGCCGCTCTGGCGCCAGGTCCACGGCAATCACATCCTCAACCCCGCGGTCCGCCAGCCACAGCACCATGGCCAGGCCGATGGGGCCGCAGCCGAACACCACAACCTTGTCGCCCGGCTTGGCCTTGGAGCGGTTCACGCCATGCAGCGCCACGGCCAGCGGCTCGGCCAGGGCGGCGATCTCGAAGGGCAGGTCGTTGCTGATGGGCAGCAGGCTGTCGCCCACGCGGGCGTCGCGCACCAGCACCTCGTCGCTAAACGCGCCTTCCGGCCCGCCGCTGCCGATGAAGCTGGGCGTGTTCATGGGGTTGATGACCACATGCTGGCCGACAAACGCATCCTTAACGCCCGCGCCCACGGCCACAATTTCGCCCGCGGCCTCGTGCCCGATGGGGGTAACACCGCCTTCTGGCCGGTGGATGCCGCCGAATTTGATGTAGGTGAGGTCGCTGCCGCAAATGCCGCAGGCTTTCACCTTCACCACCACATCCGCATCGCCGGGCGGGGTGGGGGTTTTGGGGTCCAGCCGGACATCGTTGACGCCGTGAATATTGAGAACTCGCATGGCCGCTCTCCAGATTGTTGTTTGTTGAACGAATTAGGGGCCTTCACCGCGAGATGAAGGCCCCCGGGGGCAATTACATCGGGCGGACCATATAGCCGCCATCGATGGTGATGGTCTCACCTGTGAGGAAGGAAGAGGCATCGCTGGCCAGGTACGCGCCGATGCCCTCGAAATCTTCCGGGTAGCCCACGCGCGGGATGGGGGTTTTGGCGGACATGAACTTGGCCACCGGGCTTTGGTCGTCACCCGTCATGCCCGTGGAGATGAGGCCCGGCGCGATGATATTGGCGCGGATGGCATGTTTGCCGAACTCCACCGCCATGCCGCGGATAATGGCGCCCAAAGCCGCCTTGGACCCGGCATAATGCGCCTTGCCTGGCAGGCCCATGAACATGGAAAGCGAGCCGCACGCCACCAGCGAGCCGCCCGGCTCCCCGGCCTCGGCGCGCTTCACCATCAGCTTGGCCGCCTCGCGCAGCGTATAATAGGCACCGTGCAGGTTCAGGTTGATAAGGTCGTGATACTCCTCGTTCGTCAGGTCCAGCATGGAGTTGACCTTGGCCGCGCCGCCGGAATTGGCGAACACGCAATCGATGCGGCCGAAATCCTTCATCAGCGCCTCATACCCGGCGATGATCTGGTCTTCCTTCGACACATCCACCTGCCGCGTGACGACGCGCCCGCCGAACGCTTCCAGCCCGGCCTTGGCCGCCGCGTTCTTCTCGGCCGAGCGGCCCCAGATTTCCACCGCGCCGCCGCATTTGGCCACGCCGCGGGCAAAACCCAGCCCAATGCCGCTATTGCCGCCAGTTACCAGCGTGACCTTGCCGGTAAGGTCGAAAAGCCCCTTGGACATGCAATCTCTCCTTCATTCGCCGGGCGCACCCGCATTCGCGCGGGTTATCTCTTTGCCGCCCAAAGCCCGCAATCGCCTGTTATGTCGAGCATGGGCCGTTGTGGCGGCGGCGGGACGCAAAGCGAATTGCCAGAATTTCTCCAGCCGTGATAAGCTGCCCAGCACTTGCCAGAAACACAAGAGACAGACCGGGAAGAGAGACCGAATTACATGGCCTTAGCCGTTGGCGAAAGCGGCGCCCCCAATTCGCGGGGTGTCATGACCGTCGATGCCGAATTGAGCGTGCCAACCGCCACCGTCCAGGTGGTGCGTTTCGACATTGCCAATCCGGGCGAGAATTCCGTATGCCGCGATTTTTACTGGCTCGACCTTGCCGTTACCCCCCGCAACAATGCCCGGGCCTGCTTCAAGAACCATTGGGCGCCGCACCGGTTTGAGCCGCTGGGCCGTGTATTCATGGCGCCGCCAGACGAGATAATGCGCGTGCGGGGTGATTCCGGCAGCCAGGTCTCCATTCTCTGCCTGCTGCAACGCGATATGTTCCAGCGCTGGCTGGGGCACGATTTTGAGTGGACGGGGCGGCGCCTGGAAGCCACGCTGAGCGTGCCGTCCGAGGAAGTGCAGAATTTGCTGCTGCGGCTGGGCCAGGAGGCGCGCAACCCCGGCTTTGCCAGCCATGCCTATTCCGAGGCAATGGCGGTGCAGATCGCCATTGAGCTGAACCGCTACTACCTCTCGCTGGACAAGGAATGCGCCTCGGGCGGCCTGGCCGGGTGGCGCCTGCGCATGATTGACGAGCGCCTGCGCGAGGTACGCAGCCCGCCCACCCTCTCGGAACTCGCCAGCCTGTGCGGCCTGTCCATCCGCCAGCTCACGCGCGGCTTCCGCGCCAGCCGCGAATGCTCGATCGGCGATTATATCGCGCGCACGCGCATCGATAACGCCAAGCGCCTGCTGGCCAGCGGCGAGAGCGTGAAGGCCATTGCCTATTCCATGGGGTTTGGCTCGCCTTCGGGCTTTTGCTACGCGTTCCGCCGCGCCACCGGGCACACGCCGCGCCAGTACCGCATGCAGCTTACCGCCAGCTCGGGCACGCTGCCGCATTAGAGACTCTTTGCAAAGCCGCTCTAGCGGCAGCCAGAGCGGTTTTGCAAACGCGCTCTTGGCCGAATGCGGCCCGGCCTGGATAATCTGGCCGGGCCCAGCCATCTGGCCTGCTTGCCCGGCCCGCGCCGCCGCGCAAAACTGCCCCGGAGAAAAATACGGGAGGGCGCCATATGGCAGCGAAATTTGTCACGGACCAGCTTATCGAAGAGGCACAACGCGCCACCGGCCTTGGCGATTTCGGCGGCGATAGCTTCCGCGAGGGGCTGGAAATTATCGTCTCTGACGTAAACAAGGATAATGAGCGCCCGCCTGAATTGCTGGGCCGCCTGCAATACGGGCTGGTGAAGGCGCTGAGCGACCGGCTGAAGGTGATTGATGCGCTGGCCAAGCGCCCGGAGTTGCTGAGCCGCAAGGTGGAAAAGCCGGTTTTTGTGTTCGGCCTGCCGCGCACCGGCACCACGCTGCTGAACAACCTGCTCGCCGCCGACCCCAACCGGCGCTCGCCGCTGAAATGGGAGCTGGACGACCCGGTGCCGCCGCCTGCGGCGGATGAGCTTTACACCGGCCCGCGCGCCATGGCGGCATTGGAGATGGACCGCAAGATGCAGGCGGCGGCGCCCAGTGCCAGCAAATATTACCGCGGCTCGGCCATTTACCCGCATGAATGCGTGTGGATTCTGGCGCATGATTTCCGCACGCTGATGTGGGAATCCGCCGGCAAGCTGCCGCAATACCGGGAATGGTATTTCGCCGCCGATGCCACGCCAGCTTACGAATACCACAAAAAATTCCTGCAGCTTCATCAGGCGGATGCGCCCGGAATGTGGAATTTGAAGATGCCGTCGCACATCCTCAACCTCCAGACTCTGCTGAAAATCTACCCGGATGCGCGGCTGGTATGGACGCACCGCGACCCCTACGCCGCAACCGGCTCGCTGTGCAGCCTCATCTCGCTGGGGCACATGGCCTATATGGGCAAGGTGGATACGGCGTGGCTGGGCTGGAACTACCCGTGGCAGGCGGCGGAGCACGCGCGGCGCGGCATGGCGGCGCGCGATGAGATTGGCGAGGACCGCGTGATAGACGTGCATTATGCCGATATGATGCGCGACCCGATTGGCACGATGCGCAAACTATACAAGGCGCTGGGCGATGAATTCACGCCCGGGGCCGAAGCCGCGATGCAGGCCTGGGTGGATGACAACCCGCAGGACAAATTTGGCCGGCATGAATACAAGCTGGCGCAATATGGGCTGACGAAAGAGGCGCTGGAGCCGATGTTCGCGGAATATTTGAAGCGCTACCCTGTGGAAATGGAAGGCTGAGCCGGAAGCCGTTTTGATTTCACAAAATCCCCGCTTGCGCGGGGATGACGGGTGTGCAGCGTCAAGCAGCCTTACGCCTTGGCGGGTTTTTTGCCTGAAGGCACCGGGGTTTTTTCGGTATAGGCACACCAGGCGGCACCTGGGCAGCGCCAGCACTCCGGCGTGCGCGCCTTGCATAAATAGCGCCCGTGCAGAATCAGCCATAAATGCGCGGGTTTGAGCATCTCCTTGGGGATGCGCTTTACAAGCTGGTCTTCCACCGCGCGCGGTGTGGCGCCCAGCGCCAAGCCGGTGCGGTTGCCCAGGCGGAATATATGCGTGTCCACCGCCATGGTGGGGTGGCCGAAAATTTCGTTCAGCACCACGTTTGCGGTTTTGCGCCCCACGCCGGGCAGGGCCTCCAGCGCCTCGCGGCTTTCCGGCACCTCGCCGCCATGGCGCTCTTGCAGCAGCACGGCCAGGGCGGCCACGTTCCTGGCCTTGGCGCTCCATAGCCCGATGGTTTTAATCAACGGGCCAATCCCCGCCTCGCCCAGTTCCGCCATCGCCCTGGCATCGGGCGCCTTGGCGAACAAGGCGGGGGTAACCTTGTTCACCGCCACATCCGTGGTTTGGGCCGAGAGCACCACCGCGACGAGAAGCTGGAACGGCGTGGCGTAGTGCAACTCCGTCTTCGGGTCTGGGTTGCCCTGGGCAATGGCGGTGAGAAAGGCCGGAATATCGGCGCGCTTCATGAGTTTCGGCATTTTGTCCTTGGCAAAAGCATGGGCAGAGCGGTTTATGCGGCATGGACACGCCAGACAGCAAGGATGGCCCGCTTTATTTCGAGGCCGTGCTGCGCCCGCACCGCAGCCTCTCGCGCCGGGCGCTATGGCTGGTGTTTGGCGGCATGGCCGTGGCCTCGCTCTACGTCACCACGCTGATGTACTTCCTCGGCGCCTGGCCGGTGATGGGCTTTAATGGCGTGGACATCGCGCTGGCGGCACTGCTGTTCTGGCTGAACGCGCGCGCCGCGCGGGCGTGCGAAATTATCCGCGTGAAAGAGGCCGTACTGGAAATCACGCGCATCGCCCCTGATGGGCGGCAGGAGATTGTAAGCCTCTCCCCCGACTGGGCGCGTGTGGAACTGCAAGAGCGCCCAGCCGCCGTGCCGGTGCTGCGGTTACGCGCGCGCGGCGCGGCGCAGGAAATTGGCCGCCAGCTTGGCGCGGCGCAGAAGCGGGATTTGGCGGCAGCGCTGAAACGCGCGCTGGAGCGGCGGCGGACGCCGCATTTGTGGGATTTTCCGGCCTGAGACCAGCCCCAGATGTACCATGAAACACCAAACAAAGGCTTGAAGCGTTATCGCGTAAACCATTGACAACCGGACCCGCCTGTAAGGAGGATGGTGATATGACCCGCAACCTGAAATTCTACATAAACGGTGAATGGGTGGACCCCGTGGCACCCCGCCGCATCCCCGTCATCAACCCCGCCACGGAAGAGGCGTTCACTGAAATCTCAGGCGGCTCCCGCGCCGATGTGGACCGCGCCGTGGCCGCCGCCAAGACTGCCTTCCGCACCTATTCGCGCACCGGCCACCAAGAGCGATTAAACCTGCTGAAGCGCTGCCTGGAAATCTATAACCGCCGTTACGACGAAATCGCCGCGGCCGTGACGCAGGAAATGGGCGCGCCCACCGGCTTGGCGAAGGAAGCGCAGGTGTTTGTCGGCCAGGGGCATTTCCAGGCCCTCATCGATAAATTCGAGACCTTCGCGTATTACGAAACCCGCGGCACCACCCGCGTGGTGAAAGAGCCAATCGGCGTTTGCGGGCTGATTACGCCCTGGAACTGGCCGCTGAACCAGATTGTGTGCAAGGTAGCCCCCGCCCTGGCCGCGGGCTGCACCATGGTGCTTAAACCCTCTGAAATCGCGCCCATCAACGCACTCATCTTCGCCGAGATCATGCACGAGGCCGGCGTGCCCAAGGGCGTGTTCAACCTCGTCAACGGCACCGGGCCGGATGTGGGCCAGGTTCTGGCCGGCCACCCGGATGTGGACATGGTGTCCTTCACCGGCTCTACCCGCGCCGGCATCATCGTGGCGCGCGAGGCCGCCGCCACCGTCAAGCGCGTATGCCAGGAGCTGGGCGGCAAATCCGCCAACATCATCCTGCCGGATGCCGATCTCGGCCTGCGCGTGCGCCAGGGCATCGGCGCCTGCTTCATCAATTCCGGCCAGAGCTGCGATGCCGCCACCCGCATGCTGGTGCCCAGCCACCTGCACGACAAAGCCTTGGAAATCGCGGCGGACGAAGCCGCCAAGCAGGTTACCGGCAACCCGCTGGCCGAAGGCACGGTGCTCGGCCCGCTCGTCAGCCAGATGCAGTGGGACAAGGTGCAGCGCCTCATCAAGGCCGGTATCGACGAAGGCGCCACGCTGGCCTGCGGCGGCCTGGGCAAGCCCGATGGGCTGAGCAAAGGCTATTACGCCCGCCCCACCGTGTTCGGGAATGTGAAGCCCGGCATGACCATCGAGAAGGAGGAAATCTTCGGCCCCGTCCTCTCGATCATCCCTTACAACACAGTGGACGAAGCCATCGAAATTGCCAACGACACGGTGTACGGCCTCGCCGCCTATGTGCAGGGCAATAACATGGAGCAGGTCCGCGGCGTCGCCTCGCGCCTGCGCGCGGGCAGCATCTACGTCAACGCGCCGGATATCGACTTCTTCGCGCCCTTCGGCGGGTACAAACAATCCGGCAATGGCCGCGAATATGCCGATTTCGCGCTCAACGATTTCATGGAAATCAAGGGCATCGTCGGCTACGGCAATTAAGGGCGGGCACTTTGCCCCTTGAACCCCGCCAGGGGTTCAGGGGGCAAGGCGCCGCGCCGCCGCGAATTGCGCGAAGGCGCGGGCGCGGTGGCTGATCTTGTCTTTCACCTCAGCGCCAAGCTGGGCGTAGCTTTCCCCATAACCATCGGGAATAAAAATCGGGTCATAGCCAAACCCTTCGCCACCCTGCGGCGGGGCAAGGCGGCCATGGGCCTCGCCAATATAAGTGGCGGTGCCACCATCCGGCAGCGCGTGGCACAAAGCGCAGGTAAACCAGGCACGCCATTCTCCGGCGGCCCCGGCGGCAGCCAGAATCCGCGCAAACGCCGCCGGATAATCCCCCGCCGCAAACCGCGCCGAGCGCACACCCGGCGCCCCGCCCATGGCGGCAACGCAAAGCCCGGAATCATCGGCCAGGGCGGGCAAGCCAGAGGCCTTGGCCGCCGCCAGCGCCTTTATCCGCGCATTCCCGGCAAAATCGGGCGCGCTTTCCTCCGGCTCCGGCAGCCCCAGCGCCCCAGCCGCAACCGGCTCCAGCCCCAAGGGCGCCAGCAGCGGCAGAAATTCCTTAATTTTACCCGGGTTGCGGGTGGCAATCACAATCCGGCTCATGCGTGCCCGGCACCGGCGGAAAGCTGCGCCGGGTCTATATGCAGCTTCGCCAGCGCGCGCTGCCATTTGGTGTTGTAATTGGTATCAAAAATAATCGCCTCATCCGCGGGCACGTTCAGCCAGCTATTCTGCTTCATCTCTTCGTCCAACTGCCCCGCGCCCCAGCCGGCATAGCCCAGCACCAGGCAGGCCCGCTCCGGCCCGCCGCCCTCGGCCACGGCGCGCAGAATATCCAGATTGGCGGAGAGCACATGCGCGCCATCAATCTCCAGGCTGCCCCCAGCGCTCCAATCGCTGGAATGCAGCACAAAGCCGCGCTGGTCATCCACCGGGCCGCCATTGCCCACGGGCAATTCCCGCCTGGGCGGGTTTGGCGCCACGCCCAGCTGCTGCAAAAGCTCGGCAAAGCCCGGCGCCTTCACCGGGCGGTTCAGCAGCACCCCCATGGCGCCCTCGGCATTATGGGCGCAGATGAAGATAACGCTTTGCGCAAAGCGCGGATCCCGCATTGCGGGCATGGCGATGAGCAGTTGCCCGGTAAGCCAGTCCGGCTGGGTATGTTTCGAGGCCGTCATTACACCAGTATAGCCGTCCCCTCCGCCGCGCGCCAACCCTTCACGCGCCTTGGCGCTTCGTGTACGGAGATTCATCGGCTACGACACATAACGGGGCATTATGATCAAAACTGGCGATAAACTTCCATCCATGAAGCTCATGGTTGCAACCGCCGAAGGCCCGCGCGAGGCCGACACGGCGGAGCTGCTGGGGCGTGGCAAGGTGGTTCTGTTTGCCGTGCCCGGCGCTTTCACCCCCACCTGCAGCGCCAAGCACCTGCCCGGCTTCATCAAGCTGGCACCCGAGTTCAAGGCCAAGGGCGTGGACAAAATCGTCTGCCTGGCGGTTAACGACGCCTACGTGATGGGCGCCTGGGGCAAGGACCAGAAAGCAGGCGATGCGGTGGTGATGCTGGCCGATGGCGCCGGCGCCTTCACCAAGGCGCTGGGGCTGGAGCTGGACCTTGCCGCCCGCGGCATGGGGCTGCGCAGCCAGCGCTTCGCCCTGGTGGCGGAAGATGGCGTGGTCACCCATCTGGCCGTCGAGGAACCAGGCGGGTTCGAGGTCAGCCGCGCCGAGGCGGTACTCGAAGCGCTGTAAGCCTCCGTGCCTGCCACCTTAACGGTCGTGGTGCCATGCTATAATGAGCGCGACAATGTCGCGCCCATGGTGGCCGCACTCGATAAAGCGCTCGCCGGCATCACCTGGGAGGTGGTGTTCGTCGATGATGACAGCCCGGACGGCACCGCCGCCGCCGCGCGCGCTTTGGCCAGCCAGGATTCCCGCGTGCGCTGCATCAAGCGCGCCGGGCGGCGCGGCCTTTCCTCCGCCGTTATCGAGGGCGCCTTGTCCTCCTCCGCCGAATATGTCGCCGTAATCGATGGCGATATGCAGCACGATGAAACCCGCCTGCCGCTGATGCTGGACGCCGTGCGCAACGGCGCCGACATGGCCGTGGGCAGCCGCCATGTGCAGGGCGGCGATGCCTCCGGCCTGTCCTCCCCCTTACGCGTGCGCCTCTCGGAAACCGGCATAAAACTGGCGCAGATGATGACGCGCACCAGCGTTTCCGACCCGATGAGCGGCTTCTTCCTGCTGCGCCAGGAATTGTTCGAGCAGCTCGCCGGGCGGCTCACCGGCCAGGGTTTCAAAATATTGCTCGACCTCATCCTGGCCGCGCCCCGGCGCCTCAATATCGCCGAAATCCCGTATAAATTCCGCCCGCGCGCGGCCGGCGAGAGCAAGCTGGACGTGCTGGTGCTGGCGCAATTCGCCGGGCTGCTCATCGACAAAGCTCTGCACGGGCTGGTGCCGCTGCGCTTCATCTCCTTCGCCCTGGTGGGCGGGGTCGGCGTGCTCATCAACCTCGCCGTGCTGCAGCTCGCCCGCGCGGCAGGGCTGGAATTCACGGCGGCGCAGACGCTCGGCACCATCATCGCCATGGTCGCCAATTTCCAGCTCAACAACCAGCTCACCTACCGGGCGCAGCGGCTTAAGGGCACCAGGGCCTGGCGCGGGCTGGTACTGTTTCTGTTGGTTTGCAGCCTGGGCGCCTACGCCAATATAGGCATTGCCCGCGCCTTATACGCCGAAAACGGGCATGGCCTGGCCTCTGGCGCGGCGGGTGCCGCGGTGGGGGTGGTATGGAACTACGCCGTCTCCGCCACTTTGGTATGGCGCCTGCGCTAATGCGGACAGCCCCCTTGCCCTGGGCGCTGGCAGCTTTGCTGGCGCTCACCCTCCTCCGCCTGGCCATGGCCGCTGCCCTGCCGCTCGCGCCGGACGAGGCATATTACTTCCTCTGGGCGCAGCATCTCCAACCCGGCTATTACGACCATCCACCCATGGTGGCGCTCTGGATCAAGGCCGGCACCGCCATATGCGGCAAAACCCCGTTCGGTGTCCGTCTGCTCGGCCCGTTATCGGCCGCTTTAGGCTCCGTATTGCTGTGGGCCACGGCCGAAAGGCTGGCGCCAGGGCGGGGCTTGCTGGCCGCGCTGCTGCTCAACGCCACACTCATGGTCGGCGCGGGCTGCATCATCATCACGCCCGACACCCCCCTCATCTTCTTCTGGACGCTCTGCCTCTACCTTTGCGTCAGGCTCATCAGCACGCCCGCCCCGCGCTGGTGGCTGGCCCTGGGGCTGGCCACGGGCGCACTGCTTCTTTCCAAATACACCTCCGTGCTGTTCATCGCCGCGGTGTTCTTCTGGCTGCTGTTCAGCCCCTGGGGGCGGCGCCAGCTTGCCACGCCCTGGCCCTGGGCGGCCATCATCCTTGCCTTTGCCCTGTTCGCCCCCGACATCGCCTGGAACGCAGCCCATGGCTGGGTCAGCTACCTTAAGCAAGGCGGGCGCGAGGCATTATTCGACCCAGCCCGCGCCGCGCAATTCCTCGCGGAGCTGGTTGGCGGCCAGGCCCTGCTGGCGACACCGCTCATCGCCTGGCTCGCGGTGCTGGGGGTGTGGCATTTGCGGGGCGATGCCTCTCCCGGCGCAAGGCTGCTGCTCTGGGTCACCCTGGTGCCCAGCGCGGTGATGCTGGAATATGTCATCTCCAGCCGGGTGCAGGGCAACTGGGCCGCCATCGTCTACCCCAGCGCCTGCATTGCCGCCGCCATGCTGCCCGCGCCGGTGCTGGCGCGCTGGCGCAAGCCCGCGCTGCGGCTGGGTTTTGGTATCACGGCCCTGGTTTACGTGCAGGCCGTTGCCGCGCCCATTGCCCTGCCCGCGCGGCTAGACACGGCGGGCAACCAGCTTGCCGGATGGCGCACCCTGGCGCGGAACGCCATGGCCAGCCACCCCGCCTTCATTACCAGCGACGATTACGCCACCATGGCCGCCCTGGCGGTGGAAGGCCTGCCCAGCGTGAAGGTGGCGGGCTTTTATAATCGCTGGCAGCCGCGCTGGCGCTATTTCAGCTACCCTCCCGCCGTGGCGCCTGGCACAATGGGCATAATGCTCACCCGCCACCCGGACGCCCCTTGCCGCAAACTCCTTGGCACGATCACACGCCACCGCGGCAGCGAGGTATTCGCGCGTTACCGGCTCTGCGCGTTCAAGGCGCCGCAAGCGGGCAAGCTGCTGCCGCGCCCGTAAAATGCCCGCCGCGCCTAAATCTCTTCTGGTTTTAAGCGCGGCTTAAACAATCCCCGTCAAACAACAGCGGCATACTGTCCAACCCGGGTGGAGCCGCATGTCGAACCTTAGAGACCTTAACGAACGCCTGAACTTCATGCAGATCAGCCCGCAGCTGCAAAGCCGGCTGCGCGGCGCCAAGGCCGTTACCATGGGCGCCCTGCCCGCGGCGCTGGACGCGCTTTACAACCGCATCCGCGCCACGCCCGAAATCGCCAGGCTTTTTGGTAGCGAGGCCGCCATGCAGCACGCCAAAGCCAAGCAGCAGGCGCATTGGGACCTGATAACCAGCGGCACGCTGGATGAAGCCTACGCCAAATCCTCAAGCCATGTGGGCGAAATCCACGCCAAAATCGGCCTGGCGCCGCGCTGGTATATTGGCGGCTACACGCTGGTGCTGGAGCATTTGCTGCATGCCGCCGTGGCCGCGCGCTGGCCCAAGCGCCGCTTCGGCCGGCCCAGCCAGGCCGCTGCCCAACAGCTTGCCGAAGAAGTAACGGCGCTGGTGAAAGCCACGTTTCTCGACATGGACATGACTATTTCCGTGTACCTGGAAGCCTCTGAACGGCAGCGGCACGAGGCCGAGGCAAAGGTGCAGCAGAGCACAGCGCAGATTGTAACCGCAATGAGCGAGGCGATGCGCGCCCTGGCGGCGGGCGACCTCGCGCACCGCATGGGCGATGCCATCCCGGCCGAATACGCGCAGCTCCGCGCCGATTTCAACAACGCCATGGACAAACTCTCCGGCACGCTTTCCACCATCCAGAACGCCTCGCACATCATCAACAGCAGCATCGAGGAGCTGGCCCAGGCGGCGGATGATATGTCCCGCAGGACCGAGCAGCAGGCCGCGGCATTGCTGCAAACCACCACGGCGCTTAACGAGCTGAGCGAAGGGGTGAAACGCACGGCCGACGGTGCATCGCAAGCCAATGGCGCGGTAAGCGCGGCCAACAGCGGCGCCGCCAATTCCCGCAACGTGGTGGGCGAGGCGGGGGCAGCCATGGAGCAGATCGAGACCTCCTCGCGCGAGATCGGGCAGATTATCGGGCTGATCGACGACATCGCCTTCCAGACCAATCTGCTCGCCCTTAATGCCGGGGTAGAGGCCGCGCGCGCGGGCGATGCCGGGCGCGGTTTCGCCGTGGTGGCCTCCGAGGTACGGGCCTTGGCGCAACGCTCCGCCGATGCCGCCAAGGCCATCAAGGGCCTCATCTCCACCTCTGGCGCGCAGGTGGCGCAGGGTGTGGAGCTGGTGCGCAAAACGGGTCAGGCACTGGATTCCATCGGCGGCAATGTCACACAAATCGAAACATTGGTGTCCGGCATCGCCAGCGCGGCGCGCAACCAGTCCGGCGGGCTGGCGCAGGTAAGCGAGGCCGTGGGGCAAATGAACCAGGCCGTGCAGCAAAATGCCGCCATGGTGGAGCAAACCACGGCGGCGGTGCATTCGCTGCGCGGCGAGATTGACGGGCTGAACAAATCCATAACAGCCTTCAAGCTCGCCCGCGGGGGCGCGGCGGCGGATTATAACCGCCTGCCCGTACCCGCCAAGCGCCGTGTTGCCGCCGCATAAACAGCTGCATCGGGCAGCAGCAAAAGGCCTGGGGTCCAGCCCAGGCCTTTTTGTTAAAAATTATCTTTCGCCCTGCGCCTGGCGCCAAACTCCTCGGCGCTTCTGGCACGTAAAAACGGGTTGGTGGCCCGCTCCACCCCCAGGCTCACCGGTAAGGTTGCCAGCCCCTGCGCGCGCAGCCTGTCCACTTCCTCAGCCCGGGCCCGCAACGCCTCATTATCCGGTTCCACGCTCAGCGCGAACCGCGCATTGGCCTGGGTGTATTCATGGCCGCAGCAAAGCAGCGTCTCATCCGGCAAATCGGCGAATTTGCCAAACGAGTTGAACATCTGCTCCGCCGTGCCCTCAAATAACCGGCCACAGCCCATGGAGAACAGCGTATCCCCCGCGCAAAGCAGCCCGCCATCGGCAAAATAATAGGCTATATGCCCCTGCGTGTGCCCTGGCACTTCAATAACCCGTGCATTCGCCACGCCAAATTCCACCATCGCTCCTTCATAAACCGGCACATCCAGCGCGGGCAGGCGGTGCGCATCGGCCTGGTTACCTACAATCTTGGCACCATAATGCGCGCGCAGCTCTTCCGCCCCGCCCACATGGTCGGGGTGGTGATGGGTTAAAAAAATAATGTCCAGCTTCAGCCCCGCTTCCTCCAGCACGGCAATCGCGGGCGCGGCTTCCGCCGGGTCAACAATCCCAATTTTGCCCGTCACCGCTTCGGTCAGCAGCCAGGAATAATTATCTGACAACATGGGAATCGCCTGCGCCGTCACCGCCATCTCTGTCACTCCTTGTCTCTGCCGCGCTATACTAGGGCAATGGCCTTCGATGCACGAGATGCCGCCGCCTTCTACGCCACGCCTTTGGGGCGGCTGGCGGCCGGGTTGCTGCGCGGTAAGCTCCAGGCGCTCTGGCCCGAATGCCGGGGCCTGTCCATTCTTGGCCTCGGCTTTACCGGCCCTTATCTTTCTCTTTGGCGCGAACAGGCGCGCTGCCTGGCCGTTTCTCCCGCCGCCATGGGCCAGGCCGCCTGGCCCGCCGGGCGGCCTGGCCTGGCCTGCGTGGCGGAAGAAGAGGCTTTGCCCTTCGCCGATCTGTCCTTCGACCGCATTCTCATCCTGCATGGGCTGGAGCAGGCGGAAAACACAAGGCGCGCCCTGCGCGAGGCCTGGCGGCTGCTGAAAGATGACGGGCGGCTGATTGTGGTAACCCCCAACCGGCGCGGCATGTGGGCCTATATGGAGAGCACGCCCTTCGGCCATGGCCAGCCTTATTCCGAAACCCAGCTCTCCCGCCTGCTCACGAGCCTGTTTTTCCATGTGGAATACCAGGATACACTTTTATTCGCCCCGCCCTTGGATTGGGGGCCATGCCTGCGCCTGTTCAATTTGTGGGAAAAAACCGGGCGTGCCCTGGCGCCGCAATTTGCCGGGCTCACCATTGCCGAAGCCACCAAGGAGGTTCACGGCATCATTCCCGCCCGCGCCCGCGCCGCCGCCCGGCGCGTATTGGTGGATGCTGGGCGGTAGAAAGAATTACCGCCATGTAATAAACTCAGAACACGCCACGCCAAAAATTACCCTAACATAATGTTATAATAATTTTTTAGACAAGTTCTACGATATTGCCTTGCATGTAACAAAACACCAAGCCGAATCATTCCAAATTGGGACCGCCGTAAAGATATCCGAAAATTTCGTATCATGAAGAAAAATACTTAAACGCTGCGAATAGCCTGCACAGTTAACCAAGATTAATTAAATACGACTCGTTTTTCGCAATGATACACATTATCCCTATCAGCAGAAAAACGGCGATAAAATCGCGGGCGTGAATGGCCCGGTTCGCATAGTGTCTGTTATTTTCTAAAAAACCAAAAAGCGTTTTGCGTTCTTGAAATGCGGGAGAAGCGTAAATGTCCGGAACAATATCCATCAGCACGAGCAATACCGTCGCCGGCCTCGGAAATATTTTAGGCATTGGCTACACGACGGCAATTCTTACAAACCCCAGCCTCACCGGCGTCACGGTTCAGCCAGAACTCGGCATCGCCAGCAATTATACCATCATTGGGTCTTCGGGTTCTGATGTCACCGTCAATCCTACATTGGGCCTCGGCATCGGCATTAACCTGCTTTCCACCCTCCACATCGAGACCAATGGCGCCACCGTAAGCCTGCAAGAGGGCGCCCTCGCTTCAGCCCAGCTCATCAGCGGCACCACAATCGACATTAACGGCGGTTCCTTCCAGGAAGCCGCGGGCATCATCACGGCCTCTCTCCTCAGCGCCACCGATATTGGCTTCTCCGGTGCCACGGCGGGAACTTATGTTATCGAGAGCGCGACCCCCGGCTCTTTTCTCTCCATCAACCTGCTGAATGCCGACGCTCCCATAACGGGGTTCAGCAATGGCGATGTTATCGACGACCAGAACCTGAACTATACCGCCGCCACCGGCTACTCCATCTCTGGCACCGATGGCGGAACGGAAACAATCACTGTCCTCACCAGCGATCATTCAAACCTCACATTCGCCCTCGCCAATTCCAGCCTGGCGCTCGGCTCCTTCAGCACCACTACCGGCCCGCTGCATCTTTCCGAAGATCCCTCTGGCGGGCTCAGCATCGCCGCCATCTGCTATTTGGCTGGCACGCGCATTCTAACCGCCAGGGGCGAGATGAAAATCGAGGATATTCGCACCGGAGATTTGGTGGCCACGCGCCTGGGCGGGCTGCAACCCGTACGCTGGATTGGCTGGCAAAATTTCGCCCGCCGCTTCGTGCAGAATAATCGCGGCAAAATACCTGTCCGCATCCGGGCTGGCGCGCTTGGCGGCGGCCTGCCAGAGCGCGATTTATTCGTCTCTCCCGGCCATTCCATGCTGCTCGATGGTGTGCTGGTTTTGGCCCGTAGCCTGGTCAACGGCGTCACCATCACCCAGGACAGCGTGCCGGAAACCGTCACTTACTTCCAGCTTGAATTCAGCACGCATGATTGTGTTCTGGCCGAGGGCTGCTGGTCGGAAAGTTTCATCGACGGCCCGGGGCTGCGCGCGCAATTCCACAATGCCGCCGAATATCTGCGCGAACGCCCGGATTATGTAGAACCCCCCGAGACATTACTATGCGCCCCGCGCCCGGAATCCGGCCCCACGCTTGCGCAGGCCCTGGCCCCCGTACTGGCACGGGCCACCGCCATACTGGCCAAGGCCGGCGGCACACCCGGCCCGTTGGAAGGCTGGATCGACGACATCGCCGATGGCCACATCACCGGCTGGGCCATAGACACTCAGCAGCCAGAAATGCCGGTATGGCTGGATGTATGGTCCGGCACCACAAAATTAGGCACGGTGCTGGCCTGCGAGCACCGTGCCGACCTGGAAGCCGCTGGAAAAGGCTCCGGGCGCTGCGCCTTCACCTTCGCGCTGCCCGATGAGGCTGGCACAAGCCTGTCTGTCCGCCGCGCGGGAGACACAACAATTCTGCCCATGGCCTCTGGCTGCCAGGAACGCCTGCGCGCGGCCTGAAACAATGCCAGCAAAAACGCCTGCCGGTTGCCCGGCAGGCGTTTTTTGCGGGCGCGGAGCGCGGCTTCTACAAAACCCGCCGCCCGGCAATGGCGTGGTACAACACCAGCACCACCACCGCGCCAACCACCGAAACCACAAGCGAATAAAGGTTGAAGCCGGTAACCGGCAGCGCCCCCAGGGTGTTGAAAATAAAGCCCCCCACCAGCGCGCCAACAATGCCCAGCACAATATCCAAAAACGGCCCCTTGCCGCCATTATCAACGATATGACTGGCAATCCAGCCAGCCAAGAGCCCCAGAAAAATCCAGCCCAGCAGAGACATCTCATTCCTCCTCGTTGCCTTATCAGCACATGGCCACGAATTGACGCGGGACAAGATTAAAGCGGGCTTTTCATGCGTTCTGGCCGTTTTACACGGCGGTGCGCAGCTTTTTGGCCTCCAGCCCCTGCCAGATAATCAGCACCGGCACGGCGATGAGGAAGTCGCGGGCACGGCGCAGCAAGGAGAGCGAAAGCGCCACATCCGGCGGAATGCCAAACAGCCCGCCCAGCAATGTATAAGCCGCCTCCTGCACCCCGGCACGGCCGGGAATGAAAAAAGCCAGCGCCAGTACCGCGTGCAAAAGTGCCTCGATGCACATGGCATCCGGCCAGGAAAGCGGCACGCCCAGCGCATGAAAGCCGATATAAGAGGCCGTGGCGGTGCCCAGCCAGCAAATCAGGTGGAAAAGCGCGCTCCAGCCCAGCCGGTCGCGCTCGCCGTACATAATATCCAGCGCGGCCTGCAGCCGCTCCATGTTGGCCGCCGCCCCCTCACCCACCGTACCGGCGATTTTACGCGCCAGGCCACGGAACAGCCTGGTGCCCGTGCCGCGTTGCGCCACCACCAGCCCCACGCTGGCCAGCAGCGCCACGCACAGCCCCACGGCAATGGGCATCACCAGGTCCGAGCCGGGCATCTTGCGTACAAGCACCGCCAGCCCAATGCCCACAAAACAAAGCTGAGCCAGGAATTCCGTCGTCACATCGCCCAGGGTGGAGGCAACGGCATCCGTCATCCTCACCCCGCCCAAATTAATAACGCGCGCGCCCAGCACAAACCCGCCCACCTGCGAAAAAGGCAGGAACTCACCCGTGGCATCGCGCACCATCCGGCCCCATACGCATAGCCAGAAACTGCCCCCATGGTGTGAGCGCAACAGCATGCGCCAGCACAGCCCCAGCCCCAGCACAATGCAAATCTGGGCCATAACATAGGCGGCAAACCCAAGCGGGTGCACCGAGGCCAGCACGGCCAGCACACGCGCCGCGCCAAAATAGATGACCAGCGCCGTGATGACGGCAAGCCCCGCCAGCGCGAGCGCGGCAGGCAGAATTTTAGTCTTTTGGCTCACATTGAACTCAAGATTTTTGCACTTGGAATTTCTGCACTCAGGATTTCTGCACTCAGGATTTCTTCTTTGGCCTCAATACCAGCCGGACCAGCCGGGCCACGAAGGGCACGGTGGCGGGGCGCTTAAGCCGCGCATCATAGCCCGCCATGCGGCGCTTGTCTTCCCGCAGGCAAATATCCAGCAGCAGCGCCGGGTCCAGCTCGTCCACCAGCGAGTTTGTGCCGCTCACCGTGAAATTGGCGTCGGCATTTTCCATCCCGTCCACCTCCTTGGCGATGCCCATGCGCTCCCAGGCCAGAAAGGCGTAAACCCGCACCACTTTAAGCTCGAACAAAACGCGCCGCCACCACGGCATGTTGGCCCGGTACCAGGCCACGAAATTGGTGAAGAACAGAATATGCCGCCCTTCCTCCTGAATCACCGGCTCGAACGTCTCCACCAGCTTTTCGGGGAAAAACCCGGAGCGGCGCGCCATCTCGAACAGCCCATAGGCAAAGAAGCTGTCGATACATTCCGAGTAACCCGTCACCAGAAAGGCCCATTCCGCATCCACCGGCAGGGCATATTCCTCATCCGGCAGAATGGGAATGTCATAGGCCGCCACCAGCTTGGAGAGCACTTCGCGGTGGCGCCGCTCCTCGCCCGCCATGTGCAGCAGCGCGTCGCGCACCCGCTTATTCTTCACGGTCTGGGCGAAAAACTCGATCCGTGTCCCCGCCTTGTTCTCGGCCTGCACCGCCATGTCCCATATGGGCAGCGAGATGATGCGCTGCCGTGTCTCCGGCTCCAAGTGCGGCCAATCCAGCACGGCGGGCTTATACGGGTTATAGGTTGCGCCCAAAAGCTCGGTCAGCATTTCCAAATGCTCGGGCGATCCAATCTTTATCGGCCCTGGCTTGGCAAAATTCCAATAGCGGGCATTATAATCGGCTTGCTCTACGGGGGTGGGTGTGGGGGCGGCCGTGGCGGTGGTCATGTCGTCCATGTTCAAATCCCTGCGGTTGCACCAATGGGGCGATGGTTCCAAGAATATCAGGCCTTGGTATATGGCGGGTGCAGGGGCTTGCAAACAGGGAGAGTGGGATTTTGGGTGATCTGGCACTGGTAACGGGGGCCACCGGCTTTGTCGGCGCCGCCGTGGCGCGGGCATTGGCGGCGGCCGGGTTCAATGTGCGGGTCACGGCCCGGCCGGGCTCGGATAAGCGCAACCTGGCCGGGCTTAACGCTGGAACCGTGGCGCTGGACCTCGCCGACCCGTCCAGCTTCGCCCCCGCTTTGGCGGGCTGCCGCTATCTTTTCCACGTCGCGGCCGATTACCGGCTCTGGGTGCCCGATGAAGCCGCCATGCGCCGCGTGAACGTGGACGGCACCCGCGCCCTGCTGCGCGCCGCCGCGCAGGCCGGGGTGGAGCGCTCGGTCTATACCAGCTCAGTCGCCGCGCTGGGCCTGACGGAAGACGGCTCCCCCGCCGGCGAGCTAACACCCGTGCTGCCCGCCCACCATGTAGGCGCCTACAAGCAAAGCAAATACGACGCCGAGCAGGAAGTGCGCGCTTTGGCCGCGGAGGGGCAGAACATCGTCATCGTCAACCCCTCCACCCCCATCGGCCCTGGCGACGTAAAGCCCACCCCCACCGGCCAGATGATCCTGGACGCCGCGCGCGGCAAAATCCCCGCTTTTGTCGATACCGGCCTCAACCTCGTGCATGTTGATGACGTGGCCCAGGGCCATCTGCTGGCGCTGCACAAGGGCATTTCCGGCCAGGCCTATATTCTGGGTGCCGAGAACATGATGCTGCGCGACATTCTGCACATGGTCGCCATCCAGTCCGGCCGCCGCGCGCCCTTCATCCGCCTGCCCGTCGCCCCGCTTGTGCCCATCGCCGCCATCATGGAGCAGATCGCCGCGCGCACCGGCAAAACCCCGTTGATGACCCGGGATGTGCTGAAAATGGCACGCAAGAAAATGTTTTTTTCTTCCGCCAAGGCGCGGCGAGAGCTGGGCTACGCCCCCCGCCCCGCCGCCATGGCGGTACGCGACGCGCTGAGCTGGTTCCGCAAGGAGGGTATGCTGAAGTGATTATCGCGCTCGCCTGCCTCATCTGGCTCTATCTGCTCCTGCTGCACGGCAAATTCTGGCACTCCACGCCCGAGCTGAAACCCGCCTTGCCCCATACCGCGCCGGATGTGGACATTATCGTCCCCGCGCGCGACGAGGCAGCGCTCATCGGCCCGGTCATCGCCTCTCTGGTGGCGCAGGATTATCCCGGCAATCTCCGCGTCATCCTGGTGGACGACAATTCCACCGACGGCACGGCCGAGGCCGCGGGCGCGCATCCGCGCCTTACCATCCTTAAAGCTGCCCCCAAGCCGCCGGGCTGGGCCGGCAAGCTCTGGGCGCTGGCGCAAGGGGTAGAGGCCAGCACCGCGCCCCTGCTGTTTTTCACCGATGCCGACATCACCCACGACCCGCGCCATCTGGCCACCCTGGCGGCGCGGCTCAACACGCCGCGCGTGGACATGGTCTCCGAGATGGTGCGCCTCAACTGCCAATCCTGGCCCGAGCGCTTCCTCATCCCCGCCTTCGTCTATTTCTTCCAGCTCCTCTACCCGTTCGCGCGGGTTAACAACCCGCGCCACCGCATGGCGGGCGCCGCGGGCGGCACGGTGCTCATCCGGCGCGAGGCCCTGCGCCGCATCGGCGGCATCGCGGCCATAAAGGGCGCGCTCATCGACGATGTTACACTCGCCCGCGCGGTGAAAAAAGGCGGCGCCATCTATCTCGGCCATTCCGGTCTTGCCCGCTCCATCCGCCCCTACCCCCAGGCGCGGGATATATGGAACATGATTGCGCGCAGCGCCTTCACCCAGCTTAATTACTCGGCGCTCAACCTCGCCGGCACGGTGCTCGGCCTCACCCTGGTCTGGCTCGTGGCCCCCGCCGCCATCCTGTTCAGCAGCGGCTGGCGCTTCTGGCTCGGCCTCATCACCTATGGCATCGCCATCTACACCTACCTGCCCACGCTGCGCCGCTACCAGCAGCCGCGCTGGCTGGCCCTGGCGCTGCCCGGCATCGCCGCCTTCTACATGGCCGCCACCATCGCCTCGGCCGTGCATTACTGGCGCGGCACGGGCGCCACCTGGAAAAGCCGCGCCTATGGGGGAGCCGCATGACAAGCGCCAACGACAATACCGCAAGCGGCACCGTGGAGGCCTGGTCCGGCAAAAGCCGCGGCGATGAGAATTTTCCCGTCGGCTCCGTCCTCATCGCCCCGGCCTTGCGCGCCCATGTGCATGCCTATTACGCCTTCGCCCGCAACGCGGACGATATTGGCGACAGCCCGAGCCTGCCGCCGGCGGAAAAAATCACCAGGCTCGGCCTGATGGAAGCCGTGCTGAAAGGCCAGCGCAATGGCGGCTCGCCCGCCGCCCTGCGCCTGCGCCAGAGCTTCGCCGCCTCCGGCGTGCCCAATATCCACGCCACCGAGCTGCTCATCGCCTTCCGGCAAGACGCCATGAAGGGCCGCTACGCCAATTGGGCCGAACTCATGGAATATTGCCGCTATTCCGCCGCCCCGGTCGGGCGCTTCCTGCTCGACCTGCACGGCGAGAGCCACGATACCTGGCCTGCCTCGGACGCGCTGTGCGCCAGCCTGCAAGTGCTCAACCACATGCAGGATTGCGCCAAGGATCTGCGCGAGCTGGACCGCTGCTATATCCCGCAGGACTGGCTGCAGGCGGAAGGCCTGACCACGGACAGCATCGCCCAGGCCGCAACCACCCCCGGCCTGCGCCGCGTCTTCACCAAAATGCTGGACGAAACAGACAGGCTCAACGCCCTGGCCGCCACCCTGCCCGGCCAGATCAAGGACCGCCGCATGCGCATCGAAGCCGCCATCATCGTGCGCCTGGCCCTGCGCCTGGCCGCGCGCCTGCGCCATGAAGACCCTCTGGCCACGCGGGTGAAGCTCTCCAAACTCGACCTTTTCACCGCCACCCTCACCGGGCTGAAATACGCGCCATGACGCCAGAGGACACCGCCTACGTTACCGGTTTGGTGAAACAATCCGGCACATCCTTCTACCAGGGCATGAAAATCCTGCCCGCCCCAAGGCGCGATGCCATGTACGCCATCTACGCCTTCTGCCGCGTGGTGGACGATATTGCCGACGAGGAAGGGCGCGGCTTCGCCACCAAGCAGGCGGAGCTGAATGAGTGGCGCGCCCGCATCGCCGCGCTGTACCAAGGCAAGGCGGACGGAGCCATCGCCCGCGCCTTGCTCTCGGTTATCGAGGATTACGGTGTAAGGCAGGAAGATTTCCTGGCCATCATCGACGGCATGGAGATGGATGCCGGCGAGCCCATCATCGCCCCCAGCCTGGCCGGGCTGGACCTGTATTGCGACCGCGTGGCCTCCGCCGTGGGCCGGCTTTCCGTGCGCGTGTTCGGCGATGCCTCGGACAACGCGCAGGACGTAGCCTACGCGCTAGGGCGCGGGCTGCAATTCACCAACATACTGCGCGACGTGGCGGAAGACGCCGCCAATGGCCGCCTGTACCTGCCGCGCGAGCTGCTGGACCAGCACAACGTGCCCGCCACGCCCGCCGCCGCCCTGGCCTCGCCCAACCTGCCCCGTCTGTGCCACCAGATGGCGGACATGGCGGACCAGTATTTCACCCGCGCCAACGCCGCCATGGCAAGCTGCAACCAAGCCGCCATGCGCCCGGCCCGGCTTATGGAGGCCAGCTACAGGCCGCTGCTGGACATGTTACGAAAACGTGACTTTAACTATGCCCAAGGCCGGGTAAAACTGCCCAAATGGCGCAAACTTCTTCTGGCCGCGCGGCTATTCCTAGCATGAAAGCGGGGTCATGAGCGTTCACGTCATTGGTGCTGGCCTCGCCGGCCTGGCCGCTGCCTGCCAGCTTACCGAGCTGGGCCACCATGTGGTGCTGTTCGAAGCCGCTCCCCAGGCGGGCGGGCGGGCGCGCTCGTATTTCGATAAACAGCTCGGCTGCCGTATCGATAACGGCAACCACATGCTGCTCTCGGGCAACATCTCGGCCCTGTCCTACCTGCACCGCATCGGCGCCAGGCGCTCGCTCACCGGCCCGGCGCAACCCGTTTTCCCGTTCCGCGATGCTAAAACCGGCGCGGCCTGGACCGTGCGGATGAGCCCGGGCAGCTTTCCGTGGTGGATTTTCACCCCTGGCCGCCGCGTGCCGGGCACGTATTGGTTCAATTACCTGCGCCTGCGTAAAATCCAGGGCGCCAAGCCCGCGGATACGGTGGCGGGGCTGCTCGGCGGCTCTGGCGCGCTTTACCGCAAGCTGCTGGAGCCGCTGGCCATCTCCGCCCTTAACACCATGCCGCAAGACGCCGCCGCCGCCGCGCTAAGCCCGGTGCTGGCGGAAACCATGGAGCGCGGCGGCTATGCCACCTTGCCCCGCTGGGCGCGTATTGGCCTGTCGGAAACCTTTATAGACCCGGCCCTGGAATGGCTGCGCGCCCATGGCGCGGAAATCCGCTTGGGTGAGCGTGTAACCGCGTTGCGGCCTGGCCAGGCCACCGTGGTGGCTACCCCGCCCTGGGTGGCGGCGGAACTGATCCCAGGGCTGACCGTGCCCGATGAGTTCGAATCGATCTGCAATCTTCACTTCAAATACCAGATGAACCCGGGGGAAACCGGTTTCTGGGGCCTGGTGGGCGGCTTGGCGGAATGGGTGTTCGCCCGGCCGGAAATCGTCTCCGTCACCATCTCCGCCGCCAACCGCTATGTGGAAATGCCCGCCGCCGATATGGCCCGCGCCGTATGGGGCGAACTGGCCAAATTATTCGGGCTGGAAGCCGGCGCGCTGCCGCCCCACCGCGTGCTTTGGGAACGCCGCGCCACCTTCCGCGCCACACCCGCGCAGATGAAACGCCGGCCTGGCCCATACACCCCCAACCCCAACGTGGTGCTGGCCGGCGATTGGACCGGCACCGGCCTGCCCGCAACCATCGAGGGCGCGATACGCTCGGGCAATGCCGCGGCCATGGCGTTGCTTAACCCGGCTGGGTGAGGCGGGCCAGGGGATCAGAAAAAGCGGAAGCCACGGCGTTGAGAGCCGGATGGATTTCTGCCCATCCTTGGCAAGCCCGCGGCGGCTACACTTACCGCCGCCACCAGCCGCGCTTTTTCTCAACGGGCAGCTCGCCCTCGCCAATGACAATGGGCTTGACCACCGGCTCCGGCTTGCCGGGCTTGGCCTCTTCCGGGGTGGGCACCGCCACTTGCCGCAGCGGCATGGCCGGTTCCTCTGCCGCTGGCGCAGGTTGCGCGGCACGGCGCGCGGCGCGCGCTTCTTCCTCGGCGCGCTCAGCGGCTTCAAAAATATCCGCGATGTCCGTATAGGCCGGGATGGCGGGAGGTTCAGCCGGGGTTCCCGCGGTTTCCGCGCCGGGGCGGCGGCGCGGGCGCGGGCGCGGGCGGCGGCGCTTGGGCGCGGCCCCTGCTTCTGATTCAACCCCTGCTTCAGCTTCGGCTGCCGGGGCGGGCACAATCGCCACGGTTTCAGCTTCGGTGTCTGGCGCGCCAAGGACGGCGGCCAGCACGGCGTCCAGCTCGGATTCAATATCCGCGGGCAAGGGCGCCTCGTCCGCTTCGCTGGCTGGCCCAGCATCGGCGGCATCAGCCGCGGCGTTCTGGTCCGGGGCGCCGTCACGGCGCTTGGGGCGGCGGCGGCGGCGGCGTTTGGCGCGCTCGCCTTTTTCTTCCGTGGCGCCTTCCGTGGCGTCTTCCGTGGCCTCACCCATGGCTTCGGCGGTTTCGGCCTCTTCGTCTTCCACGGCCTGCGGCGCGGGCGCGGCAACCTGCCGCTCCGGGGCGGGCGGCGGCGCGGTTTGGGCGCGCAGCCGCTCTATGCGGAAATTCGTGCCGGCCATGGTGGCATCGGGCGTGAACACCACGCGCATATTGTAGCGCGCTTCGATAACCGAGAGCCGCTCGCGCTTGTGGTTGAACAGATAGAAGGCAATTTCCGGCGGCAGGATGACGGAAATTTCCGCCGCGCGGAATTTCGCGCCTTCATCCTCGATGGCGCGCAGAATATGCAACGCCGCGCTCTCGGGGCTGCGGATGTGGCCCATGCCGCTGCAATGCGGGCAGGTAATCAGCGAGGCCTCGGTCAGCGAGGGGCGCAGGCGCTGGCGGCTCATCTCCATCAGCCCGAAATGGCTGATGCTGCCCACCTGGATGCGCGCGCGGTCATGCTTGAGCGCGTCCTTCAGCTTGCGCTCCACCGCCGAATTATTCTTGCGGCTCTCCATATCGATGAAGTCGATGACGATAAGCCCGGCCAGATCGCGCATGCGCAACTGCTTGGCCACTTCCTCGGCGGCTTCCATATTGGTGCGCAGCGCCGTGTCCTCGATGCTGCGCTCGCGCGTCGAGCGGCCGGAGTTCACGTCGATGGCGACCAGGGCTTCCGTCTGGTTGATGACGATGTAGCCGCCGGAGCGGAGCTGCACCACGGGCGAGAGCATGGCATCGAGCTGCGCCTCGACCTGGTATTTGGAAAAAAGCGGCTGCCCGTCGCCCCAGGCCTGCACCTTGCTGGCATGGCTGGGCATGAGCATGCGCATGAAATCGCGCGCGGCGGAGAAGCCATCGCGCCCATCCACCAGAATTTCCTCGACATCGCGCGTGTAAACATCGCGTATGGCGCGCTTGATGAGGCTGGCTTCCTCATAGATCAGCGCCGGGGCGACGGATTCCATCGTCTTGTCGCGAATATCGTCCCACAGGCGCAGCAGATATTCACAATCGCGCTTGATTTCCGGCTTGGGCCGGTTGGCCCCGGCGGTGCGGACGATGAGCCCCATGCCAGCGGGAACATCCAGCTCCGCCATCACCTCCTTCAGGCGGCGGCGGTCGGCCTGCGAGGTGATTTTGCGCGACACGCCCCCGCCCGTGGGCGAGTTGGGCATGAGCACAGAGAAGCGCCCGGCCAAAGACAAATAGCTGGTGAGCGCCGCCCCCTTATTGCCGCGCTCCTCCTTCACCACCTGCACCAGCATGATCTGGCGGCGGTGAATCACATCCTGAATTTTGTAGTTGCGCAAAAAGCGCTGGCGCAGGCGGCGCTCGCGGGCTTCCGCCGCATCGTCGCCATCACCGCCAATCTGCTCGGGCGGCGGCGCTTCCGGGGCGATGATTTCCACCACCTCGTCGTTCTCCAGCGCGTCGTTCTCCACCGCGTCGTTCTCCACCGCGTCCGCCGGGGCCTCCGCCAGGGGTGCCGCACCTTCCGCCAGAGCCTCGGCGGCAATTTCAGCGGGGAGCGATTCCGCCACGGAATCATCGGCCGGGGCCTCCGCATCGGGGGCGAACCCAGGCTGCGGCGCCGCGTCCTCGCCCAGCACTTCGTGAATGGCGGGGGTCTCGACGAGGATTTCACCCTCCGGCACCGCCTCATCAGGCGGGGGGGCGGAGATAATCCCGATGGACTTCACCTCCAGCGCCTGGGCGGATTCAGGCCCGGCCTCCTCTTCCTCGGCCTGGGCCAGGGCTTCTTCCTCGGCCTGCAGGGCCAGCAGCTTCTGCCGGTCGGCCACCGGAATCTGGTAATAATCCGGGTGGATTTCGCCAAAGGCGAGGAAGCCGTGCCGGTTGCCGCCATATTCCACAAAAGCGGCCTGCAGGCTGGGTTCTACCCGTATAACCTTGGCGAGATAGATATTGCCTTTTATCTGCTTGCGGCTGACGGTCTCAACGTCGAAATCCTCAAGCCGGTTGCCATCCAGAACCACCACGCGGGTTTCTTCCGCATGGCTGGCGTCGATTAACATTCTTTTGGTCATAAAAACTCCGGTGCGCGCGCAAGGCCGGGGCCCGAGCATACAGGCTCAAGGCGGCGGCCGCGCGAAAAAGGGATGTGAAGGTAGAAACGGAACCGCGCGGCGCCTTGACCAGGGAAACAGGAAGAAATCCGGTAGGCAAAGCGCTCATTGGTCCTTAAACTCGCCGGGCGAACCCCGGCCATGGGTCGTTTGGTGCTGCATTATGGTCTGCAGTTGGATTATGGTCTGCAGTTGGCGCCAGGGGGCGCGGAACCGGCCGCATAAGGCTGGTCTCCGCCGGAAACCCGGCACCTGTTACGCTAGATGGCGCAAAACCCCTTGTCCCGCAAGAGGGTTGTTCAGCCCAAGGTTTCAGGCCAAACATGGCTGGGCGGTTCGTCTGCCGTGTATAACCTCGTATTAACGCTGCGGGAGGGCTGGCTGACCATGGCTCTGGTGACGTGCGACCGGATTCACGGCAACACCATTCTGCATACCCAAAACCCGCGATGCGGGGTTTACGAGAATATTTTGTATATGCCCGATGCGGGCGAGGATGTGCAGCGCCAACGCTCGCATGGGTTGTACGATGGCGAGGGAAGGCTGCTGGAGGCGGCGGCCCGGTTCCGCGGGCCGGCGCGGGAAAATGCGGGGCCGCTGATTTACACCACCCAAAGGCTGACGGGGTTGCCGGTGCATCATGGCCCCTTCTTTTATCTGGGCCGCTTTACCCCCCATTACGGGCATTTTCTGCTGGATACGCTGTGCCGCTTCTGGGCCTGGCCAACAGGCGGGCTGCCGGGTGTTAAAATTTTGTATCATGGCGGGGTCAGCCCGGCGCAAATGTTCGAGCTGCCCTTTGCCGCCGCCATTTGCCGCGCCGCCGGGCTGGGGCCGGAGGATTTCGTCAAATTCGATGAGCCGGTGCGGCTGGGCCAGGTTATTGTGGCGTTTCCAGCCATCGAGGAGCTGAACTTCATTCACACGGCCTTTGCCCGGCGTTTCAATGAGATTGGTGATATTATTTGCCCGGCGCCCGTAACTTCCAAGAGTGACGTGCCGGTATATTTGACCAAGCAATACGTGCCGGAGGGCGTGTCGCATTTTGTGAATGAGGCGCGCTTTACCGAGGTTCTGGCCCGCGCCGGGGTGCGGATTATCGCGCCGGAGAGGCTGCCCTTCGCGGAGCAGGTGGCGCTGTTCCGGGAGAATAGCGTCATCAGCGGGCTTATAGGCTCGGCCTTCCATACCACGCTATTCACGCCGCAAAGCCGTATGCTGGTGCTTAATTACGAGCCTATGGTGTGGTCCAACCAGATTCTGATCGACCGCGCCAATGGGAATGATGCGGTGTATATGTATGGTGATGATACAAGGCGTGTTAGCGGCAGCGGTTTTCTGAATCATTTTGAGATGGCCGATCCGGCGCGGCTGGCGGAGGCGTTTCTGCGCAGGCTGGAACGGTTTGCAACGCCCCTTGCCCGGCGCGTGGCAAAGGCGGCGGCGGCGGCCAAATACCGTTTTGCGATTTGCGCCTGCGCGCGCTGGGAAACGCCGTATATTGCTGAATGGCTCGCCTATTACCGGGAGCTGGGTTTTGAGCATGTGTATCTCTACTGCAACGATGACGATCCCGGCCCGTTTTACGAGCGCATTTTGCCTTTCATCCAGGGCGAGGACCCGTTCGTTACCTTCCGCTACCACCCGCACCAGGGCCAGCAATACGAGATGTATGTGCATTTTGCGGCCAATGGGCTGGCGGAAACGGAATGGGTGTCGTTTTTCGACATAGACGAATATCTGCGCCTGCCGCCGGGGATGAAGATTGCCGATTTCATGGCGCGGTTTACGCCTGAGGTGGAATGCGTGCTGTTCAACTGGGTGTTTTTTGGCCCCAACGGGCATAAAACGCCGCCGGATGGCCCGGTATTGGAGGCGTTGACGCGGCGCGAGGCGCGGATTCATCCCTATACGAAATATGTTGCCCGCGCCAGCACAGTGGCGGAGATTGAGTTTGTCAGCCGTAGCCATGCACATGGATTTTGGCATGAGATTATGAGCAAGAGCGAGCGGCCAGTGGTTGCGGTTAATGCGCTGGGTGAGCCGATGGGCCAATATTATGATGCGTTTCCCGACGGGGCGCAGACATTCGCGAACGCGCCGGAGCGGCGCGAGCGGTTGCTGGAAACCGCGATTATTCACCATTACGCGTTTCGCTCCGAGCAGGCCTATGTGGAGCGTGCCGCGCGCGGGCTGAAAGGCGATTTCAATGGCCAGGACATATGGAAACGCTTGGCCGAGGACCCGGATGAGTTCGCCAACGTGCTGGCGGCGATGAACGCCGTGGAGGATTTAAGCCTGGCCGGGTTTTGGGCCGGGATACGCCAGCGTGCCACGGCATTTGGCACGGGCCTGCCTGCCCATGCCGCCACGCCAACGCGCCCCGATAATATCAGCCGGCACAAGCCCGCCGCTCAAAGCTCGCATTGCCGCTTTTCCTTCGCCCCTACGCTGGAGGAGGATGCAGCGGGCGGGGTGAATGGCGTGCTGGATGGCGCGCGTAAATTCCATACGGATTTGGAGGATAATCCCTGGTGGCAGGTGGATTTGGGCGGCATTGCCACCATTACGGAAATCCACATCCACAACACCACCGAGCCTTTGCGCGAGCGGTTCCGGGACTTCGCCCTCAGCGTTTCGATAGATGGCGCAAGCTGGGTGGCGCTGGTGGAAAAGCACGATGGCGCGGTGGTGGAGGCGCCTTATGTGTGGAACGGCCCCGGCGCGGCCTGGGCGCGGTTCGTGCGGGTTACGGCGCTGGGGCGGGCTTATTTGCACCTTAACCAGGTTGAGGTGTTTGGCCGGTTTTAGCGCCCTTGCCAGCCCGCCCGCCTTTGCGGCATCAGGGCAGGAGAATGACGAAGGAGCCTGTTATGCCCGAACCCCGTATTGCCCTGCACGGCCTTAGCATCGCCACGGTGCTGTATGATTTCGTGAACAACGAGGCCCTGCCCGGCACCGGGGTGGAGGCTGGGCCGTTCTGGCAGGGCTTTGCCGGGCTGCTGGGCAAGTTTGCCGCCACCAATGCCACGCTGCTGGCCAAGCGCGATGCGCTGCAGGCCAAAATCGATGCCTGGCACACCGCCCGCAAGGGCCAGCCGCACGATGCAGCGGCTTACGAGGCGTTTCTGCGCGAAATCGGCTATCTGCTGCCCGAGCCGGCGGCCTTCAGCATCGGCACGCAAAATGTGGATGACGAGATTGCCCGCATCGCCGGGCCGCAGCTCGTGGTGCCTGTTTCCAACGCACGCTACGCGCTGAATGCCGCCAATGCGCGCTGGGGCAGCCTGTACGATGCGCTGTACGGCACAGATGCCCTGCCGGATGAAGGCGAGATTGCCCGTGGCAAGGGGTTCAACATGGCCCGCGCGGCGGCGGTTATCGCCCGTGGCCGTGCCTTTCTGGACGCGCATTTCCCCCTGGCCACTGGCAGCCATGCCGATGTTAAGGCGTACAAGGTGCATAACGGGCATTTGGCCGCGCTGCTGGAATCAGGCGAGGTGGGGCTGAAGGATGGCGCGCAATTCGCGGGGTATACGGGCGAGGCCAAGCGCCCCGCCAGCGTGCTGCTGAAGAACCATAATCTGCATGCCGATATTCTCATCGATGCCACCAATAATATCGGCAAAACCGATAAGGCGGGGGTTGCCGATATTATTCTGGAATCCGCCATCAGCACCATTATGGATTGCGAGGATTCCGTGGCGGCGGTGGATGCCGAAGACAAGGTGGCCGTGTACCGCAACTGGCTGGGGCTGATGCAGGGCACGCTTACGGCGCCGGTGGAGAAGGGCGGCAAGGTGTTCCAGCGCGCGCTCAACCCGGACCGTGAATACACCGCGCCTAATGGCGGCAAGCTCAGCCTGCACGGGCGCTCGCTGTTGCTGGTCCGCAATGTCGGCCACCATATGCTGACCGATGCCATTACCGATGTGGACGGAAATTTCCTGCCCGAAACGGTGATCGATGCGGTCATCACCTCGCTGATTGCGATTCATGACCTCACGGCCAGGCGCAATTCGCGCGCCGGCTCGGTTTATATCGTCAAGCCCAAGCTGCACGGGCCGGAAGAGGTGGCCAACGCCAATGCGCTGTTCGGCGCGGTGGAAGAGCTGCTGGGCCTGCCCGCCAATACGCTGAAAATGGGCATCATGGACGAGGAACGCCGTACCTCGGTGAATTTGAAAGCCTGCATCGAGGCGGCGAAGAACCGCGTGGTGTTCATCAACACCGGCTTTTTGGACCGCACGGGGGATGAAATCCACACCTCGTTCGAGGCCGGGCCGTTTTTGCGCAAGAACGACATCAAGGCCCAGCCCTGGATCAAATCGTATGAAGACCGGAATGTTGATTTCGGGCTGGAATGCGGGTTGCAGGGCAAGGCGCAGATTGGCAAGGGCATGTGGGCCGCACCCGACCAGATGGCCGGGATGCTGGAGCAGAAAATCGCCCATCCGCGCGCTGGCGCCAACACGGCCTGGGTGCCATCGCCCACCGCCGCCACGCTGCATGCCATGCATTACCACCAGGTGGATGTGTTTGCGCGCCAGGATGAGCTGAAATCGCGTGCCCCCGCCAAACTCTCGGACCTGCTGACCATTCCGCTGGCGCATGGCGTGAACTGGAGCGCTGAGGAAATTCAACAGGAGCTGGATAATAACGCGCAAGGCCTGCTGGGCTATGTGGTGCGCTGGGTGGACCAGGGCGTGGGCTGCTCCAAAGTGCCGGATATTCACGATGTGGGGCTGATGGAAGACCGCGCCACTTTGCGTATTTCCTCGCAGCATATCGCCAACTGGCTGCACCATGGCGTGGTGAGCGAGGCGCAGGTGATGGAGACGCTGAAGCGCATGGCATTGGTGGTGGACCGGCAGAACGCGGGCGATGCCGCCTATAAGCCCATGGCGCCCGGCTATGACGGCCCGGCCTTCAAGGGCGCGTGCGAGCTGGTGTTCGAGGGCCGGGTGCAGGCCAATGGCTATACCGAATTTGTGCTGACCCGCCGCCGCCGCGAGGCCAAGGCGGGGTAGTTGGGGCGTACCGCCTACCGCACCGGGATGGTGGCGTAGCGGAACGCGCCCGCCATGCGGCGCTCCGGCGGGGGCGCGGTATGGCAGCAGATGATCCAGTAGGGCAGCACCAGCAGCGCGGTCCACAGCACATTGCCCAGCAGCTCAGCCCAGGACTCCACGGGGCTTTGCGCGGGCAGCAGCGCCAAATCGGCCAGCCAGAGGGTGCGCCAGAACAGGCCGGTGAGCCGCACGGCGGGGGCGAGCGCGGGGCGGCGCGGGTGCGTGGCCTCAGTGGTGCGGATTTGCATCCAGGCCGCGCCGGTCATGATGAGCAGGCAGAGCAAATCCTGCCAGAAATCGGCCGAGAAGGGCGGGTCGAACGCATGGACCCAGAGCAGCCCCACGGCGCCGCCGAGCATGGCGCATAGCCGCGCCAGCTTGTGCGGGTTCAGGCCTAAATGCCACTCCGCCACGTTTATGCCAGGCTGCAGCAGCCGGTCGATGATGAAATCATCCAGCCTGCGCGCGGCGCCTAAAAATTTGCCCGGCCTGCCGGCCACGTAAATCTCCTGGAGTGAAGAGACCTTGGTGTTTCCACGCCTGCCCCGCTATTCCTTAAGGGCTTGGCGCAGCGACCCCGCAGCCGCCGCCAGTTTCCGCGCCGCAGCTTGGGCAGAAACATTATGCAGCAGCATAAGGGCCGCGGTTTTAACATGCATATTGCACGCGGCAAGCGCAAGGGCGGCTTTATCCTCATTCGCGCCGGTAATGGCGGTTAGCATGCGCAGGGCGCGGCGGCGCAGCTTGGCGTTGGTGGCGCGCATATCCACCATGTACGGCCCATAGGTTTTACCCAGCTTTATCATCACGCTGGAAGACAGGATGTTGAGCGCGATTTTCTGCGCCGACCCCGCGGACAGGCGGGTGGACCCGGCAATGATCTCGGCGCCCGTGAGCAGCTCCACGGCAATACCGGCGGCATCGGCCATGGGCGTGCCTTGGTTGTTGACGATGGCACCTGTAAGCCCGCCCGCTGCCCGCGCCGCGCGTAAGGCGGCCAGGGTAAAGGGCGTGGTGCCCGAGGCGGCTATGCCCACCAGCGCATCGGCGGGGCCAAACCCGTGCGCGGCCAGCGCGGCGCGGGCGGCGTCTTCGTCGTCCTCCGCGCCCTCGGCGGCCTTGATGAAGGCGCTTTGCCCCCCGGCCAGCAGCGGGATGATGACCCCATCCTCCACGCCAAAAGTGGGGCCGCATTCCACCGCATCCAGCAGCCCCAGCCGGCCGGATGTGCCAGCCCCGGCATAGAATAACCGCCCGCCCGCCTGCATTTTTGCCGCCACGGCCTCGGCCAGCCGGGCCAAGGCGGGGGCGGCGTTGGCCAAGGCGCGCTGTGCCGCCTGCTCCTGGGCCAGAAAGCTCTGCACGATGGCCAGCATGGGACGCTCATCCAAACCGGCCAGCTCGTCCCGCGCGGCCTCGGTGCCGCGCGGCCTGGGGGGCGGGGTGGCGCTGTTGCCGCCTATCCAAACCTGTTGCGGGTGCAAATCATCGCTCCACCATACAAGGTCCGCCCGCGCGCCGGGGGTAAGGCGGCCCCTATCCGCCAGGCCCAGCGCATCGGCGGGGCGCGATGTGGCGGCGGCCAGGGCAATGTCTGGCGCTACCCCGGCGGCCACCAGGCGGCGCACGCCTTCATCCAGAATAATGCCCGCCCCGGCGATGGTGCCATCGGGCCGCAGCCCCACGCCTTGCGGCCCCAGCGTGGCGGGCGCGCCGCCAAAGGGCCGGGTTTCGCCCGGTGCCAGCCCGGCGATGAGGATGGAGTCCGACACCGCGATGGCCCGCGGGCAGGCGGCGAAGCTCAGGGCCAGAATCGCCGGGTCGGTATGCACGCCATCGGCGATCAGGCACGGGTGAAGCCGCGAATCGGTAAGCGCCACGCCCGGCGCGCCCGGGGCGCGGTGCGAGAGCGGGGATTGCGCGTTGAACACATGGGTAACCAGGCTGGCCCCGGCGCTGGCGGCGGCGCGCATGGCGGCGGCATCGGCCCCTGTATGGCCCAGCGAGACCAGCACGCCCGCCGCAAGCAGCCGGGCAATGGCGGGCAGGGCGCCGGGCAGTTCTGGCGCCAGGGTAATAACGCGCAGGCCGGGCAGGGCCAGTATTTCGTCCAGCGCCGCATCATCGGGCAGGCGCAGAAACTGGCGCGGGTGCGCGCCGCGTTTTTCCGGCGCCAGAAACGGGCCTTCCACATGCAAGCCCAGAATGGCGGCGTGCCGCGCCATGGCGGCGGCCACACCTTGCGCCGCCCCGCGCAAAGCGGGCAAAGGCGCGGTAATGATGGTGGGCAGCACCGCGGTAACCCCCCGCGCGGTAAGGCTGGCAATGAATACATCCCATTCCGCCGCGCTGGCCGTGGCGCAATCCACCCCGAAGGCGCCGTTATTGTGCAAATCCACCAGCCCCGGGCCAATAAAACCGTGGCGCAGCACAATATCGCCGCGCGTTTCGCCCGGCAGCACCGCCGTAATCCGCCCATTTTCCACAGCAACAGCGCCCGGGCCAGAAAATGCCTCGCCCAGAAACAGGCGCGGCGCGGCGATGATCATGAGGACACCAGCCTAAAACCCACGAATTTGCCCGAATACCGCACTGCGTATGATCCTTTATGCCCCCTTGCCGCGCCCAATTCTAGTGTGATGGTTCTTAAATCCGTTGAATTTCAGAACCGGGACACTGGAGCATTTTCCGATCAATCGGAAACGCGCTAAATTTGCTTGGGCGAGCAATTTCATCCGATCAGCTTAAATCTTCGATTCAAGCTGATCGGATATTGCTCTAGCTTATCGGCTCAAAATGCCCGGCTGCCAAATGGCCCGCCGGGCTGCCGCTTCACGCAACAATCTTGAGCGCCCGCAACCCATCAATCTGCGCCTGGGTCAGGCCCAGCCCGTTACGCAGAATTTCATCGGTATGCTGCCCCAGCACGGGCGGGGCGGCGGGCACGGGCTGCGCCGCGCCGGGGAATTTTATGGGCCTGTTGACGATGGGGATTTTGCCGAGCGTCTTGTGCTCAGTCTCCACCACCATCTCGCGCGCCACGGCCTGGGGCTGGTTCAGCGCCTCCAGCACGCCCAGGATGGGCGCGTGCGGCACCTCGTATCTGGTGAAGCGCTCCACCAGCTCATCCACCTTGCATTGGCTGGTGAAGGCCGAAATACGCGCATTCACCCCGGCGCGGTTATCCCGCCGCTGCTGGATGGTGTTAAAACGCGGATCCTCGATCAGCTCTTCCATCTCCAGCGCCTCGCAAATGCGCTTCCAGAACAGATTGGTCAGGCAGGCCACGATGATGGAGCCATCCTTGGCGGGAAAAATGCCATAGGGCACCAAATTAGGGTGCTCCGCCCCCTGCGGCAGCGGGTCTTGGCCGGTAAACCAGGCCAGTTGCGGCAGATAGGCCAGCATGCCGATCATGCCGTCCATCAGGCTCACATCAATCAGCCGTCCCTTGCCGGTCACGCTGCGTTCATACAACGCGGCGAGAATACCAATGGGGCCGTTAATGCCGCCCACCAAATCGCCCAGCGGCACGCCCAGCTTGGTGGGCGCGCGCCCGGCCTCGCCATTCACGCTCAGCACGCCGGACATGGCCTGCAGCACAATGTCGAAGCTCGGGCGGTCGCGTAAGGGGCCAGTCATGCCGTAGCCGGAAATGGCGCAGTAGATGAGGCGCGGATTGATGGCGGAAAGCGCCTCGTACCCCAGCCCCAGCCGGTCCATCACGCCGGGGCGGTAATTCTCGATCAGCACGTCGCACTGCGCCGCCATGCCGCGCACCAGCTCCACGCCTTCTTTCGTCTTCAAATCCACGACAATGCTTTTTTTGCCGCGGTTGATGGAGAGAAAATAATGGCTCTCCCCATCGCGGTGGGGCGGAAAGCCGCGCGTATCGTCGCCAGTGCCGGGCGGCTCCAGCTTCCATACTTCGGCACCCAAATCGGCCAATGCCAGCGCCGCCGCGGGGCCGGCCAGCACGCGGGTAAAATCCAGCACGCGCACGCCCTGCAACGGGCCTGCCCAGCGGGATGTGTCTGTGTCAGCCATCGAAAATCCTCAAATTCGTGGCGCCATAAAGCCATGATGCCCAAGCCGGGCAAGCTGCCTGGCCGCAAAACAGACCAGCGCCGCCCGATGGGACAGGGCGGCGCTGCTCAGCTTCGGCTTACGGCATTCAAGCCCAGATTTTCTTGCCCAGAGCCAAAATCTGTGGCGCCAGCTTGGGCCAGTTGCAGAACAGCCCCTTGCCCGCGTCAAACAGCCGGTCATTCCACTCCTGGTCGCCCCAGGGCGGCTCCTGCAGTGCGGAGCCAGGGATCATGGTCACCAGCGCCTCGCTGGTCTCACGCGTGTGGTACAAATCGGAATGGCCGCTGCGCAGCACCACCACGGGGAATTTGAACGCGGCCAGCTCCGCCGGGTTAAGCCCCGGCACCGGCGCATCGCTCTTGGGAAAGAAGGAATCGGCCCAGCGCTCCATTGTTTTCACAAATGTCTCTGGG
This sequence comes from Pseudomonadota bacterium, assembly GCA_021805545.1. GTDB lineage: Bacteria > Pseudomonadota > Alphaproteobacteria > Acetobacterales > Acetobacteraceae > Acidocella. The sequence continues at coordinate 23,916 of JAJZFB010000068.1, read as the reverse complement.
TCCTGGGCCAGAATACGGTCACGGTTGCCGGGGTTGCGGCGGATCTGCTCTTCCCATTCCGGCAGGGCGGCCACGGCCTCCATACCTTTGGCCCGCGCCATAACCGCATTGGCGGCGCAATAATGCACGGCCAGCGAGGACAGGCCGATAATCCCGCCCGTGATCCAGAGCAGGAACAGGCCCGCCACCACTTCAGGATGGCGGGTGGCGGTAAGCAGCGTAACGCGTGACCCGGCGGAACCGCCAACCAGCAGCGCGGGGCCAAAGCCCACGGCCTTCAACAGCCCGGCCAGCGTGTCGGCGTTCATCACAGATTCGGTCCCGGCATCGAAGCACACATCGGACTCACCGCAATTCGGCCGGTCCCAGATGAGCACCTTGTAGCCCTGCCCGGCGAGTTCCTGGGCCAGCTCGCGCACGCCCGGCGTATCTTTGGAAAAACGCCCGCCCGGCGTAATGGCGGCGCATTTATCGCCCGTGCCGATAATCTCGTAGGCGATGCCGATCCCGTTGACGACAACCTTGGCCATATCATCCCCTCTGCTTGCTATTCTGGGCCGCTATCTGCGCCAGGCAGGGCGGCTTGCCTGCCCTTGGGCTTAGAGGCGGGGGGAAAAACCGTCAAGTTGGGGGTGGCTGAGGTTAGGTGTTGCCAACCCATGCATGCAACTGCTGTAGTCGCCCGGCCGCCCTGTGCCAGCCCTTGATTATGCACATAGGATAATACCCCCGCCCGAGGAGAAAGAGCAGAAATGCACCAGTCAGACGATGCAGTGGCGGCATTCCCCCCTGCCTGGAACGCTCACGATACGAACCACCTCAGCGAAACGCAATTACGCGCGGCCATTGCCGCTGATCCACAAAAAAACAGCCTCCGGCTGAAGCTGGCGCGGTTATTGATGGCGAAAGAAGCCTGGGCCGAGGCTGAGCATGAGGCGTTGATCGCCCTCGCCCGCGCGCCAGGTGATCCAGCGGCCTTCTACATCACAACACTTGCCCGCGGGCACGCTGGCTCATTGGGTGAAGACGAAGTTTTGGCCGCGCTATTGCCGTTGCCCGATACCCAGGATGTTCCGCCGGATTGGCACGCCGAAACAGCAAGCCTGCTGTTCAAGCTGGGCAACCTTCCCGAAGCCTTGCGCTGTATCCACCGGGCAATCGCCGCCGCGCCAGACCGGCAAGAATTTTATATACAGGAAGCTGAGATTCTCTACCGGCAGCGCGATTTTGCCGCGCTGCCGCTGGCCTTGCAAGCGGCGCGCCGTCTGGGCCCGCTGTCAGCGCATTACGATCATCTGCTCGCCAACGCGCTGGAAGCCACGGGGGCGTTGGATGAGGCGCTGGAAGCGTGCGCGCGGGCCATGGCGGGTGGCATTTCATTCCACTATTTTTTCACCCATGCAGGATTACTGAGCCGTTTGGGCCGCCTGCCGGAGGCACTGGCAGCCTGTGAGCGCGCCATGCCGCTCGCAGGGGGGCTGATGCCCGCGTTGCAACAGCGTATGGACGAGATCAAGGCCCGTTTGCCGGAACCCCCTGCTGAGGCCGTGCGGCTGGTCATCTGGGATCTCGACGACACATTCTGGAAAGGCACGCTGACCGAGGGTGGTGCCACGATCATTCCCGCGCATGTCGCGTTGCTGAAAACCCTTTCGGCGCGGGGCATTGTCAACGCCGTTTGCTCGAAGAACGACCCGGAGGCCGCCGAACGCAAACTGCGTGAGTGCGGGGCGTGGGACTATATCGTATTTCCGCGCATCGCCTTCGCGCCCAAGGGGCAGCTCATTGCCGGCATCATCGGCATGGCGCAATTGCGTGCCGCCTCGGTGCTATTCATCGATGACAACCCGATGAATTTGCACGAGGCGCAGCATTACAACCCCGGCCTGCAAGTGGCGGGAGACGATATTCTGCCGGGCCTGGCCGCGGACCCGCGCCTTGCCGGCAAGCCAGACCCGGACATGGTACGCCTCGCACGCTATAAATTATTGGAACAGAAGAATAATGAGCAAAGGCAGGCCGGCGACAATCTCGCCTTCCTCCGCCAAAGCCAGGTGCGCGTGAGTTTTCATTACGACATTGCAGCGGCGTTTCCGCGTATCCATGAGCTGGTGAACCGTACCAACCAGCTTAACTTCACCAAACACCGCTGGCCCGAGAATGAGGATGAGGCGCGTGCCACCATGGCAGGCGAGATGACGGAGCGCTTCGATACCCATGCGGCTTATGTGAAGGTGGCGGATCGTTACGGCAGCTATGGCATTTGCGGCTTCTTCATGGTGCAGGAGCGCGTGGCGCGGCATTTCCTGTTTTCGTGCCGGGCCATGAATATGGGCGTGGAACAATTTGTCTGGTCGCGTTTGGGCAAGCCGCTTGTGCGGGTTAATGGCGAGGTGAGCACAGGCCTTGAAGGCAGCATGCCAGACTGGATCAACGTGGTTGATGATGCTGATCATGCGCCGGAGATGGAATCTGACACCATAAAACCGGTGATCTGCGTACGCGGCGCGTGTGATCTGAGCATGATGACGCATTATCTGCGCCCTAAATTTGATATGATAGAAGAGTTTCCATACCCTTATCAGGAATGGGGCATTCACCCGGTCGCGCGCGCTGTTGCACTTGAACGTGAATTGGATACGCCAGAGGGGCGTAACTTGCTCACCCGTATGCCCGGCTTGCCGGAAGGGCGGTTTAAGACCGCCATCAACTCCCGGGCAGCCGATGCCTATGTTCTGTCCTTCTCGCCGGAACTGAGGTCGTCCCTGTATCGCTCGCATAGTACAGGGATACTGATGACGTTCACATGCGGCGTTGTTAATGACCGGGATTTTGCGGAAACCAGCTATGAACGGATTTGCGAAACACAGGGGCGCAATCCGTCCTTCAGTGCCGCCGATTGGACCTTCATGCAGGAGGAGTTCGCTTTCACCGGGGTGCTCGGCATGGCGCAATTGGCGTGTGATGTAACCGCGATGTTCGAGACGCTGCGCGGCAAAACCGTCATCATTCTACGGCTCAATACAAGCGTTGGCAAAAAATGCTGGGAGCTGGAGTGGTTTGGGCGGATCAACGAGATTGTCATACCGCTGGCTGAGCAGTTTGGATTTACCGTTGTTGATCTCGCGGATTTTGTTCGTGGTCCAGAAGACCTCGATAATCCTGATGATATAGGGGCACATTTTAGCCGCGATGTTTATAGGCGCCTCGCCAACCGGATCGGGACACTCTGCGCTGCCGCCACGCCGGCAGAAAGGCATGTGGCTGCCGGCTGAGCCAGAGCCGCGTCCCCGCTGGGGCAATCCTCCAACGCGCGTTTTATGCGCAAGATGCCATGCCGCTCCGGTTCAATGCGCCGCGCCCCAGTTCTTTCCAACCCCGGCCTCCACCACCAGCGGCACGTTCAGCGCCACAACCCCCTGCATAACCTCCCGCGCCAGCTTCGCCACGCGCTCCACTTCCATATCCGGCGCCTCAAACAGCAATTCGTCATGCACCTGCAAAATCAGCCTTGCCTTCAACCCTGCCTCATGCAGCGCCTTGGGCAGTTTAATCATCGCCTTTTTTATAATATCCGCCCCGCCGCCTTGCAGCGGCGCGTTAATCGCCTGCCGTTCCGCATAAGCGCGCAGGGCCGGAATTTTATCCTTAATCCGCGGCACCCAAATCCGCCGCCCAAACGGCGTTGTCACAAACCCATTTTCCCGTGCCTGCTCCTTCATCTTTTCCATAAAGGCGCGTATCTCCGGGTAGCGCTCAAAATACGCGGCAATATAAGCCTTGGCCTCCGCCGCCGGAATCCCCAGCTGCCGGCCCAGCCCAAAGGCGGAAATGCCATAGATAATCCCGAAATTAATCGCCTTCGCCCGCCGCCTTGTCGCCCCATCCATCTGCGCCATCGGCACCCCGAACACTTCCGAGGCCGTGCGCGCATGAATATCCTCAGCCCTGGCAAAACTCTCCTTCAATGCCGGAATATCCGCCATATGCGCCAAAAGCCGCAGCTCAATCTGCGAATAATCGGCGGAAACCAGGCTGCACCCGGGTGCCGCGATAAACGCCTCGCGTATCCGCGCCCCCTCCGGTGTTCTTATAGGTATATTCTGCAAGTTCGGGTCGGTGGAAGAAAGCCGGCCCGTCGCCGCCACCGCCATCTGGAAGCTCGTATGCACCCGGCCCGTGCGCGCATCAATCTGCTCCACCAGCGCATCCGCATAAGTGCTCTTCAGCTTGGCAAGCTGGCGCCAATCCATCACGCGCTGCGCAATCTCCGCCCCTTGCTCGGCCAGTTCCTCCAGCACCGCGGAATCAGTCCCCCAAGCCCCGGTCTTGCCCTTTTTGCCGCCCGGCAGCTTCATCTGCTCAAACAGAATCTCGCCCAGCTGCTTCGGGCTGCCCACGTTAAAGTCCTGCCCGGCTAGCTTGTGAATGTGCTTCTCAATCTCCCCCATCCGGCCGGCAAACCCGGCGGACATGGCAGACAGGTTCTCCCTGTCCACCATCACCCCATAGTCTTCCATCTCCGTCAGCACGCAAATCAGGGGCTTTTCCAAAAGCTCATACAGCGCCAGCGCTTTATGCACGCGCAAAGCCGGCTTCAGCACACCCCATAACCGTAACGAAACATCCGCCGCCGCGCCGCCAAACGCCACGGCCTTGTCCAGCGGCGCATTGGCAAACGCCACCCGGCCCCGCCCGCTGCCCGTAACACTCTCCACATCCAGCGCCGTATGGTGCAAATGCACCCGCGCCAGCGTGGCCGCGTCATGCGCAAAACTCCCGCCATCCTGCGCGTAAGACATCAGCATGACATCATCCAGAGGCGCCACCGCCGCAAACCCGGCGCGTTTCAAAACCTCAAGCCCGCGCTTGGCGTCGTGAAACACCTTTAATACCGAAACATCTTCGAGCACCGCATCCAGCTTTTCGCGCGCGGCCTCCAGCGGCATTTGCGGCGCATCCTCCAGGCCCAGATTATGCTTCAGCGGCAGATAAACCGCCTGCCCCGCCACGGCGCACAGCCCCAGCCCCACCAAATTGCCATGTAGCGAGGCCGGATCATCCGTCTGCACGGAAAGCGCCAAAACCCCACCCGCGCGCGCCGCGCGCAACACCTCGTCCAGCGCATCCGCCCGTTTATAAGGCCCAAACGCCACCTCCTGCGCTTGCGGCGGTGCCTCCCCGGCATCCTCCTCCAGCCCCAGCCTGTGCCTTATGCTCTTAAAATTATTAGCTTCCAAAAACGCCCGCAGCACCGCGGCATCCCAGGCTTTCACCGCCAGCTCATCCAGTGGCGCGGGCAGCGGCGCATCGTCACGCAGAATCACCAGCTCTTTCGAAATCCTGGCCTTGTCCGCATGTTCAATCAATGCGTCCCGCCGCTTGGACGGCTTCATGCCGGGTGCTGCCTCCAGCACCGCCTCCAGCGCGCCATATTCCCCAATAAGCTGCGCCGCGCCCTTCGGCCCAATGCCCGGCACACCCGGCACATTATCCACCGGATCGCCGATCAGCGCCTGCACCTCCACCACCTTGTCCGGTGTCACGCCAAACTTGGCCTCCACCTCGGCTGGCCCAATCGGCACATTCTTCATCGGGTCGAGCATGGAAACACCCGGCCGCAGCAACTGCATCAAATCCTTGTCGGAAGACACAATCACCGCCTCGCCCCCGGCTTCCACCGCGGCCTTGGCATAGGCGGCAATCAAATCATCCGCCTCCCAATCCTCAAGCTCTATGCTGGGCAGCCCAAAAGCCCGCGTGGCCTCGCGGCACAGGGCAAATTGCGGCCGCAGCTCCTCCGGCGGCTCTGGCCTGTGCGCCTTGTACTGGTCATACAGCCGGTTGCGGAACGTATGCCGCCCGGCATCAAACACCACGGCAATATGCGTGCCGGTATGCTCCTTCAACAGCCGGTGGATCATGTTGCAAAAGCCGAACACGGCATTCACATGCACCCCATCCGGCCGGGTCATGTCCGGCAGCGCATGGAAGGCCCGGAAAATATACCCCGAGCCGTCAACCAGAACGAGCTTCAATGCGCGTCGCCCGCCGCGCCCTCTTCCAGCACGAAAATTTTCGAACAATAAGGGCAGGTGACCTGGTGGTCAGTGATTCGCAGATAGATGCGCGGATGGCCCAGCGGCCCCACACCGCCATCGCAGGAGACGGTACGGCTGTGGACGTGAACAATCTCGGTTTGTTGGGTCTGCGCACTCATGAAAACCTGCCCCTGAATAAGAAACTGCCGCGCATCTTAGCGTGGCTTGGCGCGTTTCCCAAGCTGGCCATGCTGGCCGCCCTGGCCGGCTGCGCCGCCGCCCCGTACCGCGTACCCCAGCCTTATCCGGGCCACCCCATCATCACCTCGGGTTACTTCCATGTGCCCGATGGCGCGGCGCAGCCCTACCGCCTCTACCCCGCTCATGGCCCTATTAAAGCCGTTATCCTGGCGCTGCACGGCTATACCGACAGCCGCGACGGCTGGGCCATGCTCGCCAGCTACCTCAACCCCCATGGCATACAAATCTACGCCCCGGACCTCTCCTCCTTCGGCGCCAGCAAAAACCGCGGCCATTGGCCCGGCACCGCCACGCTGGTGGACGAATCCCGCGCCGAAGCCGAGCAGCTCCGCGCCAAATACCCGCACACCAAGCTCTTCATCATGGGCGAATCCATGGGCGGCGCCATCGGCCTGCTCCTTGGCGCCTCACCCAGCCCGCCACCGGTGGATGGCTATATTCTCTCCGCCCCCGCCGTCTGGGGCGGCCCGGCCATGAACCCGTTCTACCATGAAACCCTGCGCATCGCCGCCTTTTTTGCCCCCGGCAAGCGCCTCACCGGCCAGTCCGTCCATGTCATGGCGTCAGACAACATCCCGGCCCTCATCGCCTTTGGCGAAGACCCGCTCACCCTCCACGCCCCCAGCATTGCCAATATAGAAGGCCTGGTCACCCTCATGGGCCAGGCGCAGGCGGCCTGCGCGTCCTTTCGGCAGCCCGCCCTCATCCTGTATGGCGGGCACGACCAGCTTATCCCCAAAGAGGCCATGAGAAGCTGCTGGAAGGCCATCCCCGCCAACGCCCCTGTAACCCTGGCCTACTACCCGCCCGATTACCACCTCATCACACGCGACCTGCAACGCGCCACGCCGGATGCCGACATCCTCGCCTATATCCAAAGCCGGAGCCTGCCATCCGCGGCACCGAGCGAGGCAACCATCTTCCTAAGCGGGCAATAGCGCCACGCAGGGTCTGGTGTGATGGTTCTGAAATTCGTGATGTGAAATATCGCGAATTTCAGAACCGGGACACTAGAGCGCGATGACTTGAGATGCGCTCGCTTTGCGAGCGATTCGAAAGTCTGAATCGCGCTCTACCTCATTGATTTAGAGACGGATTCAGATTTTAGACCGGATCACAACGTGATCCGGTCTAAAATCATCCGGCTCTAGCCTGCCTTGGCTTTCGCCTCGTCCAGCATTTCCACATTCACTTCCAGCGTCGAGACATGGTCCCCCCGCTCCAGCTTCACATTCACCTTGCCAGGGTCAATCGCCACATGCTTGGCAATTACCGCCAGTATCTCCTCGCGCAAAATCGCCGCCAAATCTGCCCGGCCAGAGAGTGCGCGCTCATGCGCCAGCAAAATCTGCAACCTGTCCCGCGCCACGGGCGCCGTGCGTGTACGGGTGAAAAACTTGAATATGCTCATGCCAACGCCGCCTTCCGCCCAAACAGCCGGCCGATCAGCCCTTTTTTCTCCACTGGCTCCACAATCTCCAGCATCTCGCCGCGCAGCCGCTTGGCCGCATCCGCATAGGCCTTGGCCGCGGCGGATTCCGGGTTATGCAGCGTCACCGGGCAGCCGAGGTTCGAGGCGTTGAGCACATCCGTGCTCTCCGGCACAATGCCCAGCAGCGGAATCGCCAGAATCTCCAGCACATCCTTCACGTTCAGCATTTCGCCCTTGGCCGCGCGCGCCGCGTTATAGCGCGTCAGCAGCAAATGCTTCTCAAAATGCTCGCCATTTTCGGCGCGCAGCGTCTTGGAATCCAGCATGCCGATAATGCGGTCGGAATCGCGCACCGAGGACACTTCCGGGTTCGTCACAACCACCGCCATGTCGGCAAACCGCATGGCAAGCTGCGCGCCTTTCTCAATGCCTGCCGGGCTGTCACAGATAATCCAGTCAAATTTCCCGCGCAGTTCGTTAATCACGCCCAGCACGCCTTCCTCGGTCAGCGCATCCTTGTCGCGCGTCTGCGAGGCCGGCAGCAGCGAGAGCGTCTCGATGCGCTTATCGCGGATCAGCGCCTGCGGCAGCTTGGCATCGCCCTGCACCACATTCACCAAATCGAACACAACGCGCCGCTCGGCCCCCATCACCAGGTCCAGGTTGCGCAAACCCACGTCAAAATCGATGAGCACAACATTCTGCCCGGTCTGCGCCAGGGCCGCACCCAGAGAGGCGCTGCTGGTCGTCTTGCCCACGCCCCCCTTGCCCGAGGTCACCACCATAACTTTAGACATATGTGTAAACTCCTTACCTGTTTGGCGGTAAAATTCTCATCCCAGTGCGGAAATCTTCAGCCCGCCCTGGTCCAGTTGTATCTGCACCGCGCAATCCTCGAAACTTTTGTTCCAATCATCCGCCGTGCCGTAAATTCCATCTATGGCTACAAGCTCCGCGGCCAGCTTGCGGCAGAAAATCCGTGCATTGGCGCCAGATTTCACCCCCGCAATCGCGCGCCCGCGCAGCGCCCCGTAAACATGCACCGAGCCGCCAGCCACCACCTCCGCGCCCGATGAAAGCGCGCCGATTATGGTCACATCCCCATCCTCGAAAATAATCGACTGGCCCGAGCGCACCGGCCGGTCGATCAGCAACGACGTTGTCGCGGGCGCCGGGGCGGGCACAGGTTCCGCCACGCTTGGTAGCGTAATCTCGCGTCCCAGCTCATCCTCGGCCCCGGTTTTCTGCCGCAAATCCGGCAGATTGGCGAAGCGCGACCCGGCCAGCCTGCGGCGCGCAATGCCCTCCAGGCCAATAATCTGCAACCCGCGCATATCCAGCGCATAAAGCAGCGCGGCGGGGTCGGCGCGGTCATCTTCCAGGGCCGAAAAATTCACCACCACGGGTTTTTGCGCAAAATACCCGGCTGCCCGCTCCATCTGCGCATCCAGCGCCGCCAGCCATCCCGTAACGGGCGGTTCTGGCACCAGGATAAGCGCCATGAAGCTGCGCCCGCGCACCCGTAATTGCGGCAGGGCCGGAGTGTCATTTGGCATGGGCGCGCCCTATTATTCCAACGCCGTCCCGTATTATCCGGCCTGCCGGGTGGTAACTTGCAATCATAACCATTCCCGCGTTACGCAGCGCCGCGAGTCAGGTCAAGCAATGCCGCATTAAGTCAACGCAAGATGCCGCTATGTCCGCCTTACCCGGCAGCTTCTGGCGGCCCGCTAACCGGCGTCCTTCTTGATCGGCCTGGACCGGCCTTCGGCATCTATGGCCACAAATTTGAACACCGCCTTCGTCACCTGGTGGTCATCCTCTTCCGAGCGTTCCCGCCGCCAGGCCTCCACGGAAATATTCATCGAGCTGCGCCCGGTCGAAAGCAGCTCGCAATACACCGTCACCTCATCACCCACCTTCACCGGGCGCAGAAAGCTCATGGCCTCCACCGCCACGGTCACGCAGCGCCCATGCGCCACCCGCACGGCCAGGTTACCGGCGGCCAGGTCCATCTGGCTCATCAGCCAGCCGCCGAAAATATCGCCATTGGCATTGGCATCGGCCGGCATGGCGATGGTGCGGATCATCGGCATCTGCGCCGGGGGCTTCGCGCCCTCGGTCATCTTACAGGCTTTTCTCAATCCAGGCCTTCAACGCCGATTTCGGCGCCGCGCCCACCTGCTGGGCCGCTACCTTGCCGTCCTTGAAGATCAGCAGGGTCGGGATCCCGCGCACGCCAAACTGGCTCGGTGTCATCGGGTTCTCGTCGATATTCACCTTCACGATCTCGAGCTTGCCTTCATATTCCTTGGCGAGATCCTCCAGCGAGGGCGCGATGGACCGGCACGGGCCGCACCATTCCGCCCAGAAATCCACCAGCACGGGCGCGCCGGATTTCAGCACATCGGTCTCGAAAGTCTCGTCGGTAACGGCTTTGGTCATATCAGCGGTCCTTGGTGAATAAGGAATTTCCGGTAACATGGCGCCTATCCGCCCGCCGATCAACCCGGCCCGGCCCGCTCCAGCAGCGCCACGGGCACTTCCATCACGGCGGCCGTCTCGGTCCATATCAGCAGGGTGCGAATTTCGTGCGCCGGGTAAATCTGCTGCAAAATCCGCCTATAGGCGGCAAGCTGGCTGACATATTTTTCCGGGATCAAGCCATGCGTCCCAGGCGGGGCACGGTCGCTTTTATAATCGGCCAGCCAGACCTGCGTGCTGGTCACCGCCAGCCGGTCCACAATGCCGCCCAGTTCGCGCCCCGCCACCACACCGGCCAAAGGCACCTCGGCCAGCGATGACGGCCCAAATAAATCATGCAGTTCCAGCCGCCCCAGCACCGCCAGCACCAAGCCGCAAATGGCCTCCGCCTGCGCGGCAATGCCCGCCTCCTGCGCCGCCAGATACTTCATCGCCGCGCCCCGCCGCGCTTCCGGCGGCAGCCCCGGCAAATGCTGCAGCAGCGCGTGAATCGCCGTGCCCCGGCTCATGGCCGTGCTCTGCGCCCCGCGCGGCGGGGCACTCAGCGGGCTTACCGCCACCGCCCGCCGCGCCTCTTCCTCCGGGCTGCGGCTCGGCACAATGCGTTCCGGCTTGGTCACCTCCTGCGGCGGCGGCGTGGCCCGCCAGCCTGGCGCTGCCCCCGCCCAGCCCGGCGGCGCGGCGCGGCGCGCGGCGTTCAGCTTGGCCACGCGGTCGGGTGCTGCGCTCTGCGCGCAATCCAGCACCAGCACCCCCTCCTCGTCCCGCGCGGGCAGCCGGGCAACCCCCTGCGCCACGGCATTATACCAGCATGTTTCCGGCAGGCTGCGCTTGCCCTCAGCCCCGCAAATCAGCAGCTCATCCTCCGCCCGCGTCAGCGCCACGTAGAGCAGCCGGTTATACTCGGCCAGCATGGCCTGCTTATCCTTATCCGCCGCCCGCGCCACCGCCCCGGCGCGCATTTCCGCGCGCGGGCAGTAAATGGGCACCTTGCCCCCTTGCTGCGGCGCCTCCAGCCAGAACAGCGTCTTATCCATTTTGGGCAGGCAGGTGGTATCGGGCAGAATCACAATCGGCGCCTGCAGCCCCTTGGCGCCATGCACGGTCATAATCCGCACCGCATCGCCGCCCGCCTCGGCCTCACGCTTTATCGAGGCATTGGCCAGCCGCATATTCTGCACAAACCCCTGCAGAGAGCCCGGCTCGGTGCGCGTGTAATTCAGCGCCTCGGCCAGAAATTCATCCAATGGCTCCGCCGCCTCCGGCCCCAGCCGGCGCAGCAATTTCGCCCGCCCGCCCAGCGTCCCCAACGCCTCTTCCAGCAGCGCGTAAGGCGGCATAAAATCCGCCTTCTGCCGCAGCGCCTCGTAAAACGCCCGCGCCGAATCCCAGTCCGCGCGCTCCCCCGCCCGCGCATACAGCACATCCACAAGCCGCCGCGCCCGCCCCAGCGCCAACGCCATCAAGCTCTCGTCAGCAAGCCCGCCCAGCGGCGAGACCAGAAACTGCGCGAAGGCCCGGTCATCATTGGGCAGCAGCAGCGCATCGCACAGCGCCAGCAAATCGCTCACCGCCACCTGGCTGGTCAGCACCATGCGGTCCAGCCCGGCCACGGCAATGCCGCGCGCCTTCAGCGCCGCCGTCATCGCCCCCATCAGGGCATCGCGCCTTCGCACCAGAATCAAAAAATCTCCAGCCCGGGCCAGGCGGCCGCGCGAGGCCAGCGGCTCTTCCAGCCGCTTCACGGCAAACGCCGCAATCTGCCGCGCCAGCAGCGCATAGGCCGATTCCGCGCTGTCATACTCATCCGGCACCTGCCAGGCCGGCAATTCCGCCACCGCCTGCGCCTTTGTCAGCGGCCATAGCGTTACCCGCCCGGCCTGGCCCGTGCGGCTCACCACATGCAGCGGCACCTCGCTTGGCCCATACACACCCTGCCGCGCGAACCCTTCCGCAAACACCGCATCCGCCAGCGCCAGCACCGGCGCGGTAGAGCGGAACGAGACAGACAATCTCCCATCCAGCCATTCCCGCCCAGCGCTCACCGCCTGGTCTTTGAATTTTGCCTTGTACGCGGCAAAACTCGTCAAATCCGCGCCCTGGAACGAGAAGATGGACTGCTTAGGGTCGCCCACGGCAAAAATACTGCGCGCCGCCTCCCGCGCGCCCTCGCCAGCAAAAAACTCCGCGGCGATGGCATTGGCAATTTCCCATTGCTGGGGCGCGGTATCCTGCACCTCGTCCAGCAGCAGATGCTCAATCCCGCCATCCAGCTTGTACAGCACCCAGGCCGCCCCCGGGTCCACGAGAAGTTTTTCCGTATACGCAATTAAATCGCCGTAAGAGAGCTGGGCCGCGAGGCTTTTCGCGCCCCGTTCCCCCGCCGCAACCGGCAGCAGCAGGCGCGCCACCGCCGCGTTCAGCGCCGCCAGCCGCGCGGTGCGAAGCTGCTCCTGCTTCAGCGCAATACGCTGGCATTCCTCCTCAACTTTCTCGCGTATCCATGCCTCTTCATCCACCAGCTTTTTGCCAAAAAATTGGTGGAGTGTATTGGGATGCCCTTTACCGTTATCCGTAAAAAAGCCGCACACCCAATTATCCCAGCAAGCGGCGCGCTCTGCCGGTGCCAGCGCAAGCCAGTCCAGCAAGGGGTATGCCCATTTTGCGCCTTTGCTATTGCCCCGCTCCACGAGCAAGTTCAGCCCATCGCGCAGCGCCTCCTCACCCGGCACAACCACCGCCCGCGCCAGAATCTCCTCTTCGCCTTCGTCGCCCGCTCCCAGCGCCGCGCGCTGCAACGCGGCCACAGCCTCCGCCGTGCCGCGCAGCCCCGCCGCTTCCGGGCTTGTGCAAAACTCCTGTGTCAGCTTGGCAAAGCGCTGCTCGTCAATCTCCCCGGCCAGCAGCGCCACCGCGTCGCGCGCATCCACATCCGCCAGCACCGCCTCGCGCGCCTCGCGCAGCCGCAATGCCGCCTTCGCATCATCCGCCACCTCAAAATGCGGCGATAACTCCGCCTCCAGCGGAAACCGCCGCAGCAGCGACTGGCAAAACGCATGGATTGTCTCAATCCGCATCCCGCCTGGCAAATCCAGCACATCGGCAAAAATCTTGCGCGCCAGCACCAGGGTTTTCGCATCCGGCGCCACGTCCAGCGCGCGCAGCTCGGCCTCCAGCGCCGCGCGCGGCAGCGCCACCCATTTGCCCAGCCGCGCATTCAGCCTCATGCGCATTTCCGCCGCCGCCGCCTTGGTGTAGGTCAGGCATAAAATCTTCTCCGGCCTTGCCCCGCCCAGCATCAGCCGCAACAGCCTGTCCGTCAGCAGCTTGGTTTTGCCGCTGCCCGCCGAGGCCGCGGTAAATGTTGAAACCAGCGGGTTGGATGCCCGGCGCTGCTCCTCATTGGCCAGGTCAATCGCCGTCATTTTCATCCTCCCCGGCCCATTCCGCCCGGCGTGAAATCCCGCCATAGGCATCATAAGAATTCACCCGGCCCGGATGCGGCATGGCCAGGTAAGCCACGCTCTCATCGGCGAATTTATCAAACAAATCCTGCAGCGCAGCACCTGCCTGCGCCACGGCGGCGCGCAACGTCTCAGGCTTGCGCTTAAACAACCGCATTTCCTCGCCCGCTTCCGCGCGGCCCGAGAGCTTAACATAAGCCAGCTCCGTCACGCTGGCGTGAAAATCCGCGCCAAATACACCAGCCTCCGCCATCACCGCTTCCAGCGGTAATTGCGGCGCCGTGCCCGCCTCTACGGCGGCGGCGGCGGGTATTGTTCCGGTTTTGTAGTCAATCAGCGCAACATTTCCATCCGCGCCACGCTCAATCCGGTCGGCGCGCCCGGTCAGCGCAAACCCGCCGGGCAGCGGCAGCGTACCGGCCAATTCATGCGCCAGCGCCTGGGGTGTTCCAAATGCCTCACGCCGCGCGCGCTCCAGCGCCACCACCCATTGCGCAATACGCGCCAGCCGTGCCGCCCACCAATGCTCCAGCGCCGCGCGCGGGCGTTTCTCCCGCATCGCCGTTTGCAGCTTCACCGTCAGCAATTCCACGGCACCGGGCCGTATCACCTCATCCTTGCCGGCGCCAAAAAACGCCGCCAGCCCTGCATGCACAATCTCGCCAAACAGGCTGGCATCGCTTTCCTCATCCAGCCCGCTCAGTGCCTCAACCTTCAATACATGCTTGGCATAAATCGCATAAGGGTCGGTTATCAGCGTGCCGAAATCCGAAATGGAAAGCTGCCGCGGCCGCGCAGTGGCGGGTGGGCGCGGATAAGGCCGCCCGCGCCATTCGCGCCGCACTGGCACATCCAACTGCGCGGCCCATAATGCCGCATCATGCAGCGGTAATTTCATCTCCGCCCCGGCCAGCAGCGCCTCCAGCCGCGTCAGCCAGCGCGCGGGCACGGCGGGGGCGCGCTCGCGCCGCGCGGGGGCGGCCAGCACAATCTCGCGGCACGCACAGCCCAGCGCAAAAAACCCATGCGCGGCCTGCGCTATTTTCTGCTCGGGCGCCGCCAGCCCGGCCTGCTTGCGCATGGGGCGCGAGAGCCATGGCCCAGGCTCGGCGGGTGCTGGCCACACGCCCTCCACCAGCCCGCCCAGCACGGCAACATCCACATTCTGCAATGCTGCTTCCTGTATGCCCCAAATGGCAATGCGCGGATGCCCATCCTTCGCGCGCGGCTTGCGCACCGCCTGGCCCGCCAGCACCGCATCCAGCAAATCCGGCACATCGCCTGGCGCCATATCAGGCAAATCCGCCAGCGCCACAAACATCTCGCGGAACAGCTCGGAAAGCGCGATTCCCGCCTCGCCCGCCCACAGCACTTCCGCGCCCGCCAGCGCATCCGTCGCGGCAAGCGCCTCGCCCGCCTCGGCCAGCAGCCGCAACGCCGCCGCCGGATTCACCGCCTGCGCCAAATGCAAAGGCCGCAGCAGCCATTCCAGCCTGTCCACAAAATCCCGCATGTCCTGCTTCGCCTCGCGCAGCCGGAATTTTATGCCATCAAACCCCGGCCCTGGCCGCGGCCCGCGCAGGGCGCGCAACTCCAGCCGCCGCCCCGCCTCGCGGAACCGCCCCGGCGGCAACCCGCCCGCCGCCAAAGGGTGTTTCAATAACGAAAGCAGCGGTAGAGGCGCATATTCGCTGGCCGCCGCCCGCGCCAGCAGGCGCAAAAACACCGCGGGCGGCGTCTCGGCCAGCTCCTCGCCGGCGCTGTCATCGGCGGTAATGCCAAAACGCTTCAGCGCCGCCGCCACGCGCGCCGCCAATTGCCGGTCCGGCGTAATCAAAGCCGCCGTGCTGCCGGGCTGCTCCAGCGCATCGCGCAGAATCATCGCAATGGCCAGCGCATTTTGCGCCTCATCCGGCGTCTCCAGCCGGGTCACACCCGTAATATCCAGCGCCACCTTGTCCTGCCACGCCCCCAAGGCGGCGGCAGGCAGCAATGCGCGAGAAAGCAGCGCCGCCCGCCCTTCAGGCACGGCAGACTCCGCCGAATCCAGCAGTTTCACCTCCACGCGCCGCGCGCCCATATCCGCCAGCAGCGCGGCAATCCCGGCCTGGTTATGCGTCTCATCCAGCGCGTCCCAGGCCTCATCGCTCACAACCGGATCATAGCCCGGCAGCAGCAGCATCCCTTCCGGCAGCCCCGCCACAATCCGCGCCATGGCCGCCACGGCCTGCGTGCCTTCCGCCGCCACCATCCACACACGGTGCCGGGGCGGGGCGTCACGCCAGGCCTGCGCCTGCGCCTTAACCAGGGCCGCCAGCCGCGCCGCCGGGTTAACCATGCCCTGGGCCTGCAAAAATGCGGGCCAGGCTTGCGTTACAATCTTCAAAAACGTCAGCGTGGTCTGCCAGTGCTGGGCCAGCTCGCCCTCCACCAGCTTGGGCAGCGCCTCGGCCAAATCCACCCCGGCATAATCCGCCTCATCCATCAGCCCGGCCAGCTCCGCCGCCAGCACCCAGGCCGCATGCGGCCTGCGCGGCGCCCCGCCCGCGCCATTCATGGCCAGAATCAGCCGCGCCAGTTGCGCCTGCCTTTGCGTGCCCGCAATGGCGGGCGGCAGCGCGAACCCGGTGGAAAGCAGCAGTCCCGCCTCGTCTATATTCCCCAGCGCGATAATGCGCGGCAGCAGCAGCGCCTTGCCCTTATTCGCCTGTAAAAACGCCCCCGCCAGCGCCTGCGCCGCGCGGCGGCTGGGCAGAATAATCAGCCCTTCACCACACGGCGCCGCCGCCGCAAGCCATAGCCGCGCCAAAGACGGCAAAAACGGCGCCCGCGGCGGGAAGGCGCCAATTTTCAAGTGGTATTCCCCACGGCCCGCGCATCCAGCGTGGCCTGCGCCCGGGCCAAATCCTCCGGCGTGGAAAGATGAAACCACACCCCGTCATGCATAATCGCCCCCAGCCGCCCGGCTTTTAGCGCCTTATCCCAAAGCAGATTCATGCTGAATGGCTCTTTGGGAGAACTCTCGAACAAACCAGGCGCCACAAGCTGCACACCGGCATAAAGCAGCGGCGCCACTTCGCGCTCGCCCCGCCGCCGCAGCCCTTCATCGCGCGGCCACACAAAATCGCCTTGCCCGGTTTCCGCCACGGCCCCGGCGGCGCGCGCCAGCAGCAGCACCACATCGGTATGGGCGGGGTTAAAAGCCCGCTCCAGCCGGGGCAGGGTAGGGGTTGGCCCATCCACCCAATAGGTATCGCCGTTCACGACAAAAAACGGCTTATCCGGCAGCAATCCCTGGGCCCGCATGGCGGTAATCGCGCCGCCCGTATCCTGCAGCTCGCCCTCATGCGTCACGGTTACGTTAGGGCAGGG
Source organism: Pseudomonadota bacterium (assembly GCA_021805545.1). Taxonomy (GTDB): domain Bacteria; phylum Pseudomonadota; class Alphaproteobacteria; order Acetobacterales; family Acetobacteraceae; genus Acidocella. Next base: position 6,862 of record JAJZFB010000068.1, on the reverse strand, counting down.
GCGCAAAAACGCCTCAATCTGCCCGGCCAGATAATGCGCATTCACGATAATCCGCTTCACCCCGGCCTCTTTCAGCCGGTCCAGCGTATGCGCCAATATTGGCCGCCCACCCAAAGGCAGCAGCGGCTTGGGCGTGGCCTCGGTCAAAGGGCGCATGCGTGTACCCAGCCCCGCGCTTAAAATCACAGCCGTATCAAAGCCCATTCAGCCACCTCTCTTCGCCTAGCAGCTCTATCTCACGCCCCGCCCCGGCATGCGAGAGCCCTACACGCAGCGCTTCCGCCGGGGCCAAACCCCCCAGCCGCTCTGGCCACTCCACCAGGGTAATTTTGTCCCCGGCCTCGTCCCAGCCCAGCTCGGTCAACCCCTCCGGCCCGCCGAGCCGCCACAAATCATAATGCCAGACCTCGCCGCGCGGGGTCTCATAGGCCTGCACTAACGTAAACGTAGGGCTGGGCACGGTCAGCCCCGGGTCGCCCGCCAGCGCGCGGATAAACGCCCGTGCCAGGGTGGATTTACCCGCCCCCAGCGGGCCTTGCAGCAGCAGCACATCGCCCGGCCTGGCCCGCGCGGCCAGCTTGGCCCCCAGTGCGGCGGTGGCGTCATCATTGGCAAGAAACATCCGCATACCCCCGTTTTGCCTGCCCGCGCTTGATTGTGGAAGGGCGCTGCGGCACAGCTTGGCGCATGGACCAGATTTCTACCGATGTGGCGATAATCGGCGCCGGGCCCACCGGCATGTTCGCGGTGTTTGAATGCGGGATGCTGAAAATCTCCTGCGTGCTCATCGACACGCTGGAAGAGCTGGGCGGCCAATGCGTCGCTTTGTACCCCGAAAAACCCATTTACGACATTCCGGCCCACCCGGCCATCGAGGGTGCGGCGCTCATCGCCCAGCTTGAGCAGCAAATCTCGCCCTTCAAGCCCGTTACCCTGCTCGGCCAGCAAGTGCTCACCCTCAGCGGGCAGAAAGGCGGCTTCACCCTCACCACCAGTGCTGGCAAAACAGTGAAGGCCAAGGCCATCATCCTCGCTGCCGGGGCTGGCGCCTTTGGCCCCAACCGCCCGCCGCTGGATAACCTCTCCGCTTACGAGGCCACGGGGGCGGTACGCTATTACGTCAAGCGCCGCGAGGATTTGCGCGGCAAGCGCGTTATCATCGCCGGCGGCGGCGACTCCGCCGTGGACTGGGCGCTGGCCCTGCAAGGCATTGCCGCGAGCATCTCCATCGTCCACCGCCGCGCGAAGTTCCGCGCGGCACCCGAAAGCGCCGCCCAGCTCGACGTTCTGGCCGCCGAAGGCAAGGTGGAGATGGTCATCCCCTACCAGCTCCACGCCCTGCACGGCGCCGATGGCAGGCTGGCCAGCGTGGAAGTGGCGGATTTGGACGGCGGCACGAAGCATCTGCACGCCGATGTGCTGCTTCCCTTCTTTGGCCTGGCCATGGAGCTCGGCCCCATCGCCGAATGGGGGCTGGATCTTGCCCAGCGTCACGTAAACGTCACCCCCTCAACCCTGGAAACCTCCACGCCGGGCATGTTCGCCATTGGCGACATCGCCACCTACCCCGGCAAGCTGAAACTCATCCTGCAAGGCTTCGCTGAAGCCGCCATGGCCGCGCATGCCATCCACCCGATTGTGTACCCGGATAAAGCACTGCATTTTGAGTATTCCACAAGCAAGGGCGTGCCGTAGGGTGGCCTGATAAGCCTTGGGCCAGCCCGGCTAACTCCCCACCCCCGTGTTCCGATTGTGTTTATGTGTGCGGGGGCTGCGATGGGCCCGCGCCAGGCGGTTTTGCAGGCTTCCGCACTGCCGCCATGGCGTTGCCGGACGATGGAGAGCGCTTACTGCCGCGCAGCATGACGGGGTGGCCTGAATGCGGCTGCTGCGATGATCGAGCAGCACAGCTGCGGCCAGAGGATATTCCTGCGTTCACGGCAAATATGCCCATAAAGCTGGCCTGCCCGGCCATGGCACCCGCACATTGACTTCTCCCGCCAACCCATCTTAGAATTAGAATATAAATTCTAAATAGTGAAAAATTAGGGACCAGAATGTCCGGCATCATCGTCGCCCCCGAAACACGAGACCTTACCAAACTCGCCGCTACGCTCTCTGCCTGGCTGCAAACCAAGCTGGAGGGAGCCAGCAATATCAGCATCGTCAATCTCGACTATCCGCGCGGCGCTGGGATGTCGCACGAAACCGTCCTGTTTGATGCCTCGTGGCGGCAAGGCAGGGCGCGCCACGAGCGCGGCTGCGTGCTGCGCATCAAGCCCACGGGGCACCAGGTGTTCCCGGATGTGTTATTTGAAGAGCAATACCAGCTGATGCAGACCCTGCATGCGCACGGGCACGTGCGTGTGGCCGAGCCGTACTGGTTTGAGCCGGATGCCTCCATTCTCGGCGCGCCGTTTTTTGTGATGGAGAAAAAACATGGCCGCGTGCCGGTGAGCATTCCGCCCTATGCCGCAACCGGCTGGGTGGCCGAGGCAAGCCCGGCGCAGCGGGCCAGAATGTGGGAGAATGGCGTGCGCCAGCTTGCCGCCGTGCAAGCCATGCCGCTTGCAGGGCTTGGCTTTTTGCGCGGCGCCACACCCGGCGCGGAAGACGGGCTGGCGCAGGAATGGGACAAGTACCAGCGCTTTATTGCCTGGGCCGCCGATGAGCATTTTGCCCCCGTATTCCACGCCGCCTCGGCACGGCTGGAAAAATTATGGCCCAGAAACCAGCCCGCCGGCCTGGTATGGGGCGATGCAAGGCTGGGCAATATGATGTTCGGCGATGATTTCAGCGTTGTGGCGGTGATGGATTGGGAACAGCCCTCGCTGGGCGGTGCGCTGCATGACCTGGCCTGGTGGCTTACCATCGCGCAGGCCATGCACGGCGCCACGCCCGCGCGCGCGGGCCTGGCCGGAATGGGCACGCGCGAAGAGAGCATCGCGCTCTGGCGCGAGATTACCGGCATCCGCACCGATGATATTGAGTGGTACGAGGATTTTACACACCTGAAGCTCTCCTGCTGCTCGCTGACCACCTCTAAACTGGGGCGCCACCCGCGGCCCGATCCGGCAGCCCTGGCACGGCGCATGAAGGTGGCGGCATCCGCCTGAAGGACGGGGCAATGTGCCCATCGTTTGAAAATTTTTGAAAATTGGGGGCGTTCGTGAAAGCAGGCTTTATTGATGGCGTATTCACCACCGGCGCGGGGGCGGAACATATTGTTCAATGCCCCTCGACCGAGGCTGAAATTGCCTCTTTCTCTGGCCTTTCCGCGGCGCAGGTGGAAGATGCCATTCTCGCCGCACGCCGGGCCTTTGACACCGGGCCGTGGAGCACCATGCCCGCCCAGGCCCGGGCCGAAATGCTGGGGCGCTTTATAGCCGCGCTGGGCAAGCGCCGGGACTGGCTGGTTGACACCATTATGCGCGAAGCCGGGTGCCCGCGCGCCACGCCGAGCATGAGTTCGCAGATTGATGTACCGCTTGGGCAGGGTCCGGAAATTCTCAGCCTGTTCCTCAGCCTTCCAGAAACCGATGAGAATCCGCTGCCGCTGGCCAGCCGCATCACCCCTTATGGCACGGTTATACAAAGCCACCGGCGCTACACGCCCATTGGCGTTGTTGCCGCCATTGCCGCCTATAATTTTCCGTTTCTCACCGCGCTGTGGAAGATCATCCCCGCCCTTGTTACCGGCAATACCGTGGTGCTGCGCCCCAGCCCGCTCACCCCGCTTTCCGCCACCGTGTTTGCCGAGGCCGCGGCCGAGGCAGCACTGCCGCCAGGCGTGCTGAATATTGTTGTGGAGCCGGGCGTTGAGGGCGCGCAGCTTATGACCACGCATGCGGCGGTGGATATGGTGGCGTTTACGGGGTCCAGCAATGTTGGCGCGCTGGTGATGGCACAGGCGGCACCCACCATGAAGCGGCTGCAACTGGAGCTGGGCGGCAAATCGGCGCAGATTTTCCTGCCCGACTCCGCCAGCCGCGCCGCGCATATTGCCGCCAGTGTTTGCACCGCCCATGCCGGCCAGGGCTGCGCGCTTGGCACGCGGTTATTTGTGCCCGAGCGCGCGAAGCCGGAGGTGCTGGCGCAGATTGCGGAAACATTCAGCAAAATCCGCGTGGGCCGCGCCGATGATCCGCAGGCCCAGCTTGGCCCGGTGATAAGCGCTGCCCAACGTGCGCGGTGCGAGCGGTTTGTGGAACTGGCGCAACTGCATGGCGGCCGCGTGGCGGCGGGCGGCAAGCGGCCTTCTCATCTCGATACCGGTTTCTTTTTCGAAGCCACGGCGCTGGATGTGCCGGATAATGCCAACCCCGCCGCGCAGGAAGAGATTTTTGGCCCGGTTGTAACGGTGATCGGCTACCGGGACCTGGACCATGCCGTGGCCATGGCCAATGACTCCCGCTACGGATTATCCGGCTACGTGCATGGGCAGGACAAGGCGCTGGCACTGAAAGTTGGCCTTGGAATCAGGAGCGGCACGGTCAATGTCAATGCCGGAATGATGAGCAGCTACATCTCCTCCGGCGGCCAGCGCATGAGCGGCATAAACCGCGAGCGCGGCGTGGAGGGGCTCAGGCTCTACCAGAATATGAGCTGCCTGAATTTGGGAGGATAATGACATGGATGGGTTGCTGCGGGGTAAGGTTACAATCATCACCGGCGCCGGCTCGGGCGTGGGGCGTGCGGCGGCGCTGCTTTTCGCGCAGCATGGCGCGCGCGTGGCGCTGGCGGATATTAACGCGCAAGCCGCGGCGAAAACAGCCGCCGATGTGCGGACGCAAGGCGGCGAAGCTATGGCCATGGCCTGCAATGTTGCCAGCGCGGCTGAGGTGGAGGCGCTGGTTGCGCACACCGTGAAGGCCTTTGGGCGGCTGGATGTGATGTATAATAATGCGGGCATCACCATTCAGCCCGAGCCGGGCAAGGGGTTGAAGCGGCTTGTGGAGTCCACCCAGGCGGATATGGACCGGCTGTTTGGCGTGAATGTGTATGGCGTGATGAATGGCTGCCAGGCCGCCATCCGCCAGTTTGATGCGCAGGGCGGCGGGGGGGTTATGGTCAACACGGCCTCGGTTGCTGGGCTGGTTGGTTATGGCGGTGTTGTGTATGGCGCCACCAAGGGGGCGGTGGTGGCGCTTACCCGCACGCTGGCGCTGGAAGTGGCGGGGCAGAATATTCGCGTTAATTCGGTATGCCCTGCCGGCATGCCGACTAATTTCATGCCCGGCAGCAGCTCGGAACGCGCCATGGCCAGCATGGCGCAAGCCCACCCGCTGGGCCGGCCCGTGGACCCCGCCGAATGCGCGAGTGCCGCCCTGTTTCTTGCCTGCGATCTTTCCTCCAACATTACGGGCGTTAATCTGCCGGTGGATGGCGGTTTGGCCGCGGGTGTGCCGGTGAAGCGGCCGGGATAGGTGGGCTTTGCACGAGCCAGAGGCGGCGCGGGGAGAGCGCGCCGCCTGTGTTTTTGCCCGATGAATCAGAAAGCCGCTTTTGCGGCCATTTCCTCAGGTTCGAACTGTGATGGAGACGGATTGGCCGTATAGAATTCTTCATTATAAGGCGCATAGGTGAGGTTGCCGTTGAACACATAGTTACCCGTGATAAAGCTGAAGACCGCCTCGGACCCTTCACAGGTTGCGGGGAATGAAGGAAAACAAGCATTGTAGACTGCGTAGCCTTTCACCAGTTTTCCGTCCGCATCGTAGCCTTCACCCAGGCAGCCCCACCAGCTATCTTCGTCGATATAGTAACGGCGTTTAGCGTTAACATTATGATTTCCAGGCGCCAGATTCGCTTCAATCACCCAGACGCGGTGCTTTTCCCAGCGGACAATATCAGGATTTGGGAAGCGCGGCTTGAGCAGGTCCTGGATGGTGGAAAACAGCATCTTGTTGGTGTTGTAGGGAATGAGCATCTCCCTTTTGCCGATGCACGTCCAGTTATACTGCGATGGATTGCCGTAGAAGCATTGGGCTTCATCTTCATTGTCGATCCCATCACCTTCAGGGTTTGGTGAATCGAAAGCCTCGTTGGGATCTTTTCGCACGCGGCCCTGACCGTTGAGAAGACTCCATACAATGTCTGGATGGATGTTAACATTGGTGCTGTGCCACACCAGCGTCTCCTGACCCACAGATGCGCCAGGTGCAATTGTATAAACATGAAGTTTGCTGTAATAACCGTCGTAATTTTCTGGGGTTACATCCGGCGCGTAATATGGATAGATAAAATATCCACGGGTGTCGGCCACGAGCACGATGCGGCCATCGATGACAACAACGCCGGGATTGGCTCTTGAATAATCGGCATACGTGTACCAGGCAGTGAGTTTATTCCAGATGACCTGGGCACCGCCCACCAGGGGGTCTGCCGTATTGATGATGGGGAAAGGCGGGCCGCCCACCGCGCCGGTAAAGCCGAAGCGGCCGCCGCGCGGATCCAGTTTTGCGCGCGTTACGTTCTGGTAGGTGTTATTGTACACATATTGCGGTGCCGCGGCGGTGCGGTGGGTTTTGTAAACCTTGAGGGAATATCCGTAATTCTGAATCTGGTATTTTGTTCCCTCGCTCAGCATATGGGCGTATTGCCGCATGTTGCTGGCATTTACTTCATAGAGTGGCGCTTCATCCTCGAAAAGCCGCGTCTCTACTGGGGTTCCGGGCGGCAGCGGGGGGGAGACGAGCCCGCCGGTCCAGGCGGGGATTGAGCCATCGGCGTTGCCCGCGCGCTCGCCACCCAGCGGGGTGAGCGTTGTTGTGAGCAGTGTGGCATCGGGCGTGGCGCTTTGCGCGTGTGCTGGGCGTACCACGGCGGCGGCGGCGAGGCTGGTGCCCGCAAGCAGGCCAAA
>JAJZFB010000011.1 GCA_021805545.1 Pseudomonadota bacterium | reverse complement strand
GCTGCGCAACGCCGCCGCCAAAGGAGCGGAAGTAATCGAGCAATGCCGCGTGACGGCGGTGGATTTGGGCGCCGGGCGCCCGCTGGTAACCGCGTGCGGCGCGGATGGGGCCGCACGGCAATACCGCGCCGGATTCGTGGTGGATGCCACCGGGCGCGATACGTTGCTGGCCAGCCAGCTTGGCGCCAAGCAGCGCAATGCGCGCAACGGCAGCGCGGCCATTTTCGGGCATTTTTCCGGCGCGCGGCGGCTGGAGGGGCAGGCGGAAGGAAATATCACCATCATCTGGTTCGATCTGGGCTGGTTCTGGTTTATTCCGCTGGCCGATGGCACCACCAGCATCGGCGCGGTATGCCCGGCCGAAGCGTTCAAAAATCGCGGCACCGATTTACCAGCATTCTTCATGAGCCTGATTGCGATGAGCCCGGAGCTTGCAGGCCGGCTGCAACATGCCACGCTGCTGGGCGAGGTGACGGCGACGGGGAATTATTCATACGAATCGCGCATAACAAGCGGGCGGAATTATTTAATGGCAGGCGATGCCTGCGCCTTTATCGACCCCGTATTTTCCACTGGCGTATTCCTGGCCATGCAAAGCGGGTTCTGGGCGGCGGATGCGGTGGAAACATGCCTGGATACGCCTGCAAAAGCGGCAAAGGCGCTGCGCCGTTACGACAGGCAGGTGCGGCGCGCGCTGGGCAGCTTCACCTGGTTCATCTACCGCATACGCGAACCGGCGATGCGCAATTTGTTCATGTCGCCACGCAATGATTTCCGGCTGGAAGAAGCCGTGCTTTCGCTGCTGGCGGGCGGGATTTTTGAAGGCTGGCAGGTGAAACTGCGGCTTTATGCGTTCCGGCTGATTTATTACATCACCAGGCTGGCGCAAAAGCGGGCCGCAAGCGTGTGAGCAAGGCGGGGCAGCTTGTTCTGATCCCGAGTTACAACACCGGGCCGCGTTTAGCGCGCACGGTGGCCGGGGCACTGGCGCAGGGCTGGCCCGTATGGGTGGTGGTGGATGGCAGCGATGATGGCAGCGATGCCGCGCTGGCCGCTGCGCCGGGCCTGCGCATCATCCGCCGCGCGCGCAATGGCGGCAAGGGCGCCGCGGTGCTGGCGGGGCTGCGCGAGGCCGCCCGCGCGGGTTTTACCCATGTGCTGGTAATGGACGCCGATGGGCAGCACCCGGCGGAAGAAATTGCAAACTTCTTTGGCTATTCGCGGGACTATCCCGAGGCGATGATCCTGGGCGTGCCGGTGTTTGGCGCCACGGCGCCACGCATACGCGTGCTGGGGCGGCGGCTTTCCAACATGCTGGCACGGCTGGAAACCGGGCTGGAGATTGGCGATGCGCTGTTCGGGTTCCGCGTATATCCGCTGGCGCCTCTGCTGGCGGTAATGGAAGCCGGGCCGGGGATGCTGGGCTATGATTTCGATACCGGGGCGCTGGTGCGGCTATGCTGGCGCGGCGTGGCGGTACGCAATTATGCTGTACCTGTGCGGTATTTTTCCAGGGCGGAGGGTGGGGTTTCGCATTTCCGCTATGGGCGCGACAATGCAAGGCTGCTGGCGATGCATGTGCGGCTGGGGTGGGAGATGCTACGCTCGCGGTGACGGCGGGCGCAGGTTCTACGCCTTTGCCGTGCTGGCTTCACCATCCACAATCGCCTGCACGTTTTGCGCGAACCAGGTGCCCATATGGGCGATGTCCTGGCCTGTATGCGCGCGCAGCGGCAGGTAGGCGGTATAGGTAACAAGCCCGGTGGCCATGGCGGCAATTTCCAGCGCGCGGGCGCGGGCATTGGGCGGACCAAGCCAGGCGGCAAGCGGGGCAATGGCGCGCTCCTCCATCACCCGCGCGGCGATGGCGGCGGCCTCGTTATCGCCACCCGCCAGTGGAATCATCAGCGTGGGGCGGATTTTTTGGCCGCCGGAATGGAGCAGGGCTTCGGCCAGGGCCTGGCCAAAAGCGGCGCGGGGCGTTTGCAATATGTCCCCCAGCGGCACCAGCACGTTCAGCGCTTCCTCATACAACCCGGCCTTGGAGCCGAAATATTGCAGCAGCAGCGTGGTGCTTACCCCGGCGCGCGCGGCAATCTCGCGTATGCCGGCATCGGCGTAGGAGGTACGGGCGAATACGGTTTGCGCGGCTTGCAGAATACGCGCTCTGGTGGCCTGGGCGTCGCGCTTGCGGGGCTGGGGTGCGGTCATGCGCCTCTGATAGCCGGGATTGGCAGCGTGGCAAGGGTTGCAACTTATCAAATGATAAGTTATCAACTGATAAGTTTTATTGGCCAATTAGATAAAAATGGAGGAAACATGGCGGTTTTTATGCTCATCCATGGCGGCGGGCATGGCGGCTGGTGCTACCAGCCGGTGGCACGGCGGCTGCAGGCGCAGGGGCATGTTGTGTACGCCCCCTCGCTCACCGGGCTGGCGGACCGGGCGCATCTGGTAAGTGCCGGGGTGGATTTGGAGATGCATATCCGCGATGTGGCGCAGTTGCTGGCGTATGAGAATTTGCACGATGCGATCCTCGTTGGCCACTCCTATGGCGGCATGGTGATTACCGGGGCCGCGGACCGCGTGCCGGAACGGGTGGGCCACCGCGTGTACCTGGATGCCGCCTATCCGCGCCACAACGAATCTCTGCTGGAACATGCGGGGCCGATGATAAGCGCGGCGCGGCAGGCCGGGCGCGTGGTGGATGGGGTGGAGCTGGTGCAGTTTCCCGACATGGCGGGGCCGGAATTTTACGGCATTACCGAACCCGCGCAACACGCCTGGGCCAAGGCGCGGCTGACCCCGCAGCCGTGGAAATGCTTCGAGCAGAAGCTGCAACTGCACAACGAGGTGGCGATGCGGGCCATACCGGAGAGCCACCTGATTTGTACCAGCACCAAGCCAGGGCGGGACATGAAGCTGCTGATGGAGCGCTCGCAAGGCCGGGTATGGGATATTGATACCGGGCATGATTTGATGATTACCGAGCCGGACTGGGTGGCGGAACGGCTGGGGATGATTGCGGCGGGGGCTTAGAGCCTTCGTCTTTCTTGCTGAATCCTTGCCATTTCTCCCCCAAGCGGCCTTTATCCGGCTGGGGCGTTGGGTTAAAGCCGGGAGATGAGCGATGTGATTGTAAATAGCCTGCGCCATGCGCCGGATGCGCGCGGGCGTTTTGGCGAGTTTGGCGGGCGGTATGTGGCGGAAACGCTCATGCCGCTGATTCTGGAGCTTGAAGCGGCTTACGAGGCGGCGAAAACCGACCCGGAATTCCAGAACGAGCTGGCCTATTACCTGAAGCATTACGTGGGCCGCCCCAGCGCGCTTTGGTATGCCGAGCGGCTGACGCGCGAACTGGGCGGGGCGAAAATCTACTTCAAGCGCGAAGAGCTGAACCATACCGGCGCGCACAAAATTAATAATTGCATCGGCCAGATTCTGCTGGCCAGGCGCATGGGCAAAACGCGCATTATCGCGGAAACCGGCGCCGGGCAGCATGGCGTGGCCACGGCCACGGTATGCGCGCTGTTTGGCCTGCCCTGCACCATTTACATGGGCGCGGTGGATGTGGAGCGGCAGAAGCCCAACGTGTTCCGCATGAAGCTGCTGGGGGCGGAAGTTGTGCCGGTAAGCTCCGGCTCGGCCACGCTGAAGGATGCGATGAACGACGCCATGCGCGACTGGGTGGCGAATGTGCGCGACACCTTCTACCTCATCGGCACTGTGGCGGGGCCGCACCCCTACCCGGCCATGGTGCGCGACTTCCAGTGCATTATTGGCGAGGAAGCGCGCGCGCAGCTTATGGAGGCCGAGGGCAAGCTGCCGGATGTGGCCATTGCCTGCGTCGGCGGCGGCTCCAACGCCATGGGGCTGTTCCACCCATTCCTCGACGAGCCTTCCGTGAAGCTGATTGGCGTGGAGGCCGCCGGGCATGGGCTGGATACGGAGCAGCACGCGGCCAGCCTCAACCGTGGCCGCCCCGGCGTGCTGCACGGCAACCGCACCTATCTGCTGCAGGATGCGGATGGGCAGATCATCGAGGCACATTCCATCTCGGCGGGGCTGGACTACCCCGGCATTGGCCCCGAGCACGCCTGGCTGCACGATATTGGCCGCGTGGACTATGTGGGCGTGACCGATGACGAGGCGCTGGCGGCGTTCCAGCTTTGCAGCCGCGCGGAAGGCATCATCCCGGCGCTGGAAACCAGCCACGCCATCGCGCATATCATGAAAATCGCCGGAACAATGGGCAAGGACCAGATCATCCTGCTCAATATGTCTGGCCGCGGCGATAAGGACATATTCTCCGCCGCCAAATATCTGGGAGCCGAGCTATGAGCCGCATTGCTGGCGTTTTCGCGAAACTGCGCGCAAGCGGGCAAGCGGCGCTCATCCCGTTCGTGGAAGCCTACGACCCGGACCGCGCGACCTCTCTGGCGCTGCTGCACGGCATGGTGGCGAACGGGGCGGATATTATCGAAATTGGCATGCCCTTTACCGACCCCATGGCGGATGGCCCGACCATCCAGACCGCGGGGCGGCGCGGGCTGCTGGCCGGTGCCACATTGCATGGCGTGCTGGGGCTGGTGGAGGAATTCCGCCGCGCCAATAACCATACGCCGATTGTGCTGATGGGCTATCTCAACCCGATCCTCTCCTACGGTGTGGAAAAATTCTGCGCCGATGCCGCCAAGGTGGGGGTGGATGGGCTGATTGTGGTGGATCTGCCGGCCGAGGAAGCGGATTTGCTGCTGCCGGATGCGGGCAAGAACAGGCTGGATGTCATCCGCCTCGTGGCGCCCACCACCAGCGATGAGCGCCTGCCGCTGGTGCTCGAAGGTTCCTCGGGCTTTGTTTACTACGTGAGCATTACCGGCATTACCGGCACGCGCACTGCCACCGCCGCCGATTTGGCGCGGGATATTCCGCGCCTCCGCGCCGCGACGGATCTGCCCATCGCGGTGGGGTTTGGCGTACGCACGCCAGAGCAGGCCGCCGTGGTGGCGCAGCATGCGGATGCGGCGATCGTGGCCTCGGCGCTGATCGAGACACTATGCCGCGAGAACGTGGCCGCCGTGCTGCGCGATGTGAAGGCGCTGTCCGACGGGATACGCAACGCGCGCAAGGCGGCTGCGTAAGGGCGGGTTACCTGCCCGGATGTTACAAAAAAACGCGCATCAATGGCTGTGGAAGAACGGGGACCCGCCGCCGGAAGCGGAATGGCCGCCATTGCCAGGCGGGGGCGCGCCGCCGCCGGGGTGACCGCCAGGTGGCGGGCCGCCGCCATGCCAGCCACCACCGCCGGGCGGTGCGCCGCCACCATCGCCATGCCCACCACCAGGGGGCGGGCCGCCGCCATGCCAGCCGCCACCGCCGGGTGGTGCGCCACCACCATCGCCATGCCCACCACCAGGGGGCGGGCCGCCACCATGCCAGCCGCCACCGCCGGGTGGTGCGCCACCACCATCGCCATGCCCACCGCCAGGGGGCGGGCCGCCGCCATGCCAGCCGCCACCGCCGGGCGGCTGATGATCGTGGCCATCGTAATGATCGTTGTCATGCCCGCCAAAACCGAAAATGACCGTGGAACCGCCATAATAGCCGGGCGCATAATAGCCCGGCGCGGCATAATAGCCGGGCGCGCCGTAATCGCCCGAGCCGCCGTAATAGCCGGAGCCGCCGTAATAGCCGGAGCCGCCGTAATAGCCCGGGCCATAGGTGCAGCCTGTAAGGCCAGCGGCCAGCAACAAGGCGGGGAGTGTAAACCTCTTCATCACGTCACCATGCTCTCTGCATATCATGGTGAGATTGAGGCTTTATTCAAGCAAACCCCAGGCACAGAAATCGGGGTTCGCCCAGCCCGGCTTGCCGTAGCGCAAGGCCGCGCCATCGGCAGTGCGCACCGCGCCGCCCGCGGCTTCCAGCACGGCTTGCGGGGCGGCTGTGTCCCATTCCATGGTGCGGCCCAGGCGGGGGTAAAAATCCGCCGCACCTTCGGCCAGACGCAGGAATTTGAGCGCGGAGCCGATATTGGTGAGCGCCGCGATTTTATAGCGGGCGAGGCAGGCGGCCAGCTCCGGCGCATCGGCATAATGGCGCGAGGCCATCACCGTCAGCCCCTCGGGCGGGGTGCTGCGGGCGAAAATGCGGTGTTCCCCCCCGGCGCGGCGGCGCCAGGCGCCCTGCCCCGCCAGGCCAAAATGCAGTTCGTGCAGCGCGGGCGAGGCCACGGCGCCCAGCACCGGGGCGCCGTTTATAATCAGCCCGATATTAACGGTGAATTCATCGCGCCCGGCGGCGAATTCGCGCGTGCCATCCAGCGGGTCCACCAGCCAGTATGTTTCCGCCGGTTTGGTTATGCGGCCCGCCGCTGCTTCCTCTTCCGCCACCACCGGAATTTCCGGCGCCGCCGCGCGCAGCCCTGCTACAATCAGCGCCTCGGCCCGTGTGTCGGCCACCGTAACGGGGGTTTCGTCCGCCTTGGCGGCAACGGCAAAGCCGCCGGCGCGGACCTCGCGGATGAGGGTGGCGGCTTCATCGGCCAAACGGATGGCGAGGGCGAGCAATTCCTGCATGGCACCCTCCTAGCCGCGCTTCTGGCTCTGGCCAAGCGGCGGGGCTTTGTTATGTTCAAGTGATCGTGCCACGGAGGATACCGACTATGCTGGACATCTCATTCGCCAAACCCGAGCTGCCGGAAGACGGCGTGCTGGTTTTGCCCTTGGCGGAAGAGGCCGAATTGCCGCCCCGCGCGGCAGCGCTGGATAAGGCGCTGAAAGGCGCGCTGAAAAAAGCGCTGGCGGCGGCGGAATTTACCGGCAAAAATAGCCAGCAGGCCAGCCTGCTGGCGCCGGGCGGGTACAAGAAGATTCTGGCGCTGGGCACCGGCAAGCCGGACGCCTTTAAGCCCGAGGCCTTGGGCGGGGCCATTGCCGCCGCCCTGCCGCGCGAGGCCGAGGTAGCCGTGCTGGCGGAAAACCCGGATGATGCGGCGAAGATTGCCTTCGGCGCGCGGCTGCGGGCCTACCGGTTTGAAAAATACCGCACCACGCAAAAGGATGACGAGAAGGCCAAGCTGGCCAGGCTGGTTGTGCATACGCCCGGCCCCAAGGCGGCCAGCGCGGCTTACGAGATTCTGAACGCCGTGGCCCATGGCGTGGAATTTACACGCGATTTGGTGACCGAACCGGCCAACGTGCTGTACCCGGCGGAATTTGCCGAACGCGCCGAGGGGCTGAAAAAACTGGGGCTGAAAGTGGATGTGTACGGGCTGAAGGAGCTGGAGAAGCTCGGCTTCGGCACCATGCTCTCGGTCTCGCAGGGCTCGGCACGCGAGCCGCGCATGGTGGTGCTGCAATGGCACGGCGCCGGGCACGAGGATGACGGCAAGAAAGGCGGCAGAAAGCTGAAGGAACCGCTCGCCTTTATCGGCAAGGGGGTGACGTTCGATACAGGCGGAATCTCGCTGAAACCCGCCGCGGGCATGGAGGATATGAAGTGGGACATGGCAGGCGCCGGGGCCGTGGTGGGCGCCATGGCGGCCCTGGCCGGGCGCAAGGCCAAGGTGGATGCCGTGGGGCTGGTGGGGCTGGTGGAAAACATGCCCTCGGGCAGCGCCACGCGGCCGGGCGATGTGGTGAAGAGCTATTCCGGCCAGACGGTGGAAATTCTGAACACCGACGCCGAAGGCCGGCTGGTGCTGGCCGATGTGCTTTACTACGCCTATGAGCGCTTCAACCCGAAATACATGGTGGACCTGGCCACGCTGACCGGCGCCATTATTACCGGGCTGGGGCACGAATATGCCGGGCTGTTTGCCAATAACGACGAGCTGGCGGCGAAACTGATCGCGGCGGGTGAATCGGTGGAGGAGCGGCTATGGCGCATGCCGCTGGCCAAGCCGGGCGAGAGCTACGACAAGGAGCTTAACTCCCCCATCGCGGATGTGAAGAATATCGGCAGCCGCGCGGGCGGCTCCATTACCGCCGCGCAGTTTTTGCAGCGCTTTGTGGGCGGCAAGCCCTGGGCGCATCTGGATATTGCCGGCATGGCCTGGGGGGCCAAGGATGGCGCCCTGACGCCAAAAGGCGCGACCGGGTTTGGCGTGCGGCTGCTGGATGCGTTTGCGCGCGGGTTTGAGGGGTAGAGGCCTTGGCCAGGCCATCCTTAGCGCCACCCCTACAAGTCATCCCCGCATTCGCGGGGATGACGGGCAAGCATAATCGCCACGTTTCCTGAAACAGCTTTTTCCTGAAACGGCCTTTCCGCCTGCCTTACACCAGCGGCGCCAGCGCCATTTTCCGCCCCTCCCCGGCGATGGTGGCAATACGCCCGCCCTCGGTGCCGGTGAGCATCACCATGTCGCCCTCGGTCAGTAAATCCGCCGCGTCCTGAAAATAACCGGGGCGCATGGCCTGGACGAAATTATCGTTGCCAGCCTTGTAGTGCCACAGGGTGAACCCGTTGGCATAAGCGAGGACGGAGAGGTTGCGGAGCGTGAAGGCCATGTTTTGTCCTTGTAAAAGTTAACCTTAGGTTGCAATATGGTTAAGGCTTATATTCCTATGGATTGAACAAAACAAGAACAAAATAGGCGTTCCGAGAATATTTTACGATAAAATTCCTATTTTCCGCTTGTCATGACAAAGAAAACCGTTAAGGTTCTGAAGATTCAGCATTGGCGATTTTCAACATGCGGCATGAGGATATCTGGCGCGCCATCGACACGCTGGCCGCCGAACATGGGCTTTCCCCCTCGGGCCTGGCGCGCCGGGCGGGGCTGGACCCGACCAGCTTCAACCAATCCAAGCGCAGCGCGGCGGATGGCAAATTGCGCTGGCCCTCTTCCGAGAGCCTGGCGAAGATTCTGGCTGCCACCGGGGCCAGGCTGGAGGATTTCACCGCGCTGGTAAGCGGCGCGCGGGCCATGCCGGAGCGGGCCGCCAAGGGGCGCACGCGCATACCGCTTATCGGCCTGGCGCAGGCGGGCGCGGAAGGTTTTTTTGATGATGGCGGCTACCCGGCGGGTGCCGGGTGGGATGAGGTGGAGCTGCCCGCCACGGCGGATGCCAATGCCTACGCACTGTCCATCAGTGGCGATTCGATGGAGCCGGTTTATCGCGCGGGCGACCGCATTGTGGTCTCGCCCGCCGCACCCGTGCGGGTAGGAGACCGCGTGGTGGCCCGCACGCGCGAAGGTGCTGTAATGGCCAAGGAGCTGGTGCGCCGCACGGCGGGGCGGATAGAGCTGGCAAGCCTGAACCCAAGCTACCCCGAGCTGCGCTTCACCACCGTGGAGATTGTATGGATGCACCGGATTATATGGGCCAGCCAGTAGATTATAATTCGCCGCGCAACCATGGCGGCACTGTGCGCCGGCCGCATGAAGCAGATTGAACCACTGGCAAATCTGCCCTGCACAGCCAAAATGGCACCAGCATCAATGGCACCAGCATCAATGGCACCAGCATCAATGGCACCAGCATCGATGCCACCACCACCGGCCAGCCGGTGGTGGGCGCTACAGGGATTGAACCTGTGACCCCCTCCATGTCAAGGAGGTGCTCTACCGCTGAGCTAAGCGCCCTTTCCGTAAGGCCGCTCTACTAGCGGCGTTACGCGGGCGAGGCAAGAGGGAGGGCGCGGATGCAAGCCCGTTCCGGGGCAAGCTCATATATCCTCAACCAGCTCCACGCCCGGCACCAGCTTAAGCGCCTGGGCCAGCTTGGGCGAAACGTTGAAGCCGCCGGGCAGAATAATGTCGAGCTGATGCGTGAGCCCGGTTTTGGGCGCCAGCACCACGCGGCCCTTACCCCTGCCCTCGCGGTCCAGCAACATGCGGATATGCGGCACGGCCTCGGTGCTCTCCAGCCAGATTTTCATCCCCGCCCCGGCTTCCGCCGCCGCGCGGTCCAGCGGCGAAACATCCGTTGCGGTAATACGCAACGATTCGCCATCCATGCGGATATCGGCGGTAACCAGCAGCGCCGCGCCATCTTCCAGAAGATCACGGCTTCGGTTGAGGACTTCGGAAAACAGCGTGACTTCGAAACCACCCTGCACATCGGAGAGCGTGGCCCACATCATGCGGCTGCCGGTGCGGGTTATGCGCTCTTTCTTCGCCCCCAGAATCCCGGCCAGGCGCACGCGCGAGGCACCGGCTTCCGCACGGCGCTGTATGGCGCCGGAGGGTACAACATCCAGCCGCCGCAGCGCCTGGGCGTAAACATCCAGCGGGTGCGCGGAAACATGGAAGCCAATGGCCTCGGCCTCGAACGTCAGGCGCTCGGAATCCGGCCAATCGGGAATGGATGGCAGGCGCAGCACCTCCGGCTCGGCGCCGCCGAACAGGCCGATCTGCCCGCTCTCGCGCTCCGCCGCACCCGCCTGGGCGGTGCGCATGATGGTTTCCGCCCCGGCGAACACCTTGGCCCTGTTTTTCTCCAGGGAATCAAACGCGCCTGCCTTGGCGAGAATTTCAATCTGCGCGCGGGTCAGCGTCTTGGCCTCGATGCGCGCGGCGAAATCGGAAACATCCTTGAAGGGTTTGTCGCCCCGCACGCGCGCCAGCTCCTCCATGGCGCCCACACCCACGCGCTTGATGGCGCCCAGCGCGTAGCGGATACCGTAACCGCCATCTTCCAGAAGCTCGGGCCGGAAATCGGCGCCGGATTTGTTGATGTCCGGCGGCAGCACCTTGATGCCGATGCGCAGGGCATCCGCCCGCAGCAGGGCGATTTTATCGGTGTTGGCGATGGAGAGCGACATACAGGCGGCGAGGAACGCCACCGGGTGGTTGGCGCGCAAATACGCCGTTTGGTACGAGACCAGCGCGTAAGCGGCGGCGTGGGATTTGTTAAAGCCGTAATCCGCGAATTTCGCCATAAGGTCGAAAATCTCGTTGGCTTTTTCCGGGGTAAACCCCTGCTTCAGCGCACCCTCGCAAAAAATCTCGCGCTGCTTGTCCATCTCGGCGCGGATTTTCTTGCCCATGGCACGGCGCAGAAGGTCGGCGCCCGCGAGGCTGTAGCCCGCCATCACCTGCGCGATCTGCATCACCTGTTCCTGGTACACGATAATGCCGTAGGTTTCGGCCAGAATATCGTGAATGGCCTTATCCGGCGCCTCCCACGGCGCGCCGCGCTTGCGGTTGCAATATTCGGGGATATTCGCCATCGGGCCAGGGCGGTTGAGCGCCTGGATGGCGACGAGATCCTCGAACCTGTCCGGGCGCATCTGTTGCAACGCGCTGCGGTAGCCCGCGGTTTCAAAGGTGAACACGCCGGCTGTGTCGCCACGCCCGATCATCTCGTAGGTTTTTCGGTCATCCAGCGGAATGGCCGAAATATCCAAATCCACACCCTGCTCGCGCAGGAATTTCAGCGCGCGGTCGATAACGGTAAGCGTGGTCAGGCCGAGGAAGTCGAACTTCACCAGCCCCGCCTGCTCGACATATTTCATCGAATACTGCGTAACGAGCAGGTCCGAACGCGGGTCTTTATACAGCGGCACCAGCTCCACCAGCGGGCGGTCGCCAATCACCACGCCAGCGGCATGGGTGGAGGCGTGGCGGTACAACCCCTCAAGCTGCTGCGCCACTTCCATCAGCCGCGCATTGCCCTCATCGGCATCGCGCAATTCCTGAAGTTTCGGCTCGCCTTCTATGGCTTCCTTCAGCGTTACGGGTTTGGCGGGGTTGTTGGGGATAAGCTCGGCCACCTTGTTCACCTGGCCATAAGGCAGGCCCAGCACGCGCCCCACATCGCGCACCGCGGCACGGGCCTGCAGCTTACCGAAAGTGATGATCTGCGCCACACGCTCCGCGCCATATTCGCGCACCACGTAATTTATAACCTCGTCGCGCCGCTCCTGGCAGAAATCGATGTCGAAATCGGGCATCGACACGCGCTCGGGGTTGAGGAAACGCTCGAACAGCAAGCCGTAGCGCAGCGGGTTGAGGTCTGTAATACGCAGCGCCCAGGCCACGAGCGAGCCAGCGCCCGAGCCGCGCCCAGGGCCGACTGGGATTTTTTGGTCCTTGGCCCATTGAATGAAATCCGCCACGATGAGGAAGTAGCCGGGAAACCCCATCTGGATGATGATGCCCAGCTCGAACTCCAGGCGCTGGACATATTCACCGCGCGCCTCTTCCGCGATGCCCTCCGCATCCAGCCGCGCGCGCAGCCCTTCCTCGGCCATGGCGCGCACCGTATCGGCCTCGCTGGCACCTTGGCGCACTTTGGGGCAGGTGGGCAAAAGCGGCTTGCGCGAGGGCGCCATAACCGCGCAGCTTCGCGCAATGGCCAGCGTATTATCGCAGGCATCGGGCAAATCGGCGAACAGAGCGCGCATGTCCGCCGCGGGCTTAAACCAGTGCTCGGCTGTTACACGGCGGCGGTCCGGCTCGGCCAGCACGCGGCCTTCGGCAATGCACAGCAGCGCATCGTGCGGCGCGGCCATTTTGGCGGTAGCGAAGAAACATTCATTGGTGGCCACAATCGGCAAGGCCAGCCGCTCGGCAAGCTGCAGAAAGCCCGGCTCGATGGCCTGTTCCAGCCGCTCGCCATGGCGCTGCAGCTCTATGGCGATGCGGCTGGGGAAGGCCTCCGCCAGGACGCGCAGATACGCCTCGGCCTCCTCCATCTGCCCTTCCGCCAGCATCCGCCCAATGGGGCCGCCCGCGCCGCCGGTGAGCAAAAAAAGCCCTTGCGCATGTTCCAGCAGCATCTGGCGGGTAATCTGCGGCTTGATACCGTCCCCCTCCAGAAAACTGCGCGAGGTAAGGCGCTGGAGGTTGGCATACCCTGCCTCGTTCTGCGCCAGCGCCACCACGTAATCGGGCGGCAGATTAACCCCAGGGCGGGCCAGGCCAAGCTGGCAGCCGATAATGGGCTGCACCCCGGCGCCGCTGCAGTATTGCGAGAATTCCAGCGCGCCGAACATATTGGAGGTATCGGTAATGGCCACCGCCGGCATGCCATATTCCTTGGCCAGCGCCGCGATCTTGTCCGGCTTGATGGCGCCTTCCGAGAGGGAAAAGGCGGAATGGACGCGCAGATGCACGAAATCGGCGTGGGGCATGGCGACTCCTGGTGGCGTTAGAGCCGGATGATTTTAGACCGGATCACGTTGTGATCCGATCTAAAATCTGAATCCGGCTCTCAATCAATAAAGAAGAGCGCGATTCAGACGTTCGAATCGCTCGCTTTGCGAGCGCATCTCAAGTCATCGCGCTAATGGTCAGCCAAAGGCGCCACATAATCAAGCACCCGCGCGGCACGCCAAGCGGACAAACACAAGATCACCGGCGCGAGTTCAAGATAAAATTTAAACGCCACCAACAACCCCAGCGCGGGCCAGCTAAACAACAGCACATCTTCCAGAACCAGCCTGCGTTCCTGAAACGCCAAGGCCGAAACAGCAATCGACGTGGCACACATGTCGTACAGATAGCCGTAGGGTGTTGTCAGCAGCGCCAAGCACGCGGTCAAAACCATGCGCGCCGTGGGGTTCGCTGTCTCCCGCCGCCACACATGCCAGCATACTGCAACTGCCCCTAGTGCGGCCACGCTCTGCGCCAAACTGCTCCACTGTACCGACCAGCCAAAACTCCGGCACATCCAGAATACCGACACGCCGTAAAATTCATAGGAATTGAACGTCGGCGGGGGATGGCGGGGGAATGGCTGGACAAGCGTAAAATGCGAAATTTTCAAGCCCAATGTAAAAAACTGGCGCCAGACATCTGGCCCATAAACCCACAAACTGAGCACGCAAAGCGCCAGCGCCATAGCACCACCAGCGGCAATTCCGCCCCATTTCCGGCGTGCCAGCAACAGCACGGGGGCCAGCAGCGCCCCCTGCGGCTTGAACATCAGGGCGCCGAACAATCCACCCGCCACGGCTGGCCGCTGCTCCACAAGCAGCACCCCGGCAATAAAAAGCGCTCCCGTCAGAAAGCCGAATTGCCCCAGGCTGGTATTCAATAGCCCTGCGGGGCTTAACGCCGCCACCGCAATCACCCGCCAGCCAAGCCCCACCCGGTGCAAAACCAGCATGGACAAAAGCAAAAGACCCGCAATCCACACGAAGAACGCGCGGAAAAATGGGGTGATATGTGCGGCCAGACCAGCCAGAAGCAGCGCTGGCGGCGGGTAGAACCATAATAGCTGGAGGTGGGCATTATTCGGGATAGCCGCCTCCCGGGCAAGCAACTTTTGCGGCTGGAAAATATCCGCAGCCTGCCCCGCATTGGCCATGCGCCCAGCCGCCCAAAACGCTACAAAATCACACGGGCCAGAAAGCTGCACCGGCTGGAGAGCAGGATGGATGAAACTCGCCGCCTCGTTATATATTTCCCGGCCAAGCGGCCAAGCCATTCCCAGGCCCATACCCCACGACCAAACCAAAACAAGTAAAAGCAACCGACGATACAGCCATACAAACATTACCTTAAGATAACAGGCTCCATGGCGCCTGGTCCAGGCTCTTTCCGCCTCTACTCCAACGCCAGCTCCGGCTCATACGCCACGCCCGTAAAATACAGCCCCTCGGGCGGGGCTGTTATTGCCGCCGCGGCGCGGTTTTTCGCGGCCAGCACTTCGGCCAGTTTCTGTTCCGGCCAGTGCCCGCTGCCCACCTGCGCCAGGCTGCCCGCCATGTTGCGTACCTGGTGGTGCAAAAACGAACGGGCCTTGGCTTCGATAATGATCATCTCGCCCGCGCGGGCCACGGTCAGCGCGTCCAGCGTGCGCATGGGGCTTTTGGCCTGGCAGGCAGAGGCACGGAAGGATGAGAAATCGTGATGGCCAAGCAGAAGCTGGGCCGCGCGCTGCATGGCGTGCTCGTCCAAGGGCTGGCGGATGTGCCATACGCGCCCGGCTTCCAGCGCCGGGGGCACGGCGCGGTTGGAGATGATATAGCGGTAAGACCGGCCAATGGCAGAGAAACGGGCATTCCAGCCCTCGGGCGCCACGCAGCAGCGCCGCACCACAATGGGGTGGGGTTTCAGGTGGAAATTCATCGCCTCACGTATACGGAAGGGTGTCAACGGCGGCAGATCGATCTGCACGATCTGCGCCATGGCGTGCACCCCGGCATCGGTCCGGCCAGAGGCTATGGCCTCCGCTACCTCACCCCCGCCGCGCAGCCGGGCGGCGGCTTCCTCCACCACTTGCTGGATGGCCAGCCCATGCTTCTGGCGCTGCCAGCCCATGAAGGGCGTGCCGTCATACTCCAGTTCCAGCGCCCACGTGCGAAGGTGTTTCATAACTCTACTCTGGCGGCCGCATGGCGGCGATTTGTTGCGCGCCGGTGCTCACGTACTGAAGTACGCTCCGCGCCGGTGCTCGCAAATCACCGCCATGCGACTCACCAGAGCGAGTTCTGAAGCACCTTCTCAATAAAACCGCGCTCCCGGGGGCAGGGTGAAGCCGCGCAGGAAGTCATCGGCGCTCATGGCCGCCTTGCCGGCGCGTTGCAGGCGGGTGGGGCGCAGCGCGTTTTCGCCACACGCTATGGTCAGGCGGTCATCCAGTATGGTGCCGGGTATGCCCTCGCCCGGCACCACTTCGGCGGCCAGGAATTTAATGACCATATCGCCCAGCAGCCCCAGGGCGCCGGGCCAGGGCGTGTAGGCACGGATCAGCCGCTCCAGCTCCACGGCGGGGCGGGTAAAGTTAAGCCTCGCATCCTCGCGCGAGAGTTTGGCGGCATAGGTGGCCAGGGCCTCGTTCTGGGCCACGGGCGGGCTGGGTTCGGCCAGCTCCTGCACAATCAGCTTCGCGCCCAACTCCGCCAGCTTGTCATGCAAAACCGCCGATGTATCCCGCGCCCCGATGGGCACGCCCGCGCGGCGCAGCGCGGGGCCGGTATCCAGCCCCGCTTCCATCTGCATAATGGTGATGCCGCTTTCCACATCGCCCGCCGCAATGGCGGCCTGGATGGGTGCCGCGCCCCGCCAGCGCGGCAGCAGCGAGGCATGGACGTTCAGGCAGCCGCGCCTTGGGGCACCCAGAAAATCCTGCGGCAAAATCAGCCCATAAGCGGCCACCACGGCGGCATCGAGGTTCAGGCCCTGGAAAAACCCCAGCTCCTCCTCGTTCCTGCGCAGCCTGGCCGGGGTGCGCACCGGCAGGCCCAGCGCCTCGGCCTCCTGGTGCACGGGGCATTGCTGCGCGCGCTGGCCGCGCCCGGCGGGTTTGGGCGGCTGGGCGTATACCGCCGCCACATCGTGCCCCGCCGCCACCAGCGCGCGCAGCGCCGGAACGGCGAAATCCGGCGAGCCCATGAAAGCAATCCTCATCGCCGGGCCTGCTGGTCCTTCTGCGCCTTGGCCAGCTTGCGGAGCAGGATATTGCGCTTGAGCGCGGTGAGGTGATCGACGAACAGCACGCCGTTGAGATGGTCGATTTCGTGCTGCAGGCAGGCGGCGAGCAGCCCTTCGGCCTCGATCTCGCGCTTCACCCAATGCTCGTCCAAATAGCGCACCTTTACCCGCGCCGGGCGGGTAACATCGGCATATTGCTCGGGCACCGAGAGGCAGCCTTCCTGCTGCACCGCTTCCTCGTCAGAGGCGGCGATAATCTCCGGGTTAATCAGCGCGATGGGCGCAGGCACGTTATCCGGCGCCAGGTCGATGGTGACCACGCGCAGAGACCGCCCCACCTGGGGTGCCGCAAGCCCAATGCCCGGCGCCTTATACATGGTGGCGAACATCGAGGGGATAAGCGCATCCACCTCGCCCCGGTCAGCCTCGGTTACCGGGCGCGCGGTTTTGCGCAGCTTGGGGTCAGGGCAGATCAGCAGCGGCAGCAGCGGCGCTTCAGTTTGAACTTCAGACATGCCAAGCATGTAATCCGCATGGCCCCGCTCTGCAACGAAGCTCTTGCATAGGAGGGGCTTCATGCACAACATAGGGGCAGGATGCCTATTCCCAGGGTCCGTAACCTTGCTTCGCTCATCCGGGGGAGCCTAAATTATGACGACGAGAGTGTTCACATCACCTTTATTCCTCGGCTTCGACCATCTGGAGCAGATGATCGAGCGCGCCGCCAAAACCTCTTCCGAAGGCTACCCGCCCTATAATATCGAGCAGCTCAGCCCCATTTCGCTGCGCATCACGCTCGCCGTGGCCGGCTTCACCATGGATGACCTGCAGATTACGCTGGAGGATAACCAGTTGGTAATCAGGGGCCGCCAGAGTGACGACGGGCAAGGCCGCGTGTTCATCCATCGCGGCATCGCGGCCCGGCAGTTTCAGCGGGCCTTCGTTATTGCCGAGGGGATAGAGGTGAAGGGCGCTTGGCTCGATAATGGTTTGCTGCATGTGGACCTCGTGCGGCCCGTACCGCAGCCGGTGGTGAAGAATATTCCCATCAGCCGCGGCCAGGGCAAGGCCGTAACACCCGCGCGTACGGTGGAAACAGCCCCGCGCGGCATGGAAGACTGACCCAGCGAAAATGCTGGATTCGGCACGGTGAAATAAGCAACACTACACGTAAATTAGACACAATGCCGTTGCATACAGGGTGTACAGCCCGGTGGGCGGCATGAAAGGATTGTTCGATGAACATCAAAAATCATGACGGCACGGCCAATTTCGTTCCCGGCACCGTGCTGGATATTCACCATATCTCCCCGGCCCAGCTGGCGCAGCTGGGGCTGGAGGAAATTGCCTTCGTGAAGCCGGTTATGACTGAAACCGGCCCGGCTTTCGCCATCCACGCCGCCGATGGCACGCCCATGGCGATTGCCTCTGATATTCACCTTGCCAGCGCCGCCATTATTCAGCACGACATGGTGCCAAGCCTGGTGCATTAAACCTTAACACGGCAGCCCTGAAGCCAGGGCTGCCATCCAAATTCGCGCCATGGTAGAACATCCCCAAACCGGAGGGAGTGGACCATGAGCCTGATCTTCTACACCAACCCTATGTCACGCGGCCGCATCGTGCGCCGGATGCTGGAAGAGGTTGGCGCCCAATATGAAACCCGGGTGCTGGAATATGGCCCGGCGATGAAGACGCCGGAATTCCTTGCCCTCAACCCCATGGGTAAAATTCCCGTGCTTTGCCACGATGGTGTGACGATTTGCGAAACCCCCGCCATTCTGGCCCATCTGGCCGATGCCTTCCCGCAGGCCCAACTGGCCCCGCCGCCCGGCAGCCCCTTGCGCGGCGCCTATTACCGCTGGCTGTTCTTCGGCGCCGGGCCGATTGAGGCAGCGATGACCAACAAATCGCTCGGTGTGGAAATTCCGCCGGAGAAAACCGGTTTTGTGGGCTATGGGTCGCTGGACCTGCTGCTGGATGTGCTGGAGAAAGCACTGAGCGCCACGCCCTATCTCACGGGCGATACGTTTACCGCGGCTGACCTTTACGTGGGCGGACTGCTTGGCTTTGCGATACAGTTTGGCCTGTTCGAATCCCGCCCGGCCTTCAAGGATTACACGGCCCGCATCAATACCCGCCCGGCAGCGGCGCGCGCCCAGGCGCTGGACGACGCGCTGATGCCAAAAACCGCGTAAGGACCGCGCCAAAACCCCAGGCCCTAGTGTGATGGTTCTGAAATTCGTGATGTGAAATATCGCGAATTTCAGAAGCTGAATCACACTAGAGCATTTTCCGATCAATCGGAAACGCTCTAAATTTGCTTGGGCGAGCAATTTCATCCGATCAGCTTAAATCTTCGATTCAAGCTGATCGGATATTGCTCTAGCTTATTGATTTTTCTAGTGTCCACCATGGTTCTGAAATCCAACGGATTTCAGAACCATGGTGGACACTAGCCACCCATACGGGCCGATGGTAAGGGCGGCGCCATGTCGCTTGTTATTGCTCTGCCCAAAGGCCGAATCCTGGACGAGGCCGGCCCCTTGCTGGCCCGTGCCGGGATTTATCCCGAGGCGGATTATGCCGACGAATCCTCCCGCCGGTTGCGCTTCCCCACCAACCATCCCGGGCTGGACGCCATCCGCGTGCGCTCTTTCGACGTGGCCACCTTCGTCGCCTTTGGCGCGGCGCAACTTGGCATTTGCGGCGGCGATGTGCTGATGGAATTCGACTACCCGGAAATTTACGCGCCGCTGGACCTGGGCATCGGCAAATGCCGAATCTCGGTGGCCGAGCCAAAGGACGAGGCGGGGAGCACGGATTTTACCCGCGCCTCGGCCCTGCGCGTGGCCAGCAAATACCCCAACGTGGCCAAGAAGCACTTCGCCGCCAGGGGTGTGCAGGCCGAGATTGTGGCGCTGAACGGCTCGATGGAGCTGGCGCCGGGCCTGGGGCTTTCGCGCGTGATTGTGGATTTGGTGCAGACCGGCTCCACGCTGAAGGCCAACGGGCTGGTGGAGACGGATGTGATCGCGCAGGTCTCTTCCAAGCTCATCGTCAACCGCATTGCGCTGAAAACACGGCCCGATGAGGTGGGCGCCTGGATCGAGGCCTTCAGGAAGGCGCTGGCCCCATGAAAATGCTGACCACGGCCCAGGCGGAATTCGAGGCGGAATTCGCCAAGCTGATGCACCGCGCCGTGACCTCGCCGCGAGTGCATGACGCGGTGGCGGAGATTATTACCGCCATACGCGCCAAGGGCGATGCGGCGCTGCTGGACTACACCAAACGATTCGACCGGCATGAGCCAGCCGCCCTGCGCGTGACCGAGGCAGAGATTAAAGCCGCCGTGGCGGAAACGCCACGCGAATTGCGCGAGGCGCTGGCGCTGGCGGCAAAGCGCATCGAGGCCTTCCACCGCGCGCAATTACCGCGCGATATGGAGACCACCGACGAGACCGGCGCCACCACGGGGCTGCGCTGGGGGCCGCTGGATGCAGTGGGGCTGTATGTGCCCGGCGGCAAGGCCTCCTACCCGTCCTCGGTGCTGATGAACGCGATTCCCGCCCGCGTGGCCGGGGTACGGCGGCTGGTAATGACCGTGCCCTCGCCCGATGGCGTGCTGAAC
>JAJZFB010000075.1 GCA_021805545.1 Pseudomonadota bacterium | reverse complement strand
CGGCACCTGGGGCGCATTGCGTATGGCCAGCATGAAATGCATGATGGCCACTTCGTATTGATTGCGGCAGCGCGCGCACAGGCCAAGCCCGAGTTGCGCGGGCCAGCTCCCCGGCTCTACCTCCAGCATTTTATTATAGGCGGCTTCGGCGTCATCCAGGTGCTGGGCCTCACGCAAGGTTGTAGCGTATTCCAGCAGCACGGCGGCGTCTCGCGGCGCGGCCTGGGCGGCGGCGGCCAGCAGGCTTGCCGACTCCGCAAGGTCTCGCCGCAGCCTGCGGCACACGCCCAGCCCCAGCAAAACCGCTGGCGGGGCGGCCGGCTCCGCCAATAGCCCCCTATATACGGTCTCGGCTTCGTCTATCCGCCCCAGCTCGCGCAATATGCTGGCATATTCCAGCCGGATGGGGCGGCTTTCGGGCGCCTGCGCCAGCGCCGCGCGAATAAGCCCGAGCGCCTCCGCCAGCGCGCCTTTTTTGCGGCGGCAAACCCCCAGCCCAAACCTTGCCTGCCAAAAATCCGGTGCCTCCTCCAGCAACGGGTTTAACAGCCGCTCGGCGTCATCAAGCCGGTTGAGCATACGCAGGGTTGTGGCATATTCCAGCCGCACGAATTTGTCTTCGGGCGCCAGAGAATATGCTTTTTCTAACAGCTGGGCGGCGCCATCCAGCCTTTCTTGCAGCCGCAGGCACAGGCTTAGCTCCAGCAGCGCCTGCCAAAAATCAGGGTCTTCATCCAGCAAGCCGCGCAGCAGGGGTTCAGCCTCGTGCGGCTGGTTATAAATGCGCAGAGTGGCGCCCAATTCCAGGCGCCACCATTTTTCCTCCGGCGCCGCCGCAAGCGCCTGGCGCATAAGGCCGATGGCCTCTTCAAACCGGCCGGCCTGCCGCACTTCCATGCCGCGCTTGAAGACCACAACCGGTGCCTCGGCGTCCGGAGCCGCCCCCCCCTGATCTTCTGTCATTTAGCTACCCATATCCCAGCCAGAAAACCGTGAGACATGACACTTTTGTCACTGATTTGCAATTGCGCAGCCGGGCAACCAAAAATCACTCTTTCCAGAAGGTTCTACGTCCTTCAGCTGTTTTACGGCAAGAATAGGCAGGCCGTGAAGGTGGACGAAATCAAAGCTGGTTGCGGACAGTAGACCGGCCGCAACGGCCTATATTGGTCTGCTTTATCTGATGCCGAAGTTGTGGTGGATTCGCCGCCCTTGAATCGCACAACCCCATGATATATCTGAAAATACACCCGTAAAATCGAGGCGATAGTTGACAGGCACAATATTACACCCAATAACAAAAACAGGACGACACCTGCCCTTGTGCGCGGGCCTTGTCGATGCACTGGGGGCGCGGTATGATTTATATTAGTTATGGCGTCACGAAATCTGCGAGCAGTTTCTTGTATCTTCTAACAGAAGAGATCATGAAACAATCGGGCTTCGAGCTAGCAAAATTATCCATTGAGGTCAAGGGGCGCGATGCGCCCGAAAACTATATCGATCCAGTTGATGCTTTAGCTCTCGAAGTTATTCAAAACGAGATAGCCGGTAAAAGTGTCGTTGTAAAAACGCATGGCGCACCAGATCGGGCCGTAGCTGATGCTGTGTCCTCGGGAAGAATTTATGCAAATGCTGTAATTCGTGACCCGCGCGAAATAGCACTTTCTATGATTGAGCATGGAGACAGGTCGCGGAGGCTGGGAATACAAGACTTCACCGAATTTACCACGCCTGTTCAAGCCATTCCAACCATAAAAGACCAGCTTGAACGCTTCAAGGTTTGGGCTGCGATCAATAAAGTGTTGATTTTCGGTTACGATGATGTTTGTTTTTCAACACACGATACAATCGTAAAAATCGCTTCTCAGCTTGGTGTATCTGTTGACGCGCAAAAAGTTGCTGCAAAATTCGACGACAAAAACACAATATTGCAATATAATAAGGGAATAAGGAACCGGCACAGAGAACTCAGCTCTTCTGACAATAAAATCTTTTTAAGAGAATTCAGCAGCTATTACCATCGAGGCAAATTCGTTGCACACGGCGTATCTGCCTCTTAGAGCTTTGCCTGCTCCGCTTCATTTTTGGATCATATAAAAAACAGCACTCCGCCAGTGCTGTAAACAAAAGCGTCGATCGACTATTTCTGCAACATTTTAGAGATTATTCCCTTGGTGTATAGGAGATTACCTTGAGACCGTTATGTTGTAAAACCAAACCTGGAAAGCCAAACCTATCATGATGGAAACCATCTCTATTGCAGATTTACCACCAAGTTGTTTCCACAATAATCGCGCAAAAGAAATCGCCGGGAAAATTAGTTACCCGCAAGGGCGTTATGACGACCTAAAAAGCCGTCACCATTGGGTTTCATGGCGGCCTTGATCCATCTTCTCTAACAGATGTGTCAATCGAACTTGGCTCCATACAGAGTATGTTTATCGACATTTCACATCATGGGCAGACGGTTCGCACCGGAACCGCTTGTACTGGACGGTGGATTTTCCATTTGTGGGGCAAGTGTAGTGTTAGTATCGCCGACAATGTCACATCAAACGGATGCGATGTATTTATTAACCATGGTGGTAGGCTTGAAATTGGCGAAGACTGCATGTTTGCAAATTGCTTTATTCATGTTGGGGATAATCATGCAATATTCGACGTCAAAACAGGCGACTTTCTAAATGTAACTTCCTCTCCATACGTCGTTTTTGGAAAGCATGTTTGGTCTGCATCACGAGTAACTGTGATGGCTGATACAATAATTGGCGACGGATCAATTCTGGGAGCCGGTGCGATATTGAAGGGCAACATCCCTCCATGCAGCCTTGTTGTTGGCGTCCCCGGTCGCGCGGTCAGAACCGGAGTATCGTGGACAAGGAGTGCCAACGGGCATGGATGGGAAAATGTTATTGAGCGATTTGGCTTTGATAAGTTTCTGCCGGAAACATAGCATAGCCCAACTTCACTCCTGAAGAAATTGCCTCGCAAATTTCCTGGTTTCTTCCTCGTATAAATCTCCATACTGTACCGAAGGCTCAATCTCCGTTCCCTCATGCCATTCATTCCAGCTGGTAATAACAACCCAGTCCGGCTTGGCCGCAATGGCGGCCTGCCATAAAATTTCATATACAGCCCCCCCATCGCGCGGCGTGGTGGGGCGGGGCAAGGGCCGGCCCACATGGGTATCGTTATACCCGGGTATTACGGTTACACATGAAATTTTGGGCCCAATATCCCGCACCAGCGCGCGGTAATGCGCCTCGGCCCAGCCCCTAAGCTGCGAGAGCTGGAGCTTACACGTGGCGCCGGTAACATTATACTCATGCGCGCCATCAAACACGCCCAGCAGGTTGAGCGGGCCAATAACCACAACCCCGCCCGGCGCCTGCTGCCGCACATGCGCAACAACCTGCCGCCAGGCGGGCGGCGTAAGCGCATTGCCCGCCCGGGCATAAACAAAAATAACCGGCTTGCCATCCACCCGCAGCCAAGCCGGGTGCCAGGCATGCATACGCAGCAAATACAGCAGTTGAGCAATGGCGGATTGCTGCCTTGCCGCTGCGCTGGCGCCATCCAGCTTCTCCAGGTAGGCGGTAATTTTCATGCCAAAGCGCTGCGCCGCTTCCAGCAAAGGCGGCAGGCTTGCATCCTCAAAACTGCCTGGCCCCCACCAGGACGAAACCAGCCCCGTAATACCAATGGCCCTGGCGGCGGCCACTTGCGCGTTTACCACCCCGGGGTCGTGGCTGTCATAGGGGCCGTGCAACGGTGTATCGGTGGTGTTGGTTAATTGGTGTGCCTGGTTAAACTGCCAATGCCGCCACGCCCCAGAGGTGTCAGGCGTTCCATACCAGCCATAATAAAAGGCCAGAACATTTTTGGGCACGGCGGGCATGGCCTCGGCCCGCCCGGTACGCGCAAGGCTTAGCGTGCCCGCCGCGGAAGCGGAAGCTAAAAGGAAACGTCTGCCAAAGCGGTGCATTTCAATCTACCTCACCCATGCCACTTGTCATGGTTTTGACCATAATGTGTTTGCGCAAAATCGTCGACCGGTTTTAAGGCCGCCACCGCGCCAGCGCGCCCCCCAAAAAAGGGCTGGCAAGCCTTATTTTCCAGTAACTTAAATGTCATAACACCCTCCCTAAGGCAGGCGGTTCACGCCGACAAACCCATTGCTTGTCATATCAACACGCTATATCATCAAAGCGTTATCCTTAAGTGGTGAAGGACCGCCGACTTGAATAGCTCAGCCCACATACCGCTCTCGCTAGATGCGCTTTCGTTGCCATACACGCTGGAATCACATGGTGAAATTTTCGAGATTTCCGGGGTGACTGGCGGTGTAATCCGTGGCGCATATTCGGGTAAGGGGCCGTTCAACAGGGTTGAAGTGCTCATCGAGCAGGCTGACGGCAAGGCGGAATTTTTCTCCCTATTGGCGGCGGACCCATATACGGGGCCAACGCCAGCCCTGGCGGGTACAAATACCGGGTTTACATTGAATACAGGGGATTTTCCCCACCTTCTTTCTTTTCACTTCAAAAAAAACCCCGCGCTGAATACCGCCATTACGGCCAGCGGCATTGCCGTGCCGGAGCGGCGCGCGCGTGAGAGCATCATTCTTTTCGACGTTTCAGACCTCGTTTACTACCTGGGCCATCACGATAATCTTACGGGCATACAGCGCGTTCAGGCCTGCGTTATTCTCGGGCTTTGCCAAAAACACCCCGATGCCAAGCGGCTATATATCTCGTATAACAACCGGGATAATAATTTTTCTGTTATCGACGGTCAGTATTTTGAAAGCCTGATACTCGATCTGTCCCGCCAGAATGCGGCGCGCGAAGTCCTGTTCGACCGGATAGAGGCAAGGCTGGGGATTCTTCCCGAATCCACCCCGCTGGTCTCTATCGCGGAAGCTGAAGATCATGATGTAATCGTGTATCTCCTTGGCGCTGCCTGGGTCAACCGCGACTATTTCCATCGCATCCTGCAGATGAAGCGTGACTTTTCAGCGAAATTTTACATTACCATACACGATCTCATTCCAATTTTCGCGCGGGAAACCTGCGACCAGGGCACCGCGCTGGTCTTTGAGGAATTCCTGCGCAAATCCTATGAGTTTGTCGATCATTACTTTGCTGTTTCAGAATATACAGCGTATGATTTTATCAGGTACTCCAAATCCTTGGGCAAGGAGCGCGTGCCTGTAAGCGTTATCGAGAACGCGCATTCGTTTGACGAATTTCTGGTTCCCTCTAAAGCCACCGCCGCGCGGGGCAAGGCCGCCAGCCGGTTTGGCAAGGATGGCTATGTTCTTCTGGTGTCCACCATAGAAGGCCGCAAGAACCACAGCTATGTTTTCGACGTTTGGCAACGGCTTATCGAAAGTGGCGAAGTTTCCAAGGTTCCCACGCTTGTCTGCATCGGGCGCTACGGGTGGCGGGCCGAGGATTTTGTCGAGAAGATGCTGCTCAGCCATAATCTCAACAACAAAATTTGCGTGCTGAGCGATATTTCCGATGCGGAACTGGATGAGCTGTACGCGAATTGCCTGTTCACGGTTTACCCCAGCACGTATGAGGGCTGGGGGCTTCCGGTGGGCGAATCACTCGCGAAAGGCAAGATTTGCGTTTCGAGCAAAACGTCATCCATTCCAGAGGTTTCAGGCGAGTTTGGCATTTTCTTTGACATTCATTCGGTCGAAGATGGATTTAATGTCCTGAAGGAAATCATCAACGACAAACGGTACCGCGCGGAGCGGGAAAAGGCTCTAAAAACAGCTTTCCGTCCCAGGGTCTGGTCCGATGCCGCATCGGAGCTGTTCCAATACGTTACGATATTGCCAAAAAACAAGGCGGAGCCATATCCCATTCTGGCGCTGTCGCAAGAGTATAAAATTGCCGCTCTCCCGGTAAAAAACGGCGGCGCGCTTGGCCTGGATATGGTCAACCGGCTGCGAAAGGCGAGATGCGCGCCGCTGACAGGGCGGGCAAATTCCGATGCCGATCTTCTCACGGCGCAATCCTCGCGCGCGGGTGGAAATTGGTGCGAGCCGGAAGGCTGGGGCACCTGGTCGCTGTTTCCCTCTGCCGAGCGTTTATTTTACGTCCGCCCCAGCGCCGGTGCCAGCGATCTCCTGATCTACGAGCGCTTGCGGGTTGTCGGGCTGCTCTGCGGCTCTACCCTGCAGGTGACTGTAAATGGCGGGGCTGTTTACGAAATTGAGATTAACAGCGAAGAGTTTGTGATTCAGTTAACCGTACCCTTGCCGCCAAAGCGGAAGGGCTTGGTACAGGTGTGTATTGAGTACAATGTTGTACCCGCGCGCGACTTGCTGCCAGAGCTATTGGCGATAGACGGGCGCGGACTAGGTGTCGGTGTCGAGTCGAGCTTTATTCTCGAAGACACGAATATCCATTGCCGCCTGGCACTTCTTGAAAAGCTTTGCTTTGGCCCAGGCGCGTCAACCGGCACCTCTTTTAAGCCGGCATCCGATGTCGCGCGCATCCAGAGGGTTGTAACCGGTACCGACGCGGCTGAGGCCGCAACGCCTGTATGGTTCCCCGATCAAATTGTCCAGATTGGTGAAAAAGTTTATTTCGGCCGCCAATACCGTAACAAGCCCAAACTTTCCATAAGCAAGTTTTTCCGTTCCGGGTGGCACGATATTGAGGAATCGGGGGTTTGGTCGCGGGAGAAAAATGCAATCCTTGGCTTCAGGGTCGGCGGAGAAAGACCGGCGAGCTTTCTCGTTACCCTTATGGTCAAAGTGTTCACAAGCCAATCGGCGGATGACACGCTCACTATTTATCTCAACGACATGAATGTGTGGAGCGGTGTTTGCGGTTCGCACGGCGTGCAGAAAGTCAGTTTCGTGGTGGATGAAATTTCCGCGCCATACGATAATGCGTGCGTGCTCCGCTTCTGCGTACCCGAGATAAATTCGCCAAAATCCTTGGGGTATGGCGACGATTCCCGGCTCCTCGGTGTTTGGCTTGAAGAAGCCTCGGTGCAAATGCTTCCCAGTTTAGAGCGCGGGCCGGTTTATTCGCTCGCGAATGATGGGGAGGCCGGGCAGATTCTTTGCGACGGATGGTATGGAAACGAGGCAAATGGCACATGGTCGGTGGCCCAGGGCGGGCGCATTATCGCCAATCTTGGCTCCTTCCCGGGCCGGGCTTCGTCTTTGGTCAAAATCTGCATCAAATGCCGCGTAAAAGCCCCGTCAGACGGCTCTATGGTTACGGTCAACATCCTCTCATCTGGTAATTTTTTGGCCAAGTGGGAATTCCATGATGAGGCTTTTACAGAGCAAGTGGTGCTGTATAGTGTTGAGCCGGAAGACGATATGGCGCTCATTGACCTTTCAATGGTGAGGCTGGACCATGAAACGGAAGATGCCGCGCCTGCTGGCACAGATATTAGGCCACTGGGCATATTCGTGCAGTCGATACAGATAATGGATGTGGACCTTGTCTCTGATAATCAGCATCTCTCCCCAATGACCTCGCACGAAGATGCGTTGTCGGGTTAGGAGTGACGGAGATGATGGGTTTTGAATGGTAAGGGTGGTTGACCATGGTTTCGGATGTCTGGCAGTCTAAAAACAAAGAAAATGTCATGAGATATGAAAATACTCCTGATTACCCAAGCATGTTGACGCGCCCCGTCACAGAAGATGATATCGAATCTCTTTTCAAAATATTCTTCCGCAGGTCTGTAAATAACGATGCGTGGAGGCAGGAGCAGGCACGCCAGAAAATTCCGCTTGAGAAATTTATAACCCAGCTTCGTCAGTCTGAAGAGCTGAAAAATCGCATACTAAATGAAACCTCTCGCAATCGGATTGATGATTACCGTTTCCGGATTCCCCAACATCTTAATGTGTCTCCTACATTTGTAAAAAAAATTCTCCTGGTTGGTTCTTGTCTTTTGGTTCCCTGGAAAAACAATCTGGAAGGAGCATTGCCTGATCTTGTCGTTGACTATGTCACTTTTAATAACGCTTCCCCGCTGCCAGATTTAGACGCCGATACTGCGAAGAGTTATGATTTTCAACTTCTACAGTTGCCATTACGCTCAGTGCTGCATGAATCCGCCTTCTTTCAGATCACCCCTCATGATGACGATGCTCATGAACGGCTATTTGCGAATGCCTGCCTTAACCTCAAGAGGAACTTTGAAGCGCTGGTTCGCTATAACTCTGAATACAACATCGAGTCCTACATTATGGGTTTCTATAAGCCCATCCAGAACCCGCTTGGCCGTGCGCAGCCGCGATACAAATTCAGTAATCTCAGCTACTTTATTGAACGGCTAAATGAGCGTCTTTACGAGCTCGTCCAATCAACAAAAAACGCATATTATCTTGATTTCGATGAAATTATCAGCACTTACGGCAAGAAAAGCGTTCAGGACGATTTTACCCTTCAATCCAATCACGGCAGCTTTCTGAGCGAAATATCCACCAAAACCGATCATGCCCGTCTGGAACCTGCCGGATCGGTGCGAGATTTATATCTGCCCAATGTTCCAAAAATTATCCGTACAGTATTTGAAGAAGCAGTTTCTATTCATAAGGCAAACCACCAGCTTGATAGTGTCAAGCTCGTCATCTTTGATCTCGACGACACGATGTGGCGGGGTATCGCTGCGGAGTTGGATGATCCCGATCCGTCGATCGTGGAGGGCTGGCCTCTTGGCATTATTGAAGCGGCATCGGCACTCTGGCGGCGTGGCATTTTACTCGCCATCGTGAGCAAAAACGACGAAACCATTATTCGTACAATCTGGAACAAAGTAATCGGAAAAAGGCTTTCGCTTGGTAATTTTGTTTCTATTAAAATCAACTGGACCGCAAAAGCAGATAATATTGCAGAAATCCTCAAGGAAGTGAATCTGTTACCGAGCTCGGTATTATTCGTTGATGACAATCCTCTGGAGCGCGCTGCCGTACAGGCACGTTTTCCAGACATCCGTGTAATGGATGCCCAACTGGTGGAGTGGAAGCGCATCCTGATGTGGGCACCCGAGTTGCAGCGCACCACGATTACCGAGGAGGCAACCGGACGCACCGAAACCATCAAAGCTCAAATCGTGCGCGAGGAGTCCCGTAAATCTGTTGGTCATGAAGAGTTTTTACAAAATTTAGGCGTTACGATTCAGCCCAACGTGGTACGCAGCAGTGACGATCCGCGTTTTGCGCGTTGCTTTGAACTGCTAAACAAAACCAACCAATTTAACACGACAGGGCGCCGTTGGACTGCCACGGAAGTTGAAGGATTTTTCGCTAATGGCGGCTTCATGTTAGCGCTTAGCGTGTCCGACAACTACACTGATTATGGCATGACAGGACTCTTACTAGTCCAAGACAGCACGCTTCTCCAATTTGTCCTGAGTTGCCGCGTTTTTGGCATGGGTGTTGAAAATGCCGCAGTCGCACTTGTATGCGGCATGGTCCAACCGCCCATTACAGGGCTTATACAGCCCACGGACAAAAACAAACTCTCACAGCCGCTCTTTAAGAATTTGGGTTTCAAGGAGCCGGCGCCAGGCTCATGGGTCGCGCCGTTCCCCGCCCCCACAATACCCGCCCATGTCATGGTAACCAGCACGCCAAGCTAACCCGCTCCCCCCTCCCCCGCCTCACACCATCCTGGGTACAATAACCGGCAGCTCTGCCGTGGTGCGTATGCCCGCTGGGGCTTCCACCACATAGGGCACCGCGTTAACCACGCGGTACGCGGTAATGCCCGCCATGGCCGGAGAGAGTTTCTCGCCCGACACCGGAAAGGTGACGTTGATGTCGATTGGCGTATCGCCCTCGATAACCAGGCGCCAGCCATTGGGGCGCAACTCCCAATCCTGGTCCACATCCGTGGTGCAATACCAGTTCACCCGGTACAAAATAATCTGCCGCCCCCCGCTTATGCCGGCAATGGTAATGCGCTGGGCTGCCAGCGTGCCCTGCCCCATGGGCGTGCCGCCCGGCAGCAAAAAGCGCGCTTTCGCGCCAGCCATTTCGCCAAACACCTGCATATCGTCCAGCGTAATGCCCAGCGCCCTGGCCACCATATCCACCGACTGCATAAACCCATGCGCGTGGTGGTGCAGCAAAGCGGGGTCAAACTGGCCGGTAACGGGGCGGCCAAAGCCCATGCCCTGGGTTACCTGCACATCCGGGCAGCTCAGCGGAATATCGGCGAACTCGTCGATAATCATCCGCTCCATGCTGCGCGACATGGAGGCGGCAAGCATCGGCAGGGCCTCGGAGCTAAAGCCGGGGCTGGAGCCTGAAGCGTGGATGGAGGCATTCCCCTTGCGGCAGGCCTCCTCGGTACGGCGGCGCACGTCCGGGTCCATATGGGCGGGGTTGAGAAAATCCACGCGCGACGTGGCGATGTTGATCCCCGCTTCCAGAAAGCGGCACACATCATCCAGGTTGCAGCCCTCCTGCACGGCCACCACGCAATCGGGCTTGGCCCGAATAATCGCCTCGATGTCGCGCGTGGCCGTCACCCCCGTGGGCGGCAGGCCGCATAGCTCGCCCGCATCCTTGCCCGCCTTGGCCTCGGAATGAACATACACACCCACCAGCGCAAATTGCGGGCTGCCAATAAGCGCCCGCAGGCTGGCCACGCCAATACGGCCCGTGGCCCATTGCGCCACGCGGTAAACACGCGCGGGGTCCGGCAGGCGCAGCGTCAAAATTCCGGGGGTCATCGTTTCCATTCCCTCATCCAGCATTATGCATTATGCGCCACCTATACGCAGAGTTTATCCTTCCACGCCATGGCAAAACCGTCGCCCGGCAGGTTTTTTGACATATTCGGCTATATCCGAATATGTGGGGGAGCCGCCACAAAGATGCGGCCAGAACCATGCCGGGAGCAGATATGCTGAACACCGCATCGATCATCGCAGAGGCCGAAGCCAAGGCTGGTATTTCTGATACTGAAACAAATATCCGCCGCAATCTGGAGCGCCTGCTGGCCTCCGCGCGGGAGAGCTTCCCCATGTCCGCTGCAGGCGAGGACAAGCTGCGCGCCATGCTGCTGATGGACGCGGTGAACCGCTTGGAAAGCCTGAAATGGGTGCGCGCTTACCCGGAAATCGCCGATGAGCCGATCGAAGCGCCGGTCTTCCTCATGGGCCTGCCGCGCTCCGGCACCACCTATTTCCAATATTTGTTCGACCGCGATCCCCGTTTCCGCCTCATCCGCACCTGGGAGTCCGTTATGCCCGCGCCGCCGCCGGGGTTAGATGCGGCCTCGGTGGCCCGCCGCCGCGCCGCCTGGGTGGAGCTGCAAAAAAACCGCCGCCATGCCGAAGGTTTCGAGGCGATGCATCTGTACGACGAGGATGGCTCGGATGAGTGCCACGCCTTTTTGGAGCAAAGCTATGGCGCGGCGGGGCTGCACAACCTGCTCCGCGTGCCGGCCTATTTCGACTGGCTGCTGGATGGGTGCGATCTGGTGGAAACCTACCGCATCCATAAGCGCCAGTTGCAATGCCTGCAATGGCGCGGCACGCGCAAGCCCTGGGCGCTTAAATACCCCAACCACGTTATCGCGATGAATGAAATTCTGCGCGTCTATCCCGATGCGCGTTTCGTGATGACGCATCGCGACCCGGCGCAGGTGGTGGCGTCCATCGCCAAAATGAGCTTCAAGCTGCGCGCCATGCGCGCGGCGGGCAAGGTGGACAAGCGCGAGGCGGGGCGCGACATGCTGCATTTCATCGCGCGCCATATCCATCGCATCATGGCATTCGATGCCGGGCCGCAAGGCGGGCGGGTGATTCATGTGGATTATTACGCCCTGGTGGCCAACCCGGTGCGCGAGATGCGCGCAATTCACGAAGGGCTTGGCATCGGCACCCCGGATGAGGTGGCCAGCGGGGTTGCGGCCTGGCACGCGGCCAACCCCAAGGCGGCACGAGGCCGTAACGAATACACGCTGGAGGAATACGGGCTGGATGCCGCCGCCATCCGCACCCGGTTCGGCGATTACGTCAGGCGCTTCGGCATTCCCGCCGAGGCAGACGGGCTGGCGCGCGCATAGTCCATTGCCGCCGCCGCCATTTGCCGCTAGACCGGGCGCCATGATCCCGTAGCTCAGCAGGATAGAGCATCGGATTCCTAAAATTGGGTGCCAGCCGGGAAACCGGCTGCGTAGAACCGCTTAAATTCGGGGAAAGCTTGGCGGTGCTTCGCCGTGCCAATCCCGAGCCAAGCCCCCGCATGCGGGGGAAGGTGTAGAGACTGAACAGGCGGTGCCTAAGCGCCACGTTTTATGTGGCGTACGGCAAAGAGACAGTCCAGACCACAAACCGCCCCGCCAGGGGCGGGTGGCGAAAGCCATAGTGGTAAGAATCCGGGGGCCGCGCGTTCGAATCGCGCCGGGATCATACCCTTGCACCGCTCCACGCCGCTGGCGCCGGCAAGGCCTTAAACGCCGGCAAGGCCCTAAACAGAGTGCAGAAAGGCCCCGCTGCTGCGCCAGAGCATGTAGGCCGCCACCACAAAAACAATGCCCGCGAACACCACCGTGAGCTGCCCATGCTCTGCGGCCAGTTTTCGGGCGGCAATGGCCCCCACCATCCCACCGGCTATGCCGCCAATAATGAAAACAGCCGCGAGGCCCCAATCCACCATGCCGGAGAAAGCGTAATTCACCGCCGTGGTCAGGCCAAATGCCGCCACAGCCACCAGCGAAGTGCCGACGGCGTTCAGCATGGGCATCTGGGTAGAGGCCATGAGGCCAGGCACGATGAGAAACCCGCCGCCAATGCCAAAAAAACCCGAGAACATGCCAGTGCCCAGCCCAAAACCCAGCACTTTCGGCGCGTTTTCGCGGTTGCACTGCGCGCCTTCCTCGCCCCGGTTATGGCGCCCGCGCAACATGACAATGCCAATGCCAACCATGAGCAGGGCAAACAGGAAAAGCAGCTTCTGCCCCTCTATGGCCTTGCCGAGCGTGGAGCCGGCCAAGGCACCGGCAATGCCGGCGGCGGCATAAAGCCCGCCACAGCGCCATTTTACCGTATGGGCACGGGCATGGCTGGCCAGCCCCGTCAGCGCATTGGCGGCCACGGCCAGCGCGCTGGTGCCAATGGCCACATGCGCATCGGGCACGCCCACCAGATACACCATCAGCGGCACGGCCAAAATGAACCAGCAACACCCCACCAGCCCAAGCGTAAAGCCCACCAGCAAGCCACTGCCCGCGCCAAGCACGTACTGGATTGTATCGAGCGCCATGTTCAGCTCTCCGCTGGGGTGAATGCCTTGGGCCTGGCCAGCCATTCCCGCCCCTTGAGCATGCCGTGCCAATAAATGGGCGGCAGCAGCCGGTCCTTCAAAAACCAGGCGGCACGGGTGGGCTTGGTGCCGTCCAGCAGCCAGGTGGGAAAGGTCGGCATGAGCTTGCCGCCATAGCCGAACTCGGCCAGCACAATGCGCCCATATTCCACGGTGAGCGGGCAGCTTCCGTAACCGGCATAGGCGGCCTGCGGCGGCTTGCCCGCGAGATGCGCCAGCACATTCACCGCCACCACCGGGGCTTGCTGCCGCGCCGCGGCGGCGGTTTTGGCGTTGGAGGCCGAGCACGCATCGCCCAGGGCAAACACGTTGGGGTAGTCCGGGTGTTGCAGCGTGGCCTCATTCACCGCGGCATAACCGCTGGCGGCGGCAAGCGGGCTGGTCCGCACGCAATCGGGCGCAATTTGCGGCGGCACGGCGTGCAGCATGTCAAATTCGCGCTCAATCATCTCAGTGCCGTCAGGGGTCTTGCGCTCGAAGCTGGCCACGCGTGCGGGGCCATCCACCTTCACCAGCTTTGTTTCAAAATTGAGGGCAATGTTGTAGCGCTGAATATATTGCATCAGCGCCGGCACATAAGCGGACACGCCAAACAGCACCGCGCCGGCGAGATCGAATTCCACCGCTATGTTTTTAAGGTTTCCGGTTTTCAGCCAGCGGCTGCAGCTCAGGTACATCGCCTTCTGCGGCGCGCCCGCGCATTTTATCGGCATTGGCGGCTGGGTGAAAATCGCCCGTCCCGCTTTCAGCTCTCCGGCCAGCTTATTAGTATAGGGGGCAAGATCGTAACGGTAATTCGAGGTCACGCCATATTGGCCCAGGCTCTCCGGCAAGCCGGGAATGGCGTCCCAATCCAGCTTTATGCCCGTTGCCACAACCAGCGCCCGGTAGGTGAGCAATCCGCCACCGGCCAGGATGACCTGATTTTCCCGCGGCGCGAAGCCGGTTGCCGCCTGCCTCACCCACTGCACGCCCAGCGGCATCACGTGCGCCATTGGGCGGCTTGTGGTCTCGGGGCGGAACACGCCCGCGCCCACCAGGGTCCAGCCAGGCTGGTAGTAATGCGTTTCCGCTGGTTCAATAATGGCAATGTCCAGTGCCGGGTTGCGTTTGAGCAGGCTGGCGGCGGTGGCGATGCCGGCACTTCCCCCACCCACAATCACCACATCATGCACATGGGTGGCGGGCGGCTTGGCCGTGCCTCCGGCGGGGGCCGTGCCTCCGGCGGGGGCCTGTATGGCGCCCGCCGCGCGCCATAACAGCGCGCTGCGCGCGCCGGTGCGGCAATAGGCCAGCACTGGCTTGGGCAGGCCCGCCAGGGCTTCGGCCATTTTGCGCGCATCCTCGGCGGCAACATCGCGTGAGGAGATGGGAATATGCGCGAAGGCAAGCCCGGCGGATGTGGCGGCGGCGGCAATATCGGCGGCTGGCAGCTGGCCCGCATCCTCGCCATCTGGCCGGTTACATATAACGGCGCGGAAACCCTGCGCCGCTATGGCCAGCATGTCCGCCGGTTGTATTTGTGGCGCCGTGGCGAAATCTGGCGATAAGCGCTCGCTGTTCATGCTGCTACCCTTCGTCTGTGCCAAGCATCTTGGCGGCCTGCGGGATAATCTGCCTGGACGTGAACCTAAACAGGGCCATGCCAGCGAGCATTGCCAGCACGAAGGTGGCGGCGCGGCGCGGCGCCAGGGCAAGGTCGGTAAGGCCCGGGCCAGGGCAGAGCCCGGCAACACCCCAGCCGATGCCGAACAAAACGGCACCTCCCAGCAATTTGCCGTCTATCCGCCGCGCACCGGGCAGGCTGAAACGCTCACTCGCCAGCGGCGCATTCAGCCGGGGCTGGAGGCGCCAGGCCAGAAGCATGGGGAGCATCGCTCCGCCCATCACAAATATCAGCGCCGGATTCCAGGCCCCGAAAACATCGAGAAACCCGCGCACCTTGGCTGGATCGGTCATGCCGGAATAGGTGAGCCCCGCCCCAAACAGCGCGCCGGACAACAGAGCAATCCCAATCTGTTTCATGACAGCCCGGCCAGATTCATGATGGCGACGGTGGCGATGCCGCTGGCCATGAAAACCAGCGTGGCCACAATGGAACGTGAAGAGAAGCGTGACATGCCGCACACCCCATGGCCGCTGGTGCAGCCAGACCCCAACCGGGTGCCAAACCCAACCAGCAGCCCCGCCACCACAAGCGCCGCCGCGCTGGGCGGAAACCGCAGCGCCACCCCGCCCATGGCCCGCGCCACAAGCCACGCGCCCAATGGCAAACCCATAATAAAACCAAGGGCCAAGCCCGGCGGCGGCCCTGTTTCCGCCAGCCCGGCGGCCCGGGCGCTCATGCCGCTAACACCAGCAATCCGCCCAAGGCCGAGCAGCATCAGCGCCGCGGCGCCGCCAATCATGAATCCGCCCACAAGGGCGTGGAACCAAGATTCCGGCATTACACGGCATCCAACGGAATTTTGAGGTAGCGCACGCCATTATCCTCCGGCGGGGGAAAATGCCCGCCACGCATGTTCACCTGCACCGAGGGCAGAAGCAGGCGCGGCATGCCGAGCGTGGCGTCACGCGCCTGGCGCATGGCCGTGAATTCATCTTCCGTAATGCCGTCATGCACATGCACATTCTGCGCGCGCTCCGCGCCCACGGTAGTTTCCCAACGGTAATCCTCACGCCCCGGCGCCTTGTAGTCGTGGCACAGAAATAGCCGGGCCTGTTCTGGCAAAGAGAGCAGGCGGCGGATGGAGCGGTAGAGATGGCGCGCATCGCCGCCCGGAAAATCGGCCCGTGCCGTGCCGTAATCGGGCATGAACAGCGTGTCGCCGGTGAAGACGGCATCGCCAATGATATAGGCGAGATCGGCGGGGGTATGACCCGGCACATGCAGCGCCATGGCAGGCAGCGTGCCGATTTTGAACTGGCAGCCATCCTTGAAGAGCCGGTCGAAATCCGAGCCATCGCGCGCGAATTCAGTGCCCGCGTTGAAGAGTTTACCAAAAATCTTCTGCACACTGATGATTTCCGCGCCGATGGCCAGCCGCCCGCCGAGCCTGGCCTGCAAATAGGGCGCGGCGGAGAGATGGTCAGCATGGGCGTGAGTTTCCAGCAGCCATTCCACGGTAAGGCCATGCCGCTGGACATAGGCGATAATGGCATCCGCTGCGTGGTGCGCGGTGCGGCCCGAAGCGGGGTCGTAATCCAGCACGCTGTCGATAATGGCGGCACGCGCCGTTACCGGGTCGTGCACCACATAGCTCACCGTAAAGGTGTCTTCGTCAAAAAACGCCTTCACCGGCACGGAACCTGGCCGGGCGGCGGCAATGAGGGCGCAGGCTTCCTGCAACGCGGCGTCTTTCATTACATTTGCCTTTAATTATAACTTTCATTATATATGTAATTACTAAACCATGCTTGCGTCAAGGCGTGGCTTCGGGGAGTTTACCCCTTGGAGAATGAACAAAATGGATGCCCCGCAGTTTCGCCCCCTACCCCAGGCCCGCCCCTTGCGCCTGGGCGATGAAGCCCCCGACTTTCTGGCCCGCACCACGCATGGCGAGGCAAGGCTCTCCGGTTTCCGGCGGCGCTGGCTGGTGTTTTTCTCGCATCCGGCGGATTTTACGCCGGTTTGCACCACTGAGTTTGTGGCCCTGGCCCGCGCGGCGGAGCGCTTCGCGGCGCTGGATTGCGCGTTGCTCGGGCTTTCAGTGGATAGTCTTTATGCGCATCTGGCGTGGGTCCGCGCCATCCACGAGGCTTACGGCGTGACCATTCCGTTCCCGATTGTGGAAGATCCGAGCATGGCAATAGGGCGGGCCTATGGCATGGTGGATGAAACCGCGCCGGATACCGCCACGGTACGGGCAAGTTATGTGATTGACCCGCAAGGTATTATTCGCGCCATGA
Organism: Pseudomonadota bacterium; assembly: GCA_021805545.1. Lineage (GTDB taxonomy): Bacteria > Pseudomonadota > Alphaproteobacteria > Acetobacterales > Acetobacteraceae > Acidocella. The sequence continues at coordinate 2,968 of JAJZFB010000075.1, read as the reverse complement.
CATGGTATCCGCATAATGTCGGGCGCTCGGTGGAGGAAATGCTGCGCCTGGTTGCGGCCTTGCGGGCGGCGGCAGCAAACGAGGCGCTGGCCCCTGAAGGCTGGCAGCCAGGCCATGAATTACTGGCGCCACCCGCCGCCGCCATGGCGGAAATGGAGAAAAACACCGCCTGGTTCTGCCGCCCCATGGAGGCGCGATGACGGCGCTGTTCGAAGACCGCGCGCTGATAGAGGCGGCGGTGGAGCTTTTGAGGGTTTATGCCCAGCCCCAGCGTTTAATGATTCTCTCCTGCCTGCTGGAAGGAGAGCGGACCGTGAGCGAGATTGACGCGGCCACGGGCGTGGGCCAGCCAGCGCTGAGCCAGCAATTGGCCGCGCTGCGCCGCAAGGCGCTGGTACGCACACGGCGCCAGGGCACGCAGATTTTCTACGAGCTGGCCGATGCACAGGTGGGCTTGTGCATACGCTGCGTGGAGGCAATGCTGGGCGGGAAGAATGACTTGCAGGCGCGGTTGCGCGAGGCCGTTGCCCCCGCAGGCGAAGCCCCCGCAAGCGAAGCCCCCGCCCCTAGGGCGCCGGCAGGGGCGGCTGCCTTTGCGCGGATATTGCGGTAAGGCGCCCGCGCGGATATTGCGGCAAGGCCGCTCCTGCAATTTTTGGTTGTGTATTGGGGCGCTTGGGCGTAGAATTTGTTCTTACATCGCCACGCCACGCAAATTGATACTGATTAGTATTTTTAGCGCTCGTCAGTTTTCTCCTCCCATTACCACTCAGCCCGGCCCGCCAGGAGCGTACGCACCGACTGGCTGGCGAATCGGCGGATGGCGGCTTTGCTGATGGGTTCGTTAGATAGCATGACATTAACGTACCAGCCGCGCAGCATGAAAATGAAGCCCGCCGCGATTCCCGCCGGGTCGCGGCAGGGTATGCCGTCTTGCACCGCGCGCTCAGCAATGAAGCCGGCGATTTGGCGGATACCGTGTTCGGTGCGATCGGCGGCGGCGGCGCCGAGTTCCGCGAAACGGTGCGACTCGCTGTAGATAAGCCGGTTGATTTGGAGCAGATCGCCCTTGAGACTGAGCTCTAGCGTGTGCGTGGCATAGGCGAGCAGCCCTTCGTGCAACCCAAGCTGGGTGCCGTGTGATTGTAGCGTGGCTTCGACCGAGAACACCTTGATCTGCTGGAAAATGATGGCCTGAAACAGCTCGGCTTTTGAAGGGTAGCGCGAATAGAGCGTGGTTTTTGAAATGCCGAGCGATTTGACGATTTGCGCGATGGAGGTGCCGCCATAGCCATGGCGGAGAAATTCGCGCAGCGCGCCGTGCAGGAGCTCGCTCTCGATTCGTTCGGCCTTGTCCAGGCGCGGGCGCCCGCGTTTGCGCCGCCCTTCGGGCTTTGTTTGCGTGTCCATGTTAACCCCTGATGTGCCGGCAATGCGGGCCCGGCGGGAAGAGCAAGCTGGCGGGCTTGCTGGCGCCATGATTGGCACAAATTCATTGCTTGACACAAACCCCGGCGCGTGAAAGAAATGCCCAATCGGTACTAATAAAAAGGAGGAACTGCCGCGCCAGAAGCAGGACAGGTTTTGCATGCGTTCGCGGGTTAGCCGCGTTATTTTTTTAAAAATCATGGGTGGAGACCAAACTCAGCCGCAGGCTTTGACTGCCGCCGCGGCCATTATGCCGCTCGTTTTTTATACGGACAGATTTTTATGCGGACAGACTTAGAAATTCACCAGTACCGCCAAGTAAAATTCCGGTTGACGCTGCTGTTTGATTTGCTACTAGTCCAGACAAGCAAGACGATGACTTAAGCTATACAAACCCACGCCGGCCTGGAATATATTGCCTGGTTGTTGCGCTGGGCGTGTGAGGGACGAAACGGTTCAATATTGCCTGGCAGCCGGGAGGTTGCTGGATTAGCCTATTATATTCGGGTTTTTTTTAGGCCGTGCCCGGCTGATGGCTGTGGAACGCCTGATAACGAAACAAATAAAGGAGCGGCAACAAGCCTGACGAAAGTGCCCGGCGCCAGCAATATAGGGAACCCCACCAAGCCGCTACCGAGGCACGGCGGCGTAAAAAAAGGGAGAAAAAGAATGGCAAGAAGAAAAAACATACACAGGGATCATCTTGTAAGTTCGACATGTGTGGCGCGGGTTTGGCCGTTGCCGCGCGCTGGCGTGGTGGTGCTGGCGGGGGTGGCTGGCATGATGCTGGCTGGCACAGCCCCCAAGGCGCATGCGTTGAATCTTTACGACGGCATGGCGCATGGCAACAGCCTTGAAATTAACCTGAATACCACACTTTCCTATACCGGCATTGTGAGGACCAATAATCCTTCAAGGGTTTTGATAGGCCCCACCAACATCAATGGCGATGACGGTGACCGCAATCTGGCACATGGGCTTGTATCCAACGAATTTGAGGTCACCCCGATTCTCGATATTCGCGATGGTGGTTATGGCGCGCATTTCTCTGGCGACATGTACATCAATACGCCGTATCTCGGCACCACCCAGAACAGCTCGCCGGGCACCAACAACCCCACCAGCATTGCCAAAAATAACGATTTTACCAGCGCGACGCGCAATGTTGAAGGGTTGAACGCGCAGCTTCTGGATGCGTTTGTGTATGGCACCAAAAGTTTTGGCGCCAATAAATCGCAGTCTTTTACCCTGAAAGTTGGCCGGCAGACGCTGCTTTGGGGGCAAAGCCTGTTTCTTTCCAATAACGGTATTGCCGCTGGCATGGCGCCGTTTGATGTGATTACGGCCGATAATACGCCCAACGCGCAGACGCAGCAGATTATTATGCCGGTGGGGCAGGTTGTAGCGACCTACCAGCCGAATTCAGTGTTAACGCTGCAGGGCTATTACCAGTTTGAATGGCGGCCCGACTTCCTGGAAGCCGCGGGTAGTTTCTTCAGCTCCGCTGATATATTGGATAAAGGCGGGCAGCGCCTGCTAT
>JAJZFB010000081.1 GCA_021805545.1 Pseudomonadota bacterium | reverse complement strand
AGCGTATGTCGCCAGCACGAAGAAGTTCTGGCCGGCTGGCGGAAGCCTGCCGGCGCTGGCTGAGCGCATGGCCAAGGCCGGGGATGATGCCGGTATGGTCGTGCAGCAGGCTGAAAATGCCATCTGGCCCGCGCACGATGTCTGCCGCGTAAAGCGCCAGACGTGGGGTGCAAAGTGGCGTTTGCGTGTGCAGCGGGCGCAGAAAATGCGGCTCGCCAAGTACCAGGGCGGGCGGGATGGCGCCGGAGCGCAGCAGGGTTTGCGGGCCGTATATATCTTCCAGCACATGGCTGAGCAGGGTGGCGCGCTGTTTGATGGCGGCTTCCAGGAAGGAGAATTCCGGCGCGGTGAGCAGCAGGGGCAGCGGGTCGTACAGGCGCTGGGTGAGGCTGCCGGATGCGACGGCAAGACTGACCTGCCGGTTGAGCGCCTGGGCACGCCGGTTCAGCTCTTCTGGCCCCAGTTCGCGCGCCGCGGCCATGATGGGCGACCAGGGCGCGCGGATACGGCCGTTGCGGTCTACCATTTCGTCGTGGACGGGCGGCACGGTTTGCATTGCAGCAGGATTAACAGAGAGCCGCGCGGGTGCCTACCGCGAAAGCCTTACCCGCGTGCGCAAATTATGCCTGGTCCGGGGCTTGCATGGTACTTTGTGCGAAGCGCTTTATGCAAAGTGCTTTATGCGAAGCCGCGTGAAGGGGCTTGCGGGAAAACTTGTTTTGGGGGCAGCTTGGCGGAAGACATGGCGAATGGTGGATAGAATGGGTCATGCTTCGATGAGCGTGTTGCGGTGGAACCGGAGCCTGGCTTGCCAGGAACGCAAAGGGCGCAAATTCCGGCATGCCGCGCCCAATGGCAAAGCCATTACCTTTGGCCTGCGGACTCAACCCGTCTGGAGGTTCTGCAGTGAGTGAGATTTTCAACCGCCTGTGGCCGGACTATGACCCTGGGCGCTTTTTTTGCGAATTATCCGCCAAGCGCCCTGATGCCGGCCCGGTGCCGCGCCTGCTGGCGGAGCGGCTTGAGCGGATTGGACTGGCCGATTTGCGCGCCAGGGCCGATGCGGCACAGAATGACCTGATCGATCTGGGCATTACGTTTACAGTTTATTCCGACGCGACGGCGATTGACCGGATTCTGCCTTTTGATTGCATTCCCCGCGTGCTGACGGCGCCGGAATGGGATTTGCTCGAGCGCGCCTGCAAGCAGCGTGTGGCGGCGCTGAATGCGTTTTTGGGCGACATATACGGCAAGGGCCGCGTGGTTAAGGATGGCGTGATTCCTGGTGACCTGGTTTATAAAAATTCCAATTACCGCCCCGAGATGCAGGATTTTCCCGTGCCCCATGGCACGTATGCGCATATTTGTGGAATCGATATAATCCGCGATGAGGCGGGAGATTTTCGCGTTCTGGAGGATAATGCGCGCACGCCTTCAGGTGTTTCCTACGTGATTGAGAACCGGCATTTGATGCTGCGCACCTTCCCCGATTTGATGGCGGGGATAAAATTGCGCCCGGTGGACGATTATGGCCGCCGCCTGCGCGCCGCCATGGCCGAGGTGGCGCCGCCCGGGGGCGGGGATGATCCGCAAGTGGTGCTGCTCTCGCCTGGCATTTATAATTCCGCCTATTTTGAGCATGTGTTTCTGGCGCGCGAGATGGGTGTGCCCTTGGTGGTGGGCGCGGATTTGGTGGTGGAGGATGACCGCGTGTTCATGCGCACCACGTCGGGGCTGAAGCCGGTGCATACCATTTACCGGCGGCTGAATGATGACTTCCTCGACCCGCAGGTGTTCCGCCCGGATTCCATGCTGGGCGTGCCAGGGCTGATTGGCGCGTGGCGCGCGGGTAATGTGGCCATTGCCAATGCGGTGGGCACGGGTGTTGCGGACGACAAGGCGGTTTATGCCTATATGCCGCGCATTATTAAATACTATCTGGGCGAGGAGCCGCTGATACAGAATGTGGATACCCATATTTGCCGCGAGGCGGAGGGGTTGAAATATACGCTTGATAATCTCGACAGGCTGGTGACCAAGCCGGTGGGTGAGTCGGGCGGGTATGGCATTACCATCGGCCCGCGCGCGAGCAAGGAGGAGCTGGAAGCCTCGCGCGCCGCGATTTTGGCCGACCCTGGCAACTGGATCAGCCAGCCGATGATCGGGCTTTCCGTGGGGCCGACCCTGGCGGAAGAGGGGATTGGGCCGCGCCACCTGGATTTGCGGCCGTTTATTGTAACCGGCAGGGAAAGCTGGGTGCTGCCGGGCGGGCTTTCACGCGTGGCGATGAAGCGCGGTTCGCTGATCGTGAATTCCTCGCAGGGGGGTGGCTCGAAAGATACCTGGGTACTGGCTGAGAGTTTTGCCACTGCGGGAGGCGCGGCATGAGCGCCAATATGCGTGACGCCGGGCTGCTGGCGCGTGATGCCGAGGGGCTGTTCTGGATGGCCCGCTATTTGGAGCGGGTGGAAAATATGGCGCGCCTGATAGATGTGACGCAGAGCTTCGAGAGCCCGGGGTTTGAGACCGATGCCTGGTGGGGGCTTATACGCATTAATGCCGATGAGGCGCGCTTCAAGGAGCGCGGCTTTTCCGCCGATGCGGCGCATATAAAGCGGTTTTACCTGCTGGATATTGGCAACCCGACCTCGGTGCCCGCCAGCCTGGAAGATGCGCGGACCAATGCGCGCACGCTGCGGCCGCTGATAAGCACGGAGATGTGGCGCCAGATTAATGTGTTCCAACGTTTTGTGTCCCGCATTGGTGCTGCGGACCTGGAGGGGGATGCGCTCTCGCGCCTGTGCACCAGGCTGAAGGACGGGGTGCAGGCGCATACGGGCATTACCGAAGGCACTTTGTACCGCGACCAGGGCTGGTATTTTTACGAGTTGGGGCGGCTGGTGGAGCGCGCCGACCAGACCACGCGCATGCTGGATATTAAATACACCGCCCTGCTGCCGCGCGGCGGGGGCGAGGAAAAACGTATGGCGGAACTGACGCAATGGCACGCCGTGCTGCGCGCGGCTGCCGTTTACCACGCCTTCAAACGCCGGGCGCGGGCCATTTTCTCGGCCGAGGATGTGGTGCATTTTCTGCTGCGCGATTCTTCCAGCCCGCGCTCGGTGTTGTTGTGCGTGCGGCGGATTGAGCTGCATCTGGACGATTTACGCCGCTATTATGGGCTGGCGGCCACTGGGCCGCTGGAGCAGGTGGAAATGCTGCGCCAGTTTTTGCTGGAAAAACCGATCAGCCATATTCTCGCCACGGGCTTGCACGAGTATCTGGACCTTGTGCAGATACAGTTGCAAAACCTTGCCGGTGCCATCGGCCGGGCCTTTTTCCGGGATTGGCGCCCGGAACCGGCGGCCCCGCAGGCGCAGGCGCAAACCATGGCGTGAGGCTATATGGAGCTGGCCGAGATGAAACTGGCCGTGAAACGGCTGGAATGGCCGTTGCTTGTGTTTGTGCTGGCGCTGTTGCCGCGTTTGGCGCAGCTTGGGGCGCGGCCTTTCTGGCTGGATGAGGTATTTACGCTACAGCGTGTGTCGCTGCAGCCGGCGGCGCTGGTGTTTAATAGTTTTTACAACCACCACATGCCGAGCTATTTTTTGATGCTGCGGCCGCTTCTGGCGTTGGGAGATCCGCAATTCTGGCTGCGTCTGCCGTCCGCCATTTTTGGCGCCATGGCGGTTATGCTGGTGTTCGTTATCGCCCGCCGCATTGCTGGGTGCCTTGCCGCCGTGCTGGCGGCGCTGATCATCGGGCTTTCGCCCACCATGGTGGCGTTTGGGCAGGAAGCGCGCTCCTACACGCTGATGATGGCGCTGATTCTGGTGGCGTTATACGGCGTGGTGCGGCTGGCGCAGGATTTGCCCGCCGCTGAGAAGATGCTGCGCGCGCCGGATGCGCGGGCGGGCTGGCTGTGCTTTATTTTGGGCACGGCGGCGGCGGCGGACGTGCTGGCCGATAGCCTGCCCTGGCTGCTGACGGCCAATCTCATCGCGGCCGCGCTGGTGGTAATGGGCAAGGCCAGGGGCGCGTTCATGCGGAACATGCTGAAGGCTGATTTGGTGATTCTGATTCTGGCCGCGCCGTTTTACGCGGGGCTGGAAATCTACCAGCAGGAAGCCTTCGTGAAGTCTCTGGGATGGATTCCACCGCTGGATTTCGGGCGGTTCTGGTATAGTTTCGGCTCGGTTTTTTTCATGCATCTGGCGGATTCGGTTTCATTCAATGTGCTGGATCAGCCGGATGATGTTCTGGTTTGGGTGATTGATGTGGCGCTGGTGGTGGCGCTGGTCAGCGCCGTCCGGCGGCTGCGGGCGCGCCCGGTCATGCTTGCCGTGCTGGGGATGTCTCTGCTGCTTCTGCCGGTGTCTCTCACCCTTATCTCGTTTTGGCAGCCCATTTTGCTGCCGCGCTATATTTTGTGGAGCGCCGCGCCCTTCGCCATTCTGGCGGGCATAGGTGCCGCGGTTTGGCTGGAGCCCTTGGCACGCCGCGCGCAGGCGCTGGCCGTGCTGGCCATTGCGGCGCTGCTGCTGGCGAATATGCTGCCCTACTACACCACGGAAACAAAGCCGCGCTGGGATATTGCGGCAAAAATGCTGGTTAAGGACGTGCAGCCAGGCGATGTTGTGTTTTTGCGGGACCGTAACGCCAGCAAGATACTGGAGACGTATCTGCCGGCCGGCAAGCGCCGGATGGTGCTGGTTAAGCACGAGACCAGCCTGAAGCGTGCCACGAAGGCGGTGGATGAGGGGAAGCGGGTATGGGCGGTGTATGGCCTGGCCGGGCAAGGATCCAATAAAGCCCAGAAACGGCACTATAAAGAGGACCAGAAGCTGTTTGGCCAGCCGCAGCTTGTGCAGCGCGCCGGCGGGCGGATTGTGATCGCGCTTTATGGGCCGCCATTGCCCGCGGGGCCGTAAAAGGGCTTCCTACGGCACTGGTGCCCGTGGGCGTGCGCTGGCGGGGCGGTAGGCTGGGCTGGGGCTGGCGGCGCTAAGCGTCTGCCAGTGGCGCAGGATGAGGCTGATTTTCTCGAAGACCAAGGCAAGGTCAGCCAATTCCCGGGCCAGGCGGGCCTTGGGGCCGAGCGGGCGGTGTGAGGGCTCGCCAGAGATGAGCCGCGCGCCCGCGGAAACGCGCAGGGCGCCCATTTGGCCGCCGCCATTTGGCTGGGCGAGGGGCACGGGCTGGCCGATATGGCAGATGCGCGCCGCAAGGGCCGGGGATTGCGGCAGCAGGGCCGAGAGATCGGTGTTCAGCCATGTATACACATTGCGGGCTTCCGCCGGGGTGAGGCGGCGCGCGGGTTCGTGCGGGGCTTGGAGCGAGAAGGTGAAGATGCTGGGCAAGCGCTCCCATTCTTCATCCAGGGCCGTGCGGGCGATGGGCGGGGCTTCCAGCAGTGTGAGGGCGGGGTGTTTGGCGAGGGCGGCGCGCACCACCGTGCCGAAGCCTTGCAGAATGGCCGCGCGCCGCGCAGGGGCGGTGCGGAGCAGGGCCTTTATTTCCGCCAAGGCGGCATGCCAGCGCAGGGCCAGGCCGTAATTGCCGCCTTCCGGCAGGGCGGCGGCGCAGGTGGCACTGGCGGGAAATTCGCCGCGGTTGAAATAAGCCGCGAGGCCTCGCGGCAGCGTGCCATGTTGCAGCCTTGCCGCCATGGCGGCGGGCAGCAGCGCGGCACCAGAGAAAGGCGGGCCGGTGAAGAATTTAGAGCCGGTGATGAGTACCAGGGCGCCGAGATCGAGATAGGCGCGGATGGCGGCGGGGGAGAGCCTGGCCTGGCAGGCATCCACGACAATATCGAATCTGTCACCGTAAATGCCGCGCATGCGGGCGAAGAAGGCGGGCGAGGGCGCGAGCAGCCCGGTTTTGGAGAGGTCCAGCCCGTGCATGATAACGAATTGCCCGGCCTTAAGCCCGGCGGCCAGGGCGGCTTCCAGCTCGGCTTCCACCAGCGCGGCGGGGCGCACGGCACCGGAGGACTCGCGCAGGGCGATACTGGCGATTTCGGTATCCGCGCGGAAACCGGCGACCGGGGCCTCGAAGGTGACATCGTGGCCGAGCGCGGTATCCACCGCGAAATGCTTGCCGCGCGCCGCCAGGGGCACGCCGCGCCCGGTTTCCTCGGGCGCGATGAGAATGTTGAGGATGGGCTGATCGTGCCCCGCCATGTGCGAGAGGGCGAGGGCCAGCAGCTCGGTATCGGTGCCCGAGGCGGCGAGAATGACGCGCTCCGCCGCCCGCATGCCGAGTGCCTTGGCGATACCGCGCCGCGCCGCTTCCTCGCAAGCGCCGATGGCTTTGCCGGGGGACGCGCCGCGTAGCAGGGCGGCGGTGGCGGCCAGGCGCGCTTGGTCGGCGGCGGTGTAGCCGCGCTCGGAACTGGACGAGGCGGTGGAGGAGGCGAAGGTGACGGCCCAGGGGCGCGGCCTGTGGCTGCAGCCATAGCCATTGAGCGCGGTTTTGGGGTCGCGCGCCAGCCTTATATCGCCGCCCGTTTCCAGCAGGGATTCCGCGGTGCCTAAATATGTCCATATTTTGTGCAGAAGCTCGGCTTGCTGCAGCGTGGTGGAGAAAATTTGGGCTATTATATGCGCGCCGGGTGAGGCGTCGGCGGCCATGATCTTGACCCAGCCTGGCAAGGCGGCGCGGTCTTGCGGGCTTAGCGTGGCGGCTTCGGCCAGCACGAATTGCGCCGCAGCCCGTGCCGCCGCGGCATGGGCAAGGCTGGAGGATACGCCGCGGGCAGCCAGGTAACGGGCTTCCAGCCTGTGGCGAAGATGAAAAGCAAGCGGGGCTGGCCTGCCGCCGGACTCGGGAAAACCGGCTTCCACCCCCCGGAAAACGGCGAATTCCGGGGCCTGGCGTGTGGCGGCCTCCTGCATGGCTTGCGGGGTGGCGCGCAAATTTGCGGTGATCATTCCGTCTCCAGCCAAATTATGAGTAAATCTTTATCCTGGAACCGGGTCTTCGCCAAGTTTTCTTCTTTTGGGGTGTGGGGGTGGCGGGATTGCGCGCGGGCGGGCAGATTGTTGCCAATCTGCTAGTTGTGCCTTTTATGTGTGCGGGTAAGAATTAAATATTGATTAATTGGTTGCCAGATGCCTAACTGTGTTGCATGGCGTCTGGCCATATGCTGCGTGCGGTATTTGCCGCGGCTTACCCACCAATAATGAGGGCGCCCGGCACGAAAGGGCGTGCAAATGCAGATGAAGAAAATTGAAGCCATCATCAAGCCGTTCAAGCTGGACGAAGTGAAGGACGCCCTGCACGAGGTTGGGTTGCAGGGCATAACCGTGACAGAAGCCAAGGGGTTTGGCCGGCAGAAGGGGCATACGGAGCAATACCGCGGTGCTGAATATGTGGTTGATTTTCTGCCCAAGGTGAAAATTGAGGTGGTGTGCGAGGAAGGGCTGGTGGAGCGCGCGGTGGAGGCCATTACCGCCGGCGCGCGTACTGGCCGCATTGGTGATGGTAAAATTTTCATCACGGCCATTGATGACGTGATTCGCATCCGCACCGGTGAAAAGGGTGTGGCGGCGATATAACCCCTGGTAGCCGCCGTGAGAGCGCGATGACCTGAGATGCGCTCGCTTTGCGAGCGCTTTGAAAGTCTGAATGGCACTCTCCTTCATTGACTGAGAGCCGGATTCAGATCTCAGGCGGCTGCCGCCCGCGGCAATATGGCGGCGGCGTGTTCTCCCGGCCCTTTACCGTTGGGCGGGGAGGGATTTTTCCTGGCGGGTTGGTCTGCATTGCACAAAACAAGGTTAACATTTCGCGGCGCAGCGTATAAGCACTCCGCACCTTATGACCTGAGTGGAGCAGTAGACTTTGGCGACGATTTACACCGAGACGGTGCAATCCGTCCGGCATTGGACGGACCGGCTGTTCAGCTTCACGGCCACCCGCAACCCCGGCTTCCGCTTCATCAGCGGCCAGTTTACCATGATCGGCATCAAGATCGAGGGAAAGCCCCTGCTGCGCGCCTATTCCATGGCCAGCGCGCACCACGAGGAGCATCTGGAATTTTTCTCCATTAAGGTGCCGGACGGGCCGTTGACCAGGCATTTACAGAATTTGCAGCCAGGTGATGAGCTGCTGGTGGGCGCCAAGGCCACGGGCACGCTGATTCAGCATAATCTGCAGCCGGGCAAGACGCTGTATTTGCTGGGCACGGGCACTGGGCTGGCGCCGTTTGCCTCCATCATCAAAGACCCTGAAACCTATGAACTGTATGACCATGTGGTGCTGGCCCATGGCTGCCGTGAGATAGCCGAGCTGGGCTATGGCGAGCTGACGGTGAATGCCGTGCTGGAAGATGAGTTTTTGGGCGAGCTGGCCAAGGACAAGCTGCTTTATTACCCCACGGTTACGCGTGAGCCCTTCCGCAATATGGGGCGGCTGACGGGGCTGTTTGAAACGGGCAAGCTGGAAGCGGATTTGGGCCTGCCCGCGCTGAACACGGAGACGGACCGCGTGATGCTGTGCGGCTCGCCCGAGATGCTGGCGGATTTGCAGGCCATGCTGGAAGGGCGCGGCTTTGTGGAAGGCAACCACATCCATGCCGGGCATTTTGTGGTTGAGAAGGCTTTTGTGGAAAAGTGACGGGAAAGGGGGGCGCAGGCTCCCTTTTTTGCGGGCTGCGCGCATTGCAGCATGGCGTTACCGCCTGACGCGGCCGCGCCAATCGTTCAGCGTGTCTTCCAGCGTTTGGTGCCAGGGGATGACTGGGTGCCAGTTGAGCAGTTTGCGGGCCTGGGTGGCGTCGCCGATGGCGCGGGAGATGTCCACGGGGCGCAGGCGGGATGCGTCTTCCTCCACCTGAATTTTGATTTTGGCGAGAGACAGCAGCGCATCTAGCGCATCGCCGATTTTGCGCGGGGTGCCGGAGGCGATATTGAGGATGGTGCCGTTGGGCAGTGGCGTGGCCAGGGCGGCGATGTAGGCGCGGGCGATGTCGCGGACATCGAGGAAGTCGCGCTCGGGCGTTAGGGCGCCGACGCGTATGGCGGGCGGGGCGAGGCCGGCTTCGGCCAGGGCGATTTGCCGGGCGAAGGCGGGGATGGCGAAATGCTCGGTCTGGCCGGGGCCGGTATGGTTGAAGGCGCGCAGCCGCAGCACGGCGAGGTTTTCCGCCGCCATGGCACCCAAGGCGAGATCGGCCGCGGCCTTGGTGGCGGCGTAGGTGTTGAGCGGGTGCGGGGTGGCTTGTTCTGTAAGGGCTTCTCCGGCGCGGAAGCTGCCGCCGTAAATATCGGCCGATGAGATGAAGATGAGGCGGCAGGCGGGGGCGAGACCGGCTATGGCGCCGGCCAGGTTGAGCGTGCCGTGGAGGTTGACGGCCCAGGCGCGGTCTGGCGCGTCACGGGCCACGCCAATGGCGGCGATGGCGGCAAGGTGCAGGCAGGCGGCGGGTTTTGTGTGCTCGATGAGGGCACGCAGGGCGGTGCGGTCCGTGATGTCTGTGCTGGAGCGGATGATTTCCGTTGCCGGGCTGGCCGCGCCGAGGGCCGCGATGACGTGCCGCCCCACGAAGCCGCTGGCACCTGTGATGAGGACCGGACCTGGGATGGGGGCGGTGTTGGGCATGGCGGCAGGCTCCTTCTAGCCCTCAAGGCGGGGGCTACGTGTGGTGGCTTATGCGGCGCGGGCGCGGTGGCGGGCTAAGTCGGCATCGACCATTTCCGCGACCATGGCTTCGAGCGAGGTTTCCGGCACCCAGCCCAGCTTGGTGCGGGCCTTGCCGGCATCGCCCAGCAGCACATCCACCTCGGCGGGGCGCATCAAATCGGACCGGGTAACGACATGGTCCTGGTAATTCAGCCCGGCATAGGAGAACGCGATGCGGCAGAATTCGCGGATGCTGGTGGTTTTGCCGGTGGCGATGACGTAATCCTCGGGTTTGTCCTGTTGCAGCATCAGCGCCATGGCACGCACATAATCGCGGGCATGGCCCCAGTCGCGCTGGGCGTCCAGGTTGCCGAGCGGGAGTTCCTTGGCCAGGCCGAGCTTGATGCGGGCCACGCCGTCGGTGATTTTGCGGGTGACGAATTCGATGCCGCGCAGCGGGCTTTCATGGTTGAAGAGGATGCCGGAGGAGGCGTGCAGGCCAAAGCTCTCGCGGTAGTTCACGGTCATCCAATGCGCGTAGAGCTTGGCCACGGCATAGGGCGAGCGCGGGTAGAAGGGGGTTTTCTCGCTCTGCTCCGGCTCCTGGATAAGCCCGTACATTTCGGAAGATGAAGCCTGATAGAAGCGCGCGCCGCCGCCGGTGATGCGGATAGCCTCCAGCATTTTGGTGGCGCCCAGGCCGGTAACCTCGCTGGTGAGGAGCGGCTGGTGCCAGGAGGTGGCGACGAAGCTCTGCGCGGCGAGGTTGTAGATTTCGCCGGGCTGGATTTTTTGCAGCACGCGGATGAGGCTGGAAATGTCGATCAGGTCGCCATCGACAAGTTCTATATCGTTAATGATTCCGAGCCAGCGCAGGCGCTCGCCGATAACATCGGACGAGGCGGAACGGCGGATAAGGCCGGCGACCCGGTAGCCTTTTTGCAGCATGTGCTGGGCCAGATAGGCGCCGTCTTGGCCTGTGATGCCTGTGATGAGGCAGGTGGGCATGGGAATCACCTCGAACGCATAATGTAGTTTGAATTAGAAAGAAGTTTGGCGCCGCGCAAGCGGGGGCATTATTCTATACCATTGGCGGCAAGTGCTGCCTCCAGCCGGGCGGGGCTGAGCTGTTGCATGGCATGGCGCTGCCCGGCGGCGCCCATGCTGGTGCGCAGGGCGGGGGAATCGAACAGGCGGCGCAGCCAGGCGGCGGCGTGTTCAATATCCGGCTCGGCCCATGTGGCGCCGGGAATTTGGTAGATTGTGTCTGGCCCGCTGACGGGGATGAGGTTGTATTGTACGAGGCCGGAATTTTCTGGCGGCATGAAATCGAGATTGCCGGAATAGGCGGTGGCGATGACGGGGATACCGAGCAGGGCGGCGGTGGCGGGGATGAGGCCGAAGCCTTCGGCACGGTGCAGCGAGAGAACCACGTTGCTGGAAACCATGAGGCCGTGCAAGGCGGGTTCCGTGAATGTTTCGGTGATTATACGGATATTCGGTGCATCGCCTATGGCGTTGAGGATTGTTTTGTAGTCGTTCTGGTAGCGTTCATGGCCGGTGAGCTTGAGGACGAGCAGAGTATCGCGGCTGGCACCGAAGGCGGCTTTGAAGGCGGCGATGGCGCCGAGCGGGTTTTTGCGCGCGCAGCTGGAGGAGAGGTTGAAAATTGTGAGGACGATGAAGGCATCTTCCGGCAGGTTGAGGCTGGCGCGGGTGCCTTCAGGAGTAAAGGGCAGGGCGGTGAGCAGAGGATAGGGAACGAGGCGCACGCGGCCAGGGGCGATGCGCTCGAACGCCTCGGCGGTGAAGCGCGAGGGCGCCCAGATTTCGTGAACGAAACGGGCGCCGATGGCCCAGTCCTTGGGCACTTGCGGCAGCTCCCACACCCATACGCCGATGATGCGCCGCCCGCGCAGCATGGTGCGCGGCTGCAGCCGGGCAAGGCCCACGGGCAGATAGGGCGCGTTGACCACGGAGATGATGGCCGCACCCGGCGCTGGTGTGCCGCTATAGGCGGGGGCGACGCTGGGCAGGCCGAGCGGCATGGTGCCGCGCAGCAGGCCGCGCTGGGCCAGGGTGGCGGCAAACATGCGGGCGGTGGCGGCAATGCCGTTCTGGCCGTCAATATCACCTGCGATAATGGCGCCGTTGCTGAGCGCGGGCGGCGTGCCGGGGCGGACGGCGATGAGCGAGGCGGTATACGCCATGGCGGCGCGGCGCGCGGCTTCAGGCGCCAGGCGCCAGGCGCGGTGGGCCAAGCCTAGCACGGTGCCGCCGCAGCCTTGGGGGCTGGTGCACCTGCCTGGTGCAGCAGGCGCAGCGTGGCCGTGGCGCTGTCTTCCCAACTGGCCGGGTTGTTGCGGAAGGATTGGATTTGCGCGCGCCAGCTTGCGAGATCGTCCGGGTTTTCCAGAACCTGGCGCACGGCACGCACGGCGTCGTGCAGGTTATCGGGGTCGAAATACCGCGCATACGCGCCGCCGGCTTCCGGCAGAGAGGTGCAGTTGGCGGCAAGGCACGGCGCGCCATGCGCGAGGCTCTCGGACACGGGCAGGCCCCAGCCTTCGTACAGCGAGGGGTAGAGGGTGAAGAGGCAATCCTCGTAGAGCGCGGCCAGCTCGCCATCGCCGGGTTCTTCGATGAGGAGAATTTTGCCATCGAGCCAGTTGGCGTTTTCCAGCTGTTGCATGAGGTCGGCCACCAGCCAGCCGACGCGCCCGGCGAAGACCAGCGTGGGCACTTTTTCACGCGGCATGGTGGTGAGCAGCTCGCGCCAGAGGCGGAAGAGCAGAACGTGGTTCTTGCGGGCCTCGATGGTGGAGACGATGAGGGCGTAGCTGCCCGGCGCCGGCAGGCGGGATGAGCGTAACGGGGCTGGCGGCTGGCCGAAGCCGATGCCGAGCGGGATAGGCTGCACGCGGGTTCGCAATGAGATTGAAGTTTCTGAAACGTATCGTTCAACATCTTCGGCCGTGGTGCGGGAGATGGCGAGCAGCATATCGGCCATGGGCAAGATGGCATCGAACCAAATGCGGAATGATTTGACCAGGTTGCGGTCGCACCATTCCGGGCGGCGCAGGGGTATGATGTCGTAGAGCAGCACGCCGAAGCGCAGATTATATTGCGCGCAGGCGGTGCTGATGCGCTCGGCGTAATCGTGCATGAACCAGGGTGAGCCGAGGCAAAGCAGCCAGTCACCGGGGGCGGCGCAGTTTTTGAAGGCCGGTTCGGCATCGGGTGTGGCGGGTTGGGCCTGGCCGCTTTGGCTGGCATGGCCGCGCAGGGCAATGCGTGCAGCATCGCGCAGGGCGCGCAGCGCGTCCATCTGGTGGGCGCGGAAGCGGCGCAGCGGGCTGGCGATTTCTGGCGGAAGCCGGGCCATGGCGCGGCGGCCAAGGCGGCGCGCGAAGCCGGCTGGGGGCAGGGTGGTTAACTCGCCTGCCAGCCGGGCCGGGGGGCGGTTGGGCTGGCATGCGGTAAGGCCGGCGAAGAGCGCGGCAATGTCGGCAAATGGGACGGCGGTGAAATCCTTGGTTTTGGCGTTGTGGCGCACGAACCTGACTTCGTTGGGCGCGAGGGCGAGCATGGCGCGCTGAAGCTCGAAGGCGAGGCGCTGGATGCCGCTCGGCCTGCTTGTGTTGGAGGCGTATTGAAACAGGTCTTCGACGTCGATCCAGATGCGCATTTTCAAGTCCGGTAGGTTGGGCCTGCTTTGGCGGCAGCCTGCTCGCGGGTCAATGACCAATTACAGCTTTTGCTGATTCTGGCCAGGGTTTCTGGCCCGGCGCGCAGGCTGGCCTTGGCCGGTGGCGTGGCGCGCAAAATAGTCACGAGGTTGGCACTATGTTTGTGTGCGGCTGCAGGAATTGCGCCAGCCGGGCCTTGATGACGGCGCGCGAGCAATGCGCCCGCAGGTCTTCATGCGCCGCTTGGGCCATGCGCGCATAGCGGGCGGGGTCGGTTTTGGCCACATCGTAGCTTTCGCGCAGCGTGGCGAGGAGTGATTCGAAGTCGATGCGATGCCGGCGGGTTTTATAGAGCTGGCGCGGGTCATGCGGCCAGGCGGTGGGTTCCAGATGCGATTTCATGATGAAGGAGTTCTGTCCGGTAACGTAATCTTCCATCGAGGTGTGGCGCGGCGCGACGGCGGGTTTACCGGCGCTCATATATTCCATCAGCGGCAGGCACTGCCCCTCGCCATGCGATGTGTTGATGGCGTAATGGCTGGCGGCGGCAAGGTCCTGATAGGCGGAATCGGGCAGGTAGCCGTCGATGATGACAATTCGGCATGAAAAAGGTGTGAGCTTGGCAAGGTTTTTCAGCATGCCGCCAATGGTTTCATCGGCTTTGCGATGGGTGAGTTTGAGCACCAAAGTGGCATCGTCGCAATCGCGCAATTCCCAGCAGAAGGCGGAGATCATGTCGAACAGGTTTTTCCGCGCATCGAGCGGGCAGAACACAGAGGTGTAGATGACGCCGTCCAGCGTGATGTCTTGCAGGGTTTCGCGCTCGCCGGCATTGGCGGGCAGCTCGGCGCGGGCGTATTTGGGGCAGGCCTGGGGCACGTACTGAGAGAAATCGATCTTGCGGCTATCGTACACGCGGCCGCGCACGGTTAGGGTTTGCGGTTTGCCTGGCCAGGCGATGCGGGCTTGCGGGTTATAAAGCGGAGCGAAGCTGTCCCATACCGGGGCGGGGAGGGTGGCAATGCCGTAATCGGGGCCGAGATCGCGCCGCACCGTGTCCACCGCGAATTGCGAATGGGTGATGGCGCGGCCAGCCTCGTTCAGCACCAGGCGCCAATCGTGGCGCGGTTCATCGAGCCATGATTCTACCGGAATCGTATCGAATTCCCAGGCGAAGATGGGGATGGTGGGGCATTCGCGCGCCACGTAGGTGCGGTGCGGGGGCGAGAAAGTGAGGAAGATGCAATCCTCGCCATGCTGGCGGGCATTGCGGCAGATGCGGTCCACCTCGTGCTCCGGGTCGGCGATGGCGATGGTGAGGCCCATTTCCTCCAGCAGCGGGCGGAAGGCTTTCAGCACGAAATAATAGCTGTATTCCGGCAGGCCAAGATTGGCATCCACCGTGCCTTCGGCGGTTTCGGAATGGATCAGGAAGATCATTCCGCGCGCTCCTGCACGGGGGTTTGCGCCTCAAGCCGCAGGGCTTTGGCCAGCAGGGCACGAATTTTAGCAATTGATGCGTAATCGCGCAGCGTATCATGCGCGGCGTGGGACATACGCTGGTAGGTGCCATCGCCGTCCAGCGCGGCGTGGAAGGACTCGCGGTAGGCGGCTTCCAGGCTTGCCCAGTTCAGCCGGTAGCGCATGGTGCGGAACAGGTCGCGCGGGTCGAAGGGCCACACATTATGCTCCAGGCTGGCGTGGGGGATGAAGGCGGCGCGTGGCGTGACGTAATCGGCCATGGCGGTGTGGCACGGTGCGATGGCTGGCTTGCCGGCGGAGAGGAATTCCATCAGCGGGATGCACAAGCCCTCGCCATTGGAGGCGTTCACGTAAAAATCGGTGGCGCGCACCAGGCCAGCATATTCGGTATCGTCAAGAAAGCCGTAGATGAGCACGACGCGGCAGGCGAACGGGGCGAAGCGCGAGATGGCGTGGCTGAAATGCTGCTGCATGCTCTCCCACGCGCCGCGCGGCATTTTAAGCACAAGTGTGGCGCCTGGCTCGCCACGGAAGGCCCAGAGGAAGCCGGTGAGCAGGTCGTGCCAGTTCTTGCGCCCATCCTCGGGTGAAAAGACGGAGGCGTAGATGATACCGGAGAGCTGGATTTTGTGCGCGGGCTCGGGCGGCGGGGCGGGCGGTGGTGGTGCGGGCGGGCGCGGCAGGATGGTGCGGTAAAGGCGCCGCGCGGCGCGGCCACCAAGGCGCAGGGCGGATTTGCTCCAGCCGGGCAGGGCGTCGCGCGCGACCTCCTGATACCATTGCTCGCCATAATACAGCGTGCGCGACAGGCGCGCGCGCATGCCGCTTATGGGTGGCGGTGGCGGTGGTGGCGCGGGCGGCGGCGGGGCTTCTGGCGGCCAGGGCAGAACATGCCTCAGGCTGGGCTCGGCGGCACTGTCGAACAGCAGGCCGCGGAAGCTGATCTCGCGCGGCGGCAGGGGGCGCGGGGTGGGAGAAAAGAGCGGGGCGAAGCCGTTGTAAGTGGCGGTGGGGATGGCGAAAACCGGGAAATCTGGCCCCATGGCCGCGCGCACCAGGGTGGCGGTGTGGCGCGAGAGGGTGATGGCGCGGCCGCAATGGCGGAACACGTTGCGCCAATCGGCCCGCGGATCCTCGCCCCACATTTCAGTGGGGATGTTGGAAAATTCCCAGGCGATAACGGGAATGGTGGGGCAGCGCAGGGTGATGGGCACCAGATGCGGCGGGGCGAAGCACAGGAACAGACAGGTTTGGCCCCTTGCCTGGCATTCATCGTACAGCGCGTCCACTTCGGTTTCGGGGTTTTGTACCTGCACAACTTCGCCCAATTGCTGCAGCGCGGGCAGGTAGCCGGTAAGCACGAAATGGTAGCTGTATTGCGGCGTGCCCAGTTTTTGCCGGACGGATTCGCTGTCGAACCCCGAAAAGAGGAGAAATTTTGGGGGTTTATGCAATGTGCCGCGGCCCTGGTCCTGGGGTGATGGGCGCCATTGTTTTCCCGCCTTTTGCTTTGCCGATTCTGCCATCGCGGGCACAGAAATACATTTTTCCGCGTGGCGTCAATTATTTTGCCCGTTTTGGCAAATATACGCGGCAGGCACAAAAATAGCGGGGGCGGGTTTGTGGCTTATCCCGCGCCGATGAGGATACCCGTGGCAAATACCAGCGCGCCGCCCAGGGCCACCTGCATTGTGGCGCGGATGGGGGAGGTGTCCATGAAGCGCCAGCGCACCCAGGAGATGATGGCAAGTTCCACCGCCACCACGCAGAAGGCGATGATGAGGGCCAGGTGCAGATTGGGGATGAGGAAGGGCAGGGTATGCCCCAGCCCGCCCAGCGTGGTCATGATGCCGGTGACGCTGCCCCTTACGTAAGGTGTGCCCCGGCCGGTGAGGGAGCCGTCATCCGACAACGCCTCGGCAAAGCCCATGGAAATGCCAGCGCCCAGTGCCGCCGCGGCGCCGACCACGAAGGCGGCATGGGTGCTATGGGTGGAAAAAGCGGCGGCGAAGATGGGGGCCAGGGTGGAGACGGAGCCATCCATGAGTCCGGCCAGGCCGGGCTGGATGTATTGCAGTATGAACAGCTTGCGGGCGTGCGCGTCCTCGCCATGGCGCACCTCGGCGGTGAGGTTTTTGCTCACAATGGCGTCGGCGCGGATTTCATGTTCCTGCTCGGCCTCGGCCAGATCGCCCAGCAGCTTGCGGATGGAGACATCGGTGGCACGGGAGGCGGCCAGGCGGTAGAAGCGCTTGGTTTCGGTTTCCATGCTCTCGGCCAGCAGGCGCACATCTTCGATGCTGGGCTTGGGGAGCTGCCAGATGGGCTTGCGGCTGAGGAAGCCGCGCACATCCTGGCGGCGGATGAGCGGGATGTGCTGGCCGAATTTCTCGCTGTACAAATCCAGCAGCTTGCGCCGGTGCTCGGTTTCTTCCTCGGCCATTTCCATGAACATCTGCGCCGAGGCGGAGAATTCCTCGCGCAGGCGTTCGGCCAAATCCATGTAGATGCGGCAATCTTCTTCCTCGGCGCCAATGGCCAGGGCCAGCACCTCGCGTTCGGATAGTTCGGAAAAATCTCGCATTGCAGCATACTCCTCGCGGGCAGCAGTATCTGACGCCGCAAGCGGGCTTGGTCAAGCAGATCATAACCTTGTGAGAATAAGACTTGTTTGCGTATGTGCTGGAAATGCTTGACTTTTTGGCGCGGGCGGATGCGTTGCCGGGCCACGCAAAGCCTGTATAAAGCCTGTATTATGCAGGCATAATCAACGGGTAAGAGCGGTGACTGAACCAAAGCTGAAAACGAATCCTTGCCCGTGCGGGAGCGGGTTGCGCGCCATTCGCTGCTGCGAATTGGATATGGCTGCCCTGCCGCTGCAGGAGAATGCCGCCTTGCTGGATACGCAGGCCAGCGAGGCGGCCAAGCTGTTCAACGAGCGCAAATATGCCGAGGCAGAGGCGCTGGTGCAGAAGCTGCTGGATGTGATGCCAAACCAGCGCAACGCGCTGCGCGTGCTGTTCGAGATTCGCAAAGCGCAGAACAAGCATGAGGCCGCGGCGGCCTTGGGCAGAAGGCTGGCCGCCCTGCCGGGAGCAGCCAATGTGCGGGCACAGGCCAATACGCAGTACGCGCAATATTTGGTGGCGCAGGGCCGGCACGAGGAGGCGCTGCCCATTGCCGCCGCGGCGCTGAAGGCCATGCCGAAAGATGCCACTGTGCAGCATTTGATGGGCGTGGTGCTGACCGAGACCGGCGCCGTGCCGGAGGGTGAGGTGCATTACCGCAAGGCGCTGAAGCTGCTGCCCGCCGAGGATGGGCTGGTGCTGGCGAATCTGGCCTGGAATTTGAAGCTGCAGGGGCGGCTGGACGAAGCGGCGGAGCTTTATGAGAAAGCCTTGACCCTGCGGCCCGAGAACAGGCGCGGCGTGGGTGGCAAGGCCCAGGTGGAGTTTGGGCGCGGCCGCCAGGCCGCGGCCGTGGCGGTGCTGGATGAGGCTCTGGGCAAATGGGGCGATGACCGCACGTTGCGACTGTTGCGCGCCATGGCGGATTTGGCCATGCGCCAGCCCGCCGCCGTGCTGGAACGGCTGGGCGCAACAGATGGGCTGATGGGGCCAGAGATTTTGGTGCGGGCGCAGGCTTTTGACCAGCTTGGCCAGTTGCCGGAGGCGGCGAATGCCTGGGCCAATGCGCGGCGCATGCAGCGCGAGCGCAGCGGGCTGGTGTACCGGCCCGAGGCGCTGCAGGCGCGGGCGGCGGCCTACAAAGCGTATTTTACCGCCGACCGCGTACAGGTTTTGCCGCGCGCCAGGCCGGGCGCGTTTACGCCGGTGTTTCTGCTGGGCTTCCCCCGTGCCGGCACCGGCCTGCTGGAACAATTACTGGCGCAACTGCCCGGCTTTGCCGGGGCGGATGAATTTGCCCCCCTGAGCGATTTGGCGGGGCAGATTGCGCGCCTGACCGGCGGCGGCGGCTACCCGGAGGCGCTTGATGAGCTGCTGCTGGGCGGGAATTTGGACCTGCCGGAGCGGCTGCGCGCGCAATACGAGGAGCGGCGCGCGCGGCAAGGGCTGGCAAGGCCGGGGGTGAACTTCATCACCGACCGGGGGGCGCTGAACTTCTGGCATATCGGGCTGTTCAAGCTGCTTTACCCCGAGGCGCCGGTTATTCATGTGCTGCGCCACCCGTATGACTTGATGCTGTCCAATGTGATGCAGGACCGTAAGCTGGAGGGTAACGCCCAGGCCGGGATGCTGGCGCTGGCGCATTATTATGCGCTGCACGCGGATATGGTGCGGCATTTGCGCGGGCAGTTGACGTTGCGCTACATGCCGGTGCGTTACGAGGATTTGGTAACAGACCCGGAGCTGGTGCTGCGCGAGGTGCTGGGCTTTATAGGTGGCGCCGGGGCGGTGCCGCAGGGCATTGGTGCCAATAGCGGGCAGGTGCCCCACCCGCTGCCCGCGCATTTTGCCCTGCGCGGGCCGGTGCGCGCCGCCGGAGCCTTCCGGCACCGTGCCTACCTTGCCGCCATGCCGCATTTGTTCGACGAGGTGCGCGATACGCTTGCCCCCTGGATTGAAGAACTTGGCTATATGGAGGAGGCCGCCCGATGAGCGATGCCCAGCAGGCAAATGCCGCGCCGCCCGGCAAGCAGGTGGTGCCGCTCTCGGAGGCTTTGGAGAAGCTCTCGCGCCTGGAGCAGGAGAACAAGCTGGCCGAGGCGGATGATCTGGCCAAGCGGATGCTGGCCGCCATGCCGGAGCATCCGCATATTCTGCATCTCTCGGGCATTGTGTCTTACCGCAATGGGCGGGTGGAGGAGGCGATTGAGCGTATGGAGAAGGCGCAGGCGCTTTCTCCCGATGCGCCGCTATACCCGCGCAATATGTGCGAGATTTACCGTGGTGCCGGGCGGCTGGATGACGCGGTGCGCGCCGGGTACCGGGCGGTGGAGCTGGCGCCGAATGATGCGCGGGCGCATTTTAATCTGGCGCTGATTTTGTACGAGCGGCTGGAGCTGGATGAAGCGGTGCGGGTGGCCGAAAAAGCCATTGAGCTGGACCCGGAATACCCCGAGGCGCATTTTGAAAAAGCCGAGGCGCTGCTGCTGGCGGGCAGGATGAAGGAAGGCTGGGAGAGCTATGAATGGCGCTTTAAGCTGAAACAGGCCGAGGGGATGCTGCCCAAGACCGACAAGCCGCAATGGGACGGGCAGCCTCTGCCGCCGGGCAGGCTGCTGATTATCGGCGACCAGGGGTTTGGCGATTGTATTCAGTTCGGGCGGCTGATTCCCTGGGCCGCGTTGCTGTGCCCGCAGCCGGTTGTGGCGTGCTCGGCGGAGCTGATGCCGCTGCTGAGGCAGATTCCGGGGGTGGGCAAGTTTGTGTCGCGCTGGGAGGATACGGGGGAGTATGACGCTTACATCCCGCTCTCTGGCCTGCCGCGCCTGGCGGGGATTGGCACGGATAACGTGCCGCCGGCGGGGTATCTGGCGCCGCCCGATGCGCTGGTGAAGGAATGGGCGGCGAAGCTGGACCTGCTTTGCCCCAAAGGCAAGAAACGCATTGCCCTGGTATGGGCCGGACGGCCGACCCACAAGAACGACAAGAAGCGGACGCTGCAACTGAAGCAATTCGCGCCGCTATTCGCGCGTGAGGATATTTGCATTGTGACCGTGCAGAAGGGCGACCCGATTGCGCAGACGGGCAGCTATTACGGGCGCGCGCCCTTGGTGAATCTTGGCCCGGAGATAAGCGATTTTATTGATACGATGGCGGTTTTACGTAATGTGCACAGGCTGGTGACGATTGACACCTCGGTGGCGCATGTGGCGGGGGCGATGGGCGCCCCGGCATCGCTTGTGCTGCCCAAGGCGCCGGATTGGCGCTGGCTGCTGGGTAGGGAGGATACGCCCTGGTATCCATCGATTAAGCTGTACCGGCAGGAACAGGCCTATGATTGGAGCGGGGTGATTGAGCGGGTGGTGGCGGAATTACAGGAGGCGCAAAGTGGCGCGTACCCGGGTATGGAGGCCTGAAATTCCGCTGAAGCGCATGGATTTTTCTGTGGCATCTGCAATAGTCGCGGCACGCTGCTGTGCGGCGCTTACCTGCTCTTGCGTGGTATTTTAGTTTATCTGTAAGAAATTCAAGGGGTCGAGAACTTGGCTGACATTATTGACGGCAAGGCATTTGCAGCGAAGTTGCGGCGTGAGATTGCGGCGGAGGTGGCGCGGCTGCCATACCAGCCGGGGCTGGCCGTGGTGCTGGTGGGGGATGATGCGGCCTCGAAAGTTTATGTGGCCAGCAAGGAGAAGCAGACAATAGAGGCGGGGATGCGCTCGTTTGCGCACCGTCTGCCTGCAGGGGCCACGCAGGGCGAGCTGCTGGCGCTGGTGAGGGCGCTGAATGAGAACCCCGAGGTGCATGGGATTTTGGTGCAGTTGCCGCTGCCCAAACATTTGGATGCCGATGAGGTGATTGCCGCCATTTCGCCCGGTAAGGATGTGGACGGGCTGACCGTGGCCAATGCCGGGCGGCTGGTGGCCGGGCTGCCAGGGCTGGTGCCCTGCACGCCGCTGGGCTGCCTGCTGTTGCTGCGCGATGTGCTGCCGGACATGACCGGGCTGCATGCGGTGGTGATTGGGCGCTCTAACCTTGTGGGCAAGCCCATTGCGCAACTTTTACTGCAACAGAATTGTACGGTGACCATGGCGCATTCCAAGACCCGCGATTTGCCCGGGCTGTGCCGCATGGCGGATATTCTGGTGGCCGCGGTGGGGCGGCCGGAAATGGTGAAAGGCGATTGGGTGAAACCCGGCGCGGTGGTGATTGATGTTGGCATTAACCGCGTGCCTGCGGGTATGGAGGGCAAGACCAAGCTGGCGGGCGACGTGGCCTATGAAGAAGCCGCGAAAATTGCCGGCAAGATTACACCCGTGCCAGGCGGTGTGGGGCCGATGACCATTGCCTGCCTGCTGCGCAACACATTGACGGCGGCCAAGCGCCTGCAAGGCGCAAGTTAATATCAAGCGCCTGCAGGGCGCGTGTTAATATCAAGCGCCTGCAGGGCGCAAGTTAATATAACGGCTTAAACATTGTCGTGAAGACGCAAAGAAGACTGGATATTTCAACCTCCGCGGCATAAGGTTTAGGCCGGGAGGGCTGGTAAGGTTGAGGAAAGAGCAGGGGAAAGAGCAGGGAAAAGCAGGGGCGAAAGCCCGAATGATGAGATCTAGCCTGCCGGATGCCCTGGCGGAGGCCGGGTTGCCCAAAAACATTGCCGAGCCGTACACGACCGGGAGTAGTGCTGCCTCTGTCTCGGACCTGACACTGGAACAGGCCATAGGCGTGCAGGTGCGGCAATTACGGCGCCGGGTGGGGATTACCGTGTCGGAGCTGGCGGCTTCCGCCGGGCTTTCTGGCGGCATGCTGTCCAAGATCGAGAATGGGCAGATTTCGCCATCCCTGGCCTCGCTGCAGGTGCTGGCGGCGGCGCTGAATGTGCCGATTACGACGTTTTTTTCCACCTTCGAGGAAAAACGTGACTGCTCCTTTGTGAAGGCGGGCACGGGCGTGGTGATTGAACGGCGCGGCACCAAGGCCGGGCACCAATATGCCCTGCTGGGCCATGCGCTGGGCGGCAACGTAATTGTGGAGCCCTATTTGATTACGCTGAGCAAGGATGCGGCGCCCTTCGCGGCATTTCAGCATGAGGGCACAGAGTTCATCTACATGCTCAGTGGAGAAGTTCTGTACCGGCACGGGGACCAGTCTTATCATTTAACGGCGGGGGATGCGCTGCTATTCGACTCAGCGGCGCCGCATGGGCCGGAAAAGCTGCTGGTGAAGCCGATGACGTATTTGTCGATTATTACCCATACGCGCGAGGGTGCTGCCTAAGCGCGATGACCTGAGATGCGCGCGCTTTGCGCGCGATCCGAAAGTTTGAATCGCGCCCTCCTTCATTGATTGAGAGCTGGATGATTGTCTGAAATCATCAAGCGCCATTGGTTGATGCCGTCTATCTTCCGGCGGATAATTGTAACCCGTGCCATCAGGCGGGGATATGCTGCCGGAGGAAAGAGAAAGCATGGTTGAAACGGCGAATTTGCGGGGCAAGGTTGCGGTTGTGACCGGTGCCAGCCGCGGCATAGGCAGGGGCATTGCGCTGGTGCTGGCTGAGCAAGGCGCGATTGTTTATGTGACTGGCCGCACCATGAACCCCGGAGATTATTACCTGCCCGGTACGGTTGGCGAGACGGCCGCCGAATGCACCGCGCGCGGCGCGGCCAGTGGCGGGAAAGGCATAGCCGTTATGTGCGACCATGCCGATGACGCGGCGGTTGCGGCGCTGTTTGAGAAGGTAAAGGCGGAGCAGGGGCGGCTTGATGTTCTCGTCAACAACGCCTTCACGCTTTCGGATGATCTGCTGGAAAAGAAGGGGTTTTGGGAAAAGCCGCTTTCCAACCTTGAAATGTGGGATGTGGGCGTCAGGTCTAATTATGTCGCGTCCTGGCATGCGGCGCAAATCATGGTGCCGCAGCGTTCTGGCTTGATGGTGGCGATTTCTGGTTTTGCTGGCACTACCTACACTTATGGCGTGGTGTTTGGCACGTCGAAAACGGCTGTGGGACGGATGGCGCGTGACATGGCGGTGGAAATGGCGCCACATAACGTGGCGTCGCTGACGCTCTGGCAGGGGCTGACGCTGACCGAGAAGGCCAAGGATAATCTGGCCAAGATGGGTGATAAGATGACGAAGTCGATCACCAATATGACGGGCAGTACGGTTGAGCATCCGGGCCGGGTGGTGGCGGCGCTGGCGGCGGACCCCGAGATAATGAAACGCTCTGGCGGCGAATTTGTGACGGCGGAGCTGGCGCAGGAATATGGCATTACCGATGTGGACGGCACGGTGATCCCCTCGGCCCGCGCCACGCGCGGCAACCCCATCTGGAAGCCGGTTTCGGAGGGCTGAATCCGGCTCTCAATCAATGACGTAGAGCGCGATGCAGACGTTGGGATCGCGCGCAAAGCGGGCGCATCTCACGTCATTGCGCTTAGTAAAAAACCCGTCCCAACCTATGGCTGGGGCGGGTTTTTTGTCTGGCCCGGCTTACTCGGCGGGCAGGGCGTTCTGCGCGGTGGCTTTCTTGGCGTGGATTTCGGCCATTTTGGTCTCAACGTGCTTGCTGAACACGTATTCGGCCTTGCGGGCTTTATCGAGCGGTATGTCCTTGGTCATGGCGCCTTCGGTTTTCACGCCCTGGATCATGCCGCGCGCGAATTTGGCCATCTTCCAGGGGCGGTTGAAGGTGTCGATGACGGCGGAGGCCTCGAAGCCGGAATGGACCATGCAATCGGCGCATTTTTCGTAATTGCCGACGCCGTATTTGTCCCAGTCGGTGGTTTCCATCAGCTCCTTGAAGCTCTTGGCGTAGCCTTCGCCCAGCAAGTAGCAGGGGCGCTGCCAGCCGAACACGTTGCGCGTGGGGTTGCCCCAGGGCGTGCAGGCATAGGTCTGGTTGCCGGCCAAAAAGTCGAGGAACAAAGGCGATTGGGTGAAGCGCCAGTTTACGCCGCGCTTGGCGCTCTCTTTGCCGCGGCGGAAGATGGCGCGGAACAGCTCCTTGGTGCGGGTGCGGTTGAGGAAGTGCTGCTGGTCCGGCGCGCGCTCATACGCGTAGCCGGGCGAGGTCATCACGCCTTCCACGCCCAGGGCCGTCACCATGTCGAGGAATTTGGCAACACGATCCGGGTCGGCGCCATCGAACAATGTGCAGTTGATGGAGGTGCGGAAACCCTTGGATTTGGCGAGTTTGATAGCCTCGACGGCGCGCTCGAACACGCCTTCCTGGTCCACCGCCTTGTCGTGCATCTCCTTGTCGCCATCCAGGTGGATGTCCCAGCAGAAATTGGGATGCGGCTTGTACTGGTCAATCTTCTTTTCCAGCAGCAGGGCGTTGGTGCAGAGGATGACGAATTTGCCCATTTTTATATAGGCATCGACAATCTGTGGCAGCTCCTTGTGCAGCAGCGGCTCGCCTCCGGCGATGGCGACCATCGGCGCGCCGCATTCGCGGGCCGCCTCCACGGCGTCCTCCACCGAGATGCGCTGGTTGAGGATCTCGTTGGGATAGTCGATTTTGCCGCAGCCCTGGCAGGCCAGGTTGCAGCGGAACAGCGGCTCCAGCATCAGCACCAGCGGGTAGCGCTTATTGCCCTTCAGCTTTTGCTGAAGAATATAGGTACTGACCTTGAGGGCCTGGTTAAACGGTACACCCATAAACGCCGTGTTCCTTATAATTTGGCCACTTCGGCCGGCAGCTTGAATTTAACATCCTCCGGCGTGCCCGCCAGAAGCTCGACTTTAATAGGCCCGAATTGCTTCAGCCCCTCGATGACGCCCTGCACCAGCACTTCCGGCGCCGAAGCGCCGGCGGTGAGGCCGACCGTGGAAATGCCCTCGAACCACTCGGCTTTCAAGGCGGCGGCGTCGTCGATGAGATAGGCGGGGTGGCCCAGCTCGGTGCCGATTTCGCGCAACCGGTTGGAATTGGAAGAGTTTCTGCTGCCCACCACCAGAATCACCTCGACCAGCCCGGCGAGGTGATGCACAGCCTCCTGCCGGTTTTGGGTGGCGTAGCATATATCCTTTACATCCGGGCCGGTAATGGCGGGAAAGCGGGATTTAAGCGCGGCGATGATGCCGCGCGTATCGTCCACCGAGAGGGTGGTTTGGGTGATATAAGCCAGCTTATTTGGGTTCTGCACGGTCAGGCTCTCAGCGTCCTCCACCGTCTGCACCAAATGCACAGTGCCGTCGATCTGGCCGATTGTGCCTTCCACCTCGGCATGGCCGGCATGGCCGATGAGCACGATCTCGCGGCCCTGGGCAGCATAGCGGCGGCCTTCGGCATGCACCTTGGCCACCAGGGGGCAAGTGGCGTCGATAACCGGCAGGCTGCGGTCCGCCGCGGCCTGGACCACCTTGCGGGCCACGCCATGCGCGGAAAACACGGTCCAGGCGCCTTCGGGCACCTCGTCCAGCTCATCGACGAACACGGCGCCGCGGGCGCGCAGGTCTTCCACCACATGGCGGTTATGCACAATTTCGTGGCGCACATAGATGGGCGGGCCGAATTTCTGCAGGGCGCGCTCGACAATATCGATGGCGCGCTCCACGCCCGCGCAGAAGCCGCGCGGCTGCGCGAGAATAACCCGCATGACGCTGGGCTTGCTCTCGCGCGGCGTTTTTGCTGTCGTCATACCGTCCATTGGTCCATCCTGTTGCCGCTGTGTCACGCTGCCGCGCTTTCTCTGCACAGCAATAAGTCATTGCCTCCACAATCCGCAAGTTAGTGCCTACATTTAACCTTCACCTGTGACCTTTTCGCAGGGCCGGGTTTGGTGGCGGGTATCTGGCTTTTCCGCTCACGGTCGCCTATGGAGGGGGTTTCTCAGCAGGCCTGCCGGCCGACTCGGCCCGGCGTGGTAAAGAAATTGTTAATGCCGGGTTGAGTGTTAGTTAGGTAAAGGACGGGATTTTATGGGTATGAGAACGCCGCAGCGGGCTGGGGGTTTTAACTGATGCCGCCGCGGACCCCGCTCCTGGACCGGGTAAATATTCCCGCCGATCTGCGGAATTTTTCCGCCGACCAGCTTAAGCAATTGGCGGATGAGCTGCGCGCCGAGACCATCGACACGGTTTCGACCACGGGCGGGCATCTGGGGTCGTCTCTGGGTGTTGTAGAGCTGACCGTGGCCATACATGCGGTGTTCGACACGCCGCGCGACCGCTTGATATGGGATGTGGGCCACCAGGCCTACCCGCATAAAATCCTCACCGGGCGGCGCGACAGGATTCGCACGCTGCGCCAGCCGGGCGGGCTGTCCGGCTTCACCCGCCGTTCGGAGAGCGAATACGACCCGTTTGGCGCGGCACATTCCAGCACCTCGATCTCCGCGGGGCTGGGCATGGCGGTGGCGCGCGACCTGAAACATGAGGCAGACCCGCGCCATGTGATTGCCGTGATCGGTGATGGCTCGATGAGTGCCGGCATGGCCTATGAGGCGATGAACAATGCCGGGGCCATGAAGTCGCGCATGATCGTGATTCTAAACGATAATGATATGTCGATCGCGCCGCCCGTGGGGGCGATGAGCGCGTATCTGTCCAAGCTCATTTCGTCCCGCAGCTTCCTCAGCCTGCGCGATTTTGCCGCCAAGATGGCCAAGCGCTTCCCCAAGCAACTGGAGCGCACGGCGCGCCGGGCGGAGGAATATGCGCGCGGCATCCTTACCGGCGGCACGCTGTTCGAGGAGCTGGGCTTTTATTATGTCGGGCCCATCGATGGGCATAATATGGACCATCTGCTGCCCGTGCTGCGCAATTTGCGCGATTCGGACGCCGCCGAGCCGGTGCTGCTGCATATTGTAACGCAGAAGGGCAAGGGCTATGCCCCGGCCGAGGCCGCGGCGGATAAATACCATGGCGTGGCGAAATTCAACGTTGTTACCGGCGAGCAGAAAAAGGCGCCGCCCGGCCCGCCGACTTATCAGAACGTATTCGCCAAGGCGCTGATTGCGGAAGCGGAGCTGGACCCTGCCATTGTGGCGGTTACCGCCGCCATGTCGCCCGGCACCAGCCTGGATAAATTCGAGGCCAAGTTCCCTGGCCGCATGTTCGATGTGGGCATTGCCGAGCAGCATGCCGTGACCTTTGCGGCGGGCATGGCGACGGAGGGGCTGAAGCCGTTCTGCGCGATTTACTCCACCTTCCTGCAACGCGGCTACGACCAGCTGGTGCATGACGTGGTGCTGCAGAATTTGCCGGTGCGCTTTGCCATGGACCGCGCGGGCCTGGTGGGTGCCGACGGCGCGACACATGCCGGTGCGTTCGACCTTTGTTACCTGGGACCGATGCCGAACATGGTCATCATGGCGCCGTCCGACGAGGTGGAGTTGATGCATGCCGTGGCGACCGCCACCGCCATCGATGACCGGCCTTCCGCCTTCCGCTACCCGCGCGGTGAGGGCGTGGGCGTGGAGCTGCCGGCGCGCGGCACGATTTTGGAGATTGGCAAGGGGCGTATTCTGCAGGAAGGCAACAAGATTGCCATTCTGGCGCTGGGGCCGCGCCTGGCCGATGCGCTGAAAGCGGCGGCTGAGCTGGCGGCGCATGGGTTCCCGTGCACCGTGGCCGATGCGCGCTTCATGAAGCCGCTGGATACGGCGTTGATTGACCAGCTCGCGCGCCACCATGAGGTGCTCATCACCATCGAGGAGGGCGCGGCGGGCGGCTTTGGCGCGGCTGTGGCGCACCATCTGTCCTGGTCTGGCGCGTTTGATAAAGGGCTGAAATTCCGGCCAATGACCTTGCCTGACCGGCTGATAGACCACAACACCCCGGCGGCCCAGCTTATTGAAGCCGGGCTGACCGCAAGCCATATAGTGACGCATGCGATTGCCGCTTTGGGGCTGGATTCGCAGTTTGGTGTGGTGGCCATTCCGGCGCAGTAAAGGAAAGGACAAGGCAGGGCGCATGAGACGGATTTTTCTGGCTGCCCTGGTGGCCATTGGCCTGGGCACCGCCGCCCAGGCCGGCACAACACCCGAGGTTGTTCCGGTACAGACCCTGGATGCCGGGCTGGTGGCGGCCATGAAAGCGGGCTCCGGCGGTGCCAGCATTGCGGCGCGTGAAGCGCAATTGGCGCCGGTGGTGGCGCAGAGCTACGATTTGCAGGTGGTGACGAAGAATTCGGTTGGTTTTTTATGGTCCACCCTGCCTGCCGCCCAACAGCAAGAGCTGGTGAAGCTGATCGGCCAGTTTACCACCACGTCTTATGCCACCCAGTTCAACTCGTATAACGGCGAGAGTTTTGCCATACTGCCCGAGGAGAAGAAATTGGGGCAGGATTATATCATCCGCACCAAGCTGAACCCCGGTAGCGGGGGCGATCCGGTGGGTTTGGATTATGTGGTGCATGATACGCCGCAAGGCTGGCGCATTACCGATGTGCTGCTGGGTGGCACGATCAGCCAGGTGGCCCTGCATAATTCCGATTTTGCCTCGCTGGTGAGTTCGGGCGATGCCTCGCCGCTGATTAAGGCGTTGCAGGCCAAAATCGCGGCGCTGCAGAATGGCACCGCTTCGCAGTAATGCGGAAGGTAAGGGGCTGAAATGCTGGTTTTTGCCGGCATAGCCGCGGTTTGCGCCCTGGCGGGGGTGGCGCAGCTTTTATGGGGTGTGGCGCTGGTGCGGCAATTTGCCAATGCGCCCATTGCCATGGCAGCGGCGCGCCCGGCGGTTACAATTCTCAAGCCGCTTTATGGCGTGGAGCCGTTGCTGGAGCAGGCGCTGGAATCGTTTTTTCTGCTGGATTACCCCGATTACCAGCTTGTGTTTGGTGTGCAACACGCGGACGACCCGGTGCTGCCGGTGCTGGAGCGGCTGCGCGCGCGCTACCCGTTGCGCGATGCGGCGGTGGTGGTGAACCCGGCCCGGCATGGCGGTAATGGCAAGGTTTCCAACCTTATCAACATGCTGCCTTACGCGCGGCACGATGTGCTGGTGATCTCGGATGCGGATATTCACGCGCCGCCGTATTTTCTGGGCCGCGTTGTGGCGGCGCTGGAAGGGCCGCGCGTGGGGCTGGTGACCACGCTTTACGCCGCTTTGCCCGGCATGCCCGCCTTGGCGGCGCAGCTGGGGGCGGCGCAGGTTAATTACAGCTTTTTGCCCGGTACGCTGCTGGCGCGCAGGCTGGGGCGGCAAGATTGCCTGGGTGCCACCATGGCACTGCGCCGGAGCGTGCTGGCGGAAATAGGCGGGTTGCAGGCGCTGGTGGCGCATCTGGCTGATGACCAGGTGCTGGGGCGGCTGGTGCTGGCGCGCGGTTATAAGCTGGCCCTGGCGCAGGTAGTGCCCGCCACCACGGTGCCGGAGGCGGATTTTACCGCCTTATACAGGCATGAGCTGCGCTGGGCGCGCACCATACGCGCCTTGGTGCCGGTGCCTTATGCGGCCTCGGTATTGCAGAATCCGCTGGGGTGGGCGGCGCTGTGCGTGCTGTTTTCCGGTGCCGCCATCTGGGCGTGGGTGCTTTTTATTGCCGTGCTGGCCCTGCGGGTGCTGGCGGCGCGGCGCATAGAGGCGGCTTTGCGCCTGCCCCGGCTGGGGCAATGGTGGAGTTTCCTGTTGCGCGATTCGTTTTCCGCCATCATCTATATTGCCAGCTTTGCGGGTAACCGGGTGGACTGGCGGGGCCAGATGATGCAAGCCGATCCCGGCAAAGTAGTTTGAGTTGAGAGACACCAGATGACGATGAAAACCCTGTTCCTGCAGCCCCCTTCCTTCGATGGCTTCGACGGCGGCGCGGGGTCGCGCTACCAGGCGCGGCGCGAGATTAAGAGCTTCTGGTTTCCCACCTGGCTGGCCCAGCCGGCGGCCTTGCTGCCGGATAGCACGCTGATAGACGCGCCCCCGGCCAAATTGACCATGGCGGATGTGCTGCCGCACGCCAAGACGCACCAGTTGCTCATCATCCATACCTCCACCCCCTCTTTCGCCAATGATGTGAAGGTGGCGGAGGCGTTCAAGCAGCTGAACCCATCGATGCTGGTGGGCTTTATCGGCGCCAAGGTGGCGGTGCAGCCGGAGGAATCTCTGGCGCGGGCCAAGGTGCTGGATTTTGTCTGCGGCAATGAGTTCGATTTCACCATCAAGGAAATTGCCGAGGGCAAGCCTTTGCCTGAGGTGCAGGGCATCTGGTGGCGCAACGCGGCGGGCGAGATTGTGAAGAACGAGGACCGCCCGCTGCTGATGGATATGGATGAGCTGCCCTTCGTGGTGGATGTTTACAAGAAGCATCTGCGGATGGAGGATTACTTCATCGGCTACCTCAAGCACCCGTACATTTCCATCTATACGGGGCGCGGCTGCAAGTCTCACTGCACCTTCTGCCTGTGGCCGCAGACGGTGGGCGGGCACAAATACCGCACGCGCTCGGTGGAGAATGTGATTGCCGAGATCAAGCGCGCCAAGGAATTGTTCCCGAACGTGCAGGAAATCATGTTCGACGACGATACCTTCACCGATAATCTGCCGCGCGCGGAAGCGATTGCGAAGGAGCTGGGCAAGCTGGGCATTACCTGGAGCTGCAACGCCAAGGCCAATGTGCCGTATGAGACGCTGAAGGTGCTGAAGGAAAACGGCTTGCGCCTGCTGCTGGTGGGCTATGAGTCCGGCAACCAGCAGATTCTGCACAACATCAAGAAGGGCATGCGGATTGACGTGGCGAAGAAGTTCACCGCCGATTGCCACAAGCTGGGCATTGCCATCCATGGCACCTTCATTGCCGGGCTGCCGGGCGAGACGCGCGAGACGCTGAAGGAGACCATCGCGTTTGCCAAGGAGATTAACCCGCACACCATTCAGGTGTCGCTGGCGGCACCTTATCCGGGCACCTTCCTGTATAACCAGGCGGTGAAGGAGGGCTGGCTGGATGTGGAGCATGCGGAGCTGATTGACGAGCATGGCGTGCAGATTGCGCCGCTGCATTATCCGCACCTCAGCCACAAGGAAATTTTTGATTCGGTGGAGACGCTGTACCGCGAATTCTATTTCCGCCCGTCGAAGATATTCTCCATATTGAAGGAGATGATCTTATCGCCGCAGATGATGGTGCGGCGCCTGCGCGAAGGGGTGGAGTTCTTCGCCTTTCTGAAGGAACGCAACGCGGCCAAGGCGGCGCTGCCGGCGGAGTAAGCCGCCGCGCTTCCACGCCGCCTGGGGTGGTTTGTCTGAATAGATCAAGCCTGCGGCGTGTGCCGGGGCTAGTTTGTGGCAAACCAAGCAAGGGAGTTGGCGATGGAAGCTGAGCTGAGGAATTTTCTGGACCGCGAGAAGATTAAGGATTGCCTGGTACGCTTGGCGCGTGGGGAAGACCGGCGCGATGCGGGGCTGATCTCGGGGGCCTATTGGCCGGATTCCATTACCGATTACGGCGTGTTCCGCGGCAATTTCGATGAGTATCTTGCCTGGGTGGTGCCTGGGGCGGATGCGATTACCTGCACGCAGCATATGCTGGGGCAGAGCTTTATTGTGCTGGAAGGCGATAAGGCGCGGGTGGAGACCCAGGTTATATCATACCACCGCGTGAATATGGGCACGGAAGAGCGCGATACCTGCATTGGCGGGCGCTATCTGGACAAGTTTGAGAGGCGCAATGGTGAGTGGCGCATTGCCAGCCGTGTGATGCTGTATGATTGGTATGAGGATTTTGGCAAGGCGATTGACTGGTCGCAGGGTGTGATGGGGCTGCCCTTCAGCGCGCCGCATTTTTCGGGCCGCGCCCATGGCGATTACAGCGTGGAGTTTTTTGCCTGATGGGCAAGCTGACGGGAAAAATTGCGCTGGTGACAGGCGCCAGCCGTGGCATTGGCAAGGGCATTGCGTGCGTTTTGGGCGAGCAGGGTGCCACGGTTTACATTACTGGCCGTACGGTAAGCCAGGGTACGCACCCCTTGCCCGGCACGTTGGGCGAGACGGCGGCCGAGGTGGAAAGGCGCGGCGGCAAGGCTGTACCCGTGGCCGTGGACCATGCGGATGACGCGCAGGTGGCCGCGCTGTTTGAGCGGATACGCAACGAGCAGGGACGGCTGGATGTACTGGTGAATAATGCCATCGCACTGCCGTATGAGATGACGCAGCCCGGTGGATTTTGGGAAAAACCAATTTCCAACTGGGAGATTTTCGATATTGGCGCGCGGGCCGCGTTTGTGGCCTCATGGCATGCGGCGCAATTGATGGTGCCGCGGGAAACCGGGCTGATTGTGGGGCTCTCCGGCTATGTGGGCGTGCGCTACACCTATAATGTTATTTTTGGTACCACCAAGGCAACGGTGGACCGTATGGCGCGCGATATGGCGATTGAGCTGAAGCCATATAATGTGGCCTCTGTGTCTCTATGGCAGGGTTTTACCTATACCGAGCGCGCGACGGAGAATTTGAAGACCGTGGCGGGCATGGCGAACCAGTTGAACAGCGCGGCGGGCAGCTCGCCGGAATTTCCGGGCCGCGTGATCGCGGCGCTGGCGGCGGATGCGCGGATTATGGAAAAGACAGGCGGCAGCTACATAAATGCCGAGCTGGCGCAGCAATATGGGCTGACGGATGTTGACGGGCGGGTGATTCCATCGTTGCGCGCCGAACGTGGTGGGCCGCTATGGGGGGCTGTTTAGCCCCGTTCTCCCGCTGAATCTGGCACAGCACGCCTGTGGCGCGGGGCAGGCATGGGGGTAGCACCGGGCGCGGTATTTTTGCGTGCGTGAGGCTACAGGCTAGAGCAATATCCGATCAGCTTGAATCGAAGATTTAAGCTGATCGGATGAAATTGCTCGCCCAAGCAAATTTAGAGCGTTTCCGATTGATCGGAAAATGCTCTAGCGCGCGGCTTGGCCTTGCCCGCCATTTTTCTGGTTTCATGGCCGCGGGCGAGGATGCCTGACGGCTGGAGTGGCAATCGAGCTTTGCCAGGGCCGGCTGGTCATGCTCTGGCTGGCGGGTATGCCGCGGGCGGCTCTATAATTTTCTTATAAAGAATTGTTTATTCTTTTCAGTTGACCTCATCCGTCCAGCTTGGCTAAGTTTGGCGCAGGACCGAGGAGCAAGATAAACCAATGTGTGGCATTGCCGGACTATTCCTCAAGACCCCAAGCCTGGAGCCGGAGCTTGGCCGGTTGATGAGTGTTATGCTCACCATGTTGACCGGGCGTGGACCGGATTCCGCGGGGTTTGCGATTTATGGAAAGGGAAAGCCAGGGTTTCGTAAATTCACGCTGCGGGCCAGGGGCGGATTTAAGGGGCTGGTGCTGCCCGCTGGGCTGGAATTGGCGGCACAGGGCGACCATGCCGTGGTGCTGGTGCCGGAAGCGCGCGCGGCCGAGCTGCGCGCGGCTTTGGCGGGGCAGAGTGATATTCGCATTGCGGCCACAGGGACGCGCATGGAATTATATAAAGGTGTGGGCTTGCCGGAGGATGTGGCAAGCCGCTACGGGCTTGCTGGCATGTCTGGCAGCCATGCCATAGGCCATACGCGCATGGCTACTGAATCTGCCGTGACGGCGGAGGGGGCGCACCCGTTTTCCACAGGCGCGGACCAATGCCTGGTGCATAATGGTTCGCTCTCTAACCATAACGATGTGCGCCGTGTGCTGATGCGCGAAAGCATTGAGTTTGCCACGCAGAACGACACTGAAGTGGCCGCGGGGTTTCTCTCTTGCCAAATGCGCGAAGGACGGCGGCTGGATGAGGCGCTGCGTGATGCGCTGCAGATTTTAGATGGATTCTACACCTTTGTTGTTGGCACCGAAACAGGATTTGGCGTGCTGCGTGACCCGGTGGCGTGCAAGCCGGCGGTGATGGCCGAGACGGATGATTATGTGGCGTTTGGTTCGGAATACCGGGCGCTGGCGGATTTGCCAGGCATTGAGCAGGCGCATTTGTTTGAGCCCGAGCCGGGGCGGGTATATTTTTGGGAGCGCGCGGCATGAACGCTTTGGCCAAAACCGTGGAGAAAGATGCTATTTATGACCTCGCCACCGGTGGTTTGCGTGGCTTGAATGCCGCCCTGCAGGCGCTTGATGAAAAAAATGCTGAAAAATTATGGACTATACGAAATCCGCGTGGCGCCCATGCCCTGGCGGTTGGTGTTACAGTGCCCGTGCGCATAACCATAGACGGCCATGCGGGGTATTATTGCGCGGGCATGAATGATGGCGCGCTCATCACCATTAACGGCAATACCGGCACGGGCGTGGCGGAGAATATGATGTCTGGCCTGGTGCATGTGCGGGGCGATGCCAGCCAGTCGGCGGGTGCCACCGCGCATGGCGGATTGCTGCTGATTGAAGGCAATGCGGCGGCGCGTTGCGGCATTTCCATGAAGGGCGCGAATATCGTGGTGAAGGGGGATGTGGGGCATATGAGTGCCTTCATGGCGCAATCTGGTAATCTTGTTGTGTGCGGCGATGCGGGTGAGGCGCTGGGAGATTCGCTTTACGAAGCCAGGATCTTTGTGAAAGGCACGGTGAAAAGCCTTGGCGCGGATTGCGAGAAAAAGGAGATGAACGCGGAGGACAAAGAGATTCTCGCCGCGCTGCTGCAGCAGGCTGGGTGTTGCGAGGCACCAGAGATGTTCACACGCTATGGCTCGGCGCGCGGGCTGTATCATTTCCACGTAGATAATGCGGGAGCCTATTGAGATGAATGAGACGCATCCGCCACATATTCCGGTAACGAAACCGAGATATTCGGCGACGTTTGATCAGGGCACGATTTCGGAAATCCAGCGCGCCGCCGCCACGGGGATTTACGATATTCGGGGTGGCGGGGCCAAGCGCAAATTGCCGCATTTCGATGATCTGCTGTTCCTTGGCGCCTCCATTTCGCGCTATCCGCTGGAGGGCTACCGTGAGCGTTGTGGCACGGATGTTGTACTGGGAACGCGCTTTGCGAAGAAGCCGATCCACTTGAAAACCCCGGTGACAATCGCGGGCATGTCGTTTGGCGCGCTTTCGGGCAACGCGAAGGAGGCTTTGGGGCGCGGTGCCTCCGCCGTGGGCACGTCCACCACCACGGGCGATGGCGGCATGACTCCGGAGGAGCGCGGGCATAGCCAGACCTTGGTGTACCAGTATCTGCCTTCACGTTACGGCATGAATCTTGCTGATTTGCGCAAGGCGGATGCGATTGAGGTGGTTGTGGGGCAAGGCGCGAAACCGGGTGGGGGCGGCATGCTGCTGGGGCAGAAAATTTCGCCGCGCGTGGCGCAGATGCGGAATCTGCCCGAGGGCATAGACCAGCGTTCCGCCTGCCGCCACCCGGATTGGACGGGCCCGGATGATTTGGAGATAAAGCTGCTGGAGCTGCGCGAGCTGACCGGCTGGGAGAAGCCGGTTTACATTAAGCTAGGGGCCAGCAGGCCATATTACGATACAGCCTTGGCCGTGAAGGCCGGGGCTGATGTGGTGGTGTTGGATGGCATGCAGGGCGGCACGGCCGCCACCCAGGAGATTTTCATCGAGCATGCCGGCATCCCTATTTTGGCCGCCATACGCCCCGCCGTGCAGGCGTTGCAGGATTTGGGGATGCACCGGAAGGTTCAACTTATTGTCTCGGGCGGGATTCGTAATGGTGCCGATGTGGCGAAGGCGCTGGCGCTGGGGGCGGATGCGGTGGCCATTGGTACCGCCGCGCTGGTTGCGCTGGGCGATAATGCACCGGAGCTGGAAGAGGAATACCAAAAGCTGGGCACCACCGCGGGCGCTTATGATGATTGGCATGAAGGGCGCGACCCGGCGGGTATTACCACCCAAGACCCCGTGCTGGCGGCCCGGCTAGACCCGGTGAAGGCCGGAAGGCGCCTGGCCAACTATCTTTCGGTGCTTACGCTGGAGGCGCAGACCATCGCGCGGGCCTGTGGAAAGAGCCATTTGCATAATCTGGAGCCTGAGGATCTGGTGGCGTTGACCATGGAGGCCGCGGCCATGGCGCAAGTGCCCCTGGCGGGAACGGGCTGGATACCGGGTAAAAATTTTTAACGGGGCAGCAGCAAGATGATGATTGATCTGGCCGGGAAGGCAAGTGAGCTTGGGTTAAAATATTTTTTGATTTCATATACGGATTTGTTTGGTAGCCAGCGTGCCAAGCTGGTGCCCGCCGCGGCGATTGCGGGGATGCAGAAAAACGGTGCGGGTTTTGCCGGGTTTGCCACCTGGCTGGATATGTCGCCCGCTGATTCCGATATGTTTGCCATACCAGACCCCGCCACGCTGACGCCGCTGCCGTGGAAGCCCGAGGTGGGATGGCTGGCCTCTGATATATGGATGGCTGGCAAGCCCGTGGCGCAGGCGCCGCGTTTGGTGCTGAAGCGTGTTATGGAGCAGGCCAATGCGCTGGGCTACCAGATGAAGAGCGGCGTGGAGTGCGAGTTTTTCCTCACTACACCTGATGGAACCGCGATTGCGGATGCCGCCGATATTGCCGCGAAGCCGTGTTATGATGCCCAGGCGCTGTTGCGCCGTTACGATGTAATTACGGAAATTTGCGATGCGATGCTGGCCCTTGGCTGGGGCGCATACCAGAATGACCATGAGGATGCGAATGGCCAGTTTGAGATGAACTGGCAT
Organism: Pseudomonadota bacterium; assembly: GCA_021805545.1. GTDB lineage: Bacteria > Pseudomonadota > Alphaproteobacteria > Acetobacterales > Acetobacteraceae > Acidocella. The sequence continues at coordinate 153,830 of JAJZFB010000081.1, read as the reverse complement.
TACGATGATGCGCTGGTAACGGCTGACCGCCATGTTTTTTTCAAATTCATGGCGAAATCCATTGCCGAAAAGCATGGATTGCGCGCCACCTTCATGCCCAAACCGTTTTTGGGGCTTACCGGCTCGGGGTGTCATGCCCATGTTTCGCTGTGGGATGGCGGCAAGAATCTTTTCGAAGACGATGCGGGGGAGCTGGGTGTTTCCGCGCTGGGGTATAACTTCATAGGCGGGGTTATAAAGCATGCCGATGGGTTGGCGGCGCTGCTTAACCCCACCGTTAATTCGTACAAACGTATCAATGCGCCACGTACGGTCTCTGGCGCCACATGGTCGCCGAATACCGTTACATATTCAGGAAATAACCGCACGCATATGGTACGTATCCCCGAGCCGGGGCGGTTTGAAATGCGCTTGGCGGATGGGGCGGCCAACCCGTATTTGCTGCAGGCGGGCATTCTGGCCGCCGGGCTGGATGGTGTGACCAGAAAGCTGGACCCGGGCAAGCGGCTGGATATTAATATGTATACGGATGGACATACGGTGAAGAACGCCAAGCGCCTGCCACTGAATCTGCTGGATGCGCTGCGGGCGCTGGAGGGCCATGCGCCCCTCAGGGCCGCGCTGGGTGAGTCTTTCGTGGCCTCCTATATCAAGCTCAAAACTGGGGAGTGGAACGAGTATAGTGCCCATCTTTCGGACTGGGAGCGCAAGGCGACGCTGGATGTGTAATACCAACGGGCATAAAGATTGATTCATCCTTTATGCCTGTTGGTATCGCGCGTGGGGCTGGCGTGTTAGGCGTAAAGGCGGCAATAAGGGGGCATGCTGGTGCCTTTGACCCTTGCCACGCCCGCGCTGGATGGTTTGCGGGCCTTGAACAACGCTCACGCCAAGGAGCTTTCCTTCACGAGTGAGGCCCATTTTGCGCACCTCGCCGCGCAGGCTTTTTTTGCCCGGCACATCGGGGAGCAGGCCTTCATCATCGCTTTTGACCAAGATGGAAATTACGATTCGGAGAATTTCCTCTGGTTCCGCGCCCGTTATCCGCGCTTTGTGTATGTGGACCGCGTGGTGACGGCGGCTGCGGCGCGCGGCAAAGGCTATGGGGCTGCCATGTATAACGCCTTGTTCGCGGCCGCGCGCGCGGCGGGGCATTCGCTGGTAACGTGCGAGGTGAATGAGGACCCGCCCAACCCGGCCTCGGATGCGTTCCACGTAAAATTTGGCTTTGCCCCGGTTGGCAGCGCGCCTTTGGCCAATGGCAAGAAGGTGCGGTATTTCGCCCGTAATTTGGGGTAATAAAAAACGCCGGCTGCGGGGCGGCCGGCGTTTTTTGTGGCTTCAGGCCTTGAGCAGTTGCTCTTCGGCCCATTCGTAATGCGCGATTTTGTCCAGGAAGTTGGAAATGTAGTCGGGACGGCGGTTGCGGAAGTCGATGTAATAGGCGTGCTCCCACACATCGTACACCATCAGCACCTTGCCTTCGCCGGTAACCAGCGGGGTAACGGCATTGGCGGTCTTGGTGACTTTCAGCTTGCCTTCGGGGCTGAGCACCAGCCAGGCCCAGCCGGAGCCGAACTGCGTGACGCCAGCCTGCTTGAAGGCTTCCTTGAAGGCTTCCACGGAGCCGAAATCTTCCTTGATCTTGGCTTCCAGCTTGCCGGGAATCTTGCCGCCCTTGGGTGAGAGGCTCAGCCAGAACTGGTTGTGGTTAAGGATTTGGCCGGCATTGTTGAACACAGCCACCTTGCTGGCATCGTTGTAGGAGAGCTTGATAAGCTCTTCCAGAGATTTGCCCTGCAGCGACGCATCCTTCTCGACGAACCCATTCAGCGCCGTAACATACGCATTATGGTGCTTGCCGTGATGATACTCGAAGGTCTCCTGCGACATGCCGAGATCGGCCAACGCATTGGAGGAAAAGGGCAGGGGGGGCAATTCAAACGCCATGGGACACTCTCCAGCACTTTGTTCAGTGATGGGGAACAGCTATGGAGTAACGATGCCCCCGTCAAGCGACCTGCCCCTTCTTTCACGCCTGCGTCATGCGGACCCGGACCGGTTTTTTTGTACTTTGTTCGCCCCGGCGGAGAAGCGCGAGGCGCTGGCGCTGCTTTATTTGTTCAACCACGAGCTGGCGCGGGCGCGGGATGTGGCATCCGAGCCGATGCTGGCGCTGATCCGGCTGCACTGGTGGCGCGAGGTGGTGGAGGGGCAGCGCAAGAAGCATGAAACGGCAACGCCGCTGCGCGATGCGATAGAGGCCGGGGTGATGGCGGCGGAGGATCTGGCCGCGCTGATTACGGCGCGCGAGATGGAGGCGGAGGCGCAGATTGAGGATTTTCCGGCGTTTTTAACCTATGCGCGCGGCACTGGCGGGTTGCTGGCGCGAATCGCGGGCAGAGTTCTGGGGGGGGATTCACCGGAGCTGGAGGATTTGGGCACGGCCTATGCCATTTCCGGCATATTACGCGCCGCGCCCTATTTGGCCCGGCAGGGGCGCTCGCTATTGCCAGCCGATGGCACGGCGCCCGAGGCCCTGGCCACCCATGCGCGGCGCCTGCTGGGGGTAAAACCGCCCCGCCTTGTGCTGGCGGCTGCCTTACCTGCTGCCTTAGCCCGGCGCGACCTTGCCCGCCCGCATGAGCGTAATGTGTGGGACAAGCTCGCCGTGCTGCGCGCCGCGTTTACGGGGAGGGTTTAAGGGTTACGCCCGTCAGCGCCTCGGCCACCGCCCATAATTTGGCGGCGGTGGCGGTATCCAGCGCGCGGGGCATTATTTTGGCCGGGCCTGGCGGGCCGCGGAATTCCATAAAGCCCTGCGGCCCGTAATAGGCGCCAGGCTTGGCGTGCTCGTCCACCGCCGCCAGAATGGTTGGCCAGGCCCCGGCATCGCCGGGTTGCAGAATAAAGGCCTTGGCGAGATTCATGCCAATGGCCATGAGGCTTTTATTGCCCGGCCCGTTGGTTATCAGCTCGGTGGCGGCAATGCCGGGATGGGCGGCGAGGCTGAGCAGCCCCCAGCCTCCGGCATCGGACCGGCGCTGCAGCTCCTCGGCAAATATCAGCATGGCGAGTTTGGATTGCTGGTACACGGCCCAGGGATTGTAGCGGCGCTCATACTGCAAGTCGCCGAATGCGATTTTGCCGCTCTTGTGGGCGACAGAGGAAATCTGCACCAGCCGGGGCGCGGGCGCGTCCATAAGCGTGGTGAGCAATAGCGCGGTGAGCAGAAAATGGCCGAGGAAATTCACGCCCAACTGCATCTCGAACCCCTGCGCCGTGACCTGCCGCTGGGGCAGGGCCATGACACCGGCATTGTTGATGAGAATATCCAGCCTGCCGTCACGCTCCTTATACGCGGCGGCGAAGGCGTGCACCGAGGCGAAATCGGCCAAATCCAGCGGGAGAAAGGTCGCGCGGCCAGGGGCTTGCGCATTCACCATGGCCGTGGCGGCTTCGCCCTTGGCCTGGCTGCGGCAGGCCAGCACCACATTAGCCCCCGCCTTGGCCAGCTCCAGGGCGGTATAATAGCCAATGCCGCTATTCGCGCCGGTAATGATGACACTTTTGCCGTTCAGATCGGGCAGTTTTGCCCCAGGCCACAGGCTCATTTTATCCCCCCAATAGTTTTGCCGCGCGCACGGCGTAATAGGTCAACACGCCGGAGCAGCCAGCGCGCTTGAAAGCCAGCAGGCTCTCCAGCATCGCCTTGTCCTCGTCCAGCCAGCCATTCCGTGCCGCCGCCGCAATCATCGCATACTCGCCCGAGACCTGATAGGCGAAAACCGGAATCTCGAAACGGTCTTTCACGCGGCGGATAATGTCCAGGTATGGCATTCCGGGTTTCACCATTACCATGTCGGCGCCCTCGGCAATGTCCATGGCCACTTCGCGCAGGGCTTCGTCGGTATTGGCGGGGTTCATCTGGTAGGTTTTTTTATCGCCGCGCAGCGCGCCCTGGCTGCCGATGGCGTCGCGGAACGGGCCGTAGAAGGCCGAGGCATATTTGGCGGCGTAGCTCATCAGGCGCGTGTTGATGAAGCCCGCGCCATCCAGCCCGGCGCGGATGGCGCCGATGCGGCCATCCATCATGTCCGACGGCGCGATAATGTCGATGCCCGCTTCCGCCTGGTTGCGCGCCTGGCGGACGAGAAGCTCCACGCTCTCGTCATTGGCCACGTAGTCATCCATCAGCACACCGTCATGGCCGTGGTCAGTGTAGGGGTCCAGCGCCACATCGCCGAGCAGGGCGATGTGGGGGAATTCTTTCTTGAGCAGGCGTGTGGCGCGGCAGATGAGGTTGTCCGGGTTCAGCGCCTCGGTGCCCGTGGCGTTCTTCTTCTCCGCAGGGGTTACGGGGAACAGGGCCAAAGCGGGGATGTTCAGCTTTGCTGCTTCTTCCACCTGCCTGGCCAGCGCATCCAGCCCCATGCGGAACACGCCGGGCATGGCGGATACTTCCTCCGTACCGCTGCCCTCGCGGATGAAGATGGGCCAGATCAGGTCATCCGCGGAAAGCCGGTGTTCGGCCACCAGGCGGCGGGTGGCGTCGTCGAAGCGGTTGCGGCGCAGGCGGGTTGCGGGGAATTTTTGCGTGCTCATGGCGCCATGCTAGCCTTTGCTGGCGTGTTTGCGAATGGCCGCAGGAGGCGTTGATGGCAGAGCTGTACCAGAGTCATTTCCGCATGTTTGCCCTGTATAACCGCTGGGCCAATGCGCGGCTTTACGCGGCGGCGGCGCAACTGCCAGCCATGGCGCTGGCGGAAGAGCGCGGCGCGTTTTTTGGAACGGTAATCGGCGTGCTCAACCATTTGCTGGTGGCGGACCGCATCTGGCTGGGGCGGTTGCGGGCGGACAGCCCGGTGGCATACAGGCTGGACGAGGTGCTGTACCCCCTTTTCGGAGAGCTGGCGCAGGCGCGAGCAGCGGAAGATGCGCGGCTGATTGCTTGTGTTTACGCCCTGGCAGAAGCGCAATTTGGCGAGACGGTGAGCTACCCGACACTGGCCGGCATGCCGCAGACACAGTTGCGGCACCATGTGCTTTCGCATGTGTTCAACCATCAGGCGCATCATCGTGGCCAGGCGCACGATTTGATGTGCCAGATTGGCGGCAAGGATGCGGTGCCAGTGCTCGACCTCCTCGCCTATCAGCGTCATTTTTGGCCCAATGAGGGGCCCTGAGCATCGGCGCTTGACATAGATCAATGCCTGGCATCTAAAAGTTAATGCAAACTATTTGCAGTAAGGCCTGTCCGTAATAAGGGGTAGCGCCGTTGCAAATAAACGCCAGGAGTGAAGTTTAAGTCCATGCCATCTGATATGACCACGCGGCCCGGGCGCCGCCGCCTTATGTTTTGGTTTGCCGTGTTCGGCCCCGGCCTTGTTGTGATGCTGGCCGATACTGATGTCGGCTCTATTATCACCGCCGGCCAAAGCGGGGTGCAATGGGGCTATAAACTTCTGTTACCGCAATTCATCCTCATTCCTGTGCTTTATATGGTGCAGGAGCTTACCGTGCGGCTGGGGATTTTTACCGGCAAGGGGCATGGGGAGCTCATTCGCGAAGCGTTTGGGCCGAAATGGGCCTGGGTTTCCGCCGCCGGGCTGGCCGTGGCCACCGGGGGAGCGCTGCTTACCGAATTTTCGGGCGTGGCGGGCGTGGGAGATTTGTACGGCATCCCGCATTATGTCTCGCTGCCCATGGCGGCGGTGGCGCTGCTTGCCATTGTTATTACCGGCTCCTACCGGCGGGTGGAGCGTGTGGCGATTCTGGTGGGATTGTTCGAGCTGGCGTTTTTTTATGTGGCTTGGGCCGCCAAGCCTAACCCTGCCCATATGCTTGTGGAATCGCTGCATCCGCCGGTGTTCAACAGCTCTTACCTCTATTTGGTGGCGGCCAATATTGGCGCGGTCATCATGCCCTGGATGGTGTTCTACCAGCAATCAGCGGTAGCTGATAAGCGGCTGAAAAAAGAGCATTTTACAGCCGCGCGCTGGGATACGGCGGCGGGCGCGGTGATCACCCAGATGGTGATGGCCGCCGTACTGGTTGCCGCCGCATCCGCCATTCGTCCCCATGCGCCGGAGGCGAGCCTTTCCACCGTGGGGCAGATGAGCCAGGCCATGACGCCGTATCTGGGCGCCGATACGGGGCGGTTGATCTTCAGTTTCGGCGTGCTGGGGGCGGGGCTGGTGGCGTCGATTGTCGCCTCGCTGGCGCTGGCCTGGGGGTTGGGCGAGGTGGCGGGCTACAGGCGCTCACTCGAATTTCATCCGCTCAAGGCCAAATGGTTTTACGGCATTTATGCGCTGTGCGTTATTGGCGGCGCGCTGGTGGTGGGGGTGGCGCCTAATCTGGTTAGTTTGAATGTGGGCGTGCAGGTGATGAACGCGCTGCTGTTGCCGGTGGTATTAGGATTTTTGGTGCGGCTGGCCATGGTGACTCTGCCCGCGGAGCAAAGACTGAAGGGCGGCTATTTATGGGCCGTTGTGGTGGTGTGCGCCATTACTTGCGCGTTTGGCGTGCTGGGCGGTATTGGGGGGATTTTGTGGGCCTGACGGCTAACATCTGCGGCCCCCGGAACGGGGCCGCAGATACTGGCTGTTAGAAGCTGTATGAAAGCCCCAAATTCACGCCCACTTGCGTGGTGTTGCTGAGCGGCTCGAAATAGCCGTAACTGGCATAAGAGGGCTTGTTGCCAGCGTAGTTGAAATGCGTCCAATCGGCACTGGCTTGCAAATGCAGCGGGCCAGATACAGCGTCATCCAACCCCAGAGAAACGCGTTCTTCCGCTGAGCTTCCCATATCAGCGCCAATGCCGAGTGAATCGTAGCTGATATGCGAGCCAACCAGTGCCAGCGCTTCCGCCGAGCCCGAGGCGACAATGGTGGCCGTGAGCGGAATATCCAGCTTCAACCCGCCGCCGACCAGCCCGGTGCTGTAAAACTCATCCGTGCCAATGACCCCCTTATTCTCGATATTGCGGTTCCAGGATTGATAGCCGCCAGTGAGATAGGGAATAGCCTCGACAGCGCCGCCAGCCAGAGGGAAGCCGAGCCCCAGCCGGGCCCCTATATTGTTGAACACGGCACGGTCGGTGGCCGTAAGAGGCTGGCCGCTGAACAGATAATGCCCGTTATAGGTAAGATTGCCAGCATTGAACTGGTAAAAAAGCGCGCTGTACAGGTCGATATCCGGCAGGGCCGAGGGGACCAGCACACTTGCGCCGATGCGGAAGCCGGGGGTGAAACCATTCTCCGAATCTGGCGGCCCCTCGCTATAGCCAGTGTGCATAAAGCCGACGGAGAGGTTGATGTTTGTCTCCGCCGCCGCAATGGCCGCGTGCGCGCTTGTGTCTTGCTGCGCGAACGCGGGCGCCGCGGCTAGCAGTGACATTCCGGATACCATAATCCCAAGCCTGAAACCCCGCATGGCCGCTTTAGTCCTTATAACCATCTGTATAACAATTTGTTCATCTTATGGTACAGCGATGCTTTCTTCGCCGCAATAATCAGGTGCCACCCTGGGCTGTAAAACTGCCGGGTGCGGCATATTCGCCACGCTCGTTAATGGTACGCCCGCGTCATGCATGGGTGGGCCTATAAATCATCGCGCGGCAAGTCATTTCAATGGGTGTTCCTGCATGATAAGGGGGCGCATGGCTCACTCACCGTCATCCCGCTCACCGTCATCCCGCTCACCGTTATCCCGCCCGTTGCTCATTGCCCTTGGTGCCGATCATGGCGGTGTTGCGTTAAAAAACCGTTTAGCGGCGGTGATGATCGAGGCTGGCCATCAGGTTGCGGATTACGGCACCGATGGCCCCGATAGCGTTGATTACCCCGATTTTGCCCATGCGGTTTGCGCCGCCGTGGCCGGGAAGAATGCCGATTTCGGCGTGCTTGTATGCGGCACCGGCATTGGCATGAGCATAGCCGCCAACCGCAACCCGCTAATACGCTGCGCCCTGGTGCACGACGTAACAACCGCCCGGCTGACCCGCGCGCATAACGACGCCAATGTGCTGGCCCTGGGCGCGCGTATTACGGGTGAAGAGGTGGCGATGGATATTCTGCACACTTTTCTTGCCACTGAATTTGAAGGCGGCCGCCATGAGCGCCGGCTTGCCAAACTAAACCCGGAGACCACGCCATGAACGAGCAGAGTTTTGCCCCCCGCCTGGAGCGGTTTTTCAACGCGCCCCTGGCCGAGGTCGATCCCGAAATCGCGGCGTGCATTGGCGAGGAGATGAAGCGTGAGCAGGATGGGATTGAGCTGATCGCGTCCGAGAACATCGTCTCCGCCGCGGTGCTGGCGGCGCAGGGCTCGGTGTTCACCAACAAATATGCCGAGGGTTATCCCGGCAAGCGCTATTATGGCGGCTGCTTCCCGTCCGACCTGGTGGAGAACCTGGCCATTGAGCGCGCGAAGAAGATTTTCGGTGCCGGGTTTGTGAATGTGCAGGCCAATTCCGGCAGCCAGGCCAACCAGTCGGTGTTTCTGGCCCTCATCCAGCCGGGCGACACTATTCTGGGCATGTCTCTGGCGGCTGGCGGGCACCTTACGCATGGCGCTGTGCCCAACCTGTCTGGCAAATGGTTCAATGCCGTGCAGTACGGCGTGCGCAAGGAAGACGGGCTGCTGGATTACGAGGAGCTGGAGCGGCTGGCCAAGGAGCATAAGCCCAGGCTCATCATCGCGGGCGGCTCGGCCTATCCGCGCTTTATCGATTTCGCCCGCATCCGCGCCGTGGCGGACGAGGTTGGCGCGTTCTTCATGGTGGATATGGCGCATTTCGCCGGGCTGGTGGCCGCGGGTATTTACCCCAGCCCGCTGCCGCATGCCCATGTGGTGACCACCACCACGCATAAAACCCTGCGCGGCCCGCGCGGCGGCATGGTGCTCACCAACCACGAGGACATCGCCAAGAAGATCAATTCCGCCACCTTCCCCGGCCTGCAGGGCGGGCCGCTGATGCACGTTATCGCCGCCAAGGCGGTGGCGTTTGGCGAGGCGCTGACCCCGGATTTCGTGGCCTACCAGAAGGCCGTGGTGGCCAACGCCAAGATGCTGGCCGCCACGCTGGTGGAGCAGGGGCTGGATATTGTGACCGGAGGTACGGATTCGCACCTGATGCTGGTTGACCTGCGCCCCAAGAACACCACCGGCAAGGCGGCGGAAGCCAGCCTGGAGCGGGCCCATATTACGGCCAACAAGAACGCCATTCCGTTCGACCCGGCCAAGCCGGCCATTACCTCCGGCATCCGCCTGGGCACCCCGGCCGCCACCACCCGCGGCTTTGGGCTGGAAGAGTTCAAGCAGATCGGCCAGATGATTGGCGAGGTGCTGGACGGGCTGGCCCGCTCCAACGATGGCGGTAACACGGCCGCGGAAGATGCGGTGGGCGCGCGGGTGAAGGCGCTCTGCGCCCGCTTTCCTATCTACAGGTAAGCCCATATGCGCTGCCCCTTCTGTGGTGAGTCCGATACCCAGGTAAAAGACAGCCGCCCCACGGATGATGGCAGCGCCATCCGCCGCCGGCGCTTTTGCGCCGGGTGCGGCCAGCGTTTTACCACGGTCGAGCGCGTGCAGTTGCGCGAGCTGACCGTGCTGAAGGCCGATGGCCGCCGCGTGGCGTTCGACCGCGACAAGCTGGCCCGCTCCATCCGCGTGGCGCTGAACAAGCGCCCGGTGGACGAGGAGCGGCAGGAGCGCATTGTCAACGGCATTGTGCGCAAGCTGGAGGCCAGCGGCGATACGGATATAAAGAGCGACCAGATTGGCGAGGCGGTGATGGATGCGCTGAAGGCCATCGACGCCGTGGCCTATGTGCGTTTTGCCTCGGTTTACCGCGATTTCCGCGAGGCCAAGGATTTCGAGGAATTTCTGGGCGGCATGGATGGCGCGCCTTTGGCCACGCCCGAATGAGCGATACGGGGTTTATGCGCGCGGCCATCAGCCTGGCCCGGCGCGGGCTGGGGCAGACCGCGCCCAACCCCTCGGTGGGCTGCGTTATTGTTAAGAGTGGCGTTGTTGTGGGGCGCGGCGGCACAGCCCCTGGCGGGCGGCCCCATGCCGAGGTGCAGGCGCTGGCAATGGCGGGCAAGACGGCACGCGGGGCGACGGCTTATGTAACGTTGGAGCCGTGTAGCTTTACTGGAAAAACAGGGCCTTGCGTGGATGCTTTGAACTCCGCTGGCATTGCCCGCGTGGTGGTGGGCACAACCGACCCGCACCCTAAGGTGAACGGCGCAGGGCTTACGAAGCTACGTACACAAGGTATTGAAGTTACGGAAAATGTGCTGCGGGATGAGTGCGAGGAGCTGATTGCCGGCTTTGCCGCCACCATCCGCGAGGGGCGCCCGTTGATGACGCTGAAGCTGGCCAGCTCGCTGGACGGCAAGATCGCGACGGCCAAGGGTGAGTCGCAATGGATTACCGGCGCGGAAGCGCGGCGCATGGCCCATGGCCTGCGCGGGCGGCACGATGCGGTGCTGGCCGGGGTAGGCACGGTACTGGCGGACGACCCGGAGCTGACCTGCCGGATAGAGGGTTACCGCGCCGCGCCGCTGGTGCGGGTTGTGGTCGATTCGCATCTGCGCACGCCCTTGCTTTCGCGGCTGGTGCGCGGGGCGGGCGAGCATCCGCTGTGGATTTTGCACCGTAACGGGGCGGATAAGCACCGCATCAAAGCGCTGGCGGCGGCGGGGGTTAAACTGATCGAGCTGCCTGCCTCTTCCGCCGGAGTTGACCTGACCGCGGGGATGCAGGCCTTGGCCAAGCACGGGTTGACCCGCGTGCTGGTGGAAGGCGGCGGCACCATCGCCGCCGGGCTGCTGCGCGCCCAGCTGGTGGACAGGCTGGCCTGGTTCCATGCGCCTTGCATTATGGGTGCCGATGGCTGGCCCGCGGCCCAGGCCTTTGGCGTGAACCAGCTTGCGCAGATGCCGCGCTTTGTACCCCTGGCGCAGCAGCGCGCGGGTGCCGATATGCTGACAGAGTTTAAGAAGGCTTAATTCATGTTCACCGGACTGATTACCGGCATCGGCATTGTTACCGAGGTTACGCCCTTGGGGGCGGGTGCGGATGCGCGCTTTACCATACGCACCCCGGATAATGATGCCTGGGCCAAGGCGGATAAGGCGCTGGGCGCCTCCATCGCTTGTTCTGGCGTGTGCCTTACCGTGGTGGAGTCCGGGCCGGACTGGTTCACGGTGGAGGTTTCGGCCGAGACGCTTTCCAAGACCAGCCTGGGCGCCTGGGGCAAGGGCACGAGGATCAATCTGGAAGGCTCTCTGCGCATTGGCGATGAGATGGGCGGGCATATTGTCTCCGGCCATGCCGATGGCCTGGCGCGGCTTGCCTTTATTACGCCCGAGCACGGCTCTACCCGTTTTGTGTTCGAGCTGCCGGAAGAGCTGGCCCCTTATGTGGCGCCCAAAGGTTCGGTGGCGTTGAATGGCGTATCGCTGACCGTGAATGAGGTGGAAGGGCGGGTATTCGGCGTGAACATCATCCCGCACACGCTCGCCCATACCAATTTGTCCACCCTGGCGGTGGGCGATGCGGTGAATGTGGAAATAGATATGCTGGCGCGCTATGTGGCGCGGCAGTTGAGTTTTAGAGCAGCCGTTAGCTGATTTTAATGATGCGTAAACCACAACCGGTAATATGCTACCCGGCCCCGGCCTTGCCCGGCCGTGAAGGAAAGACCCTATGGAAAGCCTGAAAAGCCCGCTGAAAACCGCCGGGCTGCACGACTACATCTCGTCTGCCGCCGAGATTATCGAGGAAGCGCGCGCCGGGCGCATTTTTATTCTGGTGGATGACGAGGACCGCGAGAATGAGGGCGACCTGGTGATTCCCGCCCAGTTCGCCACGCCGGATGCCATCAATTTCATGATTAAGCATGCGCGCGGGCTGGTGTGCCTGGCCATGACCAAGCAGCGCTGCGAGGCTTTGGGCCTGCCGCTGATGACCCAGGCAAACGGCACGCGGCACGAGACGGCCTTCACCATCTCCATCGAGGCCAAGGATGGCGTGACCACCGGTATTTCCGCCGCCGACCGCGCGCGGACCGTCTCGGTTGCCATCAACCCCGAAATGGGGCGCAACGATATTGTCTCCCCCGGCCATATTTTTCCGTTGATGGCGCGCGAGGGTGGTACGCTGGTGCGCGCCGGGCACACGGAGGCCGCGGTGGATATTGCCCGCCTGGCCGGGCTTATCCCGGCGGGTGTCATCTGCGAGATTATCAACGATGACGGCACCATGTCGCGTTTGCCGGACCTGGTGGCCTTCGCGCAGCGCCATAACCTCAAGCTGGGCACGATTGCCGACCTTATCGCATACCGCCGCCTTAACGAGAAGCTGGTGCGGCGCGTGGAGCAGGGTGTTGCCACTGCCGCCAATGGTGGAAACTGGCGGCTTTTCGCGTTTGAGAGCAAGGTGGACAAGCTGGAATACCTTGCCATGGTGAAGGGCGATATTTCTGGTGAGGAACCGGTGCTGGTGCGTATGCACGGCATCGATTTTATCTCTGAAGTGCTGGGCGGCGAGAATTTCAAGGCGCTGCACGGCGCTATGGCGCAGGTCGAGGCGGCGGGGCGCGGCGTGGTGGTTATTCTGCGCGACCACAGGCAGGATGCCATGTCATCCAGCATACGCGCACTGAGCCAGGGCACGGCGCCAGCGCCCGCTTTGCGCGATTATGGCATCGGCGCGCAAATTTTGCTCGATCTTGGGGTTAAGAACATGATCCTGCTCTCGAATCATAAGCGGACCATCGTGGGCCTGGAAGGTTATGGGCTGAACGTGGTCGAGCAGCGCCAGATTGGAGAGATAGCATGAGCACCGCCGACGCCCCTGTTGCCCGCGCCCCCGAATTGAAGGGGCCGGCGCCGAAAATCCTCGCCATCAGCGCGCCCTATTACCGCCAGGTGGTGGATGGCATGCTGGACTCAGCCAGGCATCTGCTCGCCCAGGTGAGCGCCGAGGTGACCGTGGTGGAGGTCTCTGGCGCCTATGAGCTGCCGCAGGCGCTGGCCATCGCCGCTGCCTCGGGCAAGGCGTATGACGGCTATATTGTGCTGGGCTGCGTGGTGCGCGGCGAGACGGACCATTACGAGTTCATTTGCGCTTCCGCCATGGATGGGCTGCTGCGTGTGGCCTCCGAGCATGTATTGTGCCTGGGCACGGCGCTGCTGACCGTGGATACGCTGGCCCAGGCCGTGGCGCGAAGCCACGAAACCGGCTCCAACAAGGGTGCCGAGGCGGCTTCCGCCTGCCTGCAGCAGATTGCGCTGAAACGGATGCTGGCGGCATGAACGCGCGTCCCCGTACCCTTTCGCGCGTTGCCGCCGTGCAGGCGCTGTACCAGGCCGAGCAAGGCGAGATTTCGCCCGAAACCGTTATCGACCAGTTTGTGCGCCACCGCATTGGCGGCGATTTGCCGGGCGGCGGCGGGCTGGAGGACGGCCATTTGAAAGTTGCGGACGTGCCGCTTTTCGCCCGTATTGTGCGCACCGCCACCCAGCAGCAGGATACGGTGGATGGCATGATCGCCCAAGCCTTGCCGGAAAGCTGGCCCATGACAAGGCTGGACCCGGTGCTGCGCGCCATTCTGCGCGCGGGCGGGGCCGAGTTGTGGAGCGCTGGCGGTGCCCCGGCCAAGGTGGTCATCAACGAGTATCTCAACGTCGCGCACGGGTTTTTCTCGGGCGAGGAACCGCGCATGGTGAATGGCGTGCTGGACCGGCTGGCGCGTTTGCTGCGGGCGGAGGAGTTTTCCGCTGGCAGCCAGATTGGTGACGCGCCATAAAGCTCTTGCTGGTACGCCAATGCCGCCCGGCGCTTTATGCCGGGTAGGCGCAACACTGAGCAATGGCCCGCATGACACATGAATTCGCCCGGATAGAGAGCTATTTTGCCCCGCTGGCGGGCGAGGAAGGACTTGGGCTGAAGGACGATGCCGCCATTCTGCGCCCGCCGCCAGGGCGCGACATGGTGCTGACCGCCGACCAGATGCTGGAGGGGGTGCATTTTTTCTCCAGCGACGAGCCCGGGCTGATCGCCCGTAAGCTGCTGCGCCGGAACCTTTCCGACCTTGCCGCCATGGGCGCGGCGCCGATGGGGTATCTGCTGACCATCGCGCTGCCGGTGCGTTTGCCCGAGGATTGGCTGGCGGCGTTCGCCAAGGGGCTGGAGGTGGATCAGGCCGCTTTCAATATCAGGCTGTTTGGGGGGGATTCTTCATCTTCCAAGCATGGCATCGCGCTTACCGCCACCATGCTGGGCAGTGTGGCGCCGGGCCAGGCGCTGCGGCGTAACGGCGCCAATGCGGGCGATGGCATCTGGGTGACTGGCACCATTGGCGATGCGGCTTTGGGGCTGGAGGCGCGGCGCGGGCATCTGGCCGGGGCGCATCCGTATTTGGTGAAGCGCTCCACCCTGCCAACGCCGCGCCTGGGGCTGGCGCTTGCGGGCATTGCTGCCGCTGCCATCGATGTATCGGACGGGCTGGTGCAGGATTTGGGGCATATGGCCCGCGAATCCGGGCTTTCCGCCGTTATCCGGGCCGATATGGTGCCGGCCTCGCCGGAAGCCGCGGCGCTGGGCGAGGCGTTTTTGGAAACGCGGCTGACCGGTGGCGATGATTACGAGCTGATTCTGGCCGTGCCGCCGGGCAATGGCGAGCGGCTGAAGGAGGTTTGCGGTGAGCTGAGCGTGACCCGGATTGGCGTGTTCCAGCCAGGGGAGGGTGTGCATGTACTCTCCGCCAGCGAGACGGTGCTGGATTTTGCCGCTTCTGGGTGGAAGCATTTTTGATGCGCGCCGCCGCCATGCCATGCGCATGAAAAACCCCTGACGTTTTCGTCAGGGGCCATGACGGGCGTAAGACCTGAAAATTAGGATCTGAAAATTAAGACCTGAATATAGCGTGATGTTCACGCCATATTGCGGGGATTATTTGATCTTGGCTTCCTTGAACTTGACGTGCTTGCGCACGACGGGGTCGTACTTGTTGAATTCCAGCTTCTGCGTGGTTGCGCGCGCGTTCTTCTTGGTCACGTAGAAGTAACCAGTGTCCGCGGTGGAAACGAGCTTGATTTGTACGACGTTAGACTTTGCCATGATGAATCTCCAGGCGCGCCGTATGGCGCAGGTTAGGTGGTTTCGTCAAGTACGGGGCGGAAATCTCTAGCGCGTCAGGCCCAGCCTGAGGCCGAAGCCGATCAGCGTGGTGCCGGTTATGCGGTCCAGCACGCGGCGCACGGCGGGGCGGGCAAGGGTGCGGGCCAGTGGCACGGTAAGGGCGATGAGGGCGGTAAACCACAGCACGTCCAGCGCCAGGTTGATGCTGGTGAGCAGCATGGCATAGGCCGGCACGAAAACATGGGCCGGAATGAATTGCGGCAGGAAGGTAATGTAGAACACGCCCACCTTGGGGTTGAGCATATTGCTGGTAAAGCCGCGGCGGAAGGCGGCGAGGGTGCCCGCGGTTTCCGCCTTGCTTGTTTCCACCAGGGCGGCGGGTTTGTGCCGCCACAGATTCAAGCCAAGCCAGAGCAGATAGGCGGCACCGCAGAATTTGAGCACCATAAACCCGGTGCGCGATGCGGTGAGCAGCAGGCTGAGGCCCGAGGCCGCGCCGGACCCCCATACCAGCAGCCCGAGGCAGATGCCCGCCGCAGCGCCAATACCGCGCCTGGGCCCGCCAATGGCGGCGCTGCGCAGCACCATTGCCGTATCAACGCCAGGGGTGAGGGTGAGCAAGGTGGCCGCGGCGGTAAAGCCGGCAAGGGGAAGAAATATGTTCATGGTCAGCGCAACAACGTTAATGCAGTAAGGCGGTTTGGTACGCGTTGGGGTTTTGCAGAAGCCAGGCCGCCGCCGTCAGGTCCAGGTTGCCACCTATAGCGGCCGGGCAATGGCCGCGCAAGGTAAGCACTTGCTGCACGCCAACCGGCGGGCGCATGGCACGCTCCTGCGCGATGATGGGCGCGAGCAGGTTGTTGCCTTTGGCCAGGCTGGCCATTTGCGTTTCCACCGAGGCATTACCAAGGCTGGTGCAGAGCTGCGGCATAACCCCCAGGGTTTGCAGCGGCCAGCCGCGCGGGGCAAAAACCTGGCTCCAGGTTACGAACAGCTCGCCGCCATTGGGCAGGGAGGTGATGGTCTGCACCAGCCCCTTGCCCAGAGTTTCCGAGCCGATGACCACGGCGCGGCCATCATCGGCCAGGGCGGCGGAGAGGATTTCGGCGGCGGAGGCGGTCTGGCCATCCACCAGCACGGCCAGGCGGGCGCCGTTGGTAAGGTCGGACCCCTCGGCTTTCAAATCCTGCGTGGCATCGGGGTCGCGCCCCTCGGCCAGCGCAATCTGCCCCTTGGGCATGAGTGAATCCGCCACCAGCACGGCCTGGCGCAGCACGCCGCCGCGATTGCCGCGTAAATCGAGCACCAGGGCGAAGGGCGGCGGGTTCTGGGCCATGATTGTGGCCATGGCGGTGCCAAACTGGTCCGCCGTGCCCTCGTTGAAGGCCGAGATGCGGACCATGGCGATGCCTTTGACCAGATCCGGCTCGATGAATACGGTTTGCGGCGGAACATAGCCGCGGGTGAGGGTTATATTTTGTGCCGCGGGCGGGCTGGACGTGCCGTCCGGGTTTAGCAGGGTGACGTTGACGGTGCTGCCCGCGATGCCGTTCATGCGCGCATTAAGTGCCGTGAGCTGCGCGGGCAGTGCCGGCTGCCCGTCTATGGCCTGTATAATGCTGCCCGTGGCGATGCCGGCATTCTCGGCCGGGCTGTCGGCGGCCACGGCGGCGACCACCACATGCGAATCATCCGTGGCGAGCGTGAGGCCGGTGCCGCCCACGCCCATAATCATCAACTGGTCCTGCGCTGCCTGTGCGGGTGGTTCGTAACGGGAATAGGGGTCGAAATGGTTGAACAGCTCGTCGAAGAAATTGGAGATGATGGCCTGCGTGCCGGCCATTTGCAGGGCAGAGGAGCTGTTATAAGCCGCCGCGGCAAGGCTGGCCGCGGCTTGTCCCCAGGCCGTGGCATCGTTGGCATTGGCGGGCGCGGGCACGGCCTTTATCAGCGCGTTTGGCCCGTACAGGCGCAATTGCTGGTTCTGCAGCGTGGTGGTGAGGTCTGGGTCCAGGCCGGTCAGGCCGTTGAGGCCCCAGACCGTCATTTGCGGGATGCTGAATTTTTGCAGGGCGCGCGGGGCGATATAGGCCAGCGCCGCGCCCCATACCTGGGCGGCGCTTGGGGCGTCGAAACCAGCCGGGGTGGTGGCGTAGGCGCGGGTGAGCACGCCGCCCTGCAGCACCAAGCATAGCACAAATATGCAAATGCGGCGCGTCACCTGCGCCGTTTCGGTTTGGCGGTGGCGGCCTTGGCTTTGCCGGGTGCTTTTTTTGCGTTGCCCTTGGCGCGTTTGGCTTTGCCCCTGGGCGGGCCCTTGGCGCCCTTGCCACTGCTGTTGCTTCTGGCGTGCGGAGCAGGTGCCCCCGCCAAGCTGAACAACAGCCCGCCGGTAACGGGCCGGGCTTCTTCCAGGCGCACCTCCACCGGCTGCGCCAGGGTAAACACGGCGCGCGAATGGCGGCCGGAGAGGCTCTGGGTAGCCTCGTCATAGCCCCAGTAATCATCTGGCAGATTCGCCATGCCCAGAAACCCGCTCGCCCCGCTATCGTTTAGGGTGACGAATAGACCGAATTTCGTAACCCCCGATACCCGGCCCTGGAACAACTCACCAATGCGATGTTGGAGGAACAAAGCAAGGTAACGGTCGGACGAATCGCGCTCCGCCAGTGTGGCGCGGCGCTCGGTGGTGGTAATCTGCCCGGCAATATCGGCGAAGCCCGCCACATCTTCGGGCGCCAGCCCGTCACGGCCCAGCTTCAGCCCGGTGATGAGCGCGCGGTGGACCAGCAGATCGGCGTAACGGCGTATGGGTGAAGTAAAGTGGGCGTAACGCGCCAGTGCCAGACCGAAATGGCCGATATTCTCATCGGAATATTCCGCTTGCGATTGCGCTCGCAGCATGGTTTCGTTCACCAGGGGCGCGCTGGGCGTGCCTTCCACCAGTTTCAACACCCGGTCTAGGTCGCGCGGGTGAAGCTGATCGCCGGCCTTGAGGGAAATATCCAGCGTGTGCAGGAAGCTGCGGAGATTGTCGAGCTTTTCTGGGCTGGGCGGGGCGTGGACGCGGTACATACAGGGCTGGTGCAAGCGCTCCAGCTCCTCCGCCGCGCATACATTGGCGAGGATCATGAATTCCTCGATGAGCTTGTGGCTGGCCAGGCGCGGGCGGGGGGCCACGCTTTGCACTTTTCCATCTTCGTCCAGCACCACTTTGCGCTCTGGCAGGTCCAAATCCAGTGTGCCGCGCCTGTGGCGGGCCTCGGCCAGGGCGGCGTAGGCGGCGAAGAGATGCTCGAATGATGCCGGGTTTTCCTCGAACTCCGCCTGGATCTGCTCATAGGTCATGCGCGCGGCGGAGCGCATCAGCCCGCGCCCGAATTTATGGCGCTGCTTGTTGCCATGCACGTCGATGAACATTTCCACGAACATGCAGCCGCGATCCTCGCCGGGCATGAGCGAGCACCAGCCATTGGAGAGCGCCTCGGGCAGCATGGGCACCACGCGGTCGGGGAAGTAGCAGCTATTGCCGCGCATTCTGGCCGCGTGGTCCAGCGCCGAACCAGGTTTTACGTAATGCGCCACATCGGCAATGGCGACGATGAGGCGGTAGCCATGCTCCACCGGCTCGGCGAATACGGCATCGTCGTAATCGCGCGCGTCGTGGCCGTCTATGGTGATGAGCGGGACATCGCGCAGATCGGTCCGTTTGCCCAGCGGCACGGGCTTGGCTTTTTCTGCCTCCCGTAGCGCGTCATCGGGGAATTCCATGGGGATGCCATGCTGGGCGATGGCAATGAGGCTGACCGAGCGCGCATCGTCCAGCGCGCCAAGACGCTCCTTGATGCGCGCGAGGCGCGGGCCAAAGGGCTTGCCGGGCAATGGCTCGGCGCGGACGATTTCGCCCTCGATCGCGCCTTCGCTTTCCGTGCCGGGGACGATCCATTCCGTTTTCTGGCGTTTATCGGTCGGCTCGATTCGTCCGCCTTCGGCGGTGCCGTGGAACACGCCGATAATGCTGCCCGTATGGCCGGTAACGCGCTTGAGCGTGCGGCCCTCGTATTTGTCACCGCTGATGCGCCGCAGCCGGGCCAGCACTTTCGCGCCGGGCGCCAGGGCGGCCTGGCCCTTGGCCTCGGGCTGCATGAAGATGACGGGCGGGCGGCCTGGGCCGTCCCACACCACGGGGCGGGCAATGGCATCGCCGTTACGGTCTATGCCCGTAACCTCCACCATGGCGTTTTCTGGCAGGTGTCCGGCCTCGGTATAGGTTTTGCGTCCGGCGCGCTCGGCATCGCCGCTGGCCTCCAGGCTTTTCAGGATACCGCGCAGGGCTTTTTTGTCCTCCGGCGCCACTGAGAAGGCGCGGGCCACGTCGCGCATATGCAGCTTGCGCCCGGCCTCGGCCAGGAACCGCTTGATGGAGTCGCGGCTGGGCAGGGGCGCATGGGCAGCGGATTCGGCTGGTTTCGCGGCCTTGGCCTTGGGTTTTTTATGCACGGTCTTCATGCTGCCTAGTATGGGGCGGCAAAGCCGCCGGGGCCATGGCCATGTATTCAAGATTTTGCCGTCAGGAAGAAAATATGCATCTTAAAGTTGTCAACTTTGCATTGTATAATTTCTAAGATTGTATATTTTTCGGTGTGTGACCGCACAACTTACCCTCTCTGTTCCCGCCACGCTCACCGTTCTGGGCGGCACTGGCAGCTTCTCGTCGCTGGACGGGCTGGGGCCGCAAATAAGCCTGACTGGCGCTGGGGCGGGGGATACAATTTCGTTACAAATAACCGCCGCTGATGCGGGGGCGGTGATTGGCGTTGGCAATAGTGGCGGCGCCACGCTGGTAACCTCTAATAACAGCTTGAGCCTGACTGGCACGCAGGCGCAGATTGATATGGCGGTATCGTCGCTGCAGCTCATCGAGCCGGCCGGGGCTGCCGGGGACACGCTGGTTGTTTCGGCCACGGATAGTGCGGCGGCCGGCGTTTCGCGCAATCTGCTGGTGGATGTGGCGGCGCCTGCCGGCCCGGCTTTCGCGGCGCCGCCTGTTTCGATGACGGCGCAGCCCAATTCGCTCACCACTCTATCCGGCCTTATACTTGCCGACCCCGCTGCCGGAGGGCTTGCCGCAATGGGGCTGGGCAAGGAAGAAACGCTGAGCCTCACCCTCTCGGTGGATGCGGGTGTGCTGTTTCTGCCCGGCTATTCCGCCATGAGCGGCATGGCGGTGAGCGGGCTTGGCTCGGGCACCATCGAGCTGACCCTGACGGCCGATGAAATTGCCGCGCTGAACACGCTGCTGGCGGGGCTGGAATATCTGGGGCCGGTGAGCGATCAGCAGCTTAACTACGATCTGTTCAACGTGTCTGGCGTGCTGCCGGTAAGTGTTACCCATGGCGGGCTGACCATTACCACCGCGGGCACG
The DNA here is from genome assembly GCA_021805545.1 of Pseudomonadota bacterium. Lineage (GTDB taxonomy): Bacteria > Pseudomonadota > Alphaproteobacteria > Acetobacterales > Acetobacteraceae > Acidocella. The sequence continues at coordinate 133,246 of JAJZFB010000081.1, read as the reverse complement.
GCGGGAGCGGATGGCAGTTTCGCGCTGGGCACGCAGAGCCTGGTGACCACGGGCGAAACATTTGCCGGCACGCTGAGCGTGGCCAGCGGCGTGGAGAGTTTTCTCGGCAACCTCGCGGGCGGGAGCGTGGAGATTGCGCCCGGCGCCGTGCTGGAAACGCCCTATGGCAATATGGCATTGAATGGCAGCTCCGCCGATTTTGGCACTTTGTCCGCCAATGAGATGAGCCTGACCGGCACAATGCTGGCGGGCGGGGCGATGACATTGCTCAATGGGCTGACCATGGCGGCATCGTCGCGGCTGGAATTTACCAATGGGCTGACGCTTTACAGCGCCGCGAATAATTCGCTGGATGTTGGGCTGAACATGGGCAGCGGTGCCATTATGCAGGGCAATGGCACGCTTCGTGTGGGTAATTTCAGCCAGGGCGGGGTGATTGAGGGCGGCACGCTGCAGGCGCTGGGCGGCGAGACGCTGGAGATAGACGCGAGCTGGGTGACCAGCGATGCGTTGCTGCAGGTAGGCGGCGGCGGGGTGATGGTGCTGGGGCCGGTTTCTTCGCTCTATGGCGTATTCACCACCCCGCCGCTGCTGGTCGATACGGGTGTGACGCTGAATTTCGCCGGGGCTGGCAGCGGCGGCATTACCGGTGGCTACGCCAGCACGCTGGGCGGCACGGGCGGTGCCTTCATTATCTCCGAGCCGCAGGATTTCTACGGCACCATCACTGGTTTTACCGTGGGCGACGCGCTGATTTTTCCAGATCTGGCGAGTATCAGCATTTATAATATCAGTTCTATGTCGTTCCAAATGGCCGGGCTGGATTTATTCGGCAATACCGTAACCTACACCATCCACACCTCTATCGCTTCTGGTCTTGCCCCAGCCGTTGGCAAGGATGCGCAGGGCGATGAGGAAATATTCATGCGTAGCACTGTGGCGTCTGTAACGCAGGGCAACGCCCTTGCCGCCACGGCCGGTGTGCCGCAGCCGCTGCTGGGGGTAAGTATAAATGCGGCCACCAGTGGCACGCAGAACATGGCCCTGACACTGACCGCCACGCAGGGCAGCCTGAGCAGCGGTGGCGGGTGGTTTGCCAGCAGCATCACCCTTACCGGCAATAGTGTGGGCGAGATCAACGCCAGCCTGGCGAGTGTTGAATATCTGGGCACCGGGGCGGCGGGTGCGGTTGTTTTCTCCAGCAATACCGGAGAGCTGGCCGGTATACAGGGCGGAATTATTGTTGCGCCGGGTGGCGCCGGTGTTGTCTCGGCTTATTCCGGCGCCGGGCTTACGGCGGCGGATATGGTCTCTTACGGTCCAGCGGGTGGATTTGGGCAGGTTACCCAGGCGCTAGATGTGGCTGGGGTGGAGGTAAGCGGCGCCGCCGATTTTGAAGATATATTGCGGGCAGGCGGTTATGCCGGCACGGGGTTGCTGGTTGATGGCAGCGGTACGGCATTGTTTGGCCCCGCCGCCACAGTGAGCCTGGGGGGAAATGTGACGCTGGGCGATGCCAGCGGTGCCGGCACGCTGGTGGTGGAGGGGCAGAGTTTTGGCGTGTCCGGCAATGTGCTGCTGGCGCCCGTGGCGGGCGGCGCGGGCAGTGTGGCGGATATAGCGGGCACGCTGAGCGCCACCGGCGCGCTGGAGATTGGCGGCGGTGGTGCCGCCGCGGTGGTGCTGGAAGGCGGGCTGAGCGCCACGGCGCTGAGCCTGGGCAATGACGGCACGCTGGAGGCGCTGGGCACATGGCAGGCCAGTTTGGGCGCCATAAGCAATAGCGGCACGTTAATACTGGGCGGCGATGGCGTGGCCGAAGCCAGCGCCTACCAGGGCGGCGGCGCGCTGGAATTAGGCGGCACGGCCACTTTGGGGGTGGCGGGCGCGTTTGTGGCTGGGGTTAATGCGCAGCCCGTGAGTATTGGTGCCGGGGCAGCGTTGACGGTGGCGAATTTCAGCGATGGCGGCGGGGGAGTTTACGATGCGGGAATGCTGTCTGGCATTGCGCTGAACCTGGATAATGGCACATTGGCCGGTGGCACGCTGCAGGCGGCCAGCATCAATTTCGGTGGTTCGGTGGCGGGTTACGGCCTGGTGGCCGCGCCAGATTCAACGGTTACAGGGACGCTGGAGGCGCAATACGGCCGGCTGGTGCTGAGCGGCAGCGTGAATGACGCTTCGGTGCTGGCAATCGGCCAAGGGGCGATTCTGGAAATTGGTGGTACAATGACCGGCGGGCCGGTCTATTTCAATGGTATCGATGGTGATTTGATCCTCGATAATGCTGCGGCATGGGATTTCAGTGCCGCGCAGATGGCGCAGGGCGATGCGATCGATCTGGTGGGGATAGCCCCCAGCCTGGTGAGCGTGCCTACCGCCAGTGGCGGGGCGGGGTATATTCTGAACGGCCTGGGCAATACCATCGAGCAGTTCGGCATTGTGCTGTCAGACCCCGGGCAGCACATCTCGCTGGTGTCCGACGGGCATGGAGGGTCGTTGATTACCGTGGATGGCGTGCTGCCTTGTTTTGCCCGCGGCACGGGTATTTTGGGGCCGCAGGGTTACCGGCCGGTGGAGAGCCTGCGCCCCAACGACCCGGTGATTACCGCGCGCGGTGAACGCCGGCCGGTGCGCTGGATTGGCTGGCGCACGCTGGACCTGGGCCCGGGTGCGGCGCGGGCGGCGCGGCCGGTGCTGATTATGCCCAATGCCTTTGGCCCGGGGCGGCCGCAGAAAGTGCTGCGTCTTTCGCCCTCGCATTGTGTTTACATGGATGGCGCGCTGATTCCGGTGACGCATTTGGTGAACGGCGCCACCATTCTGCGCGAGGACGCAGCGCAGGCCGCCACGTATTTCCATATAGAGCTGGACCGGCACGATATTGTGCTGGCGGACGGGCTGGCGTGCGAATCTTATTTTGACGATGGCAACCGTGCCGCCATGTATCAGGAGCTGGGCCGCCGTTGCCCGGCGCGGCGGCCTTTTGCGCCGGTGGTAACGCGTGGCGCGCGCCTGGCGGCGGCGCGGCGCATGCTGCACCATGTGGCGGAGCTGGCCGGGTTTACGGCACGTTTCCAGCCTGCCCTGCGTGCTGCGGCGGCGGGTGCTGCGGTATTGCCCGAGATTGTGGCGGCAAAGGCTGGGCAGGTGGCACACTTTACCTTTCCGCGCCCGGCGCGGGAGGTTATGCTGTTTTCCGCCACATCCTGCCCCGCCGATACCGACCCGGAATCTGACGACCGGCGGGAACTGGGTATTTGCCTGGGCGAGCTTGGCAGGGGCGTGTATCTGGGTGCTGGCTGGCAGCCCCGCGCGGCGGGTGATGCTGGAACCTGGATGGGCGCCAGCGCGATGCTCGGCTTTACCCGCGCGCGGCGGCAAATAAGTTTGAATCTGGCGGCCGTGCCGTGCCGCTGGCACCGCGAGGTGGTTGACGGGCGGCGCGGGGGAGGGTAGGAGCGCAGCCTCGTTGCCGGGAACGCGGACAGGCGGTGGTCGCCTGCGCCCGCTCTTTTTGTGTTTAGCAGAAAGAGACTACCGGCGGAATTTTAACCAGAAAGGGCAAGCGCCGTGACCAAGCGCGCCGAAAGTAAGTATAAGATCAACCGCCGCCTGGGCGTGAATCTGTGGGGCCGTGCGAAATCCCCCGTCAATAAGCGTGAATACGGGCCGGGCCAGCATGGCCAGCGCCGCAAGAAGCCGACCGATTTCGGCGTGCAGCTTATGGCGAAGCAGAAGCTGAAGGGCTATTACGGCAATATCTCTGAAAAGAACTTCTATAAGTATTACGAAGAGGCGGTGCGCCGTAAGGGTGACACCTCGGAGAACTTGGTTGAGCTGCTGGAGCGCCGCCTGGATGCGGTGGTGTACCGCCTTAAATTTGCTATCACCCCGTTCGCCGCCCGCCAGCTGGTGAGCCATGGCCATGTGCTGGTGAATGGCAAGCGCCTCAACATCCCCTCCTACCAGGTGCGCGATGAGGACGTGGTGGAAGTGCGCGAGAAGAGCAAGCAGCTTGCCGTGGTGCTGGATGCCACCCAATCCGCCGAGCGCGATGTGCCGGAATATGTGGAGGTTGACCACCGCGCCATGAAGGGCAAATTCCTGCGCGCGCCCAAGCTGGCCGATGTGCCCTACCCGGTGCAGATGGAGCCGCATCTGGTCGTGGAATTCTATTCCCGCTGAGTTTACCGCCCTGGTACTGCAACGGCGCCCTTCGGGGCGCCGTTTTTGTATTTGGCCAGCTATTTGGTCAGCTATTGTCACATGCCCGAGATATGCCGGTTACATGAAGGCGGCAAAAGCACGTATCGGATTTGTGATGGAGAGATATGATGCGCCGTCTTCTGCTTGCTTCCCTCATCGCCCTGGCGCCAGGGCTGGCCATGGCACAGACCAACACCACGCCGCCGCCGGGTGGCCCGGGAATGATGGGGGGGGCGGGGGCTCATGGCGCCTGGGGTGGCAAAGCCTGGCATCATCATATGGACCCTGGCGCGTTTCTGATGAAATTCTACGCGGCCAATACCACGCATGACGGGCACCTGACATTGGCCCAGGCCAAGGCCGGGGGGCTTAAGGAGGTGGCCAGCCATTTCCCGCAAATCGATACCGCCAAGCGTGGCTATGTTACCTATTACGATATTGTTGCCTGGCGCCTGGATAACATGGCCACGCGCCTGCAAGAGCGCGCCGACCAGCTGCGCGCCCAGGACAAGTAATAGCCCAGGACAAGTAACACCTGCCAGCCTTGAGGCTGAGGTGTATGCCCGCCGGGTTGGCGGATTGGTATCGGCGGTATCATCAGACATCAACGCCCGGAGGGTAAGCCTGCCGGGCGTTTTGCCTGTGTGTGGGGTTATTCGCCGCTTCTGCCCTTGGGCAGTATGGCCGCGCCTTCCTGTGCTGGATTGCCGGTTACGAACATCTCATGCGCGATTTGGCCAAGCGTCATGCCGCTGCCTTGGTTTGTGGCGGCGGAACTGGCTTGGGTGCCGCTTCCCTTGTCCGCCCCGGCTGCGGGACCGGCGGGCATAATATTCGAGGTCACGGAATTTGGCCCGAATAGATGGAGCACCTCGCCAGAGGGCGGTGGGGAGGGAGCGGGACGCGCTGTGGCAGGCACACTGGCCAGGCCGAGCAGAAGCACGGCCAGGGCCGGGGCGGACAAGATATGATGCGGGTAAGCCATGGCCTCCTATCGCGCCGCGCGCCGGCGGCGGCAAGAGCGCTGGCGGATAGGGTTTAGGGCGGATAGCCGAATTGGGTAAGCAACGGCAGGAAGAAGCTGGTGAGCTGTGGCTGCAGCCCGGCTGGCAAGGCGCGAAATTTGCCCTGGGCGCCGTCGCCGATATGCGGGCTGAGGATTTGCGTTGTTTTGTCCATGGTGAAGGGGCCGACCTTGGTGAGCCGGTCCGCCGGCAAGGATTCCAGGTTTTGCGCGAAGGCGCGCACGGCATCGGTGCTGTAACGGGCGAAAATTGCAGCGCGCAAGGAGGCGGAAAGCGTGCAGCCCAGCAGGGCGGAAAGCGTGTCCAGCGTGGCTTCCTGGCGGTAATACCCGTCCTCGAACCGCCATACGGGAATGCCGCGCGCGGCCAGACGCGAGAGCCTGGCGCCGTCGCGCGCGATGGCGTTGGCGGCGGCTTGCAGCCCGGCGTGGAAGCGCTGCATCTGCGATATGGTGGCATCGCGCGGGTCGCGTATGCTCAACAGCCGTACGGCATTCCGCGCGTCCAGCCATTCGTCCAGCGCGGCGCTGCCTTCGTGCGATTTGATGAGGAGAATTTTGTCCTCACACGCTGCTTCGGGCGGAAAATGCGCCATGGTATCGGCGAAGAAATGCAGAATTGCAGCCTCGCCCGCCGCGGCGGTGAGAATTTCGCGCGCCACGTTGAATACCCAGGTGGAAGCGCTGCCATGCATGCCGATGGTGCAGACGATACGGGGCAGGGCGGACATGCCGCCTTTATGGCGGGCTAACGGCCACGCAACAAGCGGGGCGGCGCGGAATGTCTCGCCTTGGGCCGGGCTTTGCATTAGGCTGCGCTACCATGAATGTTCTCGCCCCTGTGCCGGCGCGGCTGGTCATCGAAATCGTGTTCGATTTCGTCTGCCCCTGGTGTTACCTGGGGGTGAAGCGCCTGTCTTTTCTGCTCTCGCGCAGGCAGGAGCTGGATGTGGCGCTGCGCTGGCGGCCTTTTCTGCTGAACCCGGATATGCCCCGGGGCGGTATGGCGCGGGCTGATTACATGATCCGCAAATTTGGTGCCGAGGACAGGGCGCGGCGGCTTTATGCCTCCATCGCTGAGCTGGGTGCCGCGGAGGGAATCGCTTTCGATTTTGGTGCAATCCGCCGCACGCCCAACTCGGTGGATGCGCACAGGCTGGTACGAGAGGCTGGTAAATTAAATGTGGCGGATGCGCTGGTGCAACGCCTGTTCGCCGCGCATTTCGTGGAGGGGCTGGATATTGGAAGCCATGAGGTTCTTGCAATGCTGGCGGCGAGGCATGGCATGAATGAAACGGCCGCGCTGGATTTTCTGGCCTCGGGCGAGGGGAGCGAATTGGTCCATGCCGAAAATCTTCATGCCCACAGGTTGGGGATTAACGGGGTGCCGTGTTTTCTGATCGATGGCGAGCACGCGATTGCCGGGGCCCAGGAGACAGAGGTTCTTGAGCGTCTGATTGATTTAGCCATCTGCACGGGCCGGGACAGGTAGCTTTATTCCTGGCATCGGCTAATCTCGCGGCAAAGCCAATTTCCGCGATGTTACGGGACAATGAATTCAATCCAATATTTTCGTGCGGCATCGCTTGCCGTGGCCGCTTTGTTTGTGTTCACGCCAAAGGCTTATGCCGGCCAGAGCGCTGGCGGCATTTGGACGCTGCAGGATGAAAATGCCTCTATTTCAACAACCAGCCCGTCTGACCGCTATTACGTGAACGGGTTGCACCTGGGCTGGACCAGCCCGGAAGGGGCGGTGCCGGGCTTTATAGCCAATGCCGGGCATGCCTTGCTGGGGCAAGGCACCCAGCGCATCAGCCTGGGGCTGACGCAGCAGCTTTATACGCCAGACAATACATCGGCGATCAACCCGCCCGCCAATGATGAGCCTTATGCCGGGTATCTCGTTATCAATCTGGGTTTCATCCAGGATACGGCGAATACCCGCACGATCCTGGGCGCCAATCTCGGCGTTATTGGCCGCGATGCGGGCGGTGAGATCGTGCAGAACGATTTTCATGCGGTGATCGGCCAGAAGGGTACGCATGGCTGGGCTTATCAGCTTCCCTCTGAACCAGCGCTGGACTTCCTCGGCGCGCATATATGGCGCGTACCGCTCGGCCATATAGGCGGGCTGGAGACGGATATGCTGCCGCAGATTTCCGGCATGGCCGGGCTTACCGCCGTTTACGTGCAGCCAGCCTTGGGGTTGCGCATTGGCAGCGGGCTGCAATCCGATTACGGCCCGCCGCTGCTCGCGCCCTCAGCCTATGGCGGCGATGCCTATAAGGTGGTTCAGCCCTTCGCCTGGTATTTATTTGCTTCCGCGGCTTCCAAATTCGTTGGTTACGACGAGGTGCTGCAAGGCTCTGACTTCCAGGACAGCCGGAATGTGCCGGTCAGCCATGTGGTTGGCACATTCGAGGTTGGGGCGGCCATTATCTGGCACGGGCTGCGCTTTAGCTACACGCAGGTGTTCCAGACCAGCCGCTTCCATAACGAGACCGGGGCTGTACACGAATTTGGCTCTTTTGCCGTGTCGGGAATTTTTTAAGCTGGCGCCCGTGCGATGCGGCGATAGGGGGTGTTATTGCCGCACTGCACAATTTTGGTGTAGAAGGTAAGGCGGCGGCGCGCGCCACGCAGCTGCTTGAAACTTGGATTTTTACGCTAGATTAACTCAAAAGATTAACTCAAACATCGCCCATTCCAGGGTGACAAAAACAAGGATGCCGCCGTGGCCAACGAAAAATCGCAGAATGTGCAGGACGTGTTCCTCAACCATGTTCGCAAGAGCAAAACACCGGTCACGGTGTTTCTGGTGAATGGCGTCAAACTGCAGGGCGTTATTACCTGGTTCGATAATTTCTCCGTCCTGCTGCGCCGCGATGGGCATACGCAGCTTGTTTACAAGCACGCCATTTCCACCGTGATGCCGGGCGCGCCGATTATGCTGTTCGATGCCTCGCGCGCCGAGGGTGCGGCGCCGCCGCAGGCCGAGAATGGCGGCAAGCTGACCCTGAGCCGCCAGCCCGAGCCGCAATACGACCCGGAGCAGGATTGAGCGAGGCGGCCGTGCGGGCATGAGAGAAACCGCACCAGCGCCTTCGCGCGCCGCCATTTTATTACCCTGGGACAAACAGGCCGCCCATGCCGAGGGGCGGTTACGCCCGGCTGAGGCACGCTTGGCCGAGGCCGTTGGGCTGGCTTCGTCCATCGGGCTTGTGGTGGTGCGCGAGCGCATCTTCCCGTTGCGCGCCGTTACGCCGGCCACGCTGTTCGGCAAGGGGCAGGTGGAGATGGAAGCGCCGCTTCTGCACGAGGCGGAGGTGGATGTGGCGGTGGTGGATGCCGCGCTGACGCCGGTGCAGCAGCGCAACCTGGAAAAAGCCTGGGGCGTGAAGGTGATTGACCGCACCGGACTGATTTTGGATATTTTCGGCGCCCGCGCCCGCACGCGCGAGGGCGCGTTGCAGGTGGAGCTGGCGCATCTGGAGTATCAGCGCTCGCGCCTGGTGCGGTCCTGGACCCATTTGGAGCGCCAGCGCGGTGGCTTCGGCTTTTTGGGCGGGCCGGGCGAGACGCAGATTGAGGCCGACCGGCGCCTGATTGGCGACCGCATTGTGCGGCTGAAGGCGGAGCTGGAGGAGGTGCGCCGCACGCGCGGGCTGCACCGCGGCGCGCGCAAGCGTGTGCCATACCCCATTGTGGCACTGGTGGGGTACACCAATGCGGGCAAGTCCACCTTGTTTAATGCGCTTACCGGCGCCACGGTAATGGCCGAGGACCAGCTCTTCGCCACGCTGGACCCGGCCATGCGCGGGCTGACGCTGCCCTCTGGCCGGCAGATTATTCTCTCCGACACTGTGGGGTTTATTTCTGAATTGCCAACCCAGCTGGTGGCCGCCTTCCGCGCCACGCTGGAAGAGGTGGCGGAAGCCGATTTGCTGCTGCATGTGCGCGATATTTCGCACCCCGATACCGAGGCGCAGGAAGCCGATGTGCGTAACGTGCTGGCGCGCATGGCCAAGGATGGCGCGCTGGATGAGGATTGGCCCGCCCGCACGCTGGAAGTGCTGAACAAGGCCGATGTGCTGGGCGGCGTGGAGCATGTGGTGCAGGCCGAGGGCGTTGCCGTTTCCGCGCTTACCGGCGAGGGTTTGCCGCGCTTGCTGGCGGTAATGGATGCCAGGCTGGCAGCAAGGCTGGAACTGGTGGAGGTGGAAATTCCCGTGGCCGATGGCGCGCGCCTGGCCTGGGCCTACCGCCATGGCGAGGTGCTGCACCGCGAGGATGGCGAGCATGTGGTGAAGCTGCGCTTGCGGATTTCCAGTGCCGACAAGGCACGGTTTGAGGCGTTATGACGCCGGAGGATGTCAGCCGCGTTATTGCCTTGCTGCGCGATGTGGCACGGGCGGAAATCCTGCCGCGCTTCAAGAAGCTGGGCGCGGGCGATGTGCGCACCAAGGCGGGGCCGCTGGACCCGGTGACGGTGGCGGATGAGGCCGCCGAGGCGGCCCTGCACGCGGGGCTGAACAGGCTTTTTCCCGGCGATGACGTGATTGGCGAAGAGGCCGTGGCGGCAGGGGCGGCACGCATAGAGCGGCTGGCCGCGCCAGGGCGCGTATGGGTGCTGGACCCGATTGACGGCACCGCCAATTTTGCCGCCGAGCTGCCGCTATTTGGCGTGATGGCCGCGCTGGTTGAGGAAAACGAAATTCTGGCCGGGTTCATCTTCGACCCGTTCGGCGATGATTGCGCCTATGCGCTGGCCGGGCATGGCGCGTTTTTGCGCGCGGCGGATGGGCGCGAGCGGCGCCTGCGCGTGGCGGCGCCTGTGCCGGTGCGGCAGATGGTGGGTTCCATGTCCTGGCGCTTCATGGATGAGCCGTTGCGCTCTCATGTTCTGCACCGGCTGGACAGGCTGGCGGCCGTGACCGATTACCGCTGCGCCGCACACCAGTACCGCATGCTGGCGGGCGGGCATTGCCATGTGCAGATGTTCCGCAAGCTGCTGCCTTGGGACCATGCGGCGGGTGTGCTGCTGCACCGCGAGGCGGGCGGCTATGCGCGGCATTTTGATGGCTCGGCCTACAGCCCCTGCCATACCAGCGGCGGGTTGCTGCTGGCCCCAGATGCGGCAAGCTGGGAAAAACTGGCGGATGCGCTACTGCGTTAGCGCGATGACTTGAGATGCGTTCGCTTTGCGCGCGATTCGAACGTCTGAATCGCGCTCTATGTCATTTATTTAGAGCCGGGGGCAGGGTGATTGTGACACCCTGGCGGACCATGGCGTGGCGTATATGCAGAAAATTATGCCGGGCATTGTTCAAGGCTTCACGCGCGGCTGAATCCTGCGGCTGCTCTGCCAGCACGCGCAAAGCGCGCCAGCTTGTATCCAGCAGTGGCGCCAGGTGGTCCGGGCCGATGCGCGCGCCTTCCGCCGTGGCGCAATGATGGCGCATTGCGGGCGAAATGAATTGATCGATTTCAGCACTGGCTTGCTCCAGCGTGCGCGGCGGGGCGATTCCGGCGGTGCGCAGCGCGCGGGTTATGGTTTTGCGCCAGTCCCGCAACAAATCTTCGTACAGCAACACCGTGCGGGGCAGGGTGCGGGTCATGTTTTCGGCTTCCAGCATGTGGTGCAGCCAGTTCAGCAGCGTTTCATGTTCCGGGTGCCCGCCCCGTGCCTCGTGCGAGCGGGCAACCTCGGCCGGGTGGCGCATGATGAGCAGAACATGCTGGCTGGAGGACAGCCGCGCGAGGCCGGGGTACCAAAGCGGCAGAAGCAGGCATAGGCGCGGATCTTTCAGCACGAAGGAATTGTGGCTGCCAAATTCCGCATGCAGGATTTGGTATAATTCATCGTTCAGCGAATCTCCCATTCTGGCTTGCAGTTCTGCCGGGTCCAGCGTGAAGCAGGCATTCCAGGCGCATTGCCCGGCGGCCAGAATCTCGCAATTGCGGTCGGCAATGCGCTGCGATTCGTAAAACCCTTGGGGATTATCGTCAGCATTGGCCAATTTGGTGCGTGGCGGCACCAGCCCCAGCCGCACCAGCGCGCCGGCAAGCGCCGAGGTGCCGCTGCGATGCATGCCAAGAATAATGACGGCTTGCCGCGCGGTGCTGTTATTGGCGGACATGCGGATGGCACCTTGTGTACTGTGGGGCCGCGGCCTCTGTGATTTTACGCGGCGGATTTGGCCTGGCTGCTATGTTTGCGTCTTGCCGTAATTTTTTTCCAGCCTTGCCAGCCTTACGGCTGTTTGCCCGTGGCTGACGCGCAGGCTGGGCATGACCAGCATCATATTATCCTCGGGTGTTACCACTTCATGCTCGCCATCGAAGGCAATGACCGTGCCCGCGCGGCGTATGATTTGGCCGCCGCGAAAAGGGTGTACAAACTGGAAGCGGTTGCTGCGTGCCGTAATGGTTCGCACCACCTGCGCGAATGAAGGCGGGTAGGGCGGCGGCGCGCCATGCGCCATGCCGGCATGGCGCAGAAGCGAATGCAGTGTGGCGCGGCATTGCGCCACCGCGCTTTCGTGCCAATGCGGCCCGGCTTCCACCAGCACACAGGCGGCGCGCTGCTGGGCGCCTTCGGTAAAGCGGCCATAATCGATGAGCCGCTTGCCGCCCACATGCCCGGCATCGGCGATGACCTGGCCCGGCGTACCGATGGCGAAGGCCAGATCGCGCCCGCGCGGGCCTGCGCCGCAGAGCAGGCTGGGGTCGGCGGGCCACAGCATGGTGTGCAAATCCAGCAGCATATCGGCGGTGTTTACCAGGGGGAGAATTTTACGGGCGCGGTCCAGCTCCACCGAATGGCGCACGCCGAAAAGCTGGTAATCGTCCCATACGCGGTTCATGTCTTCGTCCACGTAACGCGCGGCGGTGGGGTTCGCGGGGTCGAATTTGGCGTAGGCGGTAAGGTTGGCGAAGCCCAGCGTGAGCCGCCCGCGCAGGGGGCGGAATTTGGCTGCCAGAAGCTCGGCCAGCACGATGGCCCCGGCGAACTCATTGCCATGAATAAGCGAGATTACCAGCACATGCGGCCCGGCCACGCCGGAATCGAGCATGGTGAAGCCTGACACGCCAGTATTGCCATCCAGCCAGGGCGAAAGATCGGGCGGGGGGATGGCCAGCACGAAATCGGGCAGGCTGGCCTGGGCGGCAGGGCGGTTTGGCGTTACGGGCTTGGGTCCGGAACTCATACCCGTAATGTAACCGGCTTGCCGCATCTGGCAATGCGGCGGGTTGACGCCAGGGGCGCGCGCCGCCATTGCCGCGTGCATGATGACCGCCAGACTTATTTGCACGGACATAGCCGGGCTGCGCAACCAGGCGCTGGGGCTGGCCGAGGCGGCCGGTTTTACGCCCGATTTGCGCACGCTGCGCTTCCGCAAGCCGTGGGATAGAATTCCCACCAGTCTCTGGTTCAACCCGCGCCTGGCCGTGGCGGCGGAGGCGTTTGCGCCACCCTTGCCGCCGGTGGTTATGGGCTGCGGCGGGGCAGGGGCGCGCGTGGCGGCCTGCCTGCGCGGGCCGGATGTGAAGGCGGTTGCCATCCAGGATCCGCGCATGGAGTTGCGGAAATTCGACGCCGTGCTGGCCGCCCGGCATGATGGGATTTCCGGCCCTAACGTAATTGTAACCCGTACCGCCCTGCACCGTGTAACCCAGGCGCGGCTTGCGGCGGAGCGCGCGGCCTGGGCGCCGTTTTTCGCCCCATATAAGCGGCCTTTGGCGGCGGTGCTGCTGGGCGGCAATAATGGCCGCTACCGTTTTGGCCCCGAACAAGCCAGCGCCTTGGCGGCCCAGCTTGCCGGTGTGGCGCGCGATTTGGGGCTGGTTATTACGCCCTCGCGCCGTACTGGCGCTGCGGAGCTGGCGATTTTGCGGGCGGCGCTGGAGCCGCTGGGGGCGTGGATTTGGGATTTTACCGGCGAGAACCCGTATTTTGGTATGCTGGCCTGTGCCGATGCGCTGATCGTGACGGCTGATTCCGTCTCGATGGTGTCCGAGGCGGTGGCAACGGCGGCGCCTGTTTATCTGGCCCGGCTGCCGGGGCGCTCGGCGCGTATTGGCTGTTTTATGGAGGCGCTGCTGCGCGATGGGCGTGTGCGCGGCTTTGCCGGAAGGCTGGAGCTGTGGAATACATCTCCGCTTGACGACACGGAATGGGCAGGGGCGGAACTGCGCCGCCTTTTGGGGTTATAGGGCATATGCTGGATATCGAAACATTTGATAATCTGCGTGGCGGCAATGTTGTTTACAAGGCGCTGGCCCACCCGCTGGCGGCACGCAGGCTGGCGGCGCTGGCCGGGGCTGCGGGGCCGGTTGCCATTTTCGACCCCGACGGCATAGCAGCCCCCTTGCTCGCCCTGTGCCCGGATTTTGATGTGCAAGGCCTGTATGTGCAGGATGTGCAGGCGGTGGGCAAAATGCGCGGCGGGCACGAGGCGCGCGCGCTGACAGAGTTGCCCCAGGCACAGGTGCAAACCGTGCTGCTGGCCTCCTTCGATTCCGCGCGCCTGGCCGAGCGCCTGCCGCCCTTGCTGCCGCCGGGTGCCAGGCTGCTAACGCTGGATGACGCCAAGTTGCCGCCAGATTGGCTGACCGTGCCGGGGCGGTATTTGGAGGCGCGGAATTTTGCCACGAATTTCGTGTTTTTCCGCGATGATGGCCGTTTCGCCACCCGCCTGACCACGGCCAATTACTGGGCCGGGTATGGGGCGGAGCAGGTGCGTTTCCAGTTTATTCTGTACGCCGTGGATGGCGCGGTGCTGGCGGAATGGGCGGATGATGCCCCGGCCGGGCCGGGCGGTTATGTGCTGGATAGCCGCGAGGTACGCGCGCGCTTCGGGCTTGGGCCGTTTACGGGGCAGCTTTTCATGCATGCCATTGGCGTGGCGGGGCATGATGTGGTGAAATACGCGCTGGATACCTATGCCACCGATAATGGCGTGTCGCTTTCGTGCACGCATGATGCCAATGCCTGGCCCTCGGCCCGGTTTGCCGGGCTGCCCGCGCCGCGGGCGGATGAGCGGGTGGTGTTGTGGGTGCAGAACAGCCATGCCGTGCCCATTCCCGCCGGTACGCTGGCGCTGGACTGCATGGGGGCGGGGCACCCGGTGCGGCTGCAGACGGAAATTCCGCCCTTTGCCACCATGGCGGTGGATGTGGCGGAGTTGCTGCCGGGCCTGAACTGGCCGGCGCAGATTGAATTCCATGCCGGGCGCCATGTGGTGCGCCCGCGCTACGAGGTGGTGCGCGGTGCCGCCACACGCATTGCCCATGTAAATGTGGAGCGCGCCGATTTGCAGCCGGACCCGGGCATAAAGGCCCTGCCTGAAGCGCTGGGGCGCGGGTTTTTGCTGCCATTCCCCGTGCTGCCGCCCGCGCGCTTCAAAACCCTTGTGCTGCCCACGCCCATGGCGGAAAGCGAGCAGGGCACGCCGCTGCGCCTGGATGTGTTCGCGCCCGATGGCGCGAAGATTGACGAGCATTTCATGGGTGTTTTGCCGCGCGCGCACAAGGGGGTGGTGGATATTGGCGCCATGCTGCCTGAGGATGCCCTGCCCGTAGGCGGCCATGCCGAGCTGGTGTATGATTTCCGTTTTGGTGGCGATGCAAATGGCTGGATGCATGCTTTGTTCCGGTGGGAGGACAAAACCTCCGGGCACGCGGCGGAGAGCAGCTTTGGCGCGCATATTTTCAACACCGCCATGGTGTATAAAAACGAGCCGCAGAGCTATACCGGCAAGCCGCCCGGGCTTTCCACCAGGCTGTTCCTTAAGCTGGGCTTTGCGGGCAAGCAGAGTTTCTGCATGCTCATTTACCCCGCTTCATCGCCCTGGGTAGAAAAATCGAGCACTGACCTGGAGCTTTACGATGGGCAAGGCGCGCTGCTGGATGCCGCGCGTATTTCCATCGCCTGCTCGGGGTCGATGATTGTGCGTCCCGCGAAATATTTTTCCGAAGAGAAGCTGAGCGCGGCGGGCGAGCGTGGCTATGTGCTGGTGCGGGATAAGACGTGCCGGCTATTTGGCTTCCACGGGCTTTACGATGGCGCGGGCGGGTTTTCGTTCGACCATATGTTTGGGTTTTGAAGCCCAGCTGCTCAGGATGCAGGCACTGCCGAAACCGCGTTGGCGGGCGAGCCGTGCAGCACTTTTGTCGAGACCAAAAGATACACCAGCGTATTCGTCTGCCGGTCCACCATGCGGGTGAGCACGAAATGCTTGAACAGCGCCGAGGCGGAAACGGCGCCGATTTCCTGCTGGTCTGGCAGGCTGGAGGGGATTGTTACCGGCCCGTGCGCCACGCAGCTTAGCGCGAACCGGCTTGGGTCTTCCGCCAGCCCCACGCTGCCGGCAACGCCGCCTGTTTGGGCGAAGCTGGCATAGCACGAGATGTTTGGTATGGCCGGGTCATCGAAATGCCGCACCACCACTTTGTCGTTAGGGCCGAGCAGGCGGAAATTGGTGCTGACGGAGCCGACGCGCTGGTGCCCGCCGCTATTGAGCAGCAGGACGGCCAGGATGATGACCACAACCAGCGTGGCCAGGGTGGCGTAAACATATTTCATGCTGGACTCCTTGCGGGGGCGAGGCGCTCGTATATGGCGAGTGTTTTGGCGCAGATAATGGCGTCGGAAAAATGCTCTTCAACCCGTGCGCGCCCGGCGGCACCCATGCGGGCGCGCAAGGCGGGGTCTTCAATCAGCCGGGCAAGCGCTTCCGCAAGAGCGAAGGCATTGCGGGGCGGAACGAGAAAGCCGGTTTCGCCATCCACCACGGCCTCGCGGCAGCCGGGGATGTTGGTGGCTACAAGCGGCTTGCCCGCGGCCATGGCTTCCAGCGCCGATTTAGGCAGGCCCTCGCGGTACGAGGAAGGCTGGCAGGCGATATGGGAGGCGGCGAGCAGGGCAGGGATGTCTTGCACCGGTCCAAGCCATTCCACCAGCCCTTCATCCTGCCAGGCGCGCAGTTCGGCGGCGGTAAGGGCGTTATGGTTGCCTTCATCCGGCGCGCCGGCCAGGATGAATTTGGCCTTGCCGTGCAGGATGCGCGCGGCCTCCACGAATTCCGGCACGCCTTTCTCGCGGATCATGCGCGCGATGAGCACCACGCGCACTGGCCCTTCCGGCTCTGGTGTGGGGTGGAATTTTTCAATATCCACGCCCGCGCCGCGGATGAGCGTGACGGCATCGGGCCGGGCCATGCCGCCTGTCACCAGGGCTTGCAGATCATCCGGGTTCTCGAACACCGCCATGGCGTTGCGTGGGGTGAGGGTGAGGCGCAGGCCCAGCGCCACAAGCGGGCGCAGGATTTTGGCCAGCAGCTTGTCCGACGAGAATACGAAGCCCAGCCCCACAGGCGCATTGACGATGGATTTTACCCCGGTGAGACGCGCCGCGAGGCCGCCCAGCACGATGGGTTTGAGCGCGATGTGGTGAACGAGGCCGGGCTTTACCTGCCGGTACACCCGCGCCAGTTGCAGCACGAAGGCGGCCTCGGCAAACGGGTTCAGGCGGCGCCTGATGAAATCCACGGGCACGAATTCGATGCCGCTTTCGCGGATTTTCGCCGCCGCCTCGCTCTCGCGCGCCACAAGCACCACGCGCCAGCCAGCCTTTTTGGCTGCCAGGGCGCGTACCCAGAAATGCGAGGCGAAGAACCAGTCTTCCGTGAGCAGAAAAAGGAGGGTGCGCTGGGCCATGGAAAGGGTTTAAGCCATGGCCCCGGCCAGAGCCAGCCCGCCATCGCCCCAATGATGAAGCCGCCCCATGGCTGGCCGGGAGAGGATGAGGGGGGTAGAATCACTTAAATAAAACGAGAATGCGCCCGGCGGCGCGAGAGGAAGCAAATGGACAAGCAGATACTCGACTCGATACGTGTGGACCGCCCGGCGCCGCCGCATGTGCCAAAGGGCCGTGTTGTTGATCTGGGTTTTGCCATGGGTGGTGTGCCGAATGATCTGGTTGACCCGTATGAGCCATTTGAATGGCTGAACGGCCCCGATATTCCGCGCCTGCTTTACAACATGCCGGCCGAGCGGATGCATGGCGCCGTGTCTGGCATGGGCAACGGCAATTGGGTGGTTACGCATTACGATGACATAGACCGTGTTTATACCGATAACGAGCATTTCTCGAACAAGGGCGCGGCGGAATTCCAGCGCCTGATTGGCGAGACGTTCCGCTCCATTCCGCTGGGTGTGGACCCGCCGGAGCATGGCAAATACCGCATGTATCTCATGCCGTATTTCTCACCCGCGCGCATCTCGCGCGATTTGGAGCCGCGCATCCGCGCGGTGGTGGTGGGGATGATCGAGGCCATCGCCGCCAAGGGCGAGGTGGATATGGCCTGGGATTTCGCCCGTGTTTATCCGGTGCGGATTTTCATGGGGCTGATGGGCTTTCCAGCGGAGATGTTCGAGCAGTTTCTGGCCTGGGAATGGGATATTCTGCACGCCAACAGCCTGGAGAAAACACAAGCCGCGCTGCGCGGTGTGCTGGCATTTTTACGTGGTTTTATCGCGGAGAAAGAGAAGACCCCGGATGAGCATCTGGTGTCTTCCATCGTGCATGGCAAAATTGAGGGGCGCGCGCCAACCGAGGAAGAGAAGATCGGCATGGTCTGGTTTCTCTGGCTCGGCGGGCTGGATACGGTGGCGGCGACCATCAGCCAGATGTTCCGCCGCATGGCGCTGCAACCTTCCATCCAGACCATGCTGCGCGGGCACCCGGAGCTGATTAACGGCGCGGTGGAGGAGTTTTTGCGCACGCAGCCAATTTTGAGTTCCGCCCGCTCCGCCACAAAGGATTTTGAATGGCATGGGGTGCAGATTAAAAAAGGCGATGTGTTTTCGTGCCTCAACCCGGCGGGTAATTTCGATGCCACGAAGTTTGCCAACCCGCGCGAGTTTGACCCCACGCGCAAGGGCAACCGGCATTTTACGTTTATTGCCGGTGTGCATGCCTGTTTGGGCGCGCATCTGGCCCGGCGCGAGCTGCGTTTATTGCTTGAGGAATGGTTTAAGCGGATTCCAGAGTTCCAAGTGAAGCCGGGGGCGGATACGACGGTGTTTCCGGGGTTGCTGTCGATACGGAATTTGCCGCTGGTATGGAGCTAGGCTGAAAGCGGGCGGGGTTAAACGTCGTTTATCCCGGCCCGCGCCGCCTGCCAGCGCCAGCTATCGCGGCACATATCTTCCACGTTCAGCTTGGCCTTCCAGCCGAATAGTTTTTCGGCCAGGGCCGGGTTGGCGTAGTAGGAAGACACGTCGCCGGGCCTGCGCGGGGCAATGACCACGGGGATTTTGCGGCCCGTTGCCGCCTCGAAAGCGTGAACGAGCTGCAATACGGATGTGCCTTCGCCCGTGCCAAGATTGACCGTAACCGAAACATCGTTGGCGCAGATATGTTCCAGCGCCAGCGCATGGGCTTCGGCCAGGTCCATAACGTGAATGTAGTCGCGCACACCCGTGCCGTCTGGTGTGCCGTAATCGTTGCCGAAGATGTTGAGGTGCGGGCGCTCGCCCGTGGCCACCTGCGACACGTAGGGCATGAGGTTGTTCGGCACGCCGCGCGGTGTTTCGCCAATTTGCGCGCTGGGATGCGCGCCTACGGGGTTGAAGTAGCGCAGATTGGCGGCGGCTTTCAGCTTTTTGGTGCGGGCTAGGTCGCGGATGAGGTCTTCCATCACCAGCTTGGTGCGGCCATAGATGTTTTCAACCTTTGTTGGAAATTCCTCAAGAATTGGCGAGGATTCCGGCTGTCCGTACACGGTGGCGGAAGAGGAGAATACGATGCGCGCAACACCCGCCGCCTGCATGGCCTGCAACAGGCGGATGGTGCCGATAATGTTCATGTCGTAATAAAGCAGCGGGTCGGCTTCGGACTCTCCCACGGCCTTCAGCGCCGCGAAATGAATCACCGCGTCCACGGGGTGTTCGCGCAGCGCCGCCGTAACGGTTTCCGCATCGCGTATGTCGGCTTCGATAACGGGGATTTTGCATCCGGTCAGGCGTTCCAGCCGCGCCGGCACGTCGCGCTCGGCATTGGCGAAATTGTCGAGAATCACAATCTCATGCCCGCGCGCGCATAAAACGGCGGCGGTGTGAGACCCGATATAGCCTGCTCCACCCGTCAGCAGTACGCGCATATTATACCCTCGTTATTGTCCATTTTACGTGTTGCGGCCCATCCTGGTGGCCGGGCAGTACAATCTGCTCGGCCCGGCGCGGTTCGCCCTGGCCGAAATAAACACTCTCTTCCACGCGCGGCTTGGCGCCTTCCGCGCGCAGGCGGAAACCGAGGCCAGAGGGCATGCGCAGCAGCACTGTTTCGTCATCCTGCTGCAGGCTGGCCGTTACGTTGGGGTGTAGGTGGAAACGTATGGCGAAAGGCTGCGGCGTTGCGGCCTCGATCAGGTCTTCCCCTTGCAGCTCCTCGCCATTTTCCGAAAGGCCGAGGCGGCGGTGGTGCACGGCGCCGAAAAGTTTCTGCCAGCCATCCTGGCTGGCTTCCAGCCAATGCACACCGCCCAGAAATTGCCGGTGCGCGTGCACTTCCGCGGGCTTGCGGCCAAGTCCGGTGTCCAGAATTTCCGAGGAGGAAACATCGGCGATGGTGAGGGTGGAATGCGCGGCGGTGGCGCGCAGGGCGCTGGACCAGCCGCCACTTAAAGCAGGTGCCGCGCCGCAATTTACAACCAGCCTCTCTTTGCCGAAGGAAAATTCAAACGAGAGTGTGCCCGCATGGGCCAGCCGGTCCAGCCCCGGGCCGGGCGGCAGGCCGGCATCCATGAACAGCACGGCCTTGGCGGCGGAAATGCGGTGCAGACCGCAATTGGTAAGCGATGAGAGATTGCCGCGTGCGCGCGCCGCCTGGGCCAGCACAAGGTCGATGAGGCTAGGCAAGTCTTCCTTGCTGCCATTAAACAAAGCCAGCCCGCCATCGCCGTGGCGCAGTGCGCGCATGGTGGCGGCGGCGCGCTCTATGGTCACCAGCAGTTCATCCGGCGGTGTTGTGCCCGCCGCCTGCAAAAGCGCGCGAATTTCCGTAAGGTCCTGCAGCGCGGCCAGGTGTGCTGCCGGGCTGCGCTCGGTATGGCAGCCATCCTCGTAGAATTGCCGTTTCAGCTCGGGGCCGAGGAATTTGAGCGCGCGGGTGAGGTAAGGCGCGTGTTCGGGCAAGGCGATGGCGGCGGCGGTCAGGCCTTTCAGCGCTGTCAGGGCGCGCTGGTCCAGCAGCTCCGGCGGCATCTGGGCCGCCAGATTGCGCGCGTCGCGCACCAGATGAGACATCAGTGCCTGGCGGAAATCATCATCGGCGGAGGCGGCGAAAAAATCGTAATGGCCCAGCCAGGAGGCGAGGCGCGCGCCCGTTACATCGGGCGCGTTTGCCAGCGGGCCGGGCTTTTCCGTTTCCATGAAGTCCAGCACCAAGGTGCGGGCGCGGCTGCGCGCGGCATCGGTGCCCAGGGCGCGTAAATCGCGCAGCCAGGTAAAGCCGTGCAGATGCGCAAGCAGGGGCCTGGTGGCGCTGGCGGTGGCGAATATGTCCGGCGGCATGGAAAGCACGGCGCCGGCATATTCCATCTCGGCTTTCACCAGCCGGGCGCCGCGGCTGGGGTCGCCCGGCCAGGGGTCGCGCAGGCTCAAAGAGGGCGCATCCGGCCCTTGCGGCGTCCGCAGATTATCCAGCCTGTTCAACAACCCGCGCAGGCGGCGTGTAAGGCTGGCGGAAGGCCGCGCCGGGCGGGTCATCCGCCGCCAGCCGTAAGCTCAGCCGCGTGCGGGCGGTTGGGGCGCAGGGCGGCGATGGCGGCGGCGTAGTCGGGCGCGCCATATACGGCGGTGCCTGCAATCAGGCAGGTGGCGCCCGCTTCCAGCACGGCGGGCGCGGTTTTTTCGGTAATACCGCCATCCACTTGCAGCACAATGTCCCGGCCCGTGGCGTCAATCATCTGCCGCAGCGCGGCGATTTTGGGGAGCTGGGAGGAAATGAAGGCCTGGCCGCCAAAGCCGGGATTCACCGTCATCACCATAATAAGGTCGGTAATATCCAGCACATGCGCCACAGACTCGATGGGCGTGGCGGGGTTGAGCACCACGCCCGCCTTTTTGCCCAAGGACCGGATGAGCTGCAGCGTGCGGTGCAGATGCGGCCCGGCCTCGGGGTGCACGGAAATATGGTCCGCGCCCGCCTCGGCAAAGGCGGCAATATACGGGTCGGCGGGCGCGATCATCAGATGCGCGTCGAACGGCATGGCGCTGTGCTTGCGCAGGGCCTTCACCAGCATGGGGCCGAAGGTGATGTTGGGCACGAAATGCCCGTCCATCACATCCAGGTGCAGCCAATCCGCCCCGGCCCGTTCGATGGCGGTTACCTCTTCGCCCAGGCGCGCGAAATCGGCGGCGAGGAGGGACGGGGCGATGAGCGGGCGAGTCGGGTATGCGGACATGGTGGTTGTTTGTAACCGCTAGGCGGGCGGTATCACAAGCCGGGGGTGGATTTCACCGGAAATCCGGCCCCAGTTCGCGTGCCAGGCAGGGCGGGGAGGCGCATTCCACCTCTCCTTCCTCGCGCACCAGCCGGGCGATGAAGAAACCGTCCATGCCGCCGCGCTCTGGCCATAGGCCGGGGTGGGTGCGGATGTCGCCTTGCGGGGTTACCGCCTCGGGCAGTTCCGGCAGGCTTAGCGGGGCGCGTTTCAGGCCGAGGCGCGCGCAGGCGGCGTCTATCCGGGCTGCGCCTTCCTCGGGTTGCAGCGAGCAGACGGCGTAGATCAGCCGCCCGCCGGGAGCCAGCATGGCGGCGGCGGCGTCCAGCAATTTGTCTTGCAGGGCGGTCACGCGGGCAAAATCCTGCGGTTTGCGCAAATGCAACAGCTCCGGGTGGCGGCGGATGGTGCCGGTGGCGCTGCAGGGGGCATCGAGCAGAATGGCGGGGAATGTTTCCGCCGGGCGCCAGGCGGTGGCGTCGGCGGTGACCAGTTCCGCTGTCAGCCCCAGGCGTTTGAGGTTGCCTTGCAGCGTGGCCAGGCGGGCCTTGTCGCGCTCCACGGCGGTTACCACGGCGCCCGCGGCGGCAAGCTGGGCGGTTTTGCCGCCGGGGGCGGCGCATAAATCCAGCACACGCTCGCCGGGGGCGGGGGTGAGCAGCCGGGCGGGCAGGGCGGCGGCAGCGTCTTGTACCCACACCTTGCCTTCGGTGAAGCCCGGAACCTCATGCACCGATGTGCCGGGCGGGAAGCGGTAGGAGCCGGTGGGTAATGTCTCGCCGCCCTGGGGTGTGAAGCCGGGCAGGGCGGAGATGTCCAGCGGCGCCTCATGCGCGTGGGCCCCGGCAATGGCGCGGGCCTGCGTGCCCCAGCTGGCCCAGGCCCAGGCGGGGGTGTCCAGGCGCGGCGTGTCCAGCTCCTCCAGCACGCCTGGGCCTTGGGCCACCAGTTTGCGCAGCACGGCATTTACCAGGCCGGAGAAAGGGGCGAGTTTTTTGCTCTTGGTCAGCTCCACCGAGGTGGCGACGGCGGCATGGGCGGGCGATTCGAGGAACAGGAAGGCGGCGGCACCCAGGCGCAGGATCTGCCGGACTTCATCGGGCGGGCGGCGGCGCAGGAACGGGTCCAGCACCTCGTCCAGCGTGCCGGCATGGCGCAGTACGCAGGCGGCCAGGCGGTGGGCCGCGGCGCGGTCGCGCGGGTCCAGGCGCGGCAGGCGGTCCAGCGCCGTATCCAGCATCGCGCCCTTGGCCAGCACGGCATGCAAAAGCGAAAAAGCGGCGTCTCTGGTTGGGTCGGTCATGAAGATAGGAACCTGGTGGAGCTGAGGGGAATCGAACCCCTGACCTCGTCATTGCGAACGACGCGCTCTACCAACTGAGCTACAGCCCCGGCCTGAAAAGCTTCAGGGTCCATGTGGGGGCGCCATGTCGCGCATTCGCGGGGAGAAGTCAACTCCGCCGCTTGGTGCTGGCCGCGGCTCCAGCGTGTGGCGGGCGGGCAACATTGCCTTCCCCCCGCAGCGCCTCTAACTGTGTGGCACGTAAATCATGGGGTGAATTATGGTGGGCGCAATTTTCTGGCTGTTGAGCCAGATCATCCATTTACTGATTTTGGCTGTCATCGCCGCGGCGGTGATGAGCATGCTGATCGCGTTTGGTGTGGCGAACCCGCGTAACCAGTTTGTTTATACCGTGGATGATTTTCTGACCAAGCTCACAGAGCCTATTTTGCGCCCCATCCGCAATTTTTTGCCGCTGCTTGGCAATGTGGACATCTCGCCGGTTATCGCCATTTTGCTGCTGCAAGCGCTGCAGATGGTGCTGGCGGATGTTTATGGCCGCCTGCTGGTAGCGGGCTGGGCAATATAAGGGCCGCGGCACCGGACCTGAAAAAGGGGCTGAGGAGTGAAGATGATCATCGCCATCGTGGCGGCCTCGCGCCGCCACGCCCTGCTTGTCATGTTTGGGTTTTTGCTCCTGGCCGGTCTGGGCGTGCGCTACACCGCCACACATCTTTCCATCGATACGGATACCGACCACCTCTTTGCGGCCAATTTGCCCTGGCGCCAGGCGCAAATCCAGGAAAATCGCAATTTTCCGCAGTTCAACGACACAACGGTGGCCGTGGTGCGGGCCGCCACGCCCGAAGAGGCGCGCGAGACCGCGGCGGCTCTGGCGGTGGCGCTGAACGCCGACAAGGCGCATTTTCATAGCGCCTCTTACCAGGCTGGAGAGCCCTTCTACACCCAGGAGGGGCTGCTGCTTCTGCCGCCTGACGCATTGGCCAAGCAGCTCAGCCAGATTGTGGCGGCGCAGCCTTTCCTCGGCCAGCTTGCCGCCGACCCTTCCGCGCGCGGCTTGTTCACCGGGCTGGCCTTGATTGCCCAAGGCGTGCGGGCGGGCACGGATATTACGCCTTACAAGAGCGCCCTGGCCGCGGTGGAGCATAATTTGCAACAAGCCGCCAGCGGCCATGCACAGCCGCTCTCCTGGCAATCCTTACTGCTGGGCGCCAAGGGCGGGGCGGAGTTTGTCATTACTCACCCTGTGCTCAACCAGGGCACGCTGCGGCCGGGCGGGCTGGCCACGGCCGCGCTGGTGAAAATTGCCGCAAGCCTGCCGGACGTGAAGGCCAGACGCGCCACGGTGGATTATACGGGGCAGATTCCACTTTCCGATGAGCAATTTGCCTCGCTCACCCACGGGCTGGTGGTGGGGGGCATCATCTCGGCCGCCTTCATCGCCTTGTGGCTGTTTCTGGCATTACGGTCCTGGCGGCTGATTGTGCCCATTCTGTTCACGCTGGTGCTGGGGCTTTGCCTCACGGTCAGTTTTGCTGCCGTTACGGTGAGGGTGATGAACCTGATCTCCGTGGCGTTTGCCATATTATTTGTCGGGCTGGCGGTGGATTTCGCCATTCAGTATTGCGTGCGGCTGCGCAGCGTGCGGCATAATTTGCCAGAGCTGGGCCCGGCGCTGGACGAGACGGCGCGCCAGGCAGGCGGGCAGATTGCCCTGGCCGCCACCGCCACGGCTTGCGGGTTTCTGGCGTTTTCTCCAACCTCGTTCGTGGGGGTGGCGGAACTGGGGGAGATTGCGGGGGCGGGGATGTTTATCGCCTTTTTCTGCACCATCACCTTTCTGCCGGCTTTGCTGGTGCTGTTCCGCCCCGGTGGCGAACGCATGCCGGTGGGACTGCCAGGCGGGGCGTTGGCCGATGCCTGGCTGCGGCGGCATTGCCGCGCCGTGCTGGGTGTGTTTGCCCTGCTGGCGCTGGCCGGGCTGTATGCCTCGGTAAACATCAATTTCGACGCCAACCCGCTGGACACCAAGGACCCCAACACCGAAGCGATGAGGACCATCCACACCCTGCTGGCGGACCCGGCGACCAACCCGTTCTATGCCGATGCCCTGGTGCCCAGCCTGGCTGATGCCCGGGTACTGGCGGCCAAATTCTCCGCCTTGCCCGAGGTGGACCAGGTTCTCTCGGGCGCGACGTTTGTACCTGCCCAGCAGGCGCAGAAGCTGGCCATGCTGGCGCAGGCGAAGAGTTTACTGGCGCCAACCTTGCAGGCCGCCGCCAACCCGCCAGCAGCGCCGGTGAGCATTGCCAGCATCCGTGCCGCGATGGCAAAAACCCAGGCCGCGATTGCCAAAATTGCCCCGCAACTGCCGAAGGACTCGCCATTGCTGGGCATAGCGGCGGCGTTACAAAAACTGCAGAGCGGGAGCGATGCACGGGTTGCGGCGATGAATGAGGGGATAACGCGCTTTCTGCCGGGTGCGCTGAACCAGCTGATTACCAGCCTGAATGCTGGCCCGATAACACGTGCCACCTTGCCCCAGGCCGTGGCGCGCAACTGGTTTTTGCCCGATGGCCAGGTGAGGGTGGAGGTGTTGCCATCCGCCGCCGCGCAGACCACCAGGGGCATGAGGAAATTCGCCGAGGCCGTGCTGAAGCTCGCACCCAATGCGGGCGGGCCGGCTATTTCCACAATCGCCACGGCGGGGACCATCCTCACCGCCTTTCGCGAGGCGGCGATTCTCGCTTTTGCTGCCATTGCCACGATTTTGTTCATCGTGTTCCGCAATTTGCGCGCGGCGCTGCTGGTGCTGGCCACGCTGGCGCTTTCGGCGCTGCTCACGGCCTTGCTCGCCTGGGTTGCGGGCATGCCGATCAATTACGCCAACATCATCGCCCTGCCGCTGCTGCTAGGGGTGGGCGTGTCGTTCAACGTGTATTTCGTGATGAATTTCCGCGCGGGGATGCGGCGGTTTTTAAGCTCGGCCACGGCCCATGCGGTGCTGTTCTCGGCTCTTACCACCGGCACCGCCTTTGGCACGCTGGCGGCGAGCCATGACAGGGGCACGGCCAGCATGGGCGAGCTGCTTTTTCTTAGCCTGGGCGCGGTGCTCATCGCCACCTTCATTTTTCTCCCCGCCATGCTCTATGCGGTTGATGCGCGGCGTGCTGGAAAAGCGTAGTTTTGCGCTTTCCGGGCACCGCACCAGCGTGGCGCTGGAGCCGGAATTCTGGGCGGTGCTTGAGGAAGCCGCGCAAGCCGGGGGGGTGACGCTCTCCGCGCTGGTTACCCGGCTGGATGCCGGGCGGGGCGAGGGGCAGCCACTGGCGTCGGCGCTGCGGGTGTTTGCGTTGCAGGCCGGGCGGCGCGGTTAATCTGCCTTATTCAACCGTATTTCCATCCGCCGGTCCGGGATGACCCATATCAGCGCCACGAGCACATACATTGCTTCGGACAGCCAGACCGCTGTGAAGGCCAGGGCGATGCCGATGACATACAGAATGGGTGAGGTTTTGCCCTTTATGTCGCGCCCCAGCGCCTTGCGCAGCGCCGAATCCGGCCCCTGGGCGCGGATGATGGCGTGTTGCAGGATATACCAGGCCACCGCGTTGAGCAGCAGCACCGCGCCGTAGAGCGCTGCGGGCCAGCTTGCATCATGAGTCTCGCCCAGCCAGCTTGTGGTGAAGGGAATGAGCGAGAGCCAGAACAGCAGATGCAGATTGGCCCAGAGCAGTGCGCCATTCACATGTTTCACCAGATGGAAGAAGTGATGATGGTTGTTCCAGTAGATAGCCACATAAATAAAGCTCAACACATAGCTTACGAAGGTGGGCAGAGCCTCGCGCAGGGCTGACAGGCTGGGTGCGTGCGGGGGTTTTAAGGTCCAGCACCATAATGGTGATGATGACCGCGATAACCCCGTCGGTGAAAGCCGCCAGCCTGTCTTTTTCCATGCCTATCCTCGCAATGTGGCGCCTGTTTTCTTACCCGCTTCCGCGATGATTTTGGTGCACACCGCCTCGATCTCGGCATCGGTCAGGCTTTTATCAGCAGGTTGCAGCGTAACGGCGATGGCCAGTGAGACCTGGCCTTCGGGCACGCCCTTGCCCTGGTAGCGGTCGAATAGCGTAACACCGGTGATGAGGTTGCGCTCTGCTCCCTTGATGGCGCGAAGAACCGCCTCGGCGCCGCTGTTTTCATCCACCAGAAAAGCGAAGTCGCGCCGCAGCGGCTGGAAGGGTGGTAATGCGGGGGCGGATTTCTTGCGCCGCTTGGGCTCGGCGATGGTGTCGAGGAAGATTTCAAACGCCACGCTGCCCGGGGGCAGGTCCAGCTTTTGGCACAGGCTGGGGTGCAGCGCGCCGAAGCGGGCGAGCATGGTTTTCGGCCCTTGCATCAGCGCGCCGCTTTGGCCGGGGTGGTAATAATCCGGGGTGCCATGGGCGGTGGTTATGGCATCCATGGGCACGCCCAGGGCCGAGAGCACGGCGATGGCATCCGCCTTGGCGTCCAGCGCATCATAGGCGCGGGCGGGGCTGATGGCGGAGAGCGGCGTGGCGCCGCAGCGCAGCCCGGCGGCCACCAGGGCTTGCGATTTGGCATCCGAATAGGCCGGGCCAATCTCGAACAGGCCGAAATCGGGCAGGCCACGGGCGATGTTGCGCGCGGCGGCCTGGGCCAAAGTCACCAGCGGGGTGGGGCGCATCTGGTTGAGGTCCGCGGCAATGGGGTTGGCCAGGCGCAAACCTTCCGCGCCGCCGCCGAACAGGGCGCAGCTTGAATCATCCACAAAGGAGAAGGTGACACATTCCAGCATACCTCGTGCGGCCAATGTACGGCGGGCCAGAGAGGTGCGGACCTGTTTTGCCGTGAGGATGGGGGGCTGGATGAGGCCCTGCACCGGCAGCGAGACGGGCTGTATGGCGTCCAGCCCCTTCAGGCGCAGCACTTCCTCGATAAGGTCCACTTCCGGTTCGATGGCGGCGGCACCTTCGGCGGCGGCCTGGGCGTGGGGCAGGCCGGGTGCCTGGTCCAGCGCCTGGGGCTGCGCCACATCGTTACGCCAGCTCGGCACAGCAACCGTGACAGACTCCGCATCCTCTTCCTGCACAACAAAGCCCAGCCGCTCCAGCGCCGCCACGGCCTCGGGGGCTGTAATGTCTGACCCGCCGAAGCTCTGGAGGCGGGCGAAACGCAGCTTGGCGGCGCGGTTCCATTCTGGGCGCTGGCCTGCTTCTGTCACCTCGCTGGCCGTACCGCCGCACAGGGCGATGACCATGGCCGTGGCGGCGTCCAGCGCTTCGGGCAGGAGCTGGCTGTCGATGCCGCGCTCGAAACGCTGGCGGGCATCGGAGAAAATGCCGGTACGCTGGCCGGTTTGCGCGATTTTAACGCGGTCGAACAGCGCGCATTCGATGAACACATCGGTGGTGGCCTCGTCCGTGCCCGTGGCCTCGCCGCCTGTAATGCCGGCGAGGGATTGCGGGCCGGCGGCGTCGGCGATCACGCAATCATGCTCGCCGGGTTTTACCTCCTTGCCATGCAGGCCAAGGAAGGATTCGCCCGGAATGCCGTGGCGCAGCGTGAGCGTGCTGCCGTTAATTTTGTTAACATCGAACACATGCAGCGGGCGGCCGAGGTCGAAGGTGAAGAAATTGGTGATGTCCACCAGCGTGTTGATGGGGCGCAGGCCGATGCTTTCCAGCCGCTGCTTCAGCCAGTCCGGGCTTTGGCCATTCTTCACCCCGCGCACGGTGCGGCCGAGAATCCAGGGGCAGGCTTCCTGGCACTCGTTCTTCCAAATAATCGGCGGCGAGCCTTCAGCTTTCACATCCGGCGCGGTGAAGGGCTTGAGCCTGCCCAGCCCCGCCGCGGCGAGGTCGCGGGCAATGCCACGCACGGAAAGCGCGTCGCCACGGTTGGGAGTAACGGCGATTTCGATGACCGGCTCGTCCAGCCCGGCCCATTGCGCGAAATGCGCGCCTACCGGTGCATCTGCGGGCAGCTCGATGATGCCCTCATGGTCCTCACCCAGCCCCAGCTCGCGGTAACTCGTCAGCATACCCTCGGATTTCACGCCGCGAATCTCACCGGCTTTCAGCACCATGCCGTTTACCGGAATCACCGCGCCCACCGGGGCAAGCACCACCTTAAGCCCGGTGCGCGCATTTGGCGCGCCGCACACCACGGAAAGCTCCGCGCCGCTGGCGGAGACGCGGCAGGCTTGCAGCTTGTCGGCATTAGGGTGGCGGGTGGCTTCCAGAATTTCGGCGATGAGGAAGGGCCGCAGCGTGTCCGCCTTGTTCTCCACCCCTTCAACCTCCAGCCCGATGGCGGAGAGCGTGGTGGTGATGTCCTCCAGCGAGGCATCGGTATCAAGCCAGGTTTTGAGCCAGGAAAGCGAGAATTTCATCGGTTAGAACCCCTCATGCAGGGTGGCGGGGGCGAGGGGTGAGAAGCCGTAATGGCGCAGCCAGCGCACATCGCTTTCGTAAAACAAGCGCAAATCGGCGATGCCGTGCTTGAGCATGGTCAGGCGCTCCAGCCCCACGCCGAAAGCAAAGCCCTGGTATTGGCGCGGGTCTATGCCGCAATTGGCCAGCACGTTGGGGTGCACCATGCCGGAGCCGCCAATTTCCAGCCAATCCGTGCCGCCGCCAATCTCGCCGGTTTTTTTGTTCCATCCAATATCCACCTCCATCGAAGGCTCGGTGAAGGGGAAATAGGAGGAGCGCAGGCGTACGGGCAGGCTGGGAACGTCGAAATAGGCGGAGAGGAAATCGGTGAGGCAGCCTTTCAGGTGGCCGAGCGTGATGCCTTCGCCCACCACCAGCCCTTCGCATTGGTGGAACATGGGGCTGTGCGTGGCGTCGTGGTCGGAGCGGAAGGTGCGGCCGGGCACGATGATGCGGATGGGCGGCTGCTCGTTGAGCAGGGTGCGGATTTGTACCGGCGAGGTATGGGTGCGCAGAACCTCGCCGCCGGTCAGGTAGAACGTATCCATCATCGCCCGTGCCGGGTGGTGGCCGGGAATGTTGAGGGCGGAGAAATTATGCCAATCGGACTCGATGTCTGGCCCGTCCTTGATGGCGAAACCCATGGCGGAAAAAATTGCCGCGATTTCTTCCATGGTGCGCGAGAGCGGGTGGATGGCGCCCGCGGGTTCCGGGCGCGGCGGCTGCGTTACATCCAGCCGTTCGGCGGCCAGCCTGGCTTCCAGCGCCGCCGCATCCAGCACGGCGCGGCGGGCGGCCAGGCACTCGGTAATCTCGGTTTTTAGCTGGTTGATCTCGGCGCCGGCGGCTTTGCGGGCCTCGGCCTCCATGGTGCCGAGTGATTTCAGCAATTGTGTCACGCTGCCGGTTTTGCCCATCAGGCTGACGCGCAATTCCTCAAGTGAAGCCGCATCCGCCGCCGCGATGGCGGGGAGCGCGCCTTGCCGTATATTGTTCAGCTCATCGGCCAGCATGTTCGTCATTTATCCCTGCTTAAGCTCCGGTCCGCCCGCTGGCGGCGCCGGGGCAGGGCAGACATGGGCGGGGCGGAAATGTCAAGCCATGCCCCTGGGTTGAAATGTGACGGAATTATGAACAGAAGCTCTGCCCAGGTGTTACAAATTATCAACAGCGGGCAAGAAAATCTCGTAATGACTGGAAACGGGGGAGGATTGCACAATTTGTATAAATCAGCCGCTTGACCCCTTGCTGCCGGGAAGAGTAGAGCGCAGATGTATGCATAATCATAGTGATTATGCAACCAAAGTGCGTGTAGTTTTCACCCACCTATAGGACAGGGATCGGTTTTATCATGAAATTTAAAGCTCTGGGCGCTTTTGCCGGCCTTGCCCTGCTGGCAGCCTGCTCTTCCTCTCCCACGCCCCAGGCCAGCACTGGCGGCACTGGCACGCAGATGACCGGCCCGGCTCCTGGCAGTGAGCAGGATCTTGTCGCCAAT
Source organism: Pseudomonadota bacterium (assembly GCA_021805545.1). Classification (GTDB taxonomy): domain Bacteria; phylum Pseudomonadota; class Alphaproteobacteria; order Acetobacterales; family Acetobacteraceae; genus Acidocella. Next base: position 102,243 of record JAJZFB010000081.1, on the reverse strand, counting down.
GTTGGCGACCGCGTCTTCTACGGCTTCAACAAGTCGAGCCTCACCCCCGACGCGCAGGCAACCCTGACCAAGCAGGCCGCTTGGCTGGCGAAGTACCCCTCCGTGAACGTGCTGGTGGCTGGTAACGCCGACGAGCGCGGTACCGAGACGTACAACCTTGCGCTCGGCCAGCGCCGTGCCGATACCGCCCGCGACTTCCTGGTTGCCCAGGGTGTTGCCGCGAGCCGTATCTCCACCATCTCCTACGGCAAGGATTGCCCGGTGGCTTCCGGCCACGACGAGGCTGCCTGGGCGCAGAACCGCAACGCCATCACCTCTGTGGTCGGCTTCAATCCGCAGAGCTGCAAGTAATCTCTTTGTAACGATTGAGGTTGCAAGGACCGGCGGCACGCAAGTGCCGCCGGTTTTGTTTTTAAGGAGCTGGTTTTGCTTTTAAGGAAATGAATGGCCGTATCGTAATCCCGCCATGTTTTGTCTTTAAGCGCTTGGGTGGTTATAGCGGTATCAGTTTCTAGCCATGCCGGGATTCGCCATGCGTAAAAGCCAGTTTGCATCGATTCTGTTTTCCAGCGCCGTGCTTATGTTCCCCGTTGCCGCGCGCGCGCAGCAGTTCATCCAAAGCCAAGAGGGCATAGCCCTGCAGAATGAGATTGAGCAGTTGCAGGCACAGGTGCAGCAATTGCAAAGCGGCGCGCAGAATAATGGCAGCTCCGTGCTGGGCGGCAGCGCCGCGCCACCGCCGCAGCCCGCTGGTGGCGGCGCGCCCGTGGCTGGCGGCTTGGTGGGCAGCCTGCTCACCCAGGTGCAGCAATTGCAAAGCCAGGTGCAGTCGCTCAGGGGGCGGGTGGATGAGCTGCAAAACCAGGTGAATCAGCAGAATACGCAGACGCAGAAAGAGATTGGGGATTTGAATTTCCGCGTTACGGGCTCGGCCACGCCGGGCGTGCCTGCCGCCGCGGGGGCCGCCGCCGGCCAGCCCCCAGCGCTTACCCCGCCAGCCGCCGCATCCACCACACCAGCCCCTGCGGTGGTGCCGAACGATCCCAAGAGCCAGCTCCGCGCGGCGCTCGACGCCTATGATAAGGGGGATTACAAGGCTGCCGCCAGCCTCTCTTCGGCGCTGGTGAAGAGCCACCCGCAGGCGGCGGAGGCTTACCGGGCGCAGTATCTTTCTGCCCAATCCTACGCCGCCAGCGGCAATGACCAGGATGCGGCGATTGCGTATGACAACACATATAACATGAACCGCACCGGCTCTTACGCGCCGCAATCTTTGCTAGGGCTGGCCTCCTCGCTGGCCGGGATTGGCGCCAATGACGAGGCTTGCTCGACGCTGAGCTCGCTCAACAGCCAGTTCCCCACGCCGCCCGCGGGTATGCAGCTGCGCATCGATGCCGTGAGCAAGCAGGCGAATTGCAACTAGGCTGGTTCGAGGCGGCACTGACGCGGTTGGGGCCGTTCGGCACCCCGCCGCGCCTGGCGGTGGCGGTTTCCGGTGGGGCGGATAGCACGGCCCTGGCTTTGCTGGCCCAGCAATTTTGCACGGCGCGTGGCGGCGAGGCCATGGGCTTTATTGTCGACCATGGGTTGCGCGGCGGGGCGGCGGCGGAAGCGGCGCTAACGGCCAAACGGCTGGCCGCGCGTGGCATTGCGGCGCGTATTATTACCCTTTGTGGCCTGCCGCGCGGTGCCGGGTTGCAGGAGGCGGCGCGGCGGGCGCGGCACGAGGCGCTGGCGGAGGCAGCCTCAGTGGCCGGGTTTGCGCATTTGCTGCTCGGCCACCATGCGGCGGACCAGGCCGAGACAGTGGCCATGCGCGCCGCACGGGGGCCAAATGGGGCGGAGGGTATGCCGGGCTGGAGCGCGCGGAACAAAATATTGCTGCTGCGTCCGCTTTTGGGCGTGCAGCCGGACATGCTGCGTGAATATTTGCGGGCCGAGGGGATGGCGTGGGTGGAAGACCCCTCTAACCAGTCGCCGCGGTTTGAGCGTGTGCGGCTGCGCCAGCAGGGGGTTGCGGCCAAGCCTGAAGGGGCGGCGGCGCGGGCCGCGCGAGATACGGCTGTGGCCGATTTTCTGGCGGCCCATGCGCAAATTTGGCCCGAGGGGTTTGCGGTGCTGAATGCCGCCAGCGCGCCGCCAGCGGCTTTAGGGGCGCTCATCCGTATGCTGGGCGGCGCCGATTACGCGCCAAGGCAAGAGGCACTGGCGCGGCTTGGGGCGGCGCTGCACCCGGCCACACTGGGCGGAGTGCAGATTTTGCCGGCGGGCAGGCTGGGGCCAGGCTGGCTGCTGGCGCGCGAGCCTGCGGCCTGCGCGGGGCCGGTTGCCGCGCTGCCGGGCGCGCGTTGGGACCGGCGTTTTACGCTATTTGCGGCACCCATGCCGGAGATGATGCTGGGCGCCTTGGCGGAGGATGCCACAAAATACCGTAAATTCAATAATCTTCCGATGGTTGTTTTGCGTGGCATGGCGGTGTTGCGGGCTCCGGATGGGGCGCTGATTTTTCCCGCGCCGGTGCGTTTTGTGCCGCCTGTCCCGGCAACATCCCACCCATTCCGGGTTTAATCCGCAAATGATTTGTGCTGGGCTGGGAATCCGGTGCAGAATAGCCACATGCGTAATTCGCCTTGGCAAAATTGTGGGGCGAGAGCGCGAATTGATGAAAGAACGGATAAGTCTAGATGAATAATCTGGGTCGAAACATCGCATTATGGGTTGTTGTGGCCCTGTTTCTGGTGCTGTTGTTCAACGTGTTCCAGCCTTCCGGTACACAGGGTAACGCCGCCGAGATCGCCTATTCCAGCTTCTTGCAGCAGGTGAATGATAACCAGGTGCAATCGGTAACCATTACGGGCAAGGATATTACCGGCACCACCAAGGATGGTAAGAGCTTCGAGACCTACGCGCCGGAGGACCCGACCCTTATTCCCAAGCTGGAAGCGGCGAATGTGACCGTTACGGCCAAGCCAGATGGCGACACGATGAACCCGATTCTGCGCGGGTTGATCTCTTGGGCGCCGATGCTGCTGCTGATTGGTGTTTGGGTGTTCTACATGCGCCAGATGCAGGGCGGCGGCGGGCGTGCCATGGGCTTTGGCAAGAGCCGCGCGCGGCTGCTGACCGAAAAGCAGGGGCGCGTGACGTTCGAGGATGTCGCCGGCATCGACGAGGCCAAGGGCGAGTTGCAGGAGATTGTGGAATTCCTGCGCGACCCGCAGAAATTCCAGCGGCTGGGCGGCAAAATTCCCAAAGGCTGCCTGCTGGTCGGCCCGCCCGGCACGGGTAAAACGCTGCTGGCCCGCGCCATTGCGGGCGAGGCGAATGTGCCGTTCTTCACCATCTCCGGCTCGGATTTCGTCGAGATGTTCGTGGGCGTGGGTGCGTCCCGCGTGCGCGATATGTTCGAGCAGGGCAAGAAGAACGCGCCGTGCATCATCTTTATCGATGAAATCGACGCGGTTGGCCGCCATCGCGGCGCTGGCCTGGGCGGCGGTAACGATGAGCGCGAGCAGACCCTGAACCAGATGCTGGTGGAAATGGACGGGTTTGAGAGCAATGAGGGTGTGATCCTGATTGCCGCCACCAACCGGCCGGACGTGCTGGACCCGGCATTGCTGCGCCCTGGCCGTTTCGACCGCCAGGTGGTGGTGCCGAACCCGGATGTGATGGGGCGCGAGAAGATTTTGCGCGTGCATATGCGCAAAGTGCCCCTGGCTTCCGATGTCGATCCGAAAGTCATCGCGCGTGGCACGCCTGGGTTTTCGGGTGCCGATTTGTCTAATCTGGTGAACGAGGCCGCATTGCAGGCCGCGCGCATTGGCAAGCGCGTGGTCTCGATGGCGGAGTTCGAGAATGCCAAGGACAAGGTGATGATGGGTGCCGAGCGGCGCTCGATGGTGATGTCCGACGATGAGAAGCGCATGACCGCCTACCATGAGGGCGGGCACGCCATTTGCTCCATCAGCCTGCCAGAATGCGACCCGGTGCATAAGGCCACCATTATTCCGCGCGGGCGAGCCTTGGGCATGGTGATGAGCCTGCCGGAAGGTGACCGCTATTCCATGAGCAAGATAAAGCTGTTGCAGCAGCTTATCATGGCCATGGGCGGGCGTGCGGCCGAGGAGCTGGTGTTTGGGGCGGATAAGGTCTCCAACGGCGCGTCAGGCGACATAAAAATGGCCACCGACACGGCGCGGCGCATGATTACCGAATGGGGCATGTCCGAGAAGCTCGGCATGGTCTCTTACGGTGATAATGGGCAGGAAGTGTTTCTGGGCCACTCGGTGACGCAGAACAAGAGCGTTTCCGAAGCCACGGCGCGCGAGATTGACACCGAGGTGCGCGCCTTCATCGACCATGCCTATTCCGAGGCCAAGCGCATCCTCACCGAGCGCCGGGACGATTTGGAGGCCATGGCGCAAGGGTTGCTGGAATATGAGACGCTTTCGGGCGATGAGATTCAGCAGGTGCTGCGCGGCGAGCGGATTATCCGCACGGTGGTGGATGAACCCGCGCGTGATAACCGCCGCGCCTCGGTGCCCACCGCCGCGCCCAAACCGGATCTGCCGGGCGGGCTGGGGCCGGCGCTTCCGGCGTAAGTTTTTGCCTCGCGCGTGGGGCTGGCGGGGCGGCCACGCGCCAGGCATAAGCCTAATACCAACGGTCATGCTCAATGCCCGTTGGTATTAGGCGCGGGACTTAACCCGGAAACTGCCCGCCGCGCACATCGGCGGCATATTGGGTGAGGGCGGTTGAGATGAGTTCGGCGCCGTTGAGGTAGCGCTTGGCGAAGCCGGGGGCTTTATCCGGGTTGAGGCCGAGTATGTCGTGCATTACCAGCACCTGGGCATCGGTATGCGGCCCGGCGCCTATGCCGATGGTCGGTATGCTAAGCCGCTGGGTGATCTCGCGGGCGAGGTCGGCGGGCACGGCTTCCATCAGCACGATGCGGGCGCCGGCTTCGGCCAGGGCGATGGCATCCTCGAGGATGAGCTGCGCGGCTTCCTGGGTTTTGCCCTGGCGCTTGAACCCGCCGAGCTGACGTATGTGCTGCGGTGTAAGGCCGATATGGGCGCAGACGGGAATGGCGCGCTTGGCGAGGAAGGCGACAGTTTCCACCATTGGCGCGCCGCCTTCCAGTTTCACGATGTCCGCGCCCGCCTTGAGCAGCCTGGCGGCGGCGGAAAAGGCTTTCTGGGGAGATTCCTCGAAGCTGCCGAAGGGCAGATCGGCCATCACCAGGGCGTGTTTTACGGCTTTGGCGACGATGCTGGTGTGATACTCCATCTGCTCAAGCGAGACGCGCAGCGTATCGGCGTCGCCCGCCACTGTCATGCCCAGGGAGTCACCGATGAGGATGGCGTCCAGCCCGGCTTCGTCGGCAAAGCGGGCAAAGGGGTAGTCATAGGCCGTGACAATGGCCATCTTGCGGCCTTCGCGCTTGGCTTTTTCCCAAAGGGCGAGAGTCTTGGTCATGCTTCTGCTCCTTGTTGCAGCAGGGCCAGGGCAAAATCGGTGCTGGCCTGGCGCACCTCATCCCGGTTACCGGGGAAGATGCGGTGATATGTGGTAACGCCGCGTGGCGTGGCGAGGCCAAACCAGACCGTGCCCACGGGTTTTTCGGCCGAGCCGCCTTCCGGCCCTGCAATACCGGTGGTGGAGACGGCGAGATTTGCAGACGCGCGTTCCCGCGCCCCTTGTGCCATGGCGGCGGCAACTTCTGGCGATACAGCGCCGTGCGCGGCGAGCATGGCGGCAGGCACCCCCAGCATCTTTGTTTTGGCCTCATTCGCGTAAGTGACGAAGCCATGGGTGAAGATGGCGGAGGCGCCGGGAATGGCGGTGATGGCACTGGCGGCCAGCCCGCCCGTGCAGCTTTCCGCCGTGGCCACGCGCAGGCGCTTTTGCGTGCAAAGGGCAACCAGGGCGGCCGCGCTCATAGCGGCGTAACCAGGCGGATGACGAAGAGAACGGCGAAGGCGAGCAGCCCGGCGATGAGGTCGTCGCCCATGATGCCAAGCTCGTCATGGCGCCGGTCTGCCCAGGCGACGGGGCCGGGTTTCCAGATGTCGAACAGGCGGAACAATGCGAAGGCGAGCAGCACGGCGCCGAGGGAAAGCTGGCTGAGGGCGAGTAATGGGATCATCTGCCCGGCAATTTCGTCAATGACGATCCAGCCCGGATCGTTGCCCGCATGTTCAGGCAGGTGTGAAATGGCCCAGATGCCCAGCCCTGTGGTTACGATGATGCCAAGCAGCAACGGCATGTGCCCCGCGGCCAGCAAAGCCATGCCTAAAGCAAGGCCAAGCAAGGAGCCAAATGTGCCGGGCGCCTTGGGCGCATAGCCAATGCCCAGCCCGCTGGCGATGAAGGTGCGGAAATTCATTGGTTCAGCCAGCGGGTAATGGGGGAGCCGGCCGAGCCTGTGAGCTTGGCGCGGTAGATGGTGATGTTCTCGCTTACGCGCTGCACGTAATTCCGTGTCTCGCTGTAGGGGATCAATTCAATCCAGTCGATGATATTGGCGCCGCCGGCGTGGCTGCCAAGCTCGGGGTCTCCATTCTGGCTGAGCCAGCGCGCAACAGCGGTGGGGCCCGCATTATAGGCAGCGATGGCCAGGGGCAGGCAGTTGCCGAAATGCCGCAGCTCGGTAGCGAAATATGTGGTGCCGAGCGCCATGTTTTGCGCGGGGTCGAAGGGGTTGCCGTAAGGCAGCCCGGCCTTTCTTGCGGTCATGCGCGCGGTAGAGGGGAGAAGCTGCATCAGCCCGATGGCGCCGGAGCCGGAAACAACATTGGGATCGAAGCTGCTTTCCTGGCGCATAATGCCATCCGCCACCGCGGGGTCGAGATTGGCCGGGGGGGGATTGTACGGGGTTGGCCAGCCCAGATCCGGCATCATTTGCCCGGCAATGCCGGCAATGCGGGCTATGGAAACCGCTGCTTGCGGCAGGCCAAGGCCCAGGGCCAGCTTGGCGTCCATGGTGCGGGTTTTATTATCTATGGCTTCTTGCGCCGCGCGGTTGAGGAAAATCGCGGCATCATTCGGGTCGTTCATCTGCATCAGCAATACAGCGGCGTGGGGCAGCTCGGTCAGGCTGAAATAGATGGCATCCGTGGCGGTGTAGCTGGGGGGATCCACGGTTTCGATACGTTGGGCCAGGGTGGAGGGAGATTCGCCCAGGGCGGCGGAAGCGAGCTGGCCATAATAAGTGGTGGGATAGGCGGCTGCGCGCTCGTAATCGGCTGTGGCGGCGGCGCCCGTTTCGGTGCGGGCCAGCCAGTAATAGGCGCGGGCCTGGGTGATAACGGCGTTAGAGAGGCCAGCCAGGTCGCGGAACCATTGGGCGGCCATGGCATTCTGGTGCAGAAAGCGCAGGGCAATGAAACCGGCCAGGAAGTCGCGGCTGAGCTCTTGCCCTATATCAGGCGTGCCGCCTTGCGCGGGGTTTACCGATGTAACCACGCTGTAGGCGTCTTGCGGGTCGTTTTCTGCCAGCAGGGCGCGGGCAAGGTCTTGCTGTGCTGGCCAGAAGAGTTGCTGCTGGTCTGGCGTGGCGGTATTGAATTCCTCCTGGCCATGATTTTGCCAGATGCCGGCGGCGGAACTGTCCTGCCCGGCGGCGTGCAGATCCGTGACTTCCGTAATAAAGGCCGGTGTGGCGGAGGGGATAGGGTGCTCGGCTGTTCCATTCGCCTGGGCCAGGCGCAGGGCGAGCAGGTTTTGTTCCGGCCAGTCTGGGTTTTGCTGCATGAAGGCCTGGATTTCATCGGCTGAGCCCCCGCCGGCGGCAAGCCGGAAAAAGGTGACCAGCTTTTCCACCAGCGGGTCGCCAGTCTGTTCTGCCAGACCGGCGGCGGCGGCGAAATCGCCATGGTGCACATCCACCATGATTTGTGCCGGGGCAGGGGCCTGCTGGGCGGTAAGAACGGGGAGCAACAGAAGCGGGAGAGCGGCGCGGAGTCTCATGCCTGCGCTTTTAGCAGCGGTGCCGTGCAGGGCCAAACAGAGAGCCGCCTTGCCTGCGCGCGGCGCCCGGATTACGTGAGGGCCGACAGGAGATAGAACCAAAATGTTTCAGGGCTCGCTTACCGCGCTGATTACGCCGATGGATGAGGATGGCAATATAGATTTTGCCGCCTATAAGCGGTTGATCGCCTGGCAGATTGCGGAAGGCACGAGCGGTATTGTGCCGGTTGGCACCACGGGCGAATCGCCCACCCTGACCCATGAGGAGCATAAAGCCGTGGTGGAAGCCGCGATTGAGGCGGCAAAGGGGCGCGTGCCGGTAATGGCCGGGGCAGGCTCCAATTCCACGGCCGAGGCGATTGAGCTGGCCAAGCACGCCCAGAAGGCCGGGGCCGGCGCGGTGCTGGTGGTGACGCCCTATTACAATAAGCCAACCCAGGAAGGGCTGTACCGGCATTACAAGGCCATTGCCGATGCGGTGACGCTGCCGATTTTCATCTACAACATTCCTGGGCGCTCGGTGATTGACATGAGCGTGGAGACGATGGCGCGTTTGGCCCAGTTGCCCAACATTGCCGGGGTGAAGGACGCCACCGCCAACCTCACCCGCCCGCTGCATACGCTGCGCGCCTGCGGGCCGGATTTCATCCAGCTTTCCGGAGAGGATCATACGGTGGTCTCGTATCTGGCCGCGGGCGGGCATGGCTGTATTTCCGTTACCGCGAACGTGGCGCCGCGCCTGTGTGCCGAGATGCACGCGGCCTGGGTGCGCGGCGATGTGAAGGCGGCAATGGATATTCAGATGCGCCTGCTGCCGCTGCATGATTCTATGTTTTGCGAGAGCAATCCGGGACCGGTGAAATATGCGGCCTCGTTGCTTGGGTTTGGCGCCAATAATGTGCGCCTGCCGCTCGTGCCGGTTGCGGAGGCGAGTGCCGCGCGGGTAAAGGCGGCGATGCTGGAAGTTGGCCTGCTGCATTGAGCGGAAAAGACAAAAAAAAGACCGGGATGATTTCGCACGGCATTGCGGCCCAGAACCGCAAGGCGCGTTTCGATTACAAAATTCTTGAGACCATAGAGGCCGGGATTGTGCTGAAGGGGGCGGAGGTGAAATCTCTCCGCCTTGGCCGTGCGGCGCTGAACGAGGCCTGGGCCGGCGAGCGCGACGGCGAGCTTTATCTTTTTAATATGTATATCCCGGAATATCAGGGCGGGGTGCTGTCGCGCTTTGATACGCGCGGCTTACGCAAGCTGCTGGTGAAGAAGAAAGAGCGCAACCAGATTTTTGGCGCCATCGCGCGCGACCGGAATACGGTGGTGCCGCTGGATGTGCACTTTAATGAGCGCGGCATGGCGAAGGTGACTTTGGGCATAGCCGAGGGCAAGCAGAAGGCGGATAAGCGCCAGGCCATTGCGGACCGCGACTGGCAGAGGGACAAGGCGCGGCTGTTGCGGAACCGGTAGGATTGCCGTTACGGCCGCAACGGCGTTAGTTCAGCAACCCGCGTATATCGCGCACAACCGTTTCGAACATCGCCGCTGTCAGGCGGCCTGTGTTCACGTTGTATTGCGAGGTATGGAAGCTGTCCGCCAGCACCAGCCCGTTGGGCAATTCATGCAGCGCGCCATGGGTGAATTTATAGGCGGCAGGCTTCAGGCCCAGCACGCGCAGAATGCCCTCATGCGGCTCCCGCCCTATGGCGAGGAACACGCGCAATTTCTTCATCGCGGCGATTTCCGCGGCCAGATAGGGGCGGCAATTATGGATTTCCGCGCGCTCCAGCTTGTGCTGGGGCGGCGCGCAGCGCACGGCGTTGGTTACGCGGCAATCAAGGAGCTTCAGCCCGTCATCGGCGCGTTCTTCATACGTGCCTTTGGCGAAGCCCGCGGCCAGCAGCCCGGCATAAAGCAGCCGGCCGGCGACATCGCCCGTGAAGGGCCGGCCCGTGGTGTTGGCGCCATTCACCCCCGGGGCCTGGCCCACCACCAGCAGCCGGGCCGTGAGCGGGCCGAAGCTGGGAACAGGGGCGTTGAAGCCGTGCGGGATGGCTGTGCGGTTGGCCTCCCGGTAGGCCACCAGCCGGGGGCAGAGCGCGCAGTCAGCCGGGGGCGTCATGCCTCATCATCGTCCCGGTTTTGCGGGCGGGGGCGCGATTCGGTGGGGCGCCGGGTGAATTCGGGGGCAATATCAGCCAGTTCTATGTATTGGTCGGCCTGCCGGCGCAGCTCATCGGCAATCATTGGCGGGCTGGTTTTTATGGTCGAAACCACGGAAACACGCACACCCTTGCGTTGCACGGCCTCTACCAGGCGGCGGAAATCGGAATCACCCGAGAACAGGATGGCATGGTCCATATGCGGGGTGAGTTCGAGCATATCGATGGCCAGCTCGATATCCATATTGCCCTTGATGCGGCGGCGGCCCATGGTGTCGGTGAACTCTTTCGCGGGCTTGGTGACCAGAGAATAGCCATTATAGGCCAGCCAGTCTGTTAGTGGCTTAAGCGGAGAATAATCCTCGGTTTCCAGCAGGGCGGAGTAGTAGTAGGCGCGCAGCAGGTTTGTTTTGGTTCCAAAAAAATCAAGCAACCTGCGGTAGTCAATGTCAAAGGCCAGGCTACGGGTTGCGGCGTAGAGATTGGCGCCATCGATGAAGAGCGCGGTGCGTTCCTGTGCGGAAAATCGGATCATGGGGGGTTTCTTCCCGGGAAGAAAAAGTTAAAAATTATATACAAGACGAGTAACAATGTTAGAAGGCTGGGGAGTGTGCAATGGCGGGGTGTGAGTATCGTGCGCAGGCATAGCAGCAAATGATTTTGATTGCCATTGGCGCCAACCTGCCAGGGCGGGACAGGGCCAGCCCGAGGGAAAGCTGTGAGCAGGCGGCCGCCGTGGTGCGGGGTATCGCAGGGCTGAAATTTGTAGCACTTTCACCATGGTATCGCACCAGCCCCATACCAGCAGCCAGCCAGCCCGATTATTGCAATGGCATGATACGGCTGGAAGGTGCGATTAGCCCAGAGATGTTGCTGGCCCGGCTGCAAGAAATAGAATACCAGTTTGGCCGTGCGCGCGGCACACCCAATGCGGCGCGCACGCTGGATTTGGACATTATTGACCTGAATGGCATAATCCGCGCGGTGCCAGACCCGGTGTTGCCGCACCCCAGGGCGCATTTACGCGGCTTTGTGCTGCGCCCGCTGCTGGACGTGGCCCCGGCTTGGCGCCACCCGGCCTTGCGCCAGAGTGTGACCACATTGCTGGCCGAGCTGCCGCCGCAGGCCATAAGCCTCTGGGATAATTAAGCCGCAATCCAGCCGCGCGGGGATAAGACTTGCATCGGGCCAGCGCGCGGGGTAAGGCAAACCTTCGGTTTTCTTTTTCCCCGGAGCGTTTCCCGTATGGCTCGCGTCACTGTTGAAGATTGCGTTTTGAAGGTGCCGAACCGCTTTGAGCTGGTTTTGCTGGCCGCGCAGCGCGCCCGCAATATCAGCCGTGGCGAGCAGCTCACCATCGACCGCGACAATGACAAGAACCCCGTCGTTGCCTTGCGCGAAATTGCGGAGGAGACGGTGGGGCTGCCGAATCTGGAGGCTGATCTGGTCAAATCCCTCTCCCGCGTGCCGGAGCCCGAGCCGGTGGACGAAGAGGTGGTGGACCTGATCCCGACCGAGCAGAATATTTTCGGCCTGCAGGATGTATCCGCCGAGGAAGAAGCCGCCGCGATGGCCGCCGAGGCTGAGGAAATGACGCCTGAAGATATTCAGGCGGCGATCGAGGCAGAGCTCGGCGGCAAGTCCCGCCGGTAAGCGTCGTGTGGACAGGCGGCCTGGGGTTGAGCCTGTCCTATACCCCCGAAGGGGTGGGGGGCGGTGCGGGTAAAATCCACCCGGAACTGATGCCGCTGCTGAGCCGCGTGGCGTCTTATGACCCTAAGGCCGACCCGGTATTCATAGATGCTGCCTACGCCGCCGCAATGCAGGCCCATGAGGGCCAGAAGCGGGATAATGGCGAGCCTTACATTACCCACCCGCTGGAGGTGGCGAATATTCTGGCCGGTTACCGGCTGGATGTGGCCTCGATTATCACGGCGATTCTGCACGACACGGTGGAGGATACCTCCCTCACGCTGAGCGAGGTGCGCGCGCGCTTTGGCCCCGAGGTGGCGGGGCTGGTGGATGGCGTTACCAAGCTGACCAGGCTGGAGTTGCAGTCTGACCGCACCAAGCAGGCGGAAAATTTCCGCAAGCTGGTACTGGCGATGAGCAAGGATATCCGCGTGCTCATCGTGAAGCTGGCCGACCGGCTGCACAACATGCGTACCATCGGCGCTATTTCCGCGGCACATAAGCGCGTGCGCATAGCGCGTGAGACCATGGATATTTACGCGCCGCTGGCCGAACGCATCGGCATGGAGGCGGTAAAGACCGAGTTGCAGACGCGCTCCTTCGCTGAGATAGACCCGGAAGCGTATGAATCGATCCAGGCACGCCTTAATTTTCTGCGTGGGCAGGGCGCGGATGTTATCGAGGAAGTGCGGCGCGAGCTGACGAAAATATGCCTCGATGCTGGTGTAAAGGCGGTGGAAATCGCGGGGCGCGAGAAATCGCCTTACTCCATCTGGCAGAAAATGCAGCGCCGCAATGTGGCGTTTGAGCAGTTATCCGACATCATGGCCTTCCGCATTATCGTGCCCGCGCGTAGCGATTGTTACGTGGCGCTGGGGGCCATTCATGCCATGTATCCGGTGATTGCGGGACGGTTCAAGGATTATATCTCGACGCCCAAGGCCAATGGTTACCAATCTTTGCATACGGGCGTCACGCTGCGGCAGCCACGCAACCAGAAGATCGAGATTCAAATCCGTACACCGGAAATGCAGGCGGTGGCGGAAAATGGCGTGGCGGCGCATTGGCTTTACAAGCAGGATGATGCTTCGCCCGGTGACGTGCAGAAGTTCCGCTGGGTGCAGGATCTTTTGGAAATTCTCGAAAATTCGGCCGCGCCAGACGAGTTTTTGGAAAACACCAAGCTGGAATTATACCAGGACCAGGTGTTCTGCTTCACGCCCAAGGGCCAGCTCATCCAGTTGCCGCGTGGAGCCACCTCGGTTGATTTTGCCTATGCGGTGCATAGCCAGATTGGCGATACTTGTGTGGGCGCGCGCATTAATGGCCGGCTTATGCCGCTGCGCTACGAGTTGCAGAATGGCGACCAGGTGGAAATTCTCACCGCCCGCGGCGGCACGCCCAGCCCGCAATGGGAGCGCTTTGTTGTTACGGGCAAGGCGCGCGCGCGCATCCGCCGCTTTTTGGCGCAGCAGATGCGCGACCAGCACCGCGATGCCGGCAAGTCGATGCTCGCCAAGGCGTTCCGCCAGGATGGCGTGGATGGTGCGGAAAAAGTGCTGGAGCCGGTTGCCAAGCACTTCAAGCAAGCGAGCGTGGACGACCTTTACGTTGCCGTTGCCACCGGCATTGTGGGGCCGAAAGATGTTGTGCATGCGGCCTACCCCGAGCTGCGCGGCGGTGGCGCGCCGCGTATGTTGCCCGCGTTCATGGGCACGGGGCTTGCCGCGCGCTCGCCGCGTAATGCCGCGTTGCGGCCTGAAAGCGGCATGGTTGTTACCGGCCTTGTGGCCGGGATGGACGTGCATTATGCCGGCTGCTGCCACCCGCTGCCCGGAGACAAGATTGTGGGCATCGTCACCACGGGCAAGGGCGTGACCATCCACACCAAAGAATGTGCCACGCTTGAAACGTTCGCGGCGACACCGGAACGGTTTATCGACGTGGACTGGGATAATGCGGCCATTTCGCGCATGGACCCCAAGGCCGGAAAATTTATTGGCCGCATTGGTGTGATTGCGGCTAATAATCCGCAGGCGCTGGCCAGCCTCACCAATGCGGTTTCGCAACAGGGCGGGGCCATTGTCAATCTCAAAATCACCCAGCGCCAGCAGGATTTTTTCGAGGCCATTGTGGATGTGGAGGTGCGCGATGCGCGCCATCTCAACCAGGTGATAGCGGGCTTGCGCGGCGCGGCCAGTATTGCGCAGGTGGAGCGGGCCAAGGCATGATAATAGGCCTTGGCTCCGATATTTGCGACATACGCCGCATTGAGCAGACGCTGGCGCGGCATGGCGAGCGGTTCACGCACCGCGTATTTTCTGAAACCGAGCGCGCACGGGCTGAGAAGCGCGCGGGGCAGGCGGCATCGAGCTACGCCAAACGTTTCGCGGCCAAGGAGGCATGTGCCAAGGCGCTGGGCACGGGATTCCGCGACGGGGTGTTTCTCTCGGATTTGAGGGTGATGAATTTGCCCAGCGGGCAGCCTGCATTATCGCTGCATGGGGCGGCCTTGGCGCGGCTGAAGGCCATTACACCAGCGGGGCATGAGGCGCGGGTGCTTCTTTCTCTTACGGATGAATATCCTTACGCCTATGCGCAGGTCATTATTTCCGCCGAGCCGTTATCCAACGCTTAACTTTGTTGCTGCATTTTACAAAGGAAACGGGACGTTAATTTTGTAGCGCGCCCTTCGGATTCTTTTGTACGGGTGAGGCAGGATGATTTCGGCGAGGGTGATCCCTGATGGCGTGATGGCCGTTGGCTTTGTAATGGCGGCGTTTTCCGTGAACGATCTTTTCACCGCGACAGCCCGCACCGCGCTGGGGCCGCGCCGCGCCGCGCTGATGGTTGCGGCACTCACCGGCGCGCTGGCGCAAGCCAGCCTGGTGGTGGTGGCGGCTTTTGGCATTGCGCCCATGCAGCGGGTCTTGGCTGGGGTTGCCGCGCTGTCATTCCTCACCTTGCTGGTATTATGCCGGGCACCCATCAGGCGAATCCGCCAGGGGCAGATGAAAATCCTCAATCATCGCCTGCAGCGCCTTGCGCGGCGTGCGGAAGCGCGGGCGCAATCGGCCCAAGCCTGGCTGGATTTGGCGGAGCAGGCCGCGCATGTGGGGCATTGGCAGCTTACCGTGCCCGGGAACAGGCTGGTATGGTCAAATGAAATGTTCCGGATTCATGGTTTGTGGCGTGAACATTACCAGCCAGATATTGAAACGGCATTGGCTGCATTTCACCCCTTGGACAGCAAACGCCTGGGGGAGTTGTTGCGCGAAGCGGCCACGAATGGCGGGACATTCGATATGGCGGCAAGGCTGCGGCGGCCAGATGGTGAGATTCGCAACGTGACCTTATGCGCCCAGGCGGTGCTGGACGAAGATGGCGCGGTGGAGATGATGAATGGGGTGATGCTCGATGTGACTGAACCCAAGCGGGCCGAAACCCGCCCGCCTGCCCATGCCGGGGCGCTGGACGGTTTGGCGGGCGAGGATGCGGTGACGGGGCTGGCGGACCGTAGGCAGTTTGATGCCAGCTTGACCTATGAGTTCAAACGCGCGGTGCGCAGCAAGAAGCCGCTAGGGCTGGTATTGATTGAGATTGACCAGTTCCAGCAATTTGTCAGCCAGCATGGGGTGCGCCAGGCTGATATGTGCCTGCGGGATGTTGCGCAAGCCGTGCAGGCTGTGCCCCGCCGCACGGGCGATATTGTGGCGCGCTACAGCGAAACCGAAATTGCCGTGCTGCTGCCGCTGGCCGATGGCGGTGGCGCGTTGCGTGTGGCCGCACAAATTGCCGAGGCCATACGCGCCCTGGGGCTGACCAATGCCGGCCGTGCGGATGGGCTGCAGACGGTGAGCTGCGGTGCGGCGGCTTTCACCATGGATGATCTCTACAATCCGCTGGAACTGACGCGCCGGGCGGCGCGGGCTTTGGCCGAAGCCAAGCTGAATGGCGGCGGGTGTGTGCGCGGCTATCGCGAGCTGGAATTTGAAGGGGTGTTGAACATGCGCGGTTGAGCGGCGCATTTTCAAACAGAAAAGCAGTGATTATCTTGGAGGGATGGACAGATATTTCTACGAGCCCGCACGCGGGCATGGGCTTAGGCATGATCCTTTCAATGCCATAGTGGGGCCGCGGCCCATTGGCTGGGTCTCCACGCAAGGGGCGGGCGGTGGTGTTAATCTCGCGCCCTACTCTTTTTTTAATGCGTTTTGTTACACACCCCCCATCATCGGTTTCTCGTCAATCGGGGCGAAGGACTCGCTGCGTAACGTGCGGGAGACAGGTGAATTTGTGTGGAATCTTGTAACGCGCGAGCTGGGGGCGGCGATGAATGAAAGCGCCGCCGCAACACCTTACGGGGTGGACGAGTTTGCGCTGGCTGAGCTGGAAAAGGCGCCCTCAAAGCTGGTGAAACCGCCGCGTGTGGCGGCGGCGAAAGTGAATTTTGAATGCAGGCTTTCGGAGATTATACGGTTGAAAAGCGCTGCCGGCGTGCCGGCCGATGCTTGGCTGGTGCTGGGAGAGGTGGTGGGGGTGCATATTGCGCCGGAGCTGCTGAAGGATGGCGTGTTCGATACGTTCGGGGCGGGAATTTTGCTGCGCGCCGGCGGGGCGAGTGCTTATGCCGAGGTGCGGCCCGAGAGCAGGCTGGATATGCTGCGCCCGGGTCAATAAAAAGCCAGGGGGTAGCCCCTGGCCCGGTGCAAGATTTTACGCGGCGGTATCCTTGAAGTAAGGCTCTACCTTTCCCTTCAGCTTCATGGTCAGCGGCTTGCCATGGCGGTCCATGGTTTTGCCGAGGGAGACTTTTACCCACCCATCGGCGACGGAGTATTCCTCCACATTGGTCTTTTCCGCGCCGTTGAAACGGATGCCGATGCCGCGGCTTAGCAGCTCTTCGTTAAAAAATTTACTGTCCGGGTCAATGGACAGGCGGTCCGGCGGGGTGTCGCTCATAGCCAGCTCCGTATTTTTGCTTTCATTTTTGTCATGAAGGTGGCGGGAGGGGAATCCGCCAGCGCCACCACGGGCACGGTGGCGAGAATCTTGCCGCCCGCGCTGTAGCTGGCGCTGCCCAGCACCTCGCCTTTGGTTACGCCGTTGGCGAGGTTGGCATTATAGCTAATATCGTTGGTTACGTTTTTGGCTTCATCAGTGGGCAGGGTAACAACCACATCCTGGTTGGGGCCCACGGCGACTGAGCCGCTATTAAGCTCTTTGCTCTGCAGCGTGCCAATTTGCGTTCCAACCTGCGCGATTTGCGCGTCGGTAAAGAAGCGCTGGCCATAATCCAGCAATGCCTCCACCGCGGCGGTGCTGGCATGCCAGGTGGGGCCACCCGTTACAACGGCAATAAGGCGCATGTCACCGCGTTTCGCCGTGGCGTCTATGCAATGGCCGCTTTCCTTGGTCAGGCCGGTTTTCAGCCCATCCACGGTTGGGTCCACCTTCAGCACAGGGTTCCAGCTAGCCTGCGTTATGTGGTTGAAGGTATAGCTTTGCTGCTTGGAAATATCGAGGATCTGCGGTTCATCCTGTAGGATGGCGCGGGAGAGCTTGGCTACATCCATGGCGGAAGTATGCAAATTGGGGTCCGGCAGGCCGGTAACGTTGGTGTAGTTGGTGTCGGTCAAGCCCAAATTCTTGGCGGTTCTGTTCATCATCTGCACAAAGGCGCTGGTAGAGCCGTCTACCTGCTGGGCCAGGGCCACGGCGGCGTCGTTGCCGGAGTCGATGATGAGTCCGTGCAGGAGCTGGTCAACCGTTACCACCGAGGTGGGGTCGATGAACATGGTCGATCCCGCCTGGTGCCAAGCCTCGTCCGAGACGGGTACCACCTGGTCCATCTTCAGCTCTCCATGCTCAATGGCCTGGTAGACGAGGTGGGCGGTCATCAGCTTGGTCAGGCTGGCGGGGGGTAATTGCAGGTGCGGCGCGGCTTCGGCCAGTACGGCGCCGGTGGTGGCGTCCATCAGCACATAGGCCGTCATATCGGGCAGAACCGGCGGGGTGGGGGTGGATTTGCCGGCGATCGGGCTGTTTGGCACCGGGGGAGGGCCAGAAGGCGCAGGTGTGGCGCCAATCTTGCCGGTATCGCCGGTGGCGGCCGCCGCGGCTAGTGGGGCGGCCATGAAGAGAGCGGCGGTTAACGCCAAGTACGAGGCGGAGCGGAAATTGGGCATGGGGTGAGTCGGTCTCCCTTGCAGATGAGGCAAATTGGGCCTCTCTCTGCACCCATTTATTGACAAGCCGCAAGCCACGGCTTGTAACGCATATGTTAAGGGCCGGTAAGTTATATGAAATATAGCAGCGCAGGGGCCTGCCGGCGGGCGATAACCGCGGCAATTCGGAGGATTGGCACTGTCTGGATGGGCCGGTGGACTATATGCCGGAGGCCAATCTGCTGGGTTCCGGCGTGCTCATCCTCGGCGCGGCACATTTTTGGGCGCCCTGGTGAGAGGTGTGGAGCTGGCCCGGGGAGTTACGCTGGGGGCGGTTTTTGCGCCGTGTTCGCTAAGGCGCTTTCTTGACAACCCGTCCCCGCCTTGTTTGATGCGGCACTCCTAGAAAGGCGAGCATAGATGGCGCGTAACAACCAGAAACAGAATGACGGACTCGGCGGGTCCATTGCCGAGTTTATCAAAACAATTTTCTGGGCCGGTTTAATCGCGGTCGGTATCCATACATTTCTGTTCGAGCCGTTCTATATTCCCTCCGGCTCCATGGTGCCCACGCTGAAAGTGGGCGACTATATCATTGTGAATAAGTTCGCCTACGGCTATTCGCGCTATTCTTTTCCCTTCGGGCCGGACCTGTTTTCTGGTCGCTGGCCCGCGCGCATGCCCCCGCGCGGTGCCGTGGTTGTGTTCCGCCCGCCCGGCGCCATGAACGAGGATTACATTAAGCGCGTGATAGGCCTGCCGGGCGATACCGTGCAGATGCGCCAAGGCCAGCTTTACATTAATGGCAAAGAAGTACCACGCACCGATGTGGGGCTGTATAGCGATGACAGCGATGGCTACGGCCCGCCCGTGCTGGCGCGCGACTATCTGGAGACCCTGCCAGGGGGACGGAAGCATTATATCCTCAAGCGCACCAACGCGCCTTATACCGTGGAAGGTATAGACCCCAATAACACACCTGTTTACACCGTGCCGCCGGGCGATTTGTTCATGATGGGCGATAATCGCGATGATTCAGAGGATTCTCGCTTTCTGGATGGGCCGGTGGGGTATGTGCCCATCCAGAATGTCATCGGGCCCGCAACCTACATCTTTTTCTCCATCGACCTGAAGCATCCATTTTGGGAATTCTGGTACTGGCCGTTCGAGATCCGCTGGGACCGGATGTTAAAGCACATCTCATGAGGCGAAAGGCGCCCCAGCAGGCAGCCCCGCCGGCCGAGGCGCTTACCCACGCCGCGGCCTGGCTTGGCCATGAATTTACCCGGCTTGCGCTGCTGGCGGAGGCGTTAACCCACCGCTCCGCGGCCGGGGCGAAGGGTGTGGGGTCGAACGAGCGGCTGGAATTTATCGGCGACCGCGTGCTGGGCCTGATTGTGGCGGAATGGCTGATTGAACGTTTTCCGCATGAACAGGAGGGCAAATTAGGCCCGCGTTTGGCGGCGCTTGTCTCCAAGCCCGCGCTCGCGGCCATTGCCGAGGCCCATGGCGTGGCGGAGATGATTAGCGTGGCGCCGGGAGAGGCCAGGCGCGGCGTTTCCGCTCAGGCGAATGTGCTGGCCGATGCTTTGGAGGCAATGATCGGCGCGTTGTACCTGGATGCCGGGCTTGCCGCAGCGCGGGATTTTGTGCGGCGGGTTATGGAAAACACAGTGGAGGCGCAGGACACCCCGCCCAAGGACCCCAAGACGGCGCTGCAGGAATGGGCGCTTAAACGTGGATTGCCGTTACCCGCTTATAGCGTTGTGGAACAATCTGGCCCTTCGCACGCCCCCTCTTTCGTTGTTAGGGTGGCGGCGGGAGACTCCAGCGCCGAGGCCCGGGCCGGGGCCAAACGCGCGGCGGAGCAGGAGGCGGCACGTATGTTGTTGAAAGATTTGCCATCATGACCAAATGCGGCTTCATCGCACTCATCGGCGCGCCCAATGCGGGTAAATCGACCCTTCTCAACCGGCTGACAGGTGCGAAATTATCCATAGTGACACCAAAGGCGCAGACGACGCGCGCGCGGGTGTTAGGCATTTTGGTGCGCGGCGAGGCGCAGCTTATTTTTGTGGATACGCCGGGCATTTTCGCGCCAAAGCGGCGGCTGGACCGCGCCATGGTGGCCGCGGCCTGGGATGGCGCGGGCGAGGCCGATTATGTGCTGCTGCTGGTGGACGCCAAAGCCGGGCTGACAGAGGCGGTGCGCGGGATCGTTAGCCAGGCTATGTCTTCCGGGCGCAAAATGGCGCTGGTGCTGAACAAGATCGACCTGATCGACCGCCAGCAGCTATTGCCCCTGGCGCAGGATTTGGCGCAGCTTGCCAAGTTTGAGCAGGTATTCATGATCTCGGCCAATACGGGCGATGGCCTGGATGTGCTGCTGGATTTCTGTACGGCGAAACTGCCCGAAAGCCCGTTCCTCTACCCCGAGGACGACCTGACCGACCTGCCGGACCGCCTGCTGGCCGCCGAGATTGTACGCGAGCAGATTTTTTTGCAAACGCGCGACGAGGTGCCCTACAGCGCCACGGTGGAGACGGAAAGTTTTAAGGAGCAGAACGGAAAAATACGCATCGATGCGGTGATTTATGTGTCCCGCCCTGGGCATAAGGGCATACTCATCGGTGCCAAGGGGGCGCGCATAAAAGAGCTGGGCGCCCGTGCCCGTACCGAGCTGACCCGGCTGCTGGAAACCAAGGTGGATTTGTTTTTGCGCGTGGCCGAGCGGCCTGGTTGGGATGAGGAGGCCGCGCGCATCAGGGCCACGGGGCTGACGGACCCGAAAACCTGACGGAACCTGCGCGGGCTGGTGTAATATAATGCGGTCTATAATCAATAATGTTACGGCCCTGGCGCTTTACGCTGTTTTATCCGCTGTGCTTTTTTGGCACGGCGCGCCGCTCATGCACCGGCTCTCCGGCGCTGGCTCAGACCCCTATGACTCTGTTTTGTTCCTGGATTGGTGGCCATACGCGCTGACGCATGGGCTGAACCCGTTTTTCACGAAGCTCATCTGGTATCCTGGTGGCGTTTCGATGTTATGGGTAACATCCGTGCCGCTCCTTTCATTGCTTGGGTGGCCTGTTACGGCTTGCTTGGGCCCGGTGGTTACTTATAATCTCCTCATTGTTACCGCGCCGGTTTTTGGCGCCTGGTCGGCCTATTTTTTGTGCCGGTATATTACGCGTGATTTTGCATCGGCGCTGCTGGGCGGGTTTCTGTTCGGGTTTTCAACGTACGAAACCTCGCAGAGCATAGGCGCGTTGAATCTGGCGGTTATCTTCCTGCTGCCGTTGCTGTTGCTGGTTATCCTCAAGCGGTTGAATGACGAACTCTCGCGCGCGGCCACGGTGGCGCTTGCGGCGATGTTGCTGCTGGCGCAGTTTTTTATCTGCATCGAAATCTTCGCCATGATTTTCGTGTTCGGCGGCATAGGCTGGGCTTTGGCGCTCATTTATCTGCCCGAACGCAGGCCCGCGCTGCGGCGGCTTTTGGCCGATGGGTTGTGGACGGGGTTGTTTGTCACGCTGCCGCTGGTTCCGGTTATTTTTTCCATGGCGCGGCATTATGCGCTCATCAATCATCCGGCGGCGTGGCCTTATGTTTTCGTGTCCGATTTAGCGGGCATTGTTATCCCCTCGCGGTTCAATTTGTTCGGCCATCCGTTTCAGGGGATGAGCGGCGGCATTGCCGGCGCCACGCAAGAGAGCGATGCATATCTGGGCCTGCCGTTACTGCTTATTCTGGCGCTGTACCTGCTCCGCGAAGGGCGCACGAGGCGGGGGCGTTATTGCGGGATCATGTTCGCCATTTGCCTGGTGTGCAGTTTTGGCCCGTTCCTGTGGGTGGCGGGGCATTTCACGGGTATTGCCTTGCCATGGATTCTGGCCGTGCATCTGCCATTGCTGGGTAGTGCCTTGCCTGGGCGGTTTGCACTTTTTACCTCACTCGCGGTGTGCGTTATGGCGGCAAGCTGGCTGGGCTTGCCGGGGCGGCGCGGGCTTAAATTTGCCCTGGCTTTGTTTGCATGTGTGGCTCTGCTGCCGCAGCCCCACCCGTGGCAGCCGGTGCCATGGGCAAGGTTTTTTGCGCCCGGGCGTGTACAGCAGGTTCTGGGGCCAAACCCCCGGTTGATCATTCTCCCCTTCTCGATCAACGGCCCGTCCTCGATCTGGCAGGTGCAAAACCGGTTCGGCTTCACCCAGGTGGGCGGGTATCTTGGTTTTCCACCCAAGCCCGCCCAGGCTTTTAAGGCGACGATTGAGTTGTTTGGAGATAAGATGGGGCAAACATTGAAGGCTGACGATTTTGCGGTATTCGCGCAGGATAACGGCGCCCAATATGTGGTGGCGGGGCCAGGGACAGACCCGGTGGAGCTGGCGGTTATTGCCAGCTTGGGCTGGCCCGAGCGTAGGGTCGATGGTGTGACGATCTTCACGGTGCCAAAATCGTGATGAACTTAAACCGAAAATGGGCGCTCTTCGCGTTGTTTCTCTATGGCGTAACGAGCTGGGCGCTGCTTGCGCATGGCGTTTCGTTGACGACGCATATACTCGGCCTGCACGCAGACCCGTATCTCATCATTTGGTGTTTGCGTTATTTGCCCTGGGCCATAGCGCACCACCAGTTTGCACCTGTCACTCATTTAATGTGGCAACCGCATGGTGTGAACCTTGCCTGGGTCACAACGGTGCCCCTTCTAAGTTTGATCATGGCTCCGGTAACGCTCGCCTTTGGGCCGGTGCTTAGCTTCAACCTTCTTACGCTTGCGGCCCCCGCGTTGGCGGGTTGGGCGGCATATTTTCTGTGCCTGGAGTTGTGCGAGTGGCCACCAGCGGCGCTACTTGGTGGTTTTTTGTTTGCCTTTTCTTCCTACGAAGCGGCGCAGACCGTGGATCATCTTAATCTGGATTTTACGGTTTTAGTGCCTCTGATTTTGCTTGTTGCGTTACGCCGTGTGCGTGGCAAGGCAGGGAGGGGAAAGACGGTTTTATGGTTGGGCCTGCTGCTGGGGGGAGAGTTTCTCATATCCGAGGAAGTCCTCGCTACCACATGTATGTTTGGCGGTTTGACAATCCTGGTTGCCTTTGTTCTGGAGCCACGGCACCGTGCGGCCTTGCGGTTGCTGGTGCAGGACATTGTGCTTGCCACACCCTTGGCACTTCTCCTTGCCTCGCCAGTTTTGTTGGCGATGGTATCGGCTGCTTATGATGTTAAACATCCGTCTTTTTGGACTGAATTTTATTCAGTTAACGCACTAAATTTTTTAATTCCGTCGGTAAGCAGTCTGTTTGGAGGCCAGTACTTTCTGTCGATATCCCGGACTTTCAACGGTGGGCTGGATGAGCAGACTGGCTATGTTGGGCTGCCTGTATTGGTGTTGGTGTTGGTTATTTTGACCGATGCGAAACTCCGCCGCAGTTTATGGTTGCCTCTTGTTATGATCGGATTGGCAATGCTCGCCGCTCTAGGTCCAGTTTTGCAGGTAGGAAGCCATGTCACAAATTTTGTTTTGCCATGGGCACTGATCTCCCGCTTGCCTTTATTGGGGACGGCTATACCAGGGCGCTGCATGCTATATGCGTTTTTAGGGCTTTCCGTCGTCATTAGCCGTTGGGTTGCAGCGAGCAAGGGGCGGGGGCGTGTGCTTGGGGGGATCTGTGCCTGTCTTTCGTTGCTGCCTATGCCTCATCCATCTCAACCTGCGCCGTATTCCAGTTTCTTTCGTCCTGGCCGGGTACAGCAGATTCTCGGGCCGCACCCTACGTTGCTCATCTTGCCGTTCAGCATCCACGGTGCCTCTTCATTCTGGCAGGCGGAGAATGAATTTGGGTTCAGCCAAGTAGGAGGCTATCTGGGCATTCCGCCTCGTTGGGCGCAGCACGACCCGGCTGTTGCGCAGCTTTGGCAAGATAAAATCACCCCCAGTTTTGCCCAGGACTTTGCCCGCTTTGCACAGCGCGATGGCGCGCAATACGTGGTTGTAGGCCCTGGCACTCCGGCGGATCAGAACATGGCCCTTGCCGCATTGGGCTGGCGCGCGCAGAAAGTGGATGATGTAACCATCTACACAGTCCCGAAGGCGCCATGAGCCAGCTCCTTACCCTCGCCGTTCCAGTTTACAACGAGGCTGCCACCATTCAGGCCTTTGTTGACCGGATTGTGCCGGTCCTCAGTTCCATTCCGGATACAAGATGGGAGTTCGTGTTTGTCGATGATGGCAGCACGGATGGCACGCTGCTCAAACTTGTGGCTGTGGCGGGGGTGGATAAGCGCTTCCGCGTGCTTGAGTTTTCACGCAATTTCGGCAAGGAGGCGGCGCTGACCGCGGCCATCGACGCGGCCAGGGGCGAGGCTGTTATTCCCATTGATGCCGATTTGCAGGATCCTCCTGAGCTGATTGCACAGATGGTCCAGGCCTGGCGCGATGGCGCGGAGGTGGTACTGGCGAGGCGCATTGACCGTAGCGCGGACGGTGTGCTGAAGCGCAAAACGGCTGCTTGGTTCTACAAGCTGCATAACCGGCTCTCGGACACCAGGATTCCCGAGAATGTTGGCGATTTCCGCCTGATGGACCGTGTGGTGGTGGATGCGCTGAAGCAATTGCCCGAGCGCCAGCGTTTCATGAAAGGGCTGTTCGCGTGGGTAGGATTCCGTACCGTCACGATCGATTATGCGCGGGCGCCAAGGGCTGCGGGTACAAGTAAATTCTCGGGTTTCGCGTTATGGAATTTTGCTTTGGAGGGGTTTACCAGCTTTTCCACCGCGCCGCTCAAAATTTGGACCTATCTGGGCATTGCCACTGCACTCGGCACGCTTCTGTATGGCCTCTATATTCTTCTATCCACTGCGCTGTTCGGCAATAAGGTGCCTGGTTATGCCTCGCTCTTTGTCGCCATCACGTTTTTTGGTTCGGTACAGCTTATTTCTATTGGTCTATTAGGGGAATATATTGGGCGCATTTATGTCGAGACCAAACAGCGTCCGCCTTACCTCATTCGCAAATCCTACAGTGCCGATAAACATTGACCCGGCCTTGGCCAGGGCCGAAGATTGACGTTATGCTGGTTGAGCAAAGCCTTGGGGAGCCAGAATGCGCGTTGCCGTAATCCAGATGTCGCCTGATGAGGTGAAGGCGCAGAATATCGCGCAGGCGCGCGGCCTTATCGATGCGGTGGTAGCAGCGGAAAAGCCAGATTTTATCGCTCTGCCAGAAATATGGACCTGCCTGGGCGGCACCAGGGCGCAGAAATTTGCCCAGGCCGAGGCGCTGCCCGCGCCGGGCGGGCAAGGGGGCGAAGCCTATGAGTTTTTGCGGGGCATGGCCAAGGCCCATAACCTATTTGTGCATGGCGGCAGCATTGGCGAGCTGGCGGGAGACAGGCTATACAACACCACGCTGGTTTTCAGCCCGGCGGGCGAGGAGCTGGCGCGCTACCGCAAAATCCATCTTTTCGACATCACCACGCCCGACGGCCAGGGCTATAAAGAGAGCGCGGCTTACGGCGCGGGAGAACAAGTGGTCACCTTCATGGCGGGCGATACCCGCGTGGGCCTCGCCATCTGCTACGATCTGCGCTTCCCTGAATTGTTCCTGGCCCTGCGCCGGGCGGGCGCGGAGCTTATCATTCTGCCCGCCGCCTTCACGCTGCAAACCGGTAAGGACCATTGGGAGGTATTGCTGCGCGCCCGTGCCATAGAGACACAATGCTGGATAGCCGCCCCCGCCTGCACCGGCGCGCATAAAGAGGGCAGCAGCGGCGAGACGCGCTTTACCTATGGCCACTCGCTTATCGCCGACCCCTGGGGCCATGTGGTGGCCAAAGCCTCGGACGGGCCGGGCTGGGCCACGGCGGTTATCGGCAAGGCGTTGATGGCCAGAATACGTGCCGGTATGCCCGTTCTGGAACACCGGAAACTTACATGAAGCTCTCATTTACAGCCGCGCAATCGCAAAGCGCGGCAGAGGCGCGCGGGCGGCTTGTGGCACGTTATGGCGATGCCCCGGCCAAGGATGCGGATGCCATTGTCGCGCTGGGCGGAGACGGGCTGATGCTGGAAACGCTGCACCGCGTGCTTGGCACAACTGTCCCGGTTTATGGCATGAATTGCGGTTCGGTCGGCTTCCTGATGAACGAATATAACGAGGACGACCTGCCCGCCCGCGTGTCACGCGCCCATCCCGCGGTGCTGCATCCGTTGCGCATGCATGCCATTACCGCGTCTGGCGTGGTGGAGGAGGCAATGGCGCTGAACGAGGTCTCGCTGCTGCGCCAGGCGCGCCAGGCGGCTAAAATCCGTATTTCGGTGGACCATACGGAGCGGCTATCCGAGCTGATTTGCGATGGCGTGCTCATATCCACCCCGGCGGGCTCCACGGCGTATAATCTCTCGGCGCATGGGCCCATAATTCCGCTTTCGGCAAACCTGCTGCCGCTTACGCCCATTTCCGCCTTCCGCCCGCGGCGCTGGCGCGGCGCGCTGCTGCCCTCCACGGTGGATGTGCTGTTCGAGGTGCTGGAAGCCGAGAAGCGCCCCGTGGCGGCGGTGGCGGATTTTACCGAGGTGCGCGATGTTGTTTCCGTTGCGGTGAGCGAGGACCGCACCCTGGGCGCCACCGTGCTGTTCGACCCGGACCGTGCGCTCTCCGAGCGTATCATCACTGAGCAATTCACCGTTTAGCGCCTTTGTAAGCCTTGCAGCAGGCATTGCCCGCTGGGCCGGAGCGTGTTTATGGCGGTATCATGGCAGAGCATTATTTCACCGTTACCTGGGACCAGCTTCACCGCGATGCCAAAGCCCTGGCCTGGCGCCTGCACGCGCTGGGGCCGTGGCGGGGCATCGTTGCCATCACGCGCGGCGGGCTTATCCCCGCCGCCATCATCGCGCGTGAGCTGGAGTGCAGGCTTATCGAGAGTGTTTGCGTTGTTACCTATAATGAAGAACAGCGCGGCCAGCCCGCGGTGACCAAACCCCCCGCTGCGGCGGGGGATGGGGAGGGGTGGCTGATTATCGATGACCTGGTGGATACCGGCACCACCGCCAAGGTGGTACGCAACCTGCTGCCCAAGGCGCATTTTGCCACCGTGTACGCCAAGGCGGCGGGCAAGCCGGTGGTGGATACGTTTATTACCGAGGTAAGCCAGGATACGTGGATTCTCTTCCCCTGGGACACGGAGCCGCAATTCGTGGCGCCGCTGGCGCGGAAGGGGTAGCGGCAAACGGGCCTATCGGCCTTCACACATATCACACATGCATGGTTGATTATTGTGGCCGTGTAGAGCCTCCAGTTTTACTGGTGGTCCCCGTTTCTGAAGGCGGCTGAGCCAGTGCTGACTGAAATTACGCTTCCCGGCTATGAGCTTTCCACAGATAAGCTGCGGCTGGATATAGAGTTGATCCATCGATTTCTTGCCCAGGAAAGCTATTGGTCACGCGGTGTTCCGCGGAACGTGGTGGAGCTGGCAGTACAAAACTCCTTATGCTTCGGGGTGTATCACACCGGCCAACAAATCGGGTTTGGGCGTGTGGTGACAGACAAGGCGACCTTCGCCCTACTGGCTGATCTGTTCGTGCTCAAGGCGCACCGGGGCAAGGGAGTTTCCAAATGGATGCTGCGCTGCATACAGGCGCATGAGGAGTTGCAGGGACTGCGGCGCTGGCTGTTGCTCACGTCTGACGCGCATGATCTTTACGCTCAGTTTGGCTTTACCCCGCTCGGCAATCCCTCGCGCTTCATGGAAGTGCTGCGGGCGGATATTTACACGAATCCTTGACGATGTTGCCACGCGGCGCAGATTCATCCCATACCCGGCAGAAAAACCGGGAGGGAAATGCAACTGTGTCCGCTCTGGTCCATAACCTCTCCGCCTATGCGGCCTACCACCGCGACAGGCGCAACATCGCCCTGCACATGCTGGGCATACCGCTCATTGTCCTGGCGCTGGAAATCCTGCTTTCCCGCCCCGTTTTTGGGCCGCTCCCGCTTACCCCGGCCATGGCGGCCTCCGCCCTGGCCGTGCTGTATTACGTCACGCTCGATGCCTGGTTTGCCTTGGTTCTGGCCGTTTTTCTGGCGGTGGCCGCGTGGGCCGGGCTGGCGCTGGGGCGGTTGCCAATGGCGGCATGGCTGGGCTGTGGCGCGGGCGCGTTTGTTGCTGGCTGGGTCATCCAGTTCATCGGCCATGGCTTTGAAGGCCGCAAACCGGCATTTTTCGATGATCTTATCAGCCTGATGACCGGCCCGCTCTTCGTGGCCGCCGAATTCGGCTTTTTGCTCGGGCTGCGCCTGCCGTTGAAAGCGGCCATTCAGCTACAGGGCGGCTGTGCTGGTAATCCCCCCTGAAATCGGCTAGTAAGCCGCACCGCGCCATGGTGGCGTGGCTTAAAATTGCGGCTGATCGGGGTTTTACGCACCGGATGACCGCGCTGCCTGCCGGGTTTTACGCCCGCGGCGTTTCCGGCCACATGGTCGTAAGGCATGTGGGGCAACCCGCTGCCAGACCCTGCCGCCCGAGGCGCCGCCCTTATCCGGCTGTATGCGCTTAATCCCTTGCCCAGAACTCCGGCCGGCCGCGCTGGAGTATGTATATGTTCGACAAATATTTCCGCAAAGAGCTGGAATGGGGCGGCAAAACCCTGATTTTGGAAACCGGCAAGGTTGCCCGCCAGGCCGATGGCGCCGTTGTGGCCTCGTATGGCGATACGGTGGTGCTGGCCACGGTTGTTGGCGCCAAAACCGCCAAGCCGGGGCAGGATTTCTTCCCGCTGACCGTGAACTACCAGGAAAAATTCTACGCCGCGGGCCGTATCCCCGGCGGTTTCTTCAAGCGCGAAGGCCGCCCGACTGAGAAGGAGACGCTGGTCTCCCGCCTCATCGACCGCCCCATCCGCCCGCTCTTCCCCGCGGGCTTCCGCAACGAAGTGCAGGTTGTGGTTAACGTGCTGAGCCACGACCTTGAGAATGACCCGGATATTGTCGGCCTCGTCGCCGCCTCTGCCGCGCTTACCCTCTCGGGCATTCCGTTCTTCGGCCCGGTTGGCGCCGCCCGCGTCGGCTATATCGATGGACAGTATATCCTGAACCCGACCGTGAGCGAGTGCGATGAGAGCCATCTCGACTTGGTTTTGGCCGGCACCACCGAGGGCGTGCTGATGGTCGAATCCGAGGCTTCGGAGCTGTCCGAAGAGATCATGCTCGGCGCGGTCACCTTCGGCCATGCCGGCTTCCAGCCGGTCATCCAGGCCATTATCGAGCTGGCCGAAGTGGCCGCCAAGGAGCCTTGGGCGCTGCCGGAAGAATCCGAGGAGACCAAGGTGCTGAAGGCGCGTGTTGACGCGCTGGCCCGCACCGCCATTACCGAAGCCTATAAGGAAACGCAGAAGCAGGTCCGCTACGAGAAGATTGGCGCCGCGAAGAAAGAGGCCGCCGCCAGGCTGACCGAGGAAGGGCTGAACGCCGAAGCCGCCAAGGGGCTGTTCAAGGAGCTGGAAGCCGACATCGTCCGCAACGCCATTCTCGACACCGGCCTGCGCATCGATGGCCGCGACACCAAGACCGTGCGCCCGATTCTGGCCGAAGTGGGCGTGCTGCCGCGCACCCATGGCTCCGCCCTGTTTACCCGTGGCGAAACCCAGGCGCTGGTGGTGGCTACGCTGGGCACCGCCCAGGACGAGCAGCTGATCGACGCCATCGAGGGTGAGTTCAAGGAGCATTTCATGCTCCATTACAACTTCCCCCCCTTCTCGGTGGGTGAGACCGGCCGCATGGGTTCGCCTGGCCGCCGCGAAATTGGCCACGGCAAGCTGGCCTGGCGCGCGGTGCATCCGCTGCTGCCCACCAAGGAAGAATTCCCCTACACGCTGCGCGTGGTCTCCGAGATCACCGAGTCCAACGGCTCCTCCTCCATGGCCACCGTCTGCGGCACATCTTTGGCGCTGATGGACGCGGGCGTGCCGCTGAAGCAGCCTGTTGCCGGCATTGCCATGGGCCTCATCAAAGAGGATAAGGGCTTCGCCGTTCTGTCCGACATTCTGGGCGACGAGGACCATCTCGGCGACATGGACTTCAAGGTGGCTGGCACCGAAAATGGCGTGACCTCGTTGCAGATGGACATCAAGATCACCTCCATCACGCCCGAGATCATGCAGATTGCCCTTGGCCAGGCCAAGGAAGGCCGCCTGCATATTCTGGGCGAAATGGCCAAGGCCCTCACCGGCTCGCGCGAGAGTGTGTCCGCCAACGCGCCGAAGGTCGTCACCACCTCCGTGCCGAAGGACAAGATCCGCGACGTGATTGGCACTGGTGGCAAGGTCATCCGTGACATCGTCGAGAAGACTGGCGCCAAGGTCGATATCAGCGATGACGGCACGGTGAAGGTCTCCGCTGCCGACGACAAGAAGATCCAGGCCGCGCTCGATATGATCAAGGGCATTGTGGCCGAAGCGGAGGTGGGCGTGATCTACACCGGCAAGGTGGTGAAGACCGCCGATTTCGGCGCCTTCGTGAACTTCCTCGGCGCCAAGGACGGGCTGGTGCATATTTCCGAGCTGGGCCAGGGCCGCGTTGCCAAAACCACCGACGTGGTGAAGCAGGGCGACACGGTGAAGGTGAAGGTCATTGGCTTTGACGACCGCGGCAAGGTGAAGCTCTCCATGCGCGTGGTGGACCAGGAAACCGGTGAGGACATCTCCGACCAGGTGGGCGCCAAGAGGGAGCCGCGCAAGGAAAAGGATTCGGCTGAGGGCTGAGAAGCCCTTTAACCGCCCCAGCCAGGAGCTTGGCCCCTGGCTGGGGCGGTTCAAAAGAAAAGGCCGTTTGCGCCTGGGCAAAACCCAGATGCAAACGGCCTTTTCTTTTGAACCCGCCAGCCTTATCGCATTGGCGGGGCGGCTTTTATTCCGAGGCGGCCTCCGCCTTGGCGGTGCGCGGGCGGCCGCGGCGGCGCGGGGCGGGGGCAGGCTCTGCCACCGTTGGCGGAGCCTCGGCGGTTATGGGAATGGCGCGTGGCTCCGGTGCAGGAACGGCCAGCTCGTGCTGGATGCTGGGCTGTTCGCTCAGGCCCGGCGGCTCGGCCACGGCGGCTGCCAACTCGGCTTCCAGGGCGGAGCTAATATCGATGGGCGCTTCCGCGATTGGCACCTGAGGCTGCCGGTAGGGGCGCTGCTCGTTACGGTCGCGCGGCTGAAACTCCTGGCGCTGGCGCGGCTCAAAGCGGCGGTCCTGCCGGTTATCGCGGTTGTCCCGCGTATCCCGGCTGTCTTGCCTGTCCTGCCTGTCCTGCCTGTCCTGCCTGTCCTGGCGGAACTCCTGGCGGTTCTGATGCTCCTGCCGGTGCTCCTGGCGCGGCTGTTCGCCTTCACCCTCTGCGGCTTGCGGATTGTTGTAATTCGGCTGGCCGCCCTGGGGCGGGTTGGGCACACCTTGCGCCTGGTTTATGGCGCTGATGATGCGGAAATAATGCTCGGCATGCTGGTAATAAGCCTCGCCCAGCACACGGTCACCCGAGGAGGCTGCATCGCGCGCGAGCTGCGTATATTTATCGAAAAGCTGCTGGGCCGTGCCGCGCACCCGCATTTCCGGGCCGGAACTATCAAAAACATGGTTCCGGTTCAGGGGAATGCCGTTTTGCTGGTTGCGGAACCCGCCGCCCCCGCCGCCGCCGCCCTGGCGGTGGTTGCGCCCGCGCATACGCTTCATATTCATGTGCTCGTGTCTATCCTCAAGCTGATGACATGCGCGGCACGGCGTTTGTACGCCACCCTGATAAGCTCCGCTTGCGCCAGAGACTCGGGGCCTAAAAGCCCGCGCTGTTACGTGATTAGCTGCATTATCCTATTCTGCCAATGACCTATTTGCAGAAACTTAGCAGAGCAGCCCGTTCAATTCCGGCCAGGTCTGCCCGAAAACGGCAGGAAAACCCCGCCGCCGCAGCCAGCCTAGCCACGTATATGGCTTGCCCCGCGCCCAGTTCAAGCACGGCCAGCCCGCCAGGGGCCAGAATATGGGGCAGGGTAGCTATAATGGTGCGGTAGGCATCCAGCCCATCCGCGCCGCCATCCAGCGCTGCCAGGGGCTCGTATTTCGCCACTTCCGGCATCAGTTCCGCCACATCCGCGTGCTCTATATAGGGCGGGTTAGAGAGTATAAGGCCGAATTTGCCCGCCAATGCGCTGGCCCAGCTTGCGGCCAAAAACGCGGCACGGCGGCCCAGCCCCAGCGCGCGCGCATTGCGCGCGGCCAGGGCCACGGCTGCGGGGTTTATGTCCACACCCACGCCGAAGGCTTGGGGAAATTCATGCAGCACGGCCAGCAGCAGGCAGCCCGTGCCGGTGCCCAAATCCAGCACTGTGCGCGGCGTCAGTCCCGACTCGAGCACGGCTTCCACCAGCGTTTCCGTATCGGGCCTTGGGATGAGCGTGGCAGGGGAGGTGGCAAATTCCAGCCCCCAGAATTCCTTATGCCCGGTAATATAGGCCAGCGGCTCGCGCGCCACGCGCCGCGCCAGGGCTTGGGCATAGGCGGCGGGGTCCACCGCATCGCGCGCCACAAGCCCGGCGGCGTTGGTGTTAAGGGCGGCGGCCAGCAGCAGCCTTGCCTCGCGCCGCGGCTCTTCTATGCCCGCCGCCTTAAGCCGGGCTGTTATGTCTGCCAGCGCGTCGGCGGTGGGTATCAATTCTGCGCCGCCAGCCGCGCCGCCTGGTCCTCGGCAATCAGCGCGTCGATAATCTCGTCGAACTCGCCCATCATCACCCGGTCGATCTTGTGCAGGGTCAGGTTGATGCGATGGTCCGTAACCCGCCCTTGCGGAAAATTATAAGTACGAATTCGTTCTGAACGATCGCCCGTGCCCACCTGGCTCTTACGGTCGGCGGCGCGCGAGGAATCGGCGGCATGGCGCTGCGCGTCGTACAGGCGCGAGCGCAGAATCTTCATCGCCTTGGCGCGGTTTTTGTGCTGGCTGCGCTCCTCCTGCATGGCCACCACAATGCCGGTGGGAATATGCGTGATACGCACGGCGGATTCCGTCTTGTTCACATGCTGCCCGCCAGCGCCCGAGGCGCGGTACACGTCAATCCGCAAATCCCCCTCGTTCACGTCCACATCCACCTCTTCCGCCTCGGGCAGCACGGCCACGGTTACGGTGGAGGTATGGATACGCCCTTGCGTCTCGGTGGCTGGCACGCGCTGTACCCGGTGCACCCCAGATTCAAACTTCAGCTTGGCGAACACCGATTTGCCCACGATTTCCGCCATGGCACCGCGCAGGCCGCCCAGCTCGCTTTCATCATATTCCAGCACCTCGAACCGCCAGCCCTGCGCGGCGGCGTATTTCTGGTAGGCGGCAAATAGCTCGGCGGCGAACAGCCCGGCCTCGTCGCCCCCGGCGGCGGGGCGGATTTCCAGAATACCCGCACGCTCATCCGCCTCGTCCTTGGGCAAAAGCGCCAGCCGCACGGCCAGCTCCAGCTCGGGCAGCTTTGCCTTCAGCTCGTGGTACTCCACCTCGGCCAGCTCCTTCAGCTCCGGGTCGGCCATCAGCGCCTCAGCCTCGGCAAACTGCTTTTCAGCGCCGCGCAGGGTGGTCACCTTTTCCTCCACCGGCTCCAGCTCGGCCAGCTCCTTCGAGGCCTTCACGAATGCCTCGCCGCTTACCTGGCCGGAGAGGATATAACGCAACTCCTCCGCCCGGGCGAGAATCCGGTCCAGCTTGGACTCAAGCTCGCTCATGCGCGTAGCAGCCCCGGCAGCGCCTCTGCCGCCACATCGGCCTGCTCGCCGCTGGCAAGGTTTTTCAGTTTCACATCCTCGCCCACCAGCACGGCAAAAGCGGCGCCGGATTTATTGGCGCGCTCCAGGCGCTTTTTCACGTTGCCGGAATAGCCGATTTCGGCGGCAATATTCTGCCCGCGCAGCAGGTTGAGAATTCCGATGGCGCGGCCTTCAGACTCCGCCCCCATGGGGATAATGGCCACCGGCACATGCGCCGCCGCCGGTGCGGCAATGAGCATGGAAAGCCGCTCGATCCCTGCCCCCCAGCCAATGCCCGGCACGCTTGGCCCGCCCATCTGCTCCACCAGCCCATCGTAACGTCCGCCGGCCATCACCGTGCCCTGTGCGCCAAGCGCGGTGGTTACAAACTCGAAAGCGGTGTGGTTATAATAATCCAGCCCGCGCACAATGGCGGGGTCCAGCACAAATGGCACGCCGAAGGCAGTGAGATTGTTCTGCACCGCATCGAAAAACGCGCGCGCCTCATCCGTCAGCGAATCCTGCATTTGCGGCGCGCCGGCCACCAGCTTCTTGTCGCCCTCATCCTTCGAATCCAGAATGCGCAGCGGGTTTTTCTGCAGCCGCAACTTGCTGTCGGCGGAAAGCTCGTTGGTATATTGCGAGAAATACCCCACCAGCTTCTCGCGGTACGCGGCGCGCGAGGCCGCATCGCCCAGCGTGTTCACCTGCAACTGCACGGTATCGCCAATGCCCAGCTCGCGCAAAATCTGCCAGCCCATCGCAATCACCTCCGCATCGGCCAGCGGCGTGGCGGGGCCGAGCAATTCCACGCCAATCTGGTGGAATTGCCGGTAGCGGCCTTTCTGCGGGCGCTCGTAACGGAACATCGGCCCGGCATAGAACACTTTCTGCGGCAAGGTCTGGGTCAGCCCGTTGGTAATCAGCGCGCGGCACACGCCCGCCGTGCCCTCTGGCCGCAGCGTGATGGAATCCCCGCCGCGATCCTCGAACGTGTACATCTCCTTCGTCACCACGTCGGAAGTCTCGCCCAAGGTGCGCGAAAATACCCGCGTATCCTCAAAAATCGGCGTCTGCCACTCGCTAAACCCGTAAAGTGCCACAACGCGCCGCGCTGTTTCCACCACGCGGGCAAAGCGCGCCATATCCTCGCCCAAAAGGTCTCGCGTGCCGCGCACAGGCTGTAATTGGTCCGACATTCTTGCACCATCAAAATAAAAATCCGGAGCGGTAAGCCGCCCCGGATGCCATAACCCCAGAAACGCCTCTACTCAGCCGCGGCTTTTTCCGCCGCCTTGGCCGCCTCAATTTGCGCGGCCTTGGTTTCCACCAGCTTTACCAGATGCTCCACCATCTCCTCATCGGAAATCGTGTGGTCTGTCTTGCCGCTGGCATACACCATGTGCCGCCCATTGCCGCCGCCGGTCAGGCCGATATCGGTCATCAGCGCCTCGCCCGGCCCGTTCACCACGCAGCCGATAATCGAGAGCGTGACCGGAGTCTCGATATGCGCCAGCCGCTCTTCCAGCGTCTCCACAGTCTTGATGACGTTAAAGCCCTGGCGCGCGCAGGAAGGGCACGAGATAACGCGCACGCCGCGATGGCGGATGCCAAGAGATTTGAGAATATCCCAGCCCACATGCACTTCTTCCTCCGGCTCGGCGGAAAGCGAAACGCGCATCGTATCGCCAATCCCGGCCCAGAGCAGCGCGCCAAGCCCGATGGACGATTTCACCGTGCCCGCGCGCTTGCCGCCGGCCTCGGTAATGCCGATATGCAGCGGGTGGTCGCATTGCTCCGCAAGCTGCTGATACGCCGCGACGGCCATGAAAACGTCAGACGCCTTCACGGAAATCTTGAATTCGTGGAAGTCATGGTCCTGCAGAATCTTGGCGTGTTCCAGGGCCGATTCCACCAGCGCATCGGGGTTCGGCTCGCCATATTTCTCCAGCAGATGTTTCTCAAGAGATCCCGCATTCACGCCGATGCGCATCGAGCAATTATGGTCGCGCGCGGCTTTAATAACTTCCCGCACGCGCTCCGGGCTGCCGATATTGCCGGGGTTGATGCGCAAACACGCAGCGCCCGCCTCGGCGGCCTCTATGCCGCGCTTGTAGTGGAAGTGAATATCCGCCACCACCGGCACGGTCACGCGCTTGATGATGTGCTTCAGCGCCGCGGTGCTTTCCTCATCCGGGCAGCTCACGCGCACAATATCCACGCCCGCCTTTTCGGCGCGCAGAATCTGCGCCACGGTGGCGTCCACATCGGTGGTCAGGGTGTTGGTCATGGTCTGCACCGAAATCGGCGCGTCACCGCCCACTTTCACCGTGCCGACGCTGATCTGGCGCGATTTGCGGCGGGCGATCTGCTGGTATTCGCGGTAATTCATCGCTTGGTCCTTATGGTGTGCCGCCGGGCGTGGTGGCTGTGGCGCCGGTGGCGGAAGATGGTGGCGTGGCTGCGCTGGCGGAAGCAGGGCTTTGGGGGCCAGGTGCCGCCGGGGTGAGCTGGATGCCTCGCATCACCACGCCCGCGCTGCCCAAAGGCGCGCCGGCCACGCCATTATTAACGAGTAAAGTGCCTCCGGCATTGCCTGTGGTCATGGTCAGGCCGGGCTCCTGCGGCACC
Source organism: Pseudomonadota bacterium (assembly GCA_021805545.1). Lineage (GTDB taxonomy): Bacteria > Pseudomonadota > Alphaproteobacteria > Acetobacterales > Acetobacteraceae > Acidocella. The sequence goes on along the minus strand of JAJZFB010000081.1, from coordinate 65,869 downwards.
GGCCAGCTCTCGCCGGGGTGCAGCACTTTGCTGAACAAGATATTGCCCTTGGTGTCTTGCACTTCAATCCAGGCATCCTGCGTGGCGCTGATAACAAGCCCGGCGCCGGGGGCGGGTGAAGCTGGCGTGGGGATGCCATTGCCAGGTGGCGGCGGGCTGGTTGTGGCGCTGGGCGCGGCTATGCCGGTAACGGGTGTGGCAGGTTCGGCGGCTGCCGTGGCGGCAGGTGCGGTGGCGGGCGCGGCCTGTACCTGCGTGCTGCTGGCGGGTGTTGTGGCCGGTGGGGCCGTGGGGTGCGTGGCGGGCGGCGCGGCCTGTGTGGCCGCAGGCGCGGGTGTCTGGGTTGGTGCTGGCGTTACAGGGGCAACCTCAATTTTGGGCGGGGTGGCCAGAGGGGCAAGCTGCGCGGGCACGGCGGGTATTTTTTCAGCCATGCGGCGCTGGGCAGAGGAATAATGGTACCATACCCCATACCCCGCCAGCAGCAGCACCGCGCCTAGCAAAATGGCAGCACCTTTCGGCACGCCGCTATCGGGTACCGGAGCAATAAAGCGTATTTCCGCCTTGGCCGAATCATGCAGTTCGCCAGCGGCACGGAAGCGCCGGAGAATCTCCTCAGGGTCCAGCCCCAGGGCGCGGGCATAAGTGCGTACAAACCCGGCGCGATAGGCCACACCAGGGAGGGCCTGCAAATTACCAGCCTCTATTGCCTCAAGAAACTCCAGGCGGATGCGCAGGTTCGTGGCCAGATCGCCAAGGCGCCAGCCAAGGCGCTCGCGCACCTCGCGCAGCCCGGCACCCACCGATTGCGTTGCGGCATTCTGTCCATCATCCATTCTAACGGTCCCGCTCAGATCATCCGGCATTTCGCCCGCTTTCTATACCGCCCGGTGTCATATCGCCAAATTATGCTCGCGTGCCCAGGCGGCCAGGGGTTCGCGTATGCTGCCGCCCGCGGCGCCCGCCCGGCGTAATTCGCGCAGCACGGGGCGCAGCGTGTTCAAATCCGCCTCCACCAGTACCGCCTTCACCGGCAGAATCGCGTTGCCGGACATAGAGAGGCAGGTAATGCCGAGTGCCGCGAAGGCAAGCGCATCCAAAGGCCGCCCCGCCGCTTCGCCGCACAGCGAAAGCGATACCCCAGCCTCCTGGCAAACCGTCACCAGCTTTTCCAGCAGTTCCAGTACCGGGGCGGAAAGCGTGTCGTAACGCTCAGCCAGTTCCGGCGTGCCACGGTCGGCGGCAAACAAAAATTGCATCAGGTCGTTTGTGCCGACCGAGATAAAATCTGCTTCCGCCAGCAGGCCGGGAAGCTGGAACAGCAAGGCTGGTACTTCCAGCATGGTGCCTGCTTCCAACTCTTCGGGTGCCGGGCGTATGCGTGCCGCCTCGGCCTCCAGCAAATCGCGCGCGGCGCGGAACTCCTCCACCGTGGCCACCATGGGGAACATGACCGAGAGCTTGCGCCCCTGCGCGCCCAGCAGCAGTGCCCGCAACTGGCGGCGCAAAATAGAGGGCCGGTCCAGCGCCACGCGCAGAGAGCGCCAGCCCATGGCCGGGTTTTCCTCGCCCGCGCTGGCCTCGCCGGGCAGCAGCTTGTCGGCGCCCAAATCCAGCGTGCGGAATTGCACGCGCTTGCCGTTGGCGCGGTCCAGCACGCGGCCATATTCCGCCGCCTGGCCCGCCACATCGGGTATGCCACCAGAGGCCAAGGCGGCAATTTCAGTACGGTATAGCCCGATTCCATCGGCCCCGGTGCGTTCAAGCTGGTCCAGCTCCATCGCTAGCCCCACATTCAGCATAAGCTGGAATTCCGTGCCATCCTTGGTCACGGCAGGTACATCGCGGTACGCTGCCAGAGCTGCCGCGCGCTGGTTACGGGACTCCACCGCGCGCTCATAAACTTCCACCACGGCGGGCTCGGGGCGCAAAATCAGCGTCGCGCCCTCAGCGTCCAGAATCGCCGGGTCGCCCTCCTGCGCCGTATCCACCGCGCCACGGTCCACCTGCAAGGCGGGCAGGCCCAGCGCCCGGGCCAGGATGGCGGCATGGCCGGAGGCCGAGGCTTCCTCGATCGCCACACCGGCTATGCCGCGCGCGTGCCAATCCAGCAAATCGGCTGGCCCCAGGCGCCGCACCAGCAGCAACAGCCCGTCGGCGCGCTCGGGCTTTGGCGCCATGCCGCCCAGCGCCACCATCAGCCGCCCTACCATGTCCTCAATATCGGCAAGGCGCTCGCGCAAATACGGGTCGGCAATGCGGCGCATGCGGTCGCGCAGAGCGCGCGCCACCTTGTCCACGGCGGTTTCGGCGGTTAGCCCGTCGTTAATGGCGTCGCGTATCTGCGTCAGCCAGCCCGCGCTTTGCGTCACCATGCGGTAGGCTTCCAGCACATCGCGCGAGGTGGGGCCGGCTGGCATATTGGCCGAGAACAGCTTGTCCAGCCCCTTGTTCACGGCCTCCACCGCATCGTCCAGGCGCGCGCTCTCTGCTTCCGGGTCGTCGGTCAGCAGCTTGGCGATGGGCGCCTGCGCGCCATAAGGCAGGATTTTGCCGCGCGCGATACCGGCGGCCAGCACATGGCCCGCGAAGCGCCGGGGCAGTGTATCGGAGAAGCCCTCCTCATGAATATCGGTGGCGCCGGCCTTTACCAGCAGCTCGGCCAACAGCATCGAGACGGTGGCAAGCGCCTCTACCTCCACCGGCGTGTAGGCCCGCGCCTCGCGCGACATAACGCCGATAACCCCCAGCGTGCGCCCGGCGCGCTTTACCGGCACGGCGAGCATGGAGGCCATTTCCTCCTCGCCAATTTCGGCCCTGTACACATAACGCGGGTGGTTCTGCACATCGGCCAGGTTGAGAATATCGCCCGAGGCCGCGACCATGCCCACAATGCCTTCGCCCGCGCGCAGGCGCGTATGGCCCACGGCGCTGATATTCAGCCCCTGGACGGCGGCGAGTTCGAGGATTTCACCGGGCCGGGCGATATAGATGACCGAGGCATCGGCCTGCAGCCCTTCAGTAACAAGGCGGGCAATATCGGCCAGCGAGGCCGTGCCGGAGGCCAGATGCTCCCGCAGCGAGGCAAAAAGCCGCCTTGTATCGCCGAATTTCGGCTTGCGCTTGCGCCGTTTGGGCGGCGTGTTTTCAGCCCCGCTCTGCACGCGCCGCCAGGGCAGCGATGGCTTGGGAGCGCAGCGCCGCCAGAATTTCGGCAACGGGCAGAATTTCCGTCACCATGCCCACCGATTGCCCGGCCATGACCGAGCCGCTTTCAATGTCCCCCTCAATAACCGCGCGGCGCAGCGCGCCTGCCCAGAAATGCTCGATTTCGAGCTGCGCGGCGGTTTTATCCAGTTCACCGGACTGGAATTTTTGTAGCACATCGGCCTGATGGCGCATGAAGCGCTTGGTGCCGTCATTGTTCAGGCCGCGCACGGGGATGACGGGGAAACGCTCATCGAGCTGCACGGACGGCACGGCATCGCGCGCGGCGGCGCGGATGAAGGCCTTCTTGAAATTCTCATGCGCGATGCTCTCCGCCGAGGCGGCGAACAGCGTGCCGAGCTGCGCGCCCGCGGCCCCCATTTCCAGATACCCGAGAATGGCTTCGCCCCGGCCAAGCCCGCCAGCCACGAAAACCGGCACCTCGGTAATATGCGGCAGGATTTCCTGTGCCAGCACGGTGAGCGAAACCGGGCCGATATGCCCGCCTGCTTCCGAACCTTCGATAACCAGCGCATCCACGCCGGATTTCACCAGCCGCTTGGCCAGAACCAGCGCCGGGGCGAAGGCAATGATTTTCGCCCCGCCTTCCTTGGCCGCCTTGATGTGAGCGGTTGAGGGAATCCCGCCCGCGAACACCACATGGCCGGCTTTCTGGCGCACGCAAACCTGCACCAGCTCATCGAGCTGCGGGTGCATGGTGATGAGGTTCACCCCGAACGGCTTGGCGGTGAGCGCCTTGGTGGCCTCGATCTCTTTTTCCAGCAGGGCAGGGGGCATGGCGCCACACGCAATCACCCCAAACCCGCCCGCGTTGGAGATGGCGGAAACAAGGTTGCGCTCGGATACCCAGCTCATGGCGCCGCCCATAATGGCATGCTCCGTGCCCAGGAATTCGCGCCCGCGCCTGGTCAGCGCGGTCCAGGTTGCTTCCGCCTGGCGGGTGCGCTGGCTGTCAGCGCTCGCTATTCGCTCAAGCATCGAGCCGGTACGCCGTGTGCAAGGCCCGCACTGCAAGCTCGGTATATTTAGCGGCCACCAGCACGCTTACCTTTATCTCGGAGGTGGAGATGACCTGGATGTTGATGCCTTCATCGGCCAGGGTTTTGAACATGGTGCCGGCCACGCCGGCATGAGAGCGCATGCCAACGCCGACGACCGAAATCTTCGACACATCCTGGTCGGCCGTGATCTCGGCATAGCCGATTTCCTTCTTGGCCTCTTCCAGCACGGCCTGGGCGCGCAGGAAATCGGTTTTGCCTACAGTAAACGTCATGTCCGTGGTGCCGTCAGCCGAGACGTTCTGCACGATCATGTCCACGTTTATATGCGCATCGGAAAGCGGGCCGAAAATGGCGGCGGCGATGCCTGGCCGGTCCGGCACACGGCGCACCGTGATTTTAGCCTCGTCCCGCGAATAGGCGATGCCCGCCACAATTTCCTGTTCCACGATCTCTTCCTCATCAACAACCATAGTCCCGGGCAGGTCCTGGAAGCTGGACAGCACCTGCACCCGCACCCGCTCCTTCATCGCCAGCTCCACCGAGCGCGTCTGCAGCACTTTCGCACCCACCGAGGCCAGCTCCAGCATCTCCTCGTAGGTAATTTTGTTCAGCTTACGCGCACCAGGGACGATTCGCGGATCGGTTGTATAGACGCCATCCACATCCGTATAGATGTCGCAACGCTCCGCCTTCAGCGCCGCCGCCAAGGCCACGGCTGAGGTATCGGAGCCGCCGCGTCCCAGCGTGGTTATACGGTTATCCGGGCCAATGCCCTGAAAACCCGCCATGACCGGCACCTGGCCCTGGGCCATGCGGCTCAACAGCTCCTCGCCATCGATGCCCTGGATGCGGGCCTTGGAATGTTGCCCGTCCGTTTCCACGGCCACCTGCCAGCCCTGCCAGCTACGCGCGTCCACCCCCAGCGTTTGCAGGGCAATGGCGGTCAGCCCGGCTGTTACCTGCTCGCCCGTGGCCACCACGGCGTCGTACTCGCGCGCGTCGAACATTGGCGAGAGCTCCTGGCACCAGCCGACGAGCTGGTTGGTAACACCGGCCATGGCCGAGACAACAACCGCAACCTGGTTGCCGGCATCGACCTCCGCCTTTACGCGCTGGGCGGCATTTCTGATCCGGTCGAGGCCGGCGACGGAGGTGCCGCCGAATTTCATCACGATACGCACGTTAAGCAAACCCTTGTGCAAAAAAGCTGGCGGGATCACATAGCGGCGGAGACATTATTCGGCAATGCGGTCATCTTCTGTCATCGATGCGGAAATCGCGCAGTTTAACGCCCTGGCGGCACGCTGGTGGGACGAAGCAGGCCCCATGCGGCCGCTGCACCTGATGAACGGGCCGCGCGCGGCCTGGGTGGCCGAGCGCATCGCGCGGCGGTTTCCGGCGGGAACGCGGGTGCTGGATGTGGGGTGTGGTGCTGGCCTGCTCGCCGAGGCTTTGGCGAAAACAGGGTATAGCGTGCTGGGGCTGGATGCGGGGGCGGCGGTGATAGAGGCCGCGACGGCACATGCGGCGGGGCAGGGGCTGGATTTGGCATACCGCTGCGGCACGGCCGAGGCGCTGCTGGAAGAAGGAATGAAATTTCCGGTGGTTACGGCGCTGGAGGTTATTGAGCATGTGGCTGAGCCGGAGGCGTTTTTGCGCAGCCTGGCCGGGTTGCTGGCGCCGGGAGGCCTGCTGTTTCTCTCAACCCTCAACCGTACCGCGGCGTCTTACGTGGTGGCCAAACTTGGGGCGGAATATGTGCTGCGGCTGCTGCCAGTGGGCACGCATGATTGGCGCAAATTTATTACCCCGGCGGAATTGGCGCGCCATTGCCGCGCTGTGGGGTTGTGTTTGAAGGACACGGCTGGGTTGAGTTTTTCTCCTGCCGCGCGGGGCTTTCATGTCAGCCGCGACTTGCCGGTTAATTATCTGGCCATGGCCAGTATTATGTAATGGCTGCAAAGCAGAGCAATCTCGTGGGTGTTATCGAATTTTTCAGGGCTAAAGAATGAGTTAAAATTTTTTAATATTGATTAATATCTATTTTTAGAAGGTGTATTAAAAAATGAGATTTTATGTGGCCCGTCGCATGGCCGGGGCGCGGTGCAAAACCCGAGACATGATGGTGGCCGCGTGGCGTCAAGCCTGGTTTGGTAAATTGATATAATGAGGCTGGAAACGCATTGTAACATATTACCAGTAAGTAATTTAGTGTACTTATAATTAAGATGCGGCTGATTGTAGCGCGTCTTTCATATCGACAAAGACGAGAACGTGATCTCTACTATTCCGCTGGGAGTTTTGAGGGCAGAATATGACTTACGACCTAGCTGCCGATATGGTTGCCTGGCGGCACCATTTGCATCGTCACCCGGAGCTTTCCTGCCAGGAGATAGATACGGCCGGCTTTGTGTGCGCCCAGCTCGCGGCCCTGGGCATCCCCTATACGGCAGGCATTGGCGGGCATGGCGTGGTGGCGCAGCTCAGGCGCGGCGCGGGGGTAAGCATTGGCCTGCGCGCCGATATGGATGCCTTGCCGGTTGTTGAGAGCTCCGGCGCCGCTTATGCCTCGTGCCGCGCCGGTGTGATGCATGCATGTGGCCATGATGGCCATACGGCCTCTTTGCTGGGCGCGGCACGGCTGTTGCGTGATGACCCGGATTGGCGCGGCGTCATCAATTTCGTCTTTCAACCTGCCGAGGAGGGCCATGGCGGCGCCGCGGCGATGTTGGAGGATGGGCTGTTGGCGCGGTTTCCCATGCGGTGGATATTTGGCTACCATAATTGGCCTGGCCTGCCGCTGGGGGTGGTGGCCCTGCATGATGGGCCGGTGATGGCCGCGGCGGCGAATTTTGCGGTGACCATGCGCGGCCGCGCCGGCCATGCCGCCATGCCGCATTTGACCGCCGACCCGGTACAGGGCCTCGCCCATCTCATCGTCGCGCTCAACACCATCCCGGCACGCAATGCCGACCCGCTGGAGGCTGGCGTGATCTCAACCTGCACGCTTTCGGCGGGCGAGGCCCGCAACCAGATCCCGCACGAGGCTTCTGCCTCTGGCACCATCCGCGCGCTTTCCCAATCCACCATGGAATTGCTGCAAAGCCGCCTGCGTGGTTTGGCCACTCATATCGCCTTGGCCCATGATCTAACAGCCAGTTTGAAGATTTTTGGCCCGCTCGCGGCCACGGTGAATGATGGCGCGGCGGTGAGCCTGGCCGGTGCCGCGGCGCGCGCGGCGGGGCTTGAGGTGCGGCGCGATTTGCGCCCTTCGATGGCGGCCGAGGATTTTGGGCGTTTTTTGCGGGAGATCCCGGGTGCCTATGCCTGGATTGGCAACGGGTCTTCCGCCGCGCTGCATAATCCTGAATACGATTTCGACGATGCGTTGCTACCGGTGGCGGCGCGCTACCTGGCTGTTACCGCCCTGGCGGCCTTGCAGCGCGGGGAGGGACGGGCATGAAGGGCGAGATACCAGACAGAACCGCTCAGCGGGGCGGTGGTGCCATTGCCGCCGCCGCCAGTGCCGTGCGCCTTAGGCAGGAGACACACGGCCTGACTGGTTTAGCCGCGATTATGGTGGAGGAGCGTGTCCACCCGCTATGGCTGCGGGCTGGCACGGGAGATGTGGACCGCGCCATCGGCATGCTTGATCTGGCCTCATGCGGGCTGAAATGCGCCCATGAACCGCGCCGTATTATTGAAATTGGCGCTGGAGCGGGCTACCGCGCCGTGGCGCTGGCCGCCGAGTACCCTGGCTGCGAAATTCTGGCGGCCGAGGCGGACCCGTTGCTTCATCGTACCGGATTGCTCAATACATTGCCCTACGACAACATAACCTATGTGAGCGCCGCGGTGAGCACCGGGGAGGAGCAATATGGATATTTCAGCCGGCTTGGCCCTTGTGGCGAACCGGCCTTGCTGCAACATCCCGCTGGACCCATCAAAAGCCGCAAATTAGCGCAGCTTCTGAGCTTCCACCGCTTCACCGATGCCGATATGCTGGTTATCACGCCCGATGCCGCCTCGGCGCGGATTTTGCGCGCGCCCTTGCCGCCCGCGATTCAGCTTGTCGCGGTTGAAACCGGCGGAGAACCATTATCGGCGGATATGGCCCACTGCTATCCCCTGGCGCAGTTCGTTACGGTTATTTCAGGCGATTACGTTTTGCTCTACCGGCGTGGCCAGCAATCTCTGCCGCCCGCGCCGCGCCCCTTATCGGTACTGGCGGCGGACGGGCCGTTGCGGTTGTTCCATATAGAAAACGTATCCGAGGGCGGGTTTTTCCATCTGCCTGGGGGCGGGGTAAGGTTGCACCCCAACCAGAGCGGCGCGCCTTTGGCGAGGCTCACCTTCTCAACGGAAATATGCGGCCACGAGGAACTGCAGGTCTCGATGCGAATTTCTAATGAAAATGCAGGAGCGGTGCATTTTACCGCGAGGATTTTCACCGAATCCGGCGCCGTGCTGGCCAGTGGCGGCGAGACGTTGAGCGGCCCCCTGCCGCGCGGGCTGGTGCTGCCGCTGCGCGAGCACCAGGGGCGCTGCGAGGTTGTGTTTACCACGGAAATGGCCGAACCGGGCGCATCGAATGGCGGGGCCTGGGCCGAGATAATCTCCGCCACCCTGGTTTGACGCATGGAGTGGGAAGCGCCTTCCATTTTGCTGGAGGCCATTCCCTACGGCGAGGGCGGGCTGCTTGCGACTGTGCTTACCGCGCGCGGGTTGTGGCGCGGGCTGGCTAAAGGTGGTGCCTCTCGACGCCAGGCCGCCACCTGGCAGCGTGGCAATATTCTGGCCGCGCGCTGGGTGGCGAGAACCGAGGGGCAGTTGGGCGCGCTCTCGGCCGAGCTGGTGCGGCCAGTGGCGGCCTTGGCCATGGGCGCGCCGGAGACTCTTGCCATTCTGGATGCCGCAAGTGCGCTGGTGGTGGGCGCGCTGGCCGAGCGTGAGGCGGCGCCAGAGGTGTTCGCCGGGCTGATTCGCCTTTTCGCGGGTATTGATATTCCAGGCTTTGCCTTGCCCGAATTATGCCGCTGGGAGCTGGTGCTGCTGCGTGAGCTGGGATTTGGGCTCGATTTTTCCGGTGGCGGCGATAATGACGTGCTGGCCTATGTCTCGCCCCGCACGGGGCGCGCTGTAACGCTGAGCCAGGCCGGAGAATGGGTGGACAGGCTGCTGCCTTTGCCAGGCTTTTTGCTGGACGGCAGAGAGGCAAGCATGGCGGATTGCCAGGACGCCTTGCGCCTGACCGGGCATTTCCTCACCCGTGACGTATTCGGCGCGCGTCATTGTCCTCTTCCCCCGGCGCGGGCGCTTCTTTATGAAACCCTCTGCGAGAGACAGCGGGGGGCGGAGAAACATGCCGATTGATATAGGCGGGCACGTGGAAGAGCTGGCGCTGGGCAATGCGCTTTCGGAGCGTTATCTGGCCTATGCGCTGTCCACAATCATGTCGCGCTCGCTGCCCGATGTGCGCGATGGGCTGAAGCCGGTTCACCGGCGGCTGATTTATGCGATGCACCAGCTTAAGCTGGACCCGCGCTCAGGCTTCAAAAAATGCGCCCGCGTGGTGGGCGATGTGATGGGTAAGTTCCACCCGCATGGCGATAGCTCGATTTACGAGGCGCTGGTGCGGCTGGCGCAGGATTTCTCCTCGCGCTACCCGCTGATCGAGGGGCAGGGGAATTTTGGCAATATCGACGGCGATAATGCCGCGGCCATGCGTTATACCGAATCGCGCCTGACCGAGATCGCGGAATATTTGCTGCGCGGCATCGATGAGAATGCGGTGGATTTCCGGCCCACTTACGATGGCGAGGAAAGCGAGCCGGTGGTGCTGCCGGGGGCGTTTCCCAACCTGCTGGCCAATGGCGCCTCGGGCATTGCGGTGGGCATGGCAACCTCTATTCCACCGCATAATGTGGGCGAGATTTGCGCGGCTTCACTTCATCTCATCGCCAATCCGCAGGCGGATACGGCGGCATTGCTGAAGCATGTGCGCGGGCCGGATTTTCCCACTGGCGGAGAGCTGGTGGAGGATGAGGCAACGCTGATTGCGGCCTATGAGACAGGGCGCGGCAGTTTGCGCACGCGCGCGCGCTGGGTGCGCGAGGAAGGCAAGCACGGCACTTGGGTGATTGTCGTTACCGACATTCCCTACCAGGTGCAGAAATCGCGCCTGGTGGAGCAGATTGCGCTGCTGCTGACGGAGAAGAAACTGCCGCTGCTGGGCGATATACGCGATGAGAGCGCGGAGACCATCCGCCTTGTGCTGGAGCCGAAGAGCCGCGCGGTGGACCCGGACATGCTGATGGCCTCGCTATACCGTGCCACGCAGCTTGAATCCCGTTTTGCATTGAACATGAATGTGCTGGATGGGCGTACGCCAAGCGTGATGGGATTGAAGGCCATTCTGCGTGCCTGGCTGGACCACCGGCATGAGGTGCTGATCCGCCGTGCCCATTACAGGCTGGAGACAATCGCCCGGCGGCTGGAAATTCTCGATGGTTATATCAAGGTTTTTTTAAATCTTGACGAGGTGATCCGTATCATCCGCTATGAAGATGAGCCAAAGACGGTACTGATTAAGACGTTTGAACTGACCGAGGTGCAGGCCGAGGCCATTTTGAACATGCGGCTGCGCGCGTTGCGCAAGCTGGAAGAAATGGAAATCCGCAACGAGCATAAAAAGTTGAGTGCGGAGCAAAAGGGCATCCAGGCGCTGTTGAAGGATGAGGAAAAGCGCTGGACGAAGATTGGCGAAGAGATTGCCGAGGTGCGGGAAAAATTTGGCAGCGGCGTGCTTGGCGCGCGGCGCACCAAAATTTCCGCCGCCGCGCCCGTGGTGGAGATTGTGGCCGAAGCACTGGTGGAGCGTGAGCCGATTACCGTGATCCTCTCGGAGAAAGGCTGGGTACGCGCCCAGAAAGGCCATCTGGCTGATGATGTGGAGCTGAAATTCAAGGAAGGCGACAGGCTCGCCCATATGCTGCGCTGCGAATCCATCGACAAGATCGCGCTGCTGGCCACCAATGGGCGTGTTTATACCATAAAGGGCGCGGATATTCCGCGCGGGCGCGGCGATGGGCAGGCGATCCGCCTGATGGTGGAATTGGCCAATGAGGATGGGGTGCTGCGCCTGTTTGTGCCGGATGCGGCGGGGAAATACCTGGTGGCTTCATCCTCGGGGCGAGGCTTTATTGTGCCGGGAAGCGAGCTGGCCTCGGAACGGCGCGCGGGTAAGACCATTTTAACATTGAAGCCCGGAGAGGAATGGGCGGTTTGCGTGCCGGCCGAGGGCAACCATGTTGCGGTGATCGGCGAGAACCGCAAGCTGCTTGTATTCCCGCTGGACCAGTTGCCGGAAATGCCGAAAGGCGCTGGCGTGCAGTTGCAAAAATACAAGGATGGCGGGCTGGCCGATGCCAAGGTGTTTACCCTGGCGGCAGGGCTGAGCTGGCGCATTGGAGAAAAGACGAGAACCGAAACGAAGCTGGTGGAGTGGATGGGTGCGCGCGCCAGTGCCGGGCGCTTGCCGCCTAGCGGGTTCCCAAGGGGCAACAAGTTTGGTGCGTAGCGCCCAGCCGGTGCCGCGGCGATACGTTGCCGCGCACACCTAGAGCATTTTCCGATCAATCGGAAACGCTCTAAATTTTCTTGGGCGAGCAATTTCATCCGATCAGCTTAAATCTTCGATTCAAGCTGATCGGATATTGCTCTAATACCAACGGTCATTGAGCATGACCGTTGGTATTACGCTTTTGTGGGGTTGGCGCGGGGTTTTTGCCTTGGCGCCGCTTTTGGGCTGGCTTTTGCCTGTATGCTGGGTTTGGAAGGTGCCGTGGCTTTTGGCTTGCTCCCGGCTTTTGCCTCGGCCTTTGCCGTACCCGCGGGTAGCAGCGTTTTGCCCGTTACTTCCTCTATATAGGCGCGGTAGCGGGCCAGATAGTCATCCATGCCCAGCTTCTTTTCGGCATATTCGCGGGCATTGGCACGCAGTCTGGCTGCCAGCTTGGTGTCTGCCAGCGCGCGCAACACGGTGTCTGTTAGCGCGTTATGGTCCAGCGTGGGAGTAATCAGCCCATTTACCTCATGCTGCACGAATTCCGTTACAGTTTGCGTATCCGATCCCACCACCATGCAGCCGCAGGCCAGCGCCTCGCGCAGGCTCCACGAGGCCACGAACGGGTAGGTGAGGTACACATGGGCGTCGGAGCGCTTCAGCAGCGCCAGATGCTCCTCGTAGGACACTTTGCCCATGAAATGCACGCGTGAGAGGTCGATCTGGCCGGCAGTTTCCTTCAGCAGCAGCTCACGCCAGGTTCCGCCCTGGCGCGGCGGCACACCGTAGCTCACGCTATCTCCGCCCACCAGCGAGACCAAGGCATCCGGACGCTCACGCAGCAGGCGGGGAAGGGCGCGCATGATGGTATGGAAGCCGCGATAAGGCTCCAGGTTACGCGCCACATACGTAACAAGTTTCTGTTTTGGTGTAACGGTTAGCTTGCCTACCGTTAGAGGCTTTTTATGCAGCGCTGGGTCGGGCTTGCATTGTTCGAGATCGACACCTTCCTCGATGATGCGGATTTGCTTTTTGGCCCATTCCGGGTAGGTGCTGTGCTGCCAGCGTGTCGGCGTCTGGCCGTATTGTTCCAGGTTCAGCGCCAGCAGGTTGGTGGAATTTTTGCCGCGCACGCCGCCGAACAACGCTGTGTCCATCGGGAATTCGGGGTCGAAATTCACATCCGTGCCAAGGATACGGTAGTAGAACTCGAAATACCCGACAACCGGCACGCCGGGAAATACATCGACCAGATAAAGCAGTTCGCCCCAGCCATGGTGGCCGATAATGACATCGGGCTGGAACCCCAGCGCCTTGATTTGCAGCGCACCGCGATAGGCGGCCTGGGCACGGCGTGAGGCGGTTTCGAATTCGCGCGTGTCCCATGACAGGCTGGGCGACATTTCAGGCGGCTTTGCGTAAGTCACCTTACGCACGCCATTCATCTGGTTCTGGTTTGGCTCGGTCATGAACACGATTTCATGCGTGCCGGGCCGTGCCTCGTTATCGGCCAGCAGGCTGCGGATTATGTGCAGGTACTGGCCAGGGAAGTTCTGGTGGACGAAAAGAAAATTCACGTTTGGCTCCGCCGCCGCTTATTTTTTGGCGCGGCCGCCCTTGCGCGCGCGCGGGGTGAGGGTGACCTGAATGGCTTCAAGTGGTGCCAGCGTGTCGGCCTCGCAGGTTTCATCGTTGCCCACGGGCCCCGCCTTGGCGCCCCCGACGAAGCTGGCGGCGTAGGAGATGTCGTATTGCTCGGCGGCTTCGCCGCTCAGCCGGATGCGCAGGCCGAGCAGTGGCAGGGCCATGCCGCGCGAGCCGCAATATTGCCCGGCTTCCACCCAGGGGCTGAGCCAGCCGCGCCCCAGCACGGCCTGGTAGGTGAAGCTGGCGGGAGAGATGTCCGCTGGCGCGTTGATGGCGAAACCCTCGATCCAGTTATTGCTGCCGCTTTCGCCCAGCCACTCGCCAAAAGAGGCGCCCACATCGCCACGCGATTGGATATGCGCGACGAGGTTGATTTTGGCCGGCACGGCGGGAGCCGGGGCAGGCGCGGGAGCTGGTGCCGCCGCCGCGGCCTGGCCGTTTGCCATTTCCTCCGGCCCCAGCAACTGGCGCACCTGCAGGCGCGGCGCCGAGGATGCCTCGCCGGGCAATTGGTAGATGGTGACGAGAATCTGCGATGGTTTGGCACGGATGCGCACCAGCGTGGCATCACCCTCGGCGCTCAGCCAGCCATCGCCGCGAAAGCCCGAGATTTCGACGTTTTGCCCGCCCACCGGCGGCGGCGAGATGCGGACGCCCGGCATGCCATTATTGCGCGAGGCGGCTGGATTGATCTCGTTGATAATACAAAACAGCCCAGGCGGCAGAGTCATCAGGTGGCCAGTGACCTTCAGCTCATCGACCTGCGCGCCGGCAATACCCCCCTGGGCCTGCGGCTGTGCCTGCTGTGGCACAGCGCCAATACCAAGGCCGTCGCCCCGTTTAGCACCGGGCCGGGGCGCTGTTTGGGTGGAAGCGGGCGCTTGGGCGGGAGCAGGCATGTCGAATCCTAAAGCTGTTATGACGTGGCACGCAGCCGGGAAAGCGGTTTCCCGGCCAGATCATTTCTATGACAGGGTTAGTTTAAAGCTGGGTGTTTATCCAGTCCCCCAGGATAATTTTGAGCCTGTTTACTATAAAAACCGTAGTGTCATGGCAGGCGGCATAGCAACTCGTTAATACGTTGCGGTGGCAGACCAAGGGGCAGGCTCGTACCGCGCCCGGTGGCGTGCATGCGCTCGCCCTGTGCGCCCAGCCCGAACACCACGGCGCGCAGCCCCGCCCGCCAGGCCTCGCTCAGCGCGAAACACCAGGTTTCCGGCCAGATGGAAGGTAAAAAGGCAATACTGGGTTTGAAATACTCGATGAGCGCTGTTGCCTCGCCCTCGCGGTATGCGCCCGTGACGAAAATGCCGGCCGCCAATAATTTTTCGTCATCCGCGCTATTGCCGATGACGATGAATTCCAGTGGCAAATTCCGCGCCTTGGCATCCGTGGCGCATTCCAGCAGCACATCGAACCCCTTGGATGGGCCTATGCCGCCAATGACCGCCACGCGGCGCGGCGCGGCATGCCGTTGCACGAGGATGGGCGGGGGCAGCGAGCTGTCGTCTTCCCAGGGCGTTATAACTGGCTTAAGCCCGGGAAAATGCCTTTGCAGCCGCCGCGCTGCATCGGCGGAGGGAACAATAACCCGTTCCGCCGCAGCAAATTCGGCGGCGGAACGGGCGCGCAATTGTGCCACGGGCAATGTTTCGCGCACCCCGCCATCGCGTATTTTGCAGCACGTGATGCACCCTGCCAGCGCGGGCTCGCCGCAATAGCGCAGCGGCGCCGTTTTATCTGGCCGGTTGAGGAGATTAACCCGCGGGCAAAAGCTGGCGTAGTCATGCACCACGATATCCTGCGGTACGCCCAGCATCGCGGCGAGGCCGCGCACGCTCTCATGGTGGCCCAGGCCGTGGTGCAGCACCACGCGGCGCACGCTTAATTGCCGTAGCAGGGCCAGTAAGTTAGGCAGGGTGCCGGGCAACGTAAAGGTAAGGTTGGGGCAGGTGTTTTTCTCGCCCATGCCAAGCTGGGCGGGCCAAGGATACGGGGTTTTATCGGGATTTTCTGGAAATTGGGTGGAGAGCAGCAAGGGCAGGAAACCTTCCGCGCGCCAGCGTGCCATATCGGCCTGCACCTGCCGGGCCACACCGCCGCCATGGCCGTGCGAAATGAGCAGCACCGCCCCCTTGCGCGCGCGCTGCGCCAGGAGCTGCGCCGTATCCAGCCGGGCACGGTACGGGGCCAGCGGGTTTGCTGCCTCGTGCGCCTGCACCAGCGCCAGATAGCCGGGAAATAAATCATTCAAGATGCGCAGGTTGCGAATCATCAACCCGCGCGCCGCGGCGCGGAACGAGACCCCGCCCTGATGCGCCACAAACGCGCCCGGCGCCGCCATGTGGCGGAAGCCGAGATGCCGGGCGCGCAGGCAGAAATCATTTTCCTCGCCATAGCCTTGGGCAAAAATTTCACCCCGGAGCTTGCCTGTGGCGCGCAGGCAATCATGGCGGATGAACATGCAGAACCCGACTGCCGTGGGAATTTCCACGGCTTCCAGCCCGTTTGCCTGCCGCGCCAGCGCATTCAGCCGGGCCGTTTGGCGGGCATCGGGCATCGGGTTGCCGCCTTTGCGGCTGGGGTAGGAGCAGAGTGTCGCCTCGTTAGAAAAGGGCGTGACGGTGCCCGTGGCTTTATCGGCATAGGCAACCTCGCGCAGCGCCTCAATTACGCCGCGCGGGAGCAATATGTCGGCATTCAACAGGAGCACGTCGTGGTTTTTAGCCAGGGCGATGCCGTGATTCACGGCGGCGCAGAAGCCCAGATTGCGCTCATGCCGGTGCAGGATGATGCGGCCTGACGCCGCCAGCCGGTCCAGCCAGCGCGCCAGGGCGGGCTCAGGGGTGCAATCATCCACTACGATGATTTTAGTGCCTGCTGGCGCGGCGGCCAGGGTGGAGGTAAGTGCCGCCTTGGTTTGCGCAAGGCCACGGTAAACCGGCATTAGCAGCGCCAGCTTGGCGCGCCGTGGGGTGCGGGCTGGGGGCTTGCCACGGCGTTTGGCTGGGCGCGGGTTTTGTTGAAGGTTTTGCTGAAGGGCCTCGGGCTGAACCGGGCTGCCGGAAATTTCTGGCCCCGAGGCGCCGCCGAGATGGAAAGGTGGTGTGAGGCCGCGCAACTGCACCGGCCCCAGGCGGAATTTATAGCGTGGCAGAAACGGGGCGGCGGAATCTGGTGGCAGAATTTTGCCCAGCTTCACCTTGCGGCGTGCGCCATGTGTATCTTGCAGCCATAAATCCGGTGGTGCCTCTGGCGCTGCGGCGTGTGCGGCCCAGCCGCTTAAACCGTTCTTTTCCCAAGTCACCAAGCCTTCCACCCGCGTTAGCGCGCCGTGGTTGGGCCTGGCGCCCAGCAGGTGGCCCGCCCCCCGCAGAACCAGGCTGCCATCTGGCCGCACAGCCTGGAATCCGCCATGACCGTTGGCTGTGGCCACAAGCAGCGCAAAGTTGGAAAAGCCCGGATCATCTGGCAGGCAATGGCGCTGTAGCATGGCCTCTAACGCGGCAACGGCTTGCGGGCCATCGCCAGTTTGCAGGCTCGCCAGGGCTAAGCCCATCCATATGGCGGCAATGTCGTGCTCTTTACTCAGCCGGGCAAAGCCAGCAGCCGCCGCGGCGGCTTCGCCAGACTGAAGCTGGGCTTGAGCCAGTTCCAGCGCGATGCGTGGATCATCCGGCGCCAGGCGTGCGGCGCGCATCAACCAGCGCAATGCCTGGCCCTTGTCCTCGCGCGCCTTTACCCAGGCGGCCGCCGCCTCATCATGCCGCCGCCGCGTCAAACTCCCTGTTTTCATCGCGGCTCATCGTTGCTGCGGATTACAATCCATGCCATCGCGCACCATGCCGCCGCAAGACCACGCGGTTCAGGCCGCCGCATCCAGCGCGGCCAGTTCTTCCGCCGCGCCGGGTATGCCTGCCTTGGCGGCAAGGCCGAACCATTGCCGCGCTCCGTCCAGATCAACCGGCGTGGCGATACCCAGGCTCAGATATTTACCCAGCATGAGCGCCGCGCCGGCATGCCCGGCAGCGGCGGCCTTGCGGTACCATTCCAGAGATGCCGCGCGATCGGTGGGGATGCCGTGCCCGCCGCCATAAAACGCGCCAAGCGCGAACATGGCGTCAACCTGCCCGGCTGCCGCTGCTTGCTCGAAGCATTGCCGGGCCGCCTCGTCATCACGCGGCCCGCCAATGCCCTGATTATGCATGCGTCCCAGATTGAGCAGGGCCTGAGGCAGTTTGGCGTCTGCCGCGCGCATCATCCATTCCCGCGCGGCAATTTCGTCTTTCTCCACGCCGCGCCCCTGCTCCAGCGCCATGGCATAGGCGAAGGTGGCGTCGGCCACGGTATCGGCCGCCTTGCGGAACCAATAGACTGCCCGGACCTCATCTTTTTCCAGGTTCACGCCCTCGGCCAGGCATACGCCAAAATTATAGGCGGCGACGGCATCACCAGCTTCGGCGGCCTTCTCGAACCAATCGTGCACTGGCGCTGGCTCGGTGAAGCGCGGGTTGGTGCGGCCGAGCCGCATCAGCTCGGCCAGGTCCGATTGCGCCATTGCATCGCCGGCTTCGGCTGCCTTGCGGAACCAGCTGGCGGCCTCATCAGCGTCGCGCGGCATGCCAGCACCAGTCAGGTGCATCACGGCCAGGGAGCGTGCCGCGTCCTTGTTGCCGGCTTCGGCGGCAAGGCGGAACCATTGCGCCGCTTCGGCAAAGGCGGGGGGCATATTGCCTTCGCCGCGCACGTAAATATTGGCGACGAGAATTGCCGCTTCGCCATCGCCCCCAAGCGCGGCGCGGCGCAGCCAGGTTTCGCCCTCTAGCTTGTTTTGCTTTACGCCAATGCCATTGAACAGCATGAGGCCATATTTGGCGCGCGCGTTATTGACCCCACCCTCGGCGGCTTTGCCGTAAAATTCAGCGGCTTGCTGCTGGTCTGGCAGCACGCCGATGCCGCGCTCATAAATCACGGCCATATAATAAAGCGCATCGGGCAGATTTGCTTCGGCGGCTTTGCGTATGTGCGCCAGGCCGGCAAAAGTTGGCTCGTCTGCCGTTGCGTTGAACAGCAGGTTGATGCCAAGGCCGAGATGCGCCTGCGGTACATCTTGCGCCGCCGCCAGCTTGTACCAATGCTCGGCCCTGGCCGCATCGCGCAGTGGCGGCGGGGCGCTGGCATAGATATACCCCGCCATGGCCTGGGCTTTTGCATCGCCGGCTTCGGCCGCGCGCAGCGCCCAGTGCAGGGCGGTTTCCACGTCCACCTGCTGCGCTGTCTCGGAGGATGTGAACAGACCCTGCTCCAGGCGCTCTTTCTGGAAGCCCGCGAGGTAAAGCTCGGCCAGCTTTGCCTGTGCCGCTACATCATTTTTTTCGGCTGCGCGGGTAATCCAGCGCACGGCCTGTACCGGGTCGAGCAGCCCGTGCCCCTCGCCGGTAATGTAGTAGAACCCAAGCTCGCGCTCAGCTTCGGTCAGCCCGGCCTCGGCGGCGGTGACGAACAGCTTGAACGCCCGCTCATGCGCTGCTTGCGCCTGCAGGGTCAGGGCGCGTTTAAGCGCCTTTTGTGGATTCCGCGCGGCCAGATTGTCGGAAATGCTCGCTTTAACGCTCATGCGGCTGCCTCAGGGCTCATGGAAGGCTTTGGTGGCGATTGAAGCGTAGTTCTTGAAGAGCCATTCCATGAAGGTCTGTTTGCCGACAATAACATTAGCGCTGATGGGCATGCCCGGCATTAACTGGAAGCCCCTTGGCACGTTATGCAGGTTAAGCTGGTCCAGCGAGATGCTGACCCGGTAGTATAAATTCTGTCCGGTTCCGGGCAGCGGCGTGCCGATTGTTGCATTATTCTGCTGGTCATTCGGGTTGAAGCTGTTGGCGGAGATCGATTTGACCGTGCCAATGGCGCCGCCATAAACGGTTTGCGGAAGGGTCTGGAATTCCAGATTCACCCGGTTACCCACGCTTACATAGCCGGACTCGGTGGCATTGATTTGCGCCTCCACAGTAAACGGCGCGTGGATGGGGGAGAGGGTAAGGAGGGTTTCGCCCGGTTGCAGCACCGCGCCGGGAGATTCCTGAGACACGGATTCCACCACCGCATCCTGCGGCGCGGTCAGGTCAATTTCCTGGCTGTTCATTTTGGCTTTGGTCAGGTTTTGCCGTGCCTGGGCCAGATTGTTGAGCGCCGTGGCCAGTTGTGTCGAGGTCTGCGCCTTGAATTGCTGCGCGAAGCTGTTCATCTGCGCGGTCGTCGCGGCGAGCTGCTTTTCCGCCGCCGCCGCGTCCGATATATTATTTTCCATTTGCGCCTGCATGGAAACGCGGTCATCGATGGCCGCCTCCGTGTCCAGCTCGCTGCCTACTTGCAGCTTCTGCAGCTTCTTGCGCATATTTTCGACATTCTCGGCGATGCCGAGGCGCTGGCGGAAATAGGCGGCCTGGCTGTTATAGCCGTTAATCTGGGTTTGCAGTTGGTTGATCTGCTGCTGGTAGTTCTGCATCGTGTAGCTATACTGGCCCATTTGCTGGGTGTAGGTTTGCAGTTGCAGGGCCCCGTAAGGGTTGTTCGGGTCTGGCACGTAGGGCTTGCCGTATTCCTGGGCTTGTAGCTGCGCCACCTGGGCGGCGTAATTCTGCTCCTGTTCCGTCATGCCTTTAAGGTCGGCCTCAGCATAAGTTGGGTCCAGCCGCGCCACCACCTCGCCCTTATGCACAAGCTGGCCGGGAGCAACGGTGATTTCGCGGAGAATGGAGCTGGAATTGAAAGCCTGGACCGTGAAATCTGGTGCTGTCGAGGTCAGTACCGCCGTGCCAGGCACTTCTTCGTTCAGCTTCATGGTTGAGCCGATGATGAGCAATATGGCGATCAGCCCCGCAAGCATATGCGTGGTTGAGCGGGCCATTGGCGGCAATGGCGTGGCGATGACGGCGGCCGTCGGCGACTGAAATTCCAGCACGGCAAGCGGCATGGGTTCGTCCGCCGCGTTTGCCAGGGCTCCCTTTTCAGAGGCCTTGGGTAAGAGCTGGCGGAGTTTTGGAATCATTCTCAAAGCCTTCGGGAGCGAGGTGGCGGTTCTGCTGGAACCAGAGATGGCGGTAGATGGCGCAACGCTCCACAAGCTCATGATGCGTGCCGATATCGATCGTGCGGCCGCGGTCGAGCACCATGATCAGGTCGCAATCGAGCAGCGAGGACAGGCGGTGCGAGACGATGACCATCGTCCGCCCCTTGGCGATGCGCTGGATGTTGGCATTGACCAACGCTTCCGATTCCGGGTCCAGTGCCGAGGTCGCCTCATCCATAATCAGCACCTTGGGGTCGGTGATCAGGGCGCGGGCGATGGCCAGACGCTGCCTTTGCCCGCCAGAAAGGTTGGGTGAGCCTTCCTGGATGAAGGTGTCGTAGCCATTGGGCATGCGCTCGATGAATTCCTCGGCGCCGGCAAGGCGCGCGGCGCGCACCGCGTCTTCAAAGGATAGGCCCGGACGGCCGGCGATGAGATTTTCCCGGATGGAGCCGCGGAACAGGAAGTTTTCCTGCAGCACCATGCCAAAACTCTTGCGCAAATGCCGCAGGTTGATCTCGCGCATATCGTTGCCGTCAACCTTGATGGAGCCGGCATAGTCGCGGTTGATGCCCTGCAGCAGGCGTGTGATGGTGGATTTACCAGAGCCTGAGCGCCCAACCAGCCCAAGCATGGTGCCCGCCGGAATTTTGAAGCTCATTTTTTCCAGCGCCGGGGTTTTTGTGCCCTCATAGCGGAATGTCACGTCATCGAATTCGATGGCCCCCTCGAAACGCGGCCGTAGCCCGTGGGTAAGCGCGTGTTTCTCGTTGGGGCGGTTGAGCACCCAGGCCACATGCTGAATCGAGGCTCTGGCTTTCTCCACATCTTCCATGATGCTGGCCAGGCTGACGAGTGGCCCGGCAACGCGCCCGCCCAGCATCATGAAGCCGGCGATGCTGCCTGCATCGAAGGCGGAATTGCTGTGCAGGGCGATATAGGCGCCGAGCGTGACCGCGCCATAAGAGCAGTAGCGTTGCAGCGGCAGGGTGAGAGAGGCCGGCCAGTTGGCCATGTTGCCTATTTCAATGTGCAGTTCGGCAACATGGGCCACGCGCCGGTCCCAATCGGCGCTGCGGGCAGGTTCCAGCGCCAGCGCCTTCACTGTTTTTATACCGCCGATCGATTCCACGAGCACCGAGCCCTTGCCGGATTCCGCCTCGACGATTTTGCCGGTGAGCGCGCCCAGGGGGCGCAGGAAGATGGCGATGATGACGGCGATGAGCGCCGCCGCCACCAGCACTGTCCAGGCCAGGGTGGCGTTGATGAAAAAAACGACCGGCAGCAGGATGGCCAGCATGACCACGTCGATGAACGTGTTCATCAATTTGCCGGTAAGGAACTCCCGCACGCGGTTGACCTGCTGTACCTTGTAGGTCAGCTCACCGGCCCGTTGCCGTTCAAAAAACTCGATGGGGAGGGCCATTAACCGGTCGAAGATAATCAGGTTCAGCCGAGAGTCGAGTTTGGCGCCCAAGACGACCTCCATCGTCTTGCGCCCCCAGGTTAAGAGCGCCTCGAAGACAATGGCCGTGAACAGAACAACGATGATGACGTCAAGCGTATCGGTGCTACGGTACTGCATTACCGAGCTGATGGTACGCATGACCAGAAGGATTGGCACGAGTGATAAAATGGTAATGGTGATGGAGGCGATGGCGATGTCGCGCAGAATGGTTTTGTCGCCCCAGACCAGCTTGGCGAGCATTGCGAGGTTAATCGGCGGATCCCCCTCCACCCCGGCGCGGTTGGCGCGGATCAGCAGCACGCCACCGCTCCATACTTGCTTCAGCCTTAACTCGTCCACGGCTATGGTGGGGTCGTGGGTGCCAGCGCGCGGGTCGCGCAACAGAAGTGTCTGTGTCTCGCGGTTGCGTCCCACCACCAGCGCCGCGCCGCCATCGTTAAGCAGCAGCACGATGGGCGAGGGATCATCGACCTTTATCAACTGGCGGAAATTCATCGGCACGCCCCGGGCCCAAAGCCCGGCCTCGCGCAGCCATTCCACCAGCACGGGCGGAGAGGGCGCGGGCTCATCCGGGCGCAGCCGCAGGCTCTCCAGGTTTATTTCCACGCCATGATACCGGGCCGTGTACATTACCGCCGCCAGCCGGGCCTGCAATTGCGCATTGGTCCCAAGGCCCGCATCGTTCAGCGCGGCAATGTCCGGGTTCGCGGCGGTTTGGCCGGCCGTGTCTCCCAGACCAGGGTTGCGCGGTGTGTCGTTCATACGGTCTCAACCCTCTTCACAAGCTGTGCCGCACCAGGGGCAACGCCCAGGCATGGCAAAAGCGGCCGGCTGGCCGCCCGGCCGGTGCGCTCCTTGCCTTATGCCTGAAAACAGTGCCGGAACACAACGGCAATCCCGCCTCGGGCCCTGATGCTCCCAGGAGTGTGAAAATAACGCAAAATGATAAACTTCCGTGCCGATCATCAAGTCCCTTTCCGGATGCGGCCCAATTTGCCATGTTGCGTTGAACAATAAGGAGCACAGCATGGAAATTTTGGACGCACGGGATGGAGACCTGCCCAGCATCCAATCCATCTATGCCCACCATGTTCTCACCGGCACCGGCACGTTCGAGGATGTTCCGCCCGCTCTGGAGGAAATGACCGCGCGTCTGGCGGGCAAACGCGCCGCGGGTCTGGCCTGGCTTGTTGCCCGCGATGCCTCGGGCATACTTGGTTTTGGCTATTATGCGCCGTTCCGCGACCGTGCCGCCTACCGTTACACGGTGGAGGACAGCGTTTATGTCCGTGAGGGCGTGAGGGGACAAGGGGTGGGCAAAGCCTTGGTTGCGGCCTTGCTCGTCCGTGCCCGCGCGCAAAATTTCAAGCAAATGCTGGCGCTTATTGGTGATTCCGAGAATGTTGCCTCAATTGGCATGCATGCCAGCCTGGGGTTCACGCATTGCGGCACCATGCGCAAGGTTGGCTATAAATTAGACCGCTGGCTAGATGTGGTGATGATGCAGAAGGCGCTGTAGGCCAGCCTATTCTGGGGCTGATGCTGTCGGCCAAAAAAAACCGGGCGCTTTTCGGCGCCCGGGCTTTTTGCACCACAAGCCGGTAACTTGCGGGTGTATTTAATCAAACTTTAATCTACAGCGCTTTCGAGCGCCTTTTCCTCAGCGGCAATTTCGGCGGCGCGGGCGGCAATTTCACCAGCGGTGATGGGCGGGCCGGGGAAGCGTGTGCGCGCGACTCCAAACCAGAGCACCGCCAGAATGACCAGCAGCCCGACCAGGTAATCGACAAGCTGCGCATTCGGCGGACGGGTGCCGATATAGACGATCACGACCGCGCCCAGCACGGTGAGCACGGCCAGCGGCTTGGAGAACGCGCCCAGGCGGAACGGGCCGAATTCGGTCCAGCTTTTACCCTCGGCAAACAGCCCTGCCAGGGTGGGCATGGCGTAGGAGATATACAGAAACATCGCGCAGCCCGCCGCCAGCGTCCAGAATGCCGATGAGTAGAGGGTGACGATGACGGAAAGCCCGGCCGTGAGCCAGATGGCGGGCACGGGCGAGCGGTGCTTATGGTCCACGCGCCGCCATAAATTATGGAAGGGCAATCCGCCATCGCGCGAGAAGGCGTAGATCATGCGCGAGGTGGAGGTAACGCCAGCCAGCGCGCAGAGGAAGTTGGACAGCACGATGGCGATCAGCAGCGCGTCCTTAAGCGGTGTGGGCACCGCCAGCCCGCCAAGGATGTTGAAGGAAATATTGCCCCCCGCGCTGGCGGCCTTGGCCGGGTCTTGAATGGAGAGCACGAAGGCCCCGGCCATGGCCAGGCCAAATATGCCGGACCAGAAAATAGCGTTAAGGATACCGCGCGGCACGTTGCGGCGCGCATCCACGGTCTCTTCCGAGGTGTGGGCGGAGCCGTCGAACCCGGTAATGGTGTAGAGGGGGTAGAGCAGTGCCAGCAGGAAGATATAAAGGTGAGACTCGCTGTGCGGAACAATCCCGCCGCCCGCATTGCCCGAAAAATTATGGAAGGCGAGCAAGGCGGAGACGTCGAGATGCGGGGTGGTGCCAAGCAGAGACAGGGTGAGGATTGCCGCCACAACCAGGATGAGATAGCCCGAGAAGTCGATGAGCTTGGTGGTGAGGCGGATGCCGAAATGGTTGAGCAGCCCCTGTGCCCCGGTGATGATTGTGACCGCCAGCACTTGCGGCCAGCCCCCGGCCCAGCTTGGCCAAAAATTGGCCCAGGCCGAGGTGTTGATGTGGAAAATATCGCCAAGGATAAGGCCGGTGAAGAGCAGATACACGCCGACATTCACCGAGGCGACCACGAAGATGAGGCCAAGCAGGTTGAACCAGGCCGTGACCCAGCCCCAGCCGCGCCCGCCAAGGATGGACGACCAGTGGTAAAGCCCGCCAGCCGTAGGGTAGGCGGAGGCGATTTGCGCCATCGAGCTGCCCACGATCATGGCGAAGATGGCACCAACCACCCAGCCAATGATGGTGGTGAACCCGCCACCGGTGCAAAAACCGGTCTGGAATGAGGTGATGCCACCAGCGAGAATACAGATGATGGAGAAAGACACGGCAAAATTGGAAAAGCCATGCATGCGGCGCGACAATTCCTGCGCATAACCCATTTTATGGAGCGCGGCGGCATCCGCGGCCAGGATATCCTGTTCAAGAACCTCTTGATCGCCTTCTGTAGCCATTTTTCGGTCCCTTATTGTTGTGTTTGATTTTATAAACGAAGACTAATACGCCGCCCGTTGATCCGCCAACACAAACTTGCGTGTGAGTGGGCTGGGCAGAACAAAAACTTCGATTATAATCGACAAAACCGGCGCTCGGGAGCATTTTTCATGGCCTCATCCCCCCAACTGACCCTGTCTGAACTCAAATCCATGGCGGATGGAGGTGCGATCGACACCATCATCGTCGCTGCTTGCGACATGCAGGGGCGCCTGCAGGGCAAACGGGTGATGCCCAAATTCTTCTTCGAATCGGTGGCGTCCGAGGCGGCGGAGGGCTGCTCCTATCTGCTGGCCACGGATATTGAGTGCGCGCCGGTGCCAGGCTACGAGCTGACGAGCTGGGAAAAGGGTTATGGCGATTTTATCTTCGCGCCCGACATTGCGACATTGCGCCTGGCGCCGTGGCAAGAAAAAGCCGCCATTATTCTGTGCGACATCGAGCTGCACGGGCATGAGCCCGCCGAGGTGTCGCCGCGCACCATGCTGAAGAAGCAGCTCGGCCGGCTGCAACGCCACGGCCTTAGCGCCTGGGCCGCGACGGAGCTGGAGTTCATCCTGTTCCGTAACACGTACGAGGATGCCTGGGACAAGGCCTACCGGGGCCTGACGCCCGCCAACCAGTATAATAACGATTATTCCATCCTGGGCACGGCGCGGGTAGAGCCGCTTATCCGCCGCATCCGTAACGCCATGGAGGCGGCTGGCATCCAGGTGGAAAATTCCAAGGGCGAATGCAATCTCGGCCAGCACGAGATTAATTTTCGCTACGGCCCGGCGCTAACCTCGTGCGACAAGCATGTAATCTACAAGGAAGCCGCGAAGGAGCTTGCCGCGCAGGAGGGCATGGCGCTCACCTTCATGGCCAAGTTCAACGAGCGCGAGGGCAATAGCTGCCACACTCATCTCTCGCTGCGCGATGAGGCGGGGAATGCTGTGTTTCTCGATGCCGATGGCCATTCGCCGTCCAAGCTCTTCAAGCAGTTCATGGCCGGGCTGCTGCGCCGCGCGCCAGAAATCGCGTTGTTCTTCGCGCCCAACATCAACTCCTACAAACGCTTTGCCGTGGGCAGCTTTGCCCCCACCGCTTTGGCCTGGGGCATGGATAACCGCACCTGTGCCTTCCGTGTGCTGGGGCATGGCAAATCCATCCGCGTGGAAAACCGGCTGCCGGGCGGCGATGTGAACCCGTATCTGGTGCTGGCCGCCATGATCGCGGCGGGGCTGGAAGGGATAGAGGGCGATTTCGCGCCGGTGGAGATGTTCAAGGGCAATGCCTACACGGCCGATCTGCCGCGCGTGCCCCATACGCTGGCGGACGCCGCCAAGCTGTTCAGCGAGAGCGCGTTCACCCATGCTGCTTTCGGCACGGATGTGGTGAAGCACTACACCAACATGGCCAAGGTAGAGCTGGATGCGTTCAATTCGGCAGTGACCGACTGGGAGCGTTTCCGGTCTTTCGAGAGGATGTAACCTGATGGAATTGCGTGGTAATTGGCGGATCCCGACCGAGATTCTGGCGGGTGCCGGGCGTATTGCGGAGCTGCCGGAGCGGGTGGGCGCGCTGGGCGTTAAGCGCGTGCTGGTGGTTACCGACCCCGGCGTGGCCGGGCTGCCCTTTCTGGCCGGGATTTTGGCTGCGCTGGAAAAAGCGGGCATCGCGCCTGCTCTGTTCAAGGATTTGCACCCGGACCCGCAGCAGCAGGACGTGCTGGCAGGTGCTGCGGCCTACAAGGCGCATGGGGCAGAGGCCATCATTGCCATTGGCGGCGGCTCGGGGCTGGATTGCGGCAAGTCCATCGGCCTGGCTGTCTCTACCTCCCGCCCGCTGTGGGATTTCGAGATCACCCAGGCAACCCCGGTGCTGGACTCCCCCATCCCGCCCATCTTTGCGGTGCCCACCACCGCCGGCACAGGCTCCGAAGTGGGGCGTGCCACGGTTGTTATCGACACGGAAAAGCGCCGCAAATATATTCTGCTGCACGCGCAGATGCTGCCGCGCCTGGTCATTCTGGACCCCGAGCTGACGTACGGCCTGCCCGCCGCCATTACCGCCTGGACCGGCATGGATGCGCTGGCGCATTGCCTGGAAGCCTATTACGGCCCGTTTTATCACCCCATTGCCGATGGCATAGCCATAGAGGGTATGCGGCTGGTGAAGGATAATCTCATCACCGCCTTCAGCGCGCCGCGCAACACGGCGGCGCGCATGAACATGCTGGCGGCGGCCTCGATGGGTGCCACTGCCTTCCAGAAGGCGCTTGGTGTCATCCATTCGCTGTCGCACCCCATTGGTGCGCGCTTCCATGCGCATCATGGCCTTACCAATGCCGTGCTCATGCCCTATGCGCTGGCCTTTAACCGCCCGTTTATCGAGGCCAAGATGGCTGCCGCGGCGCAATCCTTGGGGCTGGCCAACGGGTTCGATGGTTTCCTGAGCTGGGTGCTGGAGTTGCGCTCGGCCCTGAATATTCCGCATACGATTGAGGCGCTGAAGGTGACGCCGGACGCGCTTGAGGAGCTGGCCGCCGAGGCCGTGGCCGACCCCAACACGCCGGATAATCCGCGCCCCGCCACCCAGGCCGATATGCTGCGCATTTTGCAGGCCGCCATGGCGGGTACGCTGGCGGGGCTGGGCGATTAGCCTGGCAGGGGCGGCGCGAGCATCGCCGCTTCGAAGCGCGCCAGCTCTTTGTGCCCGGCGCTTTCAGCGGCGGCTACCAGGGCGCTATAGGCGGCGAGCAGCTCGTGCCCCAATGTGGTCAGGCGCGCGCCGCCACGCTCCGCGCCGCCCTTGGCGGTTTCCACCAGGGGAAAGGTGAAACTGCTGTTCATCGCCTCCACCAGGCTCCAGGCGCGCCGGTAGCTCATGCCCATGCGCCTTCCGGCGGCGGCTATCGAGCCTGTTTCCGCGATCAGCCCTAGCAAATCGGCCCGGCCCGGCCCCATGACGATGCCTGTTTCATTCGTCAGCCGCAGGCGCAGCCTTAATTTGCGTTCCTCACTCATGGTGCCATTCAATCACGAAGTCCATTTGACCGTCACGTTCGAATCCCCGATATATTCAGGCAAACATATCGGGAATTTTCAATGTCCGTCTCGCGCCGCCTGCTGCTTGCCATGCCACTTGCCCTTGCCGCGGCGGGGCGGGCATACGCCGCTGGTGCCATAGAGGTTGCGTATGCAGGTTCCATGGGACGGTTGATGGATAAGGGGTTGAATCCGGCTTTTACCGCCGCAAGCGGGGTGACGGTGCATGGCATGGGCCAGGCGGCGATGGCGCTGGCGCACTTTATTATAGGCGGCACGCTGAACCCGGATGTATTCATCCCCGTTTCCGCCGGGCCAGCCAAGCTGGTGCGCGCGGCGGGGCGAGCGGACAAAGCCGTTCCGGTGGCCAGCACATCCATGGTGCTGGCCTATTCGCCGGTTTCGCGGTTTGCCAGGCAATTTGCCACCAATAAAGGCGCGGAGTGGACGAAGATTTTTCTCGGCCCATCCTTCCGCCTTGGGCGCACAGATCCGGCGGTGGACCCGCAGGGGCAATATGTTCTGTTTGCGCTGCAATTGGCCGGGCAATACTATAAATTGCCCGGTTTTGCCGCCAAAGTAACCGGAGCACTGCAGAATCCGGCGCAGATTTTCGCCGAGCCTTCGCTGCTGGCACGCCTGCAAGCCGGGCAGGTGGATGCCACGCTGGGCTATAAAAGTGCAGTGGTGTCGCAAAATCTGCCTTACATCGAATTGCCGGACGCCGTGAACTTGTCCAACCCGGCCCTGGCCCAAATCTATGCAAGGGCCAGCCTCACGCTGGCGGGTAAAGATGGCAAGGCCAGGGTTTTGCGCCCAAGCCCGCTGGTGTTTTACGCCATGGCGTTGAAGGCCGCCGCCAACCCAAGGGCGGCTGCGGCGTATATGTCTTTCCTCACCGGGGCGGATGGGCAGGCCATATTCAAGCAGTTTGGTTATGGCCCCGCGCTGGGGGGGGCAATCTGAGCACCGGAGGATGGCCGCGCGCGGGGCTGCTCCTCCTCGTGCTGGGCTTTCTCCTTGCCCCGATGGCGGGGCTGGGCGCGCATGGCGTGGATTGGCGGCAGGCCGTGCTCAGCCAGCAGGATTGGGTGGCGATTGCGGTCTCTCTGCTGGGTGGCGCGGCCGCCATGGTGGTGGTTATTTTGGCGGGCACGCCGCTGGCTTTTTATCTGGCACGGGCGCGTAGCGGGCCGGTACTGCTGGCCGAAGCCGTGGTGCTTATACCCATGCTCACGCCCACTTTGGCGCTGGGCATATTGCTGGCCGTCACCTATGGCCCAGCCGCACCGCTGGGCCGGGCCTTCGCGGCCATTGGCGTTGTTCTCACCAACACGCCCGCGGCGTTTCTGCTGGCCACGGTTTATGCGGCTTTGCCCACCTATGTTATCGCGGCGCGCGGCGCGCTGGCGCAGGTTTCGCCGGAATATGAGGCGCTGGCGCGCACCCTGGGCGACACGCCGTTGCGGGCACGGCTGCGCGTAACATTGCCGCTGGCCCGGCGCGGCCTTGCCGCCGCACTGGCATTGGCCTGGGCGCGGGCGCTGGGGGAGTTTGGTATTGTTTTGATTATTGCCTATTACCCCGCCGGCATGCCGGTGCAACTTTGGACGGATGTGCAGGATTTGGGCCTGCAGGCGGTGTTTCCACTGGTTGCCATCTTTCTGCTGGTTACTTTGCCGGCACCGCTATGGCTGAGCCTGCGGGCGCGGCAGCCATGAAAGGCGTGACCATAGATTATACGCTGCACGCGCCCATGGCCCTGCGTGTACAGTGCGAGGTGCGGGGCTTTACCGCGCTGCTGGGCCGCTCTGGCACGGGAAAAACCTCGTTGCTGAAAGCCTTGGCCGGGCTGCTGCCCGCCACGGGCACGCCGTGGGGCGGTTTGGCGCCGGAGCGCCGGCCAGTCGGGTATTTGCCGCAGGAGACGCTGCTTTTTCCTCACCTCACCGTGCTGGAAAACACAGCCTATGCGCTGCGCGGGCGGGAACGGTGGAGAAAGGCCCGGGCGTTGCTGGCGGAGCTGGGGCTGGAAATGCTGGCCGCGCGGCGTCCGCATGAATTATCCGGCGGCCAGGCCAAGCGTGTGGCGATTGCACGGGCCTTGGCCCATGGGGCGGAACTTTTGCTGCTGGACGAGCCTTCCGCCGGGCTGGACACAATGACCCGCGATGCCACGCTGGATTGGGTGATGGAAACCGCCGCGGCCCGCCAGGTGCCCGTGCTGGCGGCAACGCATGACCATGAAGTTGCCGCGCGGGCGGGGCATTTGGCCCTGCTGGCGGAGGGGCGGATTGTTCAGCACGGTCTGGCGCGCGAGGTGTTCGAGGCACCCGCCAGCCGCGCGGCGGCGGAGCTGCTGGGTTATGAAAATATATTCGCGCGCAATGGCGCGCTATGGGCCCTACAGGCGCGGCGTATTGTGCCGGATGACGCAGGCGAGGAATTCACGGTACTTTCAGTGCGCGAGACAGGCACGGGTCTGCATATGGTTTGCGGTGAAGCGCCGCGGCTGCTGGTGGATTTACCGGATGGGCGGCTTGGCCAGTTTGCGCCAGGAAGCAGGCTGAGGCTGAATTTGGGCGCCGGCAAACGAATTGGTTGAGCAGAGCAGGGGTATTTTGCCCCGCGCTGTATGCTGTTCCTTAGAGCCGGATGATTTCAGGCCGGATCACGTTGTGATCCGGCCTGAAATCTGGATCCGGCTCTGAAGCAATGAAGGAGAGCGCGATTCAGACGTTCGGATCGCGCGCAAAGCGAGCGCATCTCAAGTCATCGCGCTTAGCTGGGCTCGAAAGCGGCTTCGGGCGGGGCCAGGGATTTCATGAGGTCGAACATGCGCTTGCGCATGGCGGCATCGGGAATACGGTAATAAGCGCGGACGAGTTCCAGGGTTTCGCGCTTGGTCAACTGGTCATCGACACCCGCATTGAACGGCTCCTGCTGGTCGGCGAACCCGTAAACGCGGCCGCGAGGGCCAGAAACGGGCGTTTCGGACATGCCTTCGGGCATATCGTCGAAGAAGAAGGAGATGGGCACATCGAGGACACGGGAAATATCGAACAGCCGGGAGGCGCCGACCCGGTTCACGCCACGCTCATATTTCTGCACCTGCTGGAATGTCAGCCCCAGTGCATCGCCCAGCCGCTCCTGAGACATGCCGAGCAAGGTGCGGCGCATTCTAATGCGTGACCCGACGTGGATGTCGATGGGGCTTGGGCGGCTTTCCCGTTCCGGACGTACGGCGTTTTCATCGGCCATAACTACTCAATTTACTCCAACTGGCAGTTGTGGGCGTCGTGAAATTCCGGCTCCGGTAAGAGACTGGTTCACGCGAACCCTTGTATAACAATAGCGGACCATATTTGACACGCAATTTACAGCATTACGTTGAAAGTTAATATATATTAACAATCACCGCAATGTAAATCTGGATAAAATGGATTATTAAATAGACAAGCCTTGGGCAATGGTTAATTTATTACATTAAATATAAGCGGAAACCAGCACCCCGGCAAGCATCGTCACAACTCCTAGTACTAGCGGAATTTCCAGCCCATGCCGAGCGAAAAAAGTGGGGCTTATGGCGTCTGGCAATGGGGCGGTGAGCACGCCTTGCACGCCAAGCGGCAAATAGGCGATGACGCGGCCGTAAGGGTCAATCATGGCGGAGGGGCCTGAGTTCGCGGTGCGCGCGAGTGGCAGGCCTTCCTCCACGGCGCGGAGCTGGGCATTGACGAAGTGCTGGTAGGGGCCACTGGTATTGCCGAACCAGGAGTCATCGGTGATGGCGGCCAGCCAGGATGGGCGGTGCGCTTCGTCCACGATCTCGCCGGGGAACACGTCCTCATAGCAGATAAGCGGACCGAATGGCGGCAAGCCATTGATGCTTATTGTTCTTGGCCCTGGGCCGGGGGTGAAACCGCCGCCCAGCGCGTCGGGGATGATTTTGAGCGGGATCCATCTAGGCATGTATTCGCCAAACGGCACCAGCTTCCATTTATCGTAGTAAGCCAGAGCAGGGCCAGGACCAGAAAGCGCCACCAGCGAATTGCGGAAATCACCCGGCCCGGCGATGCGCAGGCTGCCGGCCAGCACGGGGGTGCTGCCGGTTACGCTGGCAAGCTGGGCGCGGGCGGTGGCGTCGCTGTCCAACAGCCAGGGGCTGGCGCCTTCGGGCCAGATAATGGCGTTGGGGTGTGTGCTAAGGGCCGCGTTGCTCATGCTTAGCAGGCGCTGCCAGCTTGCCTCCAGCGCGCGGCGGGAATAATCGGGCGGCTCGGGCGCGTTGGGCTGCAGCATGGCCACGGTAAGCCCGGTGAAAGCCAGGGGCGTTTGCAGCCGTAGCCAGCCAAAGCCGCCCCAGAGCAATAGAGCGGAGAGCAGAATTTCTGGCCCGCGCTTGCGCAGCGTGGGCAGCCCGGCCAGCAGCACGGTGAGCAGGGTAAGCCCATGCACGCTAACCCAGGCGGCGGGCTGGATGAAAATATCGCCGATAATGCCAGGAATGGTCCAGTCCGTGCCCCAATAATTCCAGGGAAAACCCGAAAACCAGAATTGCTGGCCAATATTGGAGATGGTCCACACCCCCGCGAACACCAGCAGCCGCCCGGCGCCGGGGCGGGTGGCCCAGGCCGCCAGGGCGGGCGGGATGGTGTAGCAGGCCACGGCCGCGGCTATGGCCGGGGCGGCGAAGGGCACCAGCCACCAGAAGGTGGAAGCCTCGGTGAGGATGGGTTCCGTGATCCAGTAAAGCCCGGCCAGGGCGGTGCCAAAACCGTAAAGCCAGCCCAGGGCCATAACGCGGCGGATGGAGCCTGCCTGATTGATGATGCGCAGAAAGCCGGGAACGGAGAAAAGCAGCGCAGGCAGGAAATGTACGGGCGGCAAAGCCAGTGCGGCGGCCAGCCCCCATAAAAACGCCCGCAAAGCGGGGCGGGCGTTGGTGTAGCGATGTACGGCGCGGGCGATTTCCCTGGGGCGTTTAGGCATGGGGCAGGCCAAATTGCTGAGCCACTTCGCTGAAGCTGGCGGCAGTGGGGTGGCGGGTGCTGGGCTTTGTGCCGTCTTGCGCGCGGATGAGCTGGCAGGTTTGCAGCCCCGCTGCCTTGGCGGCGTCCAGCTCTACCTCCATGTCTGAGAGGAAGAGGATTTCCGCGCCCGGCAGGCCGATTCCCTTGGCAATGGCCTCATAGCTCGACCGCTCGCGCTTGGGGCCGGCGCCTGTATCAAAATAGGATTGGAAAAGGGGCGTTAGATCGCCCGCCGGGGTGTGGCCGAAGAGCAGCTTTTGTGCAGGCACCGAGCCGGAGGAATAAACGTAAAGCCGCAGCCCGGCGCGTGCCCAGCGCCGCAAAGCAGGGGCGATGTCTTCGTAAATTTCGGCCTTTAGCGCGCCGCTGCGGTAGCCATTTTCCCACAAAATGCCCTGGATGGTCTTCAGCGCGGTGATTTTCTCATCGCGCTCCATCCATCCCAGCAGCGTTTCCAGCTTTGGCTCCGGCACACCGGCCAGGGCAGCATGGCCCGAGGCGGCGAACTGGGCCATGCGCTCCCGCGCATAGGGGAACAGCACGCGATGCACGAAGGCGATGGGCGTTGTGGTGCCCTCGATATCGGTGATGATGGCGGAAATTGTCACGTGACGGGAAAGCGCTGCGAGATTGTATCGCCCGTGTAATGCGCGACCCAGCCCGATGTGTCGGTAAAGACCCGCAAGGCGGTGAAGAAGGGCGCTGTACCCGCATCGAACCAATGTTTGATGCCCGCGGGCACCTGGATCAGGTCGTCTTTTTCGCAGAGAATATCGTAAACCTTGCCATTTTCATGCAGCACGAAATGGCCCGAGCCGGCCACGAAGAAGCGGATTTCAGGTTCGGTATGCGTATGCTCGGCGAGAAATTTCGCGCGCAGCGCCGCGGCTTGCGGGTGTTCCGGCGTCAGCTTCACCACATCGGCCGAGCCTGCGCCGGTTTCGCCCATCAGCGCGTCGAGAAACGGGCGGAAGGCGTCGAGGATTGCCGCGTTATCCGCATCCGGCGCCACATGCACCGGCGCGTCCCAGCGTTCGAACCCCACATTGATTTCGCGCAGCACGGGGACGATTTTGCCCGGGTTCCCGGATTCGAATACCGGCACGCCAGGCGCGTTATCGGCATAAACGGTCAGTTTGGTCATGGCAGGCGCCTTTGCTCCAGCTCGCATTGCAGCAGGAATTCCAGCGCCTCCAGGCGCCAGAACGCGTGTTCCACAGTGGTGCCCCAGGCGTAAACGCCGTGCCCGGCAATCACGTAGCCAATGGGAGGGTTGTTTTGCAGCAGCGGCTCGATACAGGCGGCCAGACGCGCCATGTCCTGGTCGTTCTCGTACACGGGCAGCACCACATCCATTTCATGCGTGGCGAAGCCGAAGGCCTTTACCAGCTCGTAATTGGAGAAGGTGATGGCGCCGCGCATGGAAAGCACGGTGGCGGCCACGGAATGGCCATGCAGCACCGCGCCGATGGGCGGAAACAGGCGGTAGAGCTGGCAATGCAGCAGCGTTTCGGCGCTGGGCTTCTGCCCGTCCACCAGCGCCTCGCCCGCATAATCCACGGCAATGATGTCGGCATCGGCCAGCCGGCCCTTATGCACGCCGGAGCGGGTGATGGCGAGGCGCGTGGCATCGATGCGCGCGGAGAGGTTACCGGCGGAGCCGGGCACCCAGTTGCGTGTATCCATGCGCCGGCCGGCCTCGGCCAGCTGCGCCGCCAGCTCTGCGGGAACCACAATCAGCCTTGGTTGATTGTGGTTTTCTGCTGCTGCTCGGGGGCAGGTGCGTTGAGAGAGCCTGGGGCGCTCATTGAGGCATCCTCGGTCTTCTTCGTCTCGTCCTCGCTCATCGCCTGTTTGAAGTTCTTGATGCCCTTACCGACTTCGCCCATTACGTTGCCGATGCGCCCCACGCCGAAAATCAGCGTGATCGCGGCCAGCACCACCAGCCAGTGCCAAATGCTCAATCCACCCATTGTCTCGTCTCCAACCGGATATTGCGGGTCTGTTTACGCAAGTTTTCGGTCTCTGCCAAATGAAGGGCGCGGCACACGGCCATGCGCGGTTTCCCGCTATTTGCCCGCGCCCAGCAGTGGCACCAGCAGCATGCCGCCATTATACAAAAAATGCATCATCATACCGGGGCGGATGGAGCGGTAGCGCAGCCGCAGCCAGCAGGAAAGCAGGGCAATGGCGGCAACATCGGCAAAGCCCGGCGGGTAGAGGATTTTCTCCGGCGCATGCAGCGCGGTGAAGACGAGCGTGGTGAGCGCCGTTGCCCAGCCCGGCCCCAGCCTGGCGGCGATTCCGGCAAAGGCGATGCCGCGGAACAGCAGCTCCTCGATAAGCGGGGCCATGATAATGATGACCGACGCGGTAAGCAGGGTGATAATGGCCGGGCCTTGCAGCAGCCGTGCCAGGGCGAGGTTTGAAAGCTGGCTGAGATCAGGCGGGTAGAGCGTGGCCTCCGCCCCAACCAGCAGCATGACAGCCAGCGCGCCGAGTGCCGCCATGCCATAGGCCCGGGGTGGGGCCGGACGCCAGGCAATGCCGCCAGCACCGCCTTCGGTAAGCCTGGCCGGGCCTTGGCGGCGCACATACCAGATGAGCCACCAGGCGGCGAGCAGCTCGCTGGCCAGCAGAGAGGCCATGAGCAGCGGGATGTTGTGCTGGCCAGGAAAAGCGAGGCGGTGGCCGGCAAGGCGCTGCAGCAGCACCAGGTAGATGCCCGCCCCGTAGGCAAGCATGGCACCGCAGCCCATCATCAGGGCGGTGCCAGCCATGCTCCACAGCCCTTGGGCCAGCCCAAAGCCGCGCTGGGCGCTGGGTGCTGGGCGGGCGCCGGGCAGGGCGGCAAATACCAGGGCAATGACCCATAGCTGAATGCCCGGCACCGCCCCAAAGGCGGCGAGGCGCAGCAAGATGAATGGCGGCACGGCGTGGCGCAGCATGGCCAGGGATGCCCCGGCCATGGCGGCGCAACCCGCGAGCGCGAAAGCGAGGAACCAGAGCAGTGCCCAGAGGATTTTTTTCATGCTTCCTCGAAATTGTTAAGAATGTTTGCAGCGCTGACACCAGCGGCGCGCCATGCCCGCAATGTGGCGCTGTTGCTGCGCTTTGCCAGGCGGTTGCCATCTGGCCCGCGCAGCAATTTGTGGTGCGCGTAAATGGGGGTTGGCAGGCCCAGCAGATTTTGCAGGAGCACATGAACATGCGTGGCCTCGCGCAGATCCTCGCCGCGTATGACATGGGTGATGCCTTGCAGCGCGTCATCATGTACAACACAAAGATGGTAGCTGGCTGGTGTGTCCTTGCGGGCCAGCACCACGTCTCCCAGCCGTTCCGGCTGCGCTTCGGTCCAGCCGGTATTTTCTTCGAAAAAACGCAAAGTCCCGGTTTCAGCCCGGGCTTTGGCGATACTCAGCCGCAGCGCGTAGGGCGTGCCCGCAATTATCCGGGCCTGCCGCGCCGAGCTGGAAAGATGCCGGCAAGTGCCAGGGTAAATGCTTTCCGGCCCATGCGGGGCGGTGGCGGCGCGGGCAATATCGGCACGGGTGCAAAAGCAGGGGTATAGCAGGCCGCGCGCCTGCAATTTGGCCAGGGCGGCGGCATAATCGGCCATGTGTGCCGACTGCACACGCACCTCGCCCTGCCAGCTTAGCCCCAGCCAGTGCAAATCTTCCTCAATACCGGGGTAATATTCCGGGCGGCAGCGCGTGCGGTCTATATCCTCCAGCCGCAGGCGGAAAACATCCGCGCGGCGCCAGGCCATCCACGCCGAATAGGCGTGGCCCAGATGCAGATAGCCGGTGGGGCTGGGGGCAAAACGGGAAATGACGGGCATGCGTGCCGGAGTGTAAGTACGCCAGGGGCGCATGACAAATGGCTGACATTTGGACATATGGGTTGCGGTGCAGCGCCTTGTTTGTCATAAATCCCCCATGACTCGGACGCGCTACCATATGTGGGCGGTTTTCGTGGCTGCCCCTCAAGATTTTGTCCCTCGCTGGGATAGGGCGTGTAATGCCTGACGGCGGGATGCATTACCCCGTCCTTGTGCTGAATGCGGATTTCCGTCCGCTGTCTTATTTTCCGTTATCGACCTGGACCTGGCAGGATGCCGTGAAAGCGGTGTTCCTCGACCGGGTTTCCGTGCTTTCGGAATATGAAAAAGAGGTCCGCTCGCCGTCGTTTTCCATGCGTCTGCCCAGTGTTATCGCGCTGCGTGACTTCATTCCCTCCGCCCGCACCCCGGCTTTCACGCGCTTTAACGTGTTTCTGCGCGACGGGTTTAGCTGCCAGTATTGCGATGCCAGGCGCGTGACGCAGGAGCTGACCTTCGACCATGTTATTCCCCGCGCCCGCGGCGGGCGCACGAGCTGGGAGAATGTGGTAACCGCCTGCGGCCCCTGCAATTTACGCAAGGGCAGCAAAATGCCGCGCGAATGCGGCATGATTCCGCGTGTGGAACCGCGCCGTCCGACCAGTTACGAGCTGCAGGATAATGGCCGGCATTTCCCGCCCAATTATCTGCATGAAAGCTGGCGGGATTTTCTGTACTGGGATTCCGAGCTGGAAGGGTAGCCGCGCCAGAAGCTACCGCGGCTGGATTATGCGTATGCACACGGCTCTCACTCAATGAGGTAGAGCGCGATTCAGATTTTCGAATCGCGCGCAAAGCGAGCGCATCTCAAGTCATCGCGCGCTAAACTGCCCGAGGGCGAGCCGGATATGGCGGCGCTGAATTTTTTTGGCCAGCGTGCCCAGGCGGGCCGGGCTGAATTTGGTGGCTTCCACGCTGCGCCACGCGGTGCAGCGCGAATCGGGGCTGATTTTTTGCCGCTATGTGTTTGGTCCTGAAATTGCCTTGCCGCAAAAGCGCTTGGGCCGCATGCCAATTCATTCCATAGGCCCCGGTTGAGTGGCGGCTCAACCGGGGGCCCCGTTATCCCAGCCGCGCGATAATTTGCGGCAAATCAGCCGTGGTTTGTACGCCGGGTGGTGCCTCGCACACGTAAGGTATGGCGTTTACGGGCCGGTGCGCGGTAAGGCCTGGCGTCATATCCGCATAATCCTCAATCGGGCAGGGGAAGGAGATGGCAACATCCAGAGGGCAATCACCCTGCAGCCTTACCCGCCAGCCAGAGGGGGAAAGAAATTCCCATTCCTGCCCATCGCTGGTATTTACATCAGCCGAAACAAACCAGTTGGACGTGAAGCTGACAATGGGTTTGCCCCCCCGCATCCCGGCGATTATTGTCTTCATGGCGGCGATGGTGCCGGCCGGGACAATGCCAGCAGCAATGTGGACATCCCGCCGCGCCAGACCCACCGCGCCGGAGACTTCAAAATTTTCCACGGGCAGGCCGATGCTGGTGGCAAAAAGCTGGAGCGATGGGCCAAAGCAAAGCCGCGCATGGTCGAGTGCCGCCTGGTTGGCTGCCCCCGGGGTTTTGCCGAATCCCATCATCTCAAACAGCATCTCGGGTGAGTTGCGCGAGGAGCAATCGGCGAATTCATTGATGGTGAGATAGTCAAAACGGCGCTGGATGGAGGCGAGCACGATGGGAATAGCCTCGGAAATGAAACCAGGGCTGGAGCCGGTGGCGTGGATGGAGCTTTGGCCCTTATGGCACGCCGCCTGCACGCGATCGTAAATTTTCTGGTCGAGCGCTTTGGGGTTCTGCAATTCCATGCGCGTGGTGACAATGTTGATGCCCGCTTCCAGCAAGGTACAAATCTCGTCAAAATCGCAGACATGCGGCATATACAGTACGCAGTCGGGCTTGGTGGCGAGAATATCCTCCATCTTGTTTGTGGCTTTAACGCCGGTATGCGGCAAATCCGCCAGCTCGCCAGCATCGCGCCCCGCTTTGCTGGTGCTATGTACCCATACGCCAACCAAATCGAGATCAGGATGCTCGATGACGCGGCGCAGGGCCCGCGTGCCCACATTGCCCGTGGCCCATTGCGCCACGCGGTAGCGTTTACCCGGTTTCGTCATGTTTTCAGCCTTTCCGTAAAATGTGGCGATTTAGTTCCAGGAGGGGATGCCCGTGGGGGTATCGAACACGGTGCCTGTGGCGGCAAAATTTGTACCTGTGTCCGCAACGTTGCAGGGAATCATCACAGTGGCCTCGCGGTCGATGATGCGGTCTTCATCGGCTTCAAATAATGGCTTGATCCCGGGTGATTCCATGATGCGGATGACCTCGTGGTAATGCGCCTCGCTGGGCAAGGTCCAAACCGAGAGCAAATCCCAATTCCAGGGTGTGGGGCCAAAGCCGCTATCCGGTTTGCGGGAGTCGCCGCCGCACCATACTGTATCCGCATAATGGCGCTGGTACTGGCTGAAGAGATGGCCGCAAAACTTCAGCGCCATTGGCGCGTGCGAGCGTTCGAAATGCGCGCGGAATTGTTCATGCGTCATGTGCGGTTTGCGTTTGAGGAGAAACATTATCCTGTACATGGCCATCCTGCCCTGTGTTTATGATGATGCGCGGCTGTTTATGATGATGCGCGGCGCAAATGGCGCCACGCCATGAACGTAATTTGGACAACTCCCGTTTTACGGGCCTTTGCATGAAGGCCTGGTATTTTTAAGCAACTGCCTAACCTGTATTCCCAACCGCGCCGCCGCCGTCAAGGCTGCCGCGATAATGCTTGATCCGCCAGGGGCGATCTGGTCTGATGCCGTCCACACGTATAGGAGGCAGAGTGATGACGCTGACCCTCGAAGACGCACAGAATATCCTCAACGGCGCCATGGTTTTCGCCGGCGGGCAGCAATTCAAACCGCTTGCCATTGGCGTGCTGGATGCGCGCGGGGCGCTGAAGGCATTCGCCGCGCAGAACGGCACATCGCTGAAACGCGGCGAGGTGGCACTGGCCAAGGCGCAAGGCGCGCTGGGGCTGGGCATGGGCTCAAGGGCGTTGATGAAGCGGGCCGAGCAGCAGCCTTATTTCATCGCCGCCGCCACCTTGGCCATAGGCGGGGCGCTGGTGCCGGTGCCAGGCGGCGCGCTTGTTAAATCCGGCGAGGAGATTATCGGTGCGGTGGGTGTTTCCGGCGATACATCCGATAATGACGAGGCGGCGGCGCTGGCGGGGATTGCGGCGGCTGGGTTTACGGGCGATGGCGGGTAGGCGCGCGGACCCGCGGCAAGCATAAACCTGGCCTATAAGCCCAAATCCAACTGTTTTGTCTGTTTCTCCGCCCGTACGGCGACCTCGGCATCGGCAAAGCGCAATTTTAGCGCCATGCCATGCGTAACCGTTGCAGCAGACGTAACAGGAGCGCCTTTGGCCGTGGTCACCAGCGCAAAACCGCGCGCCAGCACACGTTCGTAGCTTGCACTTTCCAGCCGCGCCGTAATTGTCTCCAGCCGCAGCCGCGCCGCGCGCAACTGGCCGGGCAGGGGGGGGGTTAGGCGTTGGCCCAGCGCCTCCACCCGGCCGCGCCGCAGCGCGATTTCCGCGCCGGGATGGGCGAGGCGGTAGCTGGCTGCATCTAGCCGCTTGCCGCCCGCGCGCAACAGGGTGGGCAGGGCCATGAGCAGCCGTTGCGCTTGCACCGCCACGCGGCCGCGCATATCGGCGATAATCTCGCGCGGGTGGCGCAGCGCCACGCGCTCCACCTGTCCGCGTTTGGCGGCCAGAAAATTGGGAAGCGAAAGGGCCAGGCGCTCGGCGCGGTCATCCAGCCGCTGGCGGGCCGCGCCGAGCATGGCGGGCAGGTCTGGCAGCCTCGCCGCGCTGCGTTCCAGCCCGGCGCGGGCCAAATGCAGCAGGCGGTCCGCCGCCCCTTCCAGCCGCGCGGCGCGCTGGGCCAAATCGGCCAGCAGCTCGGCCCGTGCCGGCACGGCCATTTCAGCGGCGGCGGTGGGGGTAGGGGCGCGGCGGTCGGCGGCGAAGTCTATGAGCGTGGTATCCGTTTCATGCCCCACGGCGGAGATGAGCGGGATACGGCTGGAAGCCGCCGCGCGCACCACGGCTTCGTCGTTGAAGGCCATCAGGTCTTCCAGGCTGCCACCACCGCGCGCCACAATCAGCACGTCCGGCTGGGGCATGTCCGGCGGCAGATTGTTGAAGCCGGTAATGGCGGCGGCGATTTTCTCCGCCGCGCCCTCGCCCTGCACCGGCACGGGCCACAGCAGAATCGGGCGCGGAAAACGCCGGGCGATGGTGGTTTTAATGTCCTGCAGCACGGCACCCTGGGCCGAGGTTACCACGCCTATAATGCGCGGCAGCATAGGCAGCGCCCGGCGGCGCTCGAACAGCCCTTCCGCCTGCAATTTCGCCCGCAGCGCCTCGATGCGCGCCAGCAGCGCGCCGGCCCTGGCATATTCCAGCCGCTCGATGATAAGCTGGTACTCCGAGCGCTCGGGGTAGGAGGTGAGCTTGCCGGTGGCGATCACCTCCACCCCGTTCTCGGCCTTCAACCCCACGCGCGGCACCACGCCTTTCCAGATAATGGCGCGGATCTTGGCGCCCTCATCCTTCAGCGCGAAATATTGGTGGCCGGAGCCATAGGCCTTGAACTCGGTAATCTCGCCGCGCACCCGCACGCGGCCAAACGAGCCCTCCAGCGTGCGCTTGACCGCGCCCGCCAGCTCGGAGACGGAGAATTCAGGGGTGTTCTGGCCGATTTCACTCATGGCGGCGGAGTATGGTACAGCGCGCCGCGTTGCACAAAGGGGGTTTTATGCGTGTTCTCATCATCGGGTCGGGCGGGCGTGAGCATGCGCTGGCCTGGGCTATTGCCAAAAGCCCGCTGCTGACCAAGCTGTTTGTTGCCCCCGGCAACCCCGGCACGGCGGAACTGGCGGAGAACGTGCCGCTGCGTGCTAACGGCATCGCGGGGCTGGTGGCATTCGCGAAAGACCAGAAGATAGATTTGGTGGTGCCCGGCCCCGAGGCGCCCTTGGTGGCCGGCATTGCCGATGCGCTGGCCGAGGCCGGCATTGCCTGCTGCGGCCCCAGCGCGGCGGCGGCGGAACTGGAAGGCAGCAAGAAATTCACCAAGGAAATTGCCGACGCCGCGCATATCCCCACCGCCGCCTGGGCCAGCTTTGCCCATGCGGAGGAAGCGCATGACTATATCGAGGCCGTGGGCGCGCCCATCGTTATCAAGGCCGACGGGCTGGCGGCGGGCAAGGGCGTGGTGGTGGCCGCCACGCTGGAAGAGGCGCATGACGCCGTAACCGCCATCATGGAAGACCGCGTGCATGGCGCGGCGGGCAGCCTGGTGGTTATCGAGGAATGCATGGTGGGCGAGGAGATTTCCGTCTTCGCCCTGTGCGATGGCGAGGAGGCGCTGTATTTCGGCGTGGCCGCCGACCATAAGCGCGTGGGCGAGGGCGATACCGGCCCCAATACGGGCGGCATGGGCGCCATTTTCGCGCCGCCCTGGGCCACGGAAGAGGTGGTGCGCGAGAGCATGGAGCGCATTGTGCGCCCCGCCTTGCGCGAGATGGCGCGCCGCGGCACGCCGTTCCGCGGCTTTCTCTTCGCCGGGCTTATGGTCACGGCGCAAGGGCCGAAGCTCATCGAATTCAACGTGCGTTTTGGCGACCCGGAATGCGAGACCGTGCTGCCCATGCTGGCAAGCGATCTGCTGGGCGCGCTGAAGGCCGCGACCGACGGCACGCTGAAAGATGTGAGGCTGGAATGGCATAACGGCGGTTCCGCCACGGTGGTAATGTGCGCCAAGGGCTATCCCGGCGCCTATGCCACCGGCTCCGAGATTTACGGGCTGGAAGAGGCCGGGCAGGTTGAGGGCGTGACGATTTTCCATGCCGGGACCATGGCCGAGCAGAATGGTATTCTTGCCAATGGCGGGCGCGTGCTGGCGGTGAATGGCGTTGGCGCCGATTTGCGCACCGCGCTGGCCCGCGCCTACGCGGC
Organism: Pseudomonadota bacterium; assembly: GCA_021805545.1. Classification (GTDB taxonomy): domain Bacteria; phylum Pseudomonadota; class Alphaproteobacteria; order Acetobacterales; family Acetobacteraceae; genus Acidocella. The sequence continues at coordinate 22,674 of JAJZFB010000081.1, read as the reverse complement.
GATTGACACGCTGGATTGGGAAGACGGTTTCTGCCGCCGCGATATTGGCCGCCGGGCGCTGGGGCAGGTCTAATCCTTGCGCCGCAGCGCAATCATCACCGTGCTAACAGCCGCCAGCGCCGCCAGCCCGTAGGCCAGCCCGGCTGACCCCAGAAGCGCCATGGCGCCGCCCAGCAAAGGCGGCCCGGCTATGCCGCCTAGTGTATAGACGACCATCGCCAGCGACATGGCACGCGCGAGCGCGGTGCCGGAAAAGCGCGTGCCGAGCTTGACCATGCCCACGGTGAACAGCCCGCCTTGTGCCACGCCCCACAGCGCCAGCGTTACCCAAACCGCGCCGCCATGCGTGCTGGCGGGTACAGCCAGGGGCAGCAAAATCATGGCCGTGCCGCAGGCGAGTTTCAGGGCGAAGCGGTTCAGCTTGTCGGCCAGAATTCCGGCCAGGAATGCCCCGGTGGCAACGCCCGTCTGGCACACCACCACCAGCAGCGCCGCGCGGTGCACGCTTATGCCAAGCCCCAGCCCCATAACCGGCAGGAGCGAGAGGTTGCATGCCTCGGTAAGCCCCACGATGCCGATGCCGATGAAGCTGGCCAGCTCCGCGCGTAGCACCGTGGCGGCCCGCACGGTGCCGGGCGGCTCGGCAATGCCCCCGGCCTCGCGCCCCGCCGCCAGTAGCAGGGCCATCGCGCCCAGCACCACGGCGGCGGCCAGCAGAAACGCCTCTGGCCCGTGGTGCCCGATGAGCGCCAGCGCACCAGGCCCTGCCGCCATGGAGCCGCTGAGGATCAGCTCATACGCGCCGATGAGCCGCCCGCGCAGATGCTCCGGTACGCTGCCATTGATCCAAATATCCATGCCCGCCCAGCGCAAGCCCAGCGAGACGCCCAGTACCAGGGTGAGCGCGGCCCAGATGGCGATGATATGGGTGGCGCTAAAGCCGAGATACGTGACAGCGGCGAGCGCCAGCCCCGCCAGCACCATCCGCTGCAGCCCGATGCGGTGGATGATGTGCGGAATAAAAGTGGAAACCGCGAGCAACCCCACCCAGGGCAGGCCGGACATAAGCCCCACCAGCGCGTCGCTGGCGCCTTGCGCGCGGAGCGAGAACGATAGCAGGGGCAGGAACATCCAGAAGGAGCCTGCCGAGAAGAAGCTGGCGGCGGTGGCGAGGAGAAGCCTGTAGGGCATGGTCAGGCCGCCAGTGCCTGCGCCCTTACCAGCCGGGCGAATGCGCCATCAGAGGCCAGAAGCCCGGCATGGGTGCCCAGCTCCACCACCTGGCCATCGGCCATCACCACAATCAGCCCGGCATCGCGCACGGTGGAGAGCCGGTGCGCCACGACGATGGTGGTGCGACCCTGGCGCAGCTTGGTCAGCGCAGTCTGCACCAGGGCTTCGCTTTCCGTGTCCAGTGCGCTGGTGGCTTCGTCCAGCAGCAGGATGCGCGGGTTGCGCAGGAAGGCGCGGGCAATGGCCACGCGCTGGCGCTGCCCGCCCGAGAGCCGCTGGCCATTAACGCCCACGCGCGTGCCCATCTTATCTGGCATGTCCTGGATAAAGCCGCATGCCGCCGCTTCCGCCGCCGCCCAAATGTCATCGGGCGCGGCATCGGGCCGGCCAAGGCGGATATTCGCGCCGATCGTATCGTCGAATAGCAGGGCCTCCTGACCCACATAGGCGATGGCGCCGCGCAGGCTGGCAAGCGTGACATTGGAAATGTCCATGCCGTCGATGAGCACGCGCCCGCTGCTGGGGGCGTAAAGCCGCGGAATAAGCGCAAGAGCGGTGGATTTGCCCGCGCCCGAGGCGCCGACCAGTGCCAGCATGCGGCCTGGCTCGGCGGTGAAGTCGAGGTTTTTCAGCCCAGGGCGGCCATCCGGATAGGTGAAGGCGACGCGCTCGAAGCGTACCTCGCCCGGGCCGGGCGGCAACGGGACGGCGCCCGGCGCGTCGGCAATGGCGGGGGGTTCGTCGATGACGGAGAAAACGCGCACGATGCCGGCCATCCCCTCCTGCATGGCGGCATTCATGGTGCCCAGGGCGCGCAAGGGCCGGGTGGCCATGAGCAAGGCGGAGATGAAGCCCATGAACGCGCCGGGCGAGACACCGCGCCAGCCCTCGAAGCCGATGACCAGCGCCACGGCGGCGCCGGCCAGGGCTTCCAGCATCGGGTCCAGCCTGGCGCGGATGCGCGCCATGCGCAGCAGCGAGGCATAAAGCTGGGTGAAGGTGTTCTCCGCGCGCCGGCTTTCGTGCTGCTCCAGCCCATAGGCGCGCACGATGCGGGCCTGGGCGAAACTCTCATTCAGCATGGCGGCGGCCTCGCCCATGCGCTCCTGCATGCCGCCCGAGGCGCGGCGGATGCGCCGGCCGATTTTTTCCACCGGCACGGCGGCAATGGGGAAGAGCACGAGCGCAATGAGGCTCATTTTCCAGTCCAGATAGACCATGGTGCCGACCAGCCCCACCACTGTGGCGGCATCGCCAATGGCGTTCACCGCGCGGGTCATGGCCTCGCGGATCACCGTGGCATCGGTGGTGAAGCGGGCGGCGAGCTGGGCCGGGGCCTCGCGCTCCACGCGCGCCAGCGTGGCGTTGGAGAGGTGGCCGAACATCTCGTTCTGCAGCCTGCGGATGGTCAGCAGCACCAGATCCTGCGTAAGCACCGCCTGGAAATACATCGAGGCCCCGCGCGCCGAGGCCACGGCGGACATGAGCAGCGGCACCTGGTAGAGGATGCGCTTATCCTTATGGGTGAGCAGGGTGAAGGCCCAGTCTATAATGGCCGGGTACAGTGCCGTGGTGCCGGACATGATGAGCGTGGCCACCACGATAAGGGCGATGCGGCCCTTGAAATGCCGTACATGCTCACGCCACAGGCGGCGGATAAGGGGGAAGGTGGCGGCGTTTTGGCTCATGGCGGCGCTCTTCAAGCACAGTTTGGGCCGGAGCAAAAATGCGCTACAGCGCGGGCCCATGGATACAATCTACAAGGGCGACCTTTCTACCCGGCGGGGGCGCCGCAATGCCTGGCTCGATGCGCTGTTTGTCGACCATGCGTTCCTGCGGATTTTTTGGACGAATTTTGCCGTGGTGAAGCCGGGCGTGCTGTACCGTTCCAACCATCCCACGCCGGGTAACCTGGCTTTTTTCACCCGCAAGGTGGGGCTGAAAACCCTTATTAATTTGCGCGGGCAGGCTAAAAACGGGTCCGACGCGCTCTCGCGCGATGCGGCACACAGGCTGGGGCTGGCGTTTTACGACATGGCCTTCGAGAGCCGTGGCGCGCCGCACCGGGACCGGATTTTGCGCCTTGCCGGAATATTCGCGGGCATGAAGGCGCCCGCCCTTATCCACTGCAAATCCGGCGCCGACCGTGCCGGACTTGTGGCTGGGCTGTTTGTACTGATGGAAGGCGGCACTGTGGAAGAGGCGCTGCGCCAGCTTTCGCTCCGCTTCGGGCATATCAAGCAATCCAAAACCGGCGTGCTGGACGCGTTTTTCCGGCTGTACCAGCGCACGGGAGAGGGGCGTAAGCCTTTCCTGGACTGGGTGCGTGAAGACTACGACGAGACCGGGCTGCGCGCGGCCTTTACGGCGGGCAAGGTGGCGGAATTCATCAATGCGAAGCTGCTGCGGCGGGAGTAGTTTGCGCCGTGGTGGCTGGGGCCGGCTTGGGCGAATCCGTAACGGCACGTGCGCTTTTCTTCAAAATTTCATTCTGCACCACGGTTGTAATGCCTTGCGCGGCCTCTTGTGCCGCCGCTGCCGCCACGTCGCCCCAATAGGGGCTGATGTCCTGGGGGTCGAGGTCGTGAAGCTGCGTTACCTGGCCCACAATGCGGTTATTGCGGTCCCGTACCACCCAATTCAGCTCCACCTGTACCTGCCCTTGTGGCGCGGGTGAGGTTTTGACGGATGCCGTTACTGTAAAATCGGCCTGGGCGGCGTTTGAGACCACCTGCAAATCCGGTCCGGCCAGGTCGCGGCTGATATTCAGCGGCAGGGATTGATCGCCATCACCGGGCGCGCCGGTAACCGCGCCGATAAAGATGCGCGGCGTGCGGTTTTCTAAAGATTCAGGGTTGCTTTGCTGAATCTGCGCGTTGATGCTGGTCATCAACTGTGTCAGCGCCGGGGCGTCAGCCTTGGCGGCTGCGCCCAGCGTTGAGGGGTCGCCATTGGCCCAGGCGGCGGCCGGGGCTGGCGCGCCGCTCTGGCGGCCATAGGTTTTGCCGTTTGGCCCGATAATGGCATAAGCGGGTGTTACCAGCGTACCGCTGGCACTGGCGGTTATGGCAAGCTGCCACTCGTCTTTTTCCGGTGCGCCAGGTACGCTTGGCACATCATGCGCCGCCATGGCGGCGGCGACATCCTTTGCATAGAGCTGGGCCGCGTCATGGCCGAGAAGCGCCTTGGCGGGGGTGGGCACCATCAATATCGGGGCGGGGGGCAGAGACAGCCGCTCCGCCTCTGGGCCGCCAGGATTGCCGTAGAAAGGTTGCGGCAAAGTGCCGCAGCTTGCCAGCACCAGGGGCAGCGCCAGAATTAAACGTTTCATGTGCATATCACCGAAATCTGATGGCCAAGGGCTGCCTCGCCGCGCAGCGTGCGGCGCCGGTGCGAGAAAAACACCTGCTCCAGCCTGCATGTATCCGCACCCAGCGACTCAGCCTTAACCCCGGCCTCTTCCAGCCGCGCCAGGCAATAGCCGGGCAGGTCGAACCACCAATGCCCAGGCCGCCCGGCGGTGAAGAAGCGCGCGGCGCCGCGCCGCCCGGCCAGCACGGCGTCGCGCAAATCAGGGCCGATTTCGTAACTTTCCGGCTGAATGCAGGGGCCGATAACAGCGCAAATCTGCGTCGCGCCCAGGGCGCGCATCGCCTCGATGGTCGCTTCCAGCACCCCGCCCACAGCGCCGCGCCAGCCCGCATGGGCCGCGCCGGACACGCCGTTGCCGTAGAATAATACCGGCGCGCAATCCGCCGTAATCACACTCAGCCCAAAGCCCGGCACGTTGCTCACCAGCGCATCCGCGGCCGGGCCATCACCTTCCGCCCAGGGCTGCGTTACTGTTACCACCTCGCGCCCATGCACCTGCTTGCAGCCCAGCAGCATGTGGCGCTCCACCCCCAGGGCGGCGGCCACGCGGGCGCGGTTTTCGCGCACATTGGCCGGGCCGTCGGACGTGAAGCTGCAATTAAGGCTGGCATAGGCACCCGTGGAAACGCCGCCATTGCGGGTGAAAAAACGGTGCGGTGCGCCCAGGAGAGGGCTGGCGTAAATGCTCATGCGAACCCCGGCAGAGTTGGAAAGTGTTCAGGACACACGGCGACAACCTTGAACAGGCTGCCCATGGCCTCGGGCGCGGTAAGGCGCTGCACGGCCAGGCGCAGGGCATCGGCCTTGTGCGGATTTTTCCGTGCCAGCGCATCAGAGCGCTGATACAGCCCCAGCGCGGTGAGAAAACTGTTCTGCTTTACCGGCCCCTGGCAATGCACCGTGCGGGCAATGGCGGCAAAATCGACATGCGCGGTGATGTCGGCGCTGCCAGGATTGGCCAGCGGGTTGGCGTATTGGCCGTTGTGTATGGCTTGCACGCTCTCGCCCGCGCCGGATTGCATTGGCCCGTAATCGATGAGCAAGCCCACACCGCCGCGGGCCGCCAGCGCGCGCACGAATTCCAGCGCGGCCTCGTTCACCTCGCGTACCTCGCCCGCGGGGCTGTCTGGCAGATCATAATCGGCGGGATGTTCCACATAGGCGCCATCCTGCACGTAACGCTCCATCCAGCCCATCTCACGGCGGATGAATTGGCGTACAGGCAGCGCGTCGAGAAATTCATTACCCAGCAGGATAACGGGGCCATCGGGCAGGCTGGCCAGGCTATCGTGCCAATGCGCGTTTGGCACGCGCCGCGCTTGCTCGGCCCGCAGGCGCGGCGAGGTTTCGATGAAATGCACCGCAGGCGCGTTCCATGCGCGCAGCGCATCCGCCATCATCACGCCGCGCCCGCCACCGGCTTCCACCAGCATGGCGTTGGAGGGGGTGCCCAGCATTTGCCACACCACCTTGGCCCAGGCACCGAGCAACTCGCCGAAGACCTGCGTGAGTTCGGGCGCTGTTACAAAATCGGTTGAGAAATTCTGCGTGGCATAATAGGCCGCATTGGCCCGCGCCATGAAGTGGTCGAAACGTTCAGCTGGCACGCGGCGTCCGCCGCGTTGCGTATATAATCAACCCGGTTCCGGCAATGACCATCGGTATGGAAAGAAGCTGCCCCATGGTGGTGCCGAATGGCAGGAAGCCGAGGAACCAGTCTGGCTCACGGAAACATTCGCCGGTGATGCGCGCCACCCCGTAACCGGCGATGAAAATGCCCGTTAGCAACCCTGCCCGCGCGCGCACGGCCTGAAAGCGCGCGGCGAATAGCATGACCAGGAAGAGCAGGATGCCTTCGAGCGACGCCTCGATGAGTTCCGATGGATAGCGCGGCAAATGCGCGGGGTCGCCAGGGTAGATCATGGCGAAGGGAAAGCTGGCCGGGGCGGGACGCCCCCATAACTCGCCATTGATGAAATTGGCGCAACGGCCAAGGAACAGCCCAATCGGCACGGCCACGGACACACGGTCGGCAAAGCGCAGCGGATGCAGATTATTGCGGATACAGAACCAGAGAATGGCGATGGAAACACCGAGGAAACCGCCATGGAAGCTCATTCCACCATCCCAAACGGCGGGAATTTGCAGCGGGTGGTGGAAATAGTAGGCAGGCTGGTAGAACAGCACATAGCCTGTGCGCCCGCCCAGTATAACGCCGAGCACCGCCCAGGTGAGAAAATCGTCCACCTGCTCCATGGTGGAGGCCACGGGCAGGCGCTGCGAGAGGCGCCGGACAAGCTGCCAGCCCGCCAGAAGCCCCAGCATGTAAGCCAGGGCGTAATAATGGATGAAAACGGGGCCGATATGAAAGCCGCGCGGAAATACGGGGAGGATGATGGGGCTCATCGGTAAGGGTCCGCCTTGTCCAGGTAATTGTTGATATAATCCGCGACACCCTGCTCAAGCGTGACGAATTGATGATTGAAACCCAACTTATGCAGCCGCGCCATACGCGCTTGTGTAAAAGATTGATACTGGCCGCGCAGCGCTTCTGGCATGTCGACATATTCAATCCGCGCGGGCTGGCCGCAGGCGGCGCACACGGCGCGGGCCAGATCGGCATAAGAGCGTGCAATGCCGGTGCCGAGATTATAGATGCCGCCAACCCGCGGCGCGTTGATAAGGAATTGCAGCGCCGCCACGGCGTCTTTTACATGAATGAAGTCGCGCTTCTGCTCACCATCTGCAATATCCGCGCGGCCGGACTTGAACAGCCGCACCGGGCCGCCGGCGCGCAATTCATCATATTTTACCTTTACCACCGAGATCATCTTGCCCTTGTGGTACTCGTTAGGGCCATAAACGTTGAAGAATTTAACGCCAGCCCAGGCTGGCGGGGCCGGGGCCTGGTTATTTACTTGGCGTGCGACCCATAGATCAAAAGCATGCTTGCTCCAGCCATAAAGGTTGAGCGGGGTCAGCTTATGCAGGGCGGCAAGGTGCATGTCATCGTCGAAACCGCTTGTGCCGCCGCCATAGGTTGCGGCGGACGAGGCGTAGATGAAGCGCACGCGGCGCTGCGCGCACCAGTTCCATAATTTTTGGCTCAGCGTGACATTACTGTGCCAGACTAGGTCGCCATCGCGCGCCGTGGTCTCGGATATGGCGCCGAGATGCACGATGGTGGAGAGGCGGAGATCTTCGGCGAGAAACGTGTCCAGCGCCTCGGGGCGTAGTATGGCGGAGGGCGGGTGATGCAGCAGGTTGCGCCATTTGGTGCCTTCCTGGCCCAGCCAGTCGCAAATGATCACTTCCTGCCCCTCGGCGGCCAGTGCCGCCTGAAGGTTAGAGCCAATAAATCCAGCGCCACCCGTGACCAGTATCATAGGCCGGGTTATATGGAGTTGCATCACGAGAGAGAAGGCCCTGACCATGACTGACCGCCCGAAAATTTTCGATGACCTGGCCGGTGTTGCCGGTGGCGCCATTTCAGTGCTGGCGGGGTTGCGCGAGGAAATGGCCTCGATGGCCAAGGCCAGGGCCGAGGAGGCTTTGCGCCGGCTCGACCTTGTGCGGCGCGACGAGTTTGAGGCCATGGCGGAGCTGGCGCGCCGGGCCAAGATGCAGGCCGACGCGCTGGAGCAGCGCCTGGCCGCGCTGGAGGCGGCAACTGACGCGGCAGGCAAAGGCGAGGCAAGCGCTCTCTAGTATCCTGGTTCTGAAATCTGAATCCGGCTCTCAATCAATCAAGTAGAGCGTGATGCAGCCCTTCGAGTCGCTCGCAAAGCGAGCGTATCTCAAATCATCCGGCTCCAGAGGCTCAAGCCCAGGAATTCATCAGTGTGCGTATTGTATTCACACAAACGTGATTCCCGGGGCAGCGCTTAAGGCTTGTACCTGAACAGAAAATCTCATTTTGTCTGGTATAACCGGCAACCTAAAATTTTGCCGCCGGAGAGGTGCAATGCAAGCAGATTTGGTCCTGTGCCCCTGGGCGGGCGCTCGCGCGCAAGGGCGCACGGGCTTTGCCTGGTTGTTATTGTTTATGCAGGTTAGCCTGGTGCTATGGCCCGCGGCCGTGCGTTTGGCCCAGCGTGCTGAACGGGATGAGAGGAAGCAGCGGCTGCTTGATATGCTGGCTGAAGCCAATGCCACACCGCCGCAACAAGATTTGGCATTGCTAGATGAGGTGCAGGCCGGGCGGGTTTTTCACGGATAGATAGAATAACATATCTAAATTGTCATTTTTGCATTGCGCCCGAGAGTTGCGTGTTAGTGATGTTGAGAAAAGTATCTTTTTGAAAGAAAATTTTTATAAACAATTACTTAACTTGAATGTCTAAGGTCACTATTTTGTGAAGCGGTTAGGGTTTGTCTAAATTTAAAAAACGCTTCGCGGGCTTGAGCCGGTTTTGGATATGGTTTTGAAGAAGCTGATTTTCCAAGATAATATTTTCCGATGAATTTTCTTGACGTCTGGTTAGTCACGGAACAAGATAACATTGCTGTTAGGGTTGTGCTTATGAATAGTCTGAAAATGGCCCGGATCTTCCCTTTTCTCGTGCTGCTCGGGCAGGGCCGCCCGTTTGCCGGCGCGGTTGCCTTTTTGCTCCAGCTTTCGCTGGTTTTCTGGCCTCTGGCGTCACGCTGGGCGTATGTGTCGTATGAGCGCATGGGCATAGAGCGGCTCCTTAACGAGCTCTCCGAGACCAACAAGCTGGCCAATGACCCGTATGGCCGTACCCCGAAGAAGTTTCGCCAGCTCGCCTGAGGAGCCGCAGCCCTGCTGCCGGACGACGAAGCGGCCGGTTTTATCCGCGCGCACACTGTAATCGGGGCCTCGGTATTGCAGCCGGGGCTCAAATTATATTTGGCCAGCGAGATCACGCCGCTTTGGCTGGCCACCGAGAAATTCCTGGCTGCCCGCAACATGGCGCCACCTTTTTGGGCATTCGCCTGGCCGGGCGGCGAGGCGCTTGCGCATTATATTGCCGGATACCCCGAGCTGGTAAGGGGCAAATCCGTGCTGGATTTCGCGGCTGGCGGCGGCATTGCCGCGCTGGCCTGCGCCCGCGCCGGGGCCGCCCATGTGGAGGCCGCCGAGATAGACCCGCTGGCCGTGGCGGCCATGCACCTGAATGCGGAAGCCAACGGCCTTACCATCCACCCGCTGCTGGGCGATATTGTCGGCGCGCCTTGCCGCTGGGATGTTATTTTGTGCGGGGACGTATGTTACGAGGCGCCGATGACGCGCCACATCATGCCCTGGCTGCAAGCCTGCGCGGCGCAAATCCCGGTTGTCATGGCCGATCCGGGGCGCCGCTATTCCCCTAAAGATGGGTTTGAAATCATTGATGAAATTGAAGTTCCCACCAATTTGGAGCTGGAGGATTCGGCTTCGCGCCGCGTGCGGCTGCTACGCCTTACACCGATACGTAACAACACATTGGTACAGCATTATTGACTGCCCCCGGTCCTGGGACTAACGCACCTGCACAAAATTGCTCAAACGGCGAAGAAAGGTTTCCGATGAAGGATGTCCGCGAAGCCCTGATGGTGGGGCGCAATACGGAGGGGAAGCTGGTCCGCCGGCCTATCTCCCCGTTCATGCTTGGCAGCGCCTACCAGTTCCAGATGTCCTCCGCGACGTCCATCTTACACCGCATTACCGGTGTTGGCCTGGGCCTCGGCACGCTGCTGTTCACCGCCTGGCTGGTGGCTGCCGCAGCGGGCGACTCGGCCTTCTCGCTGGTGCAGGCGCTTCTGGCCTCCTGGGTTGGGTTGTTCGTCCTGTTCTGCTTCACCCTGTCGCTGTTCTACCATTTCTGCAATGGCATCCGCCATCTGGCCTGGGACGCGGGCAAGGGCTTCGAGCTGCCCGCCATGCACCGCAGCGGCGCGCTGGTTATCGCCGCCGCTATCATTCTTACCGTGGCCTTCTGGGTCATCGCTTCCTTCATCGGGTGAGTTATATGAGCAGCAAGGATCCCGCCCCCTCCATTCATATCCGCCGTTCGCCGCTGGGCCGTGCCCGCGGGCTTGGCGCCGCCAAAACCGGCTCGCACCATTGGTGGGTGCAGCGCCTCTCCGCCGTGGCGCTGCTGCCGCTGGTGCTTTACTTCATCGTCTCCGTGCTGATGCTGAAGGGTGCTGGCCATGCCGCCATGGCGGCCTATATGGCCGAGCCATGGAATACCGTGCTCTTCATCGCCCTCATCGCCGCCCTGTTCTCGCATCTCGACCAGGGCATGCAGGTGGTGCTGGAGGATTACATCCGGACGGATTCAACGCGGCTGACCGTGCTGATGCTCGTCAAGGCCGCCATCGCCCTGCTGGCGCTGGCCAGCCTTATTTCCGTCCTTAAACTCGCCTTCTCGTAACGGAAGACTGCGCACATGAACGCGATCCCAAACCTCTCCAACGGTGCCTATAACGTCATCGACCACACCTACGATGTGGTGGTCGTCGGCGCCGGCGGCTCCGGCCTGCGCACCACGCTCGGCATGGGCGCGGCTGGCCTCAAAACCGCCTGCATCACCAAGGTTTTCCCCACCCGCAGCCACACGGTGGCGGCGCAGGGCGGCATTTCCGCCGCGCTTGGCAATATGGGCGAGGATGACTGGCGCTGGCATATGTACGACACCGTGAAGGGGTCGGACTGGCTGGGCGACCAGGATGCCATCGAATATATGTGCCGCGAGGCCGTGCCCGCCATCCGCGAGCTGGAGCATTTCGGCATGCCCTTCTCGCGTACCGAGGACGGCAAAATCTACCAGCGCCCCTTCGGCGGCCATATGAAGGATTACGGCAAGGAGCCGGCCATGCGCGCCTGCGCTGCCGCCGACCGCACCGGCCACGCCATGCTGCACACGCTGTACCAGCAAAGCCTGAAGCACGAGGTGGAGTTCTTCGTCGAATATTTCGCGCTCGACCTCATCATGGACCAGGAAGGCGCGTGCCGTGGCGTGATGGCCTGGTGCCTGGAAGATGGCACCATCCACCGCTTCCGCGCGCAGACGGTGGTGCTGGCCACGGGCGGCTATGGCCGCGCCTATCTTAGCTGCACCTCCGCCCATACCTGCACGGGCGATGGCGGTGGCATGGTCATCCGCGCCGGGCTGCCGGTGCAGGACATGGAATTCGTGCAGTTCCACCCCACCGGCATCTTCCCCGCCGGGTGCCTCATTACCGAGGGCGCGCGCGGCGAAGGCGGCTACCTCACCAATGCGGAAGGCGAGCGCTTCATGGAGCGTTACGCCCCCACGGCGAAGGACCTTGCCTCGCGCGACGTTGTGTCCCGCTCCATGACCATCGAGATCAACGAGGGCAGGGGCGTTGGCGTCCACAAGGACCACATCCTGCTGCATCTCGAACATCTCGGCGCCGATATTCTGCATGAGCGCCTGCCCGGCATTTCCGAGACGGCGCGCGTGTTCGCGGGTGTGGACGTGACCAAGGAGCCGATCCCGGTTCTGCCCACCGTGCATTACAACATGGGCGGCATCCCCACGAACTACCATGCCGAAGTGCTGCGCCCCACACCGGAAAACCCGGATGCCGTGGTGCCGGGCCTGATGGCCGTGGGCGAGGCCGCTTGCGTGTCGGTGCATGGCGCCAACCGCCTGGGCACCAACTCGCTGCTCGACCTGGTGGTATTCGGACGTGCCGCTGCCCACCGTGCCGCCGAAATTGTGAAGACCGGCGCCACCCAGGCGCCGCTGCCTTCCGGTGCGGGCGATGCTTCGCTGGCCCGGTTCGATGCCACGCGCCACGCCAAGGGCGGCACGCCGGTGGCGCAGTTGCGCGACCAGTTGCAGCGTACCATGCAGGCCCATGCCGCCGTGTTCCGCAATTCCAAAAGCCTGACCGAAGGTGTGGACAAGATGGAGAAGCTGTGGGGCGGCATGAAGGATATGGGTGTGTCTGACCGCTCGCTGATCTGGAATTCTGACCTGATGGAAGCGCTGGAGTTGCAGAACCTGATGGGCAACGCCGCCGCCACCATGGTAGGAGCGGAGGCCCGCAAGGAAAGCCGTGGCGCCCAGGCGCATGACGACTTCCCCGAGCGCGACGACCATGAATGGATGAAGCACACGGTCGCCCATGTGCAGGAAAACGGGAAGGTGGACCTTACCTACCGCCCCGTGAAGATGAAGACACTGACCAATGAAGTGTCTGTGTTCCCGCCCAAGAAGCGCGTGTACTAAGGAAGGAGCAGAACAATGGCTGAATTTACGCTTCCTGCGAATTCGAAGGTGGGTGTGGGCAAAACCTACAAAGCCCCCGCTGGCGCCACGCGCGTGAAGGCATTCAAGGTTTACCGCTGGAACCCGGATGACGGGAAAAATCCGGTGATGGACACGTATGAGGTCGATCTCGATAAATGCGGGCCGATGGTGCTTGACGCCATCGTCAAGATCAAGAACGAGATCGATGCCTCGCTCACCTTCCGCCGCTCCTGCCGCGAGGGCATTTGCGGCTCCTGCGCGATGAACATTGACGGCACCAACACGCTGGCCTGCCTCAAGCCCATCGGCGAGGTGAAGGGTGAGGTGCGCATCACCCCGCTGCCGCATATGCCGGTGGTGAAGGATCTGGTGCCCGACCTCAACCAGCCTTACGCGCAGCTCCGCTCCATCGAGCCTTGGCTGCAGGCCGAGACGGCCCCGCCGCCCGATGCCGAGCGCCTGCAATCGAAGGAAGAGCGCGCCGAGCTGGATGGTTTGTGGGAGTGCATTCTGTGCTTCTGCTGCTCTACCTCTTGCCCCAGCTATTGGTGGAATGGCGACCGCTATCTCGGCCCCGCCGTGCTGCTGCAGGCTTATCGCTGGATTGCGGATTCCCGCGACGAGGCCACCGGCAAGCGCCTGGATGCGCTGGAAGACCCCTTCAAGCTCTATCGCTGCCATACCATCATGAACTGCACCCAGACCTGCCCGAAAGGCCTGAACCCGGCCAAGGCCATCGGCAAGATCAAGCAGCTTATGCTGGAACGCCAGGGCTAGCCGGATGATTTTAGAGCGGATCACGTTGTGATCCGCTCTAAAATCTGAATCCGGCTATCAATCAATGAACTAGAGCGCGATTCAGACTTTCGAATCGCTCGCAAAGCGAGCGCATCTCAAGTCATCGCGCTAAGGCGGCTTCCCCACCAAAAAAACCGCCAGGAGCGCTGCTCTTGGCGGGTTTTTTTAACCGCAGGCCTGCGCCACCATGGGGCCGAGGGCTTTGTAGTCGGGAGCCTTGGGGCTGCCATGGCGCCAGGCCAGGGCCAGGGTACGCCAGCCGCCCGCGCCATCGAGCCGCCTGATTTCCACGCCGGTGCCGCGTGCAAGTCCGGCTTCCACCGCCAGGCGGGGCAGCAATGTAACGCCAAGCCCGCCCGCCACCATTTGAATGAGCGTGTGCAGCGAGGTGGCGGCGAAGCGTTGCTCGCGCCCGGCCACCGCGCCGCAGACGGAAAGCACCTGGTCGCGCAGGCAATGCCCGTCTTCAAGCAACAGGAATTGCTCGGCGGCGAGGTCCGCCACCGCGACGCGCTCGCGCGCGGCCAGCACATGGCCGGGCGGCAGGGCAGCCAGGAATTCGTCGCGCGCTAAAGGGATGGATTCGGTGCCCGCGCAGGCGCAAGGCTCGGCCAGAACCAGAACATCGAGATGTCCGTCTTCGAGCTGTTCCAATAGCCGCTCCGTCTGGTCCTCGCGCAGGAAGAGCTTGAGCGCCGGAAACCCGTCCCGCAGGGCGGGCATGAGTTTGGGCAACAGGAATGGACCGGCGGTGGGGATTATGCCCATGCGCAGCGGGCCGGACATGGGGGCACGCGCGGCATCGGCGGCTTCCGCCACGGCGGTAAGGGCGGCAAGGGCGGCGCGGGCTTTGCTGACAAGTTCCAGCCCCAGAGGGGTGAAAACGGCATGCTTGGAGGCGGAGCGGTCGAGAATTTGCGCGTCGAGCTGACGTTCCAGCGCTAATATGCCGGCGGAGAGGGTGGATTGCGACACGGCGCAGGCCGAGGCGGCGCGGGAAAAATGCCCGGTTTCGGCCAGGGTGACGAGGTAGCGGAGCTGCTGCGGGGTGGGTAGTGGGGTCATCGGTAAATCCGCTGAAGTGAGCGAAAACGATTGGTTAGGCCGATTAAGAAACCCTGGCAAATATGTCAGGCGGGTAGCACCACCTCATCGCCCTGCCAGCGCAGCGTTGTGTGAGCCAGCACATGCTCCATGCCAAGCCTGCCGTATAGGTGAGGAAATAGCTGCCCGCCGCGTGAAGCCTCCCAGCGCACGGCATTGCCCAGGCGCGTAAGGCCGATTGCCAGCACGAAAAGCCCTTCCTGCCCGGCAAAATGTTTGCGCGCCGTGCCGGCAAGCTGCGCCGCGCTGGAGAGGTGGATATAGCCATCGGCAATATCCACCGGCGCGCCCCGGAATTGCCCCTGGCGCAGCGCGGCGAATTGCGGCGTGGTCAGTATTTTATAGGCCATTTTATCCATCTATTGGCGGATCGTCTGGCAGGTCATCGAAAAAATCCTCGCTATGGGCAATGGTGAGGCAGGTGAGTGTCTGGTTGAGGATGGTATAGGCAATCTGGCCGAAGGTCATGGGCAGGGTGATGCTGGGCTGGTGGCTGTTCGCCGTGCCGGTTTGGCTGGCAAAATAATAATGCAGCACGCAGACGCAGGCATGTGCCGCATGGGGCAGTTCCACATCCGCCGCGGCGCGTGCGAATTCCTCGCTGTAATCCAGTATTTCCTCGGCAAACCGGTAGGTTAGAGAGGCAGATACGGGGGTAAGGAACGTAACACATCCCGCGTTCGTATCATGGGCCAGAATCGCCATATTGATCAGTGCGCCGTCCTGGTCGGCTACCAGCGGCAGGCGCTTATCTATTGCGTGGTTTTGTATGTAACGCGCCAGATTTTCGGATGTGCCGCCGATCATGCAATCATATGCGTGGTATTGGCCTGACCGGAAGAAGCGTATGTCTGGCCCCTGGCCTGGGGTGAACAAATTGGCGATGTGCAGTTGGGCGAAATATTGCACGGGCAGGCTGACATAAAGTACAGCCGCGCGTTCAGCGAAAGCCTGAGGCCCGCCGGCAAAAACCTTGGGTGTTTCCCCGGACAGTGTTGCGGGTGGCTCGTTCAGGGCCACGGCGCTCACCCAGCCCATGAGCGGTACGTTATACAGCCCATCGAACTCCATGATGTGCCCCGCGACTGTGCTGAGCAGCCGCGAGAAGCCAGGCAGAATGAGCAGAGCAAAACCATTGGCAGGGTAATGTTGCGCGAGTTCGTGAATATCCGCGGCGCCGAAGCTGCGCCATGTGGCGCCGCTGGTCAGGGCGGTGAAGTCGGTAAAAAAAATCGTCCCTTGGGCCGCCACGCTGCCTTGCGGGGTAACGAAATGCCCCACAGTGCCGCCAATCCAGCAACCAGCTGGTATTGTGGCTAGGTCGGCCTCGCACCCGGCCAGCAGCATAACCCGCCCCGCTCTGGCCATTTGTGCCGCCTGGGCGGGGGAGCAAAGCCCTTGCTCTGGTTTTATGAAGTGCGTGTCAGTCACATGCGTATTCCGGCGCACAACCTAGCCGGGATGATGTGTCAACGCCAGTATATGTTTCTATTCGAAACATTTTTGCTTACGGAATCTGGGCGACACCGTATCAATTACGCCCTGCCTGGCTAAACCGCGCGGTGTGGCGCACGGGGGCTGCGGTGAATGAGGCCGGTTGCCAAAAGGGTGTCCGTTAAGTATTTTTAACCGTGCTCCGCCATGACGCCCCCGCATGCCGGTTCTCAAAGAAAGTTCTGGTCAAAAACGTTTAAAATAGTAAACTGCCCAGGCATCTAAAGGAGCGCAACAATGAGCCTAGCCACCCGTCCAAGTAACGATCCTCTGGTTCATCAATGGATGCCTTTTACCGCGACACGGCAATTTTTGGAGCAGCCGCGTATTATCACCCGCGCCGAGGGTGTTTATTATTATAACACGCGTGGCGAGAAGCTGCTGGATGGGTCGTCGGGCCTGTACTGCATTCCGCTGGGCCATGGGCGCCGTGAGATTCGCGAGGCCATTACCAAGCAATTAGAGGAGCTGGATTACGCGCCGCCTTTTCAATATGGGGTGCCATCCGCCTTCCGTCTGGCTACCGAAATGGCGCAGATGCTCCCCAGCGGCCTTAACCGGATCATGTTCGCCAATTCCGGCTCCGAAGCCGTGGAAACGGCGTTGAAGGTGGCGCTGCAATATCATCGTGTGCGTGGCGAAGGCGCGCGGATGCGTTTTATTGGCCGCGAGCGCGGTTACCATGGCGTGAATTTTGGCGGCTGGTCCGTGGGCGGCATGGTGAATAACCGCAAAGCCTTCGGAGTTGGCCTGCCCGGAGTCGCGCATTTGCGCCACACGCACATCAAGGAAAATTATTTCCAGATGGGCGAGGGAGGTCATGGCGCCGATCTGGCGGACGACCTGGAGCGCTTCGTCAATCTGCACGGCGCGGATACGATTGCCGCCTGCATTGTCGAGCCCATTGCCGGGTCCACGGGTATTCTGGTGCCGCCCAAGGGCTACCTGAAGCGCCTGCGCGAGATTTGTACCAAACATGGCATTTTGCTGATCTTCGACGAGGTTATCACCGGTTTTGGCCGCACCGGCCAGGCCTTCGCGGCTGAAACGTTTGGGGTGGTGCCCGATATTATGACCATGGCGAAGGCGCTGACCAATGGGGTGATTCCCATGGCCGCCGTGGCGGTGCGCGAGGATATTCAGCAGACGATTCTGGACGCGGCGCCGCCGGATGGCGTGGAGTTTTATCACGGCTATACCTATACAGCGCATCCGGTGGCCTGCGCGGCTGCCCTGGCCACGCTGAAAATCTACCGCGATGAGGACGTGTTCGCGCGTGTCCGCTCTCTGGCGCCTGCTTTTCTGGAGCAGATTGGCGCGTTCAAGGGCGTGGATGGTGTGGTGGACACGCGTGGCTTTGGCCTGCTGGGCGCGGTGGAGCTGGCGCCGGCCGGCAAGCCTGGCGAGCGCGGCTTCAAGATTTTGCGCCGTGGTTTCGAGGAAGGGCTGGTGATGCGCGCCGCTGGCGATTCCATTGTGCTTGCGCCGCCCTTTGCCGCCACGGCGGATGAAATAAGCAAGATGATTGATATCATCCGTAAACTCATCAAAGAGACGGCTTAAGGATTTCATGATGTATAAAGATGTGTTGCTGCATGTTGGCGGCAAATGGCGCGCGGCAACAGGCGGGCGGACAATCGATGTTGTCAACCCCGCCACCGAGGAGGTGATTGGCAAGCTCGCCCATGCCTCGAGGGAAGATTTGGACGAGGCGCTGGACCATGCGGCCAAGGGCTTTGCCGTGTGGCGCAAAATGCCGGCCTATGAGCGCAGCAAGCTGCTGCGCAAGGCAGCGGAAATGCTACGCGCGCGCGCCGAGGATATTGCCCGGCTGCTGACCATGGAACAGGGCAAGCCGCTGGCCGAGTCGCGTGCCGAGATTGCCGGGTCCGCCGATGTTATCGAGTGGTTTGCCGAGGAAGGCCGCCGGGCCTATGGCCGCGTTATTCCGGCGCGTAGCCCGGGTGTGTACCAGCTTTCGCTCCGCGAGCCTGTTGGTGTTGTGGCGGGGTTCACGCCCTGGAATTTCCCCATGAGCCAGGCGGTGCGCAAAATTTCCGCAGCACTTGCCGCCGGGTGCTCGTTTATTTTGAAAGGGCCGGAAGAAACCCCGGCTGCCTGTGCCGAACTGGTGCGCGCCTATGTGGATGCGGGAATCCCCGCGGGCGTGGTGCAGCTTGTGTTTGGCGTGCCCGCGGAAATCTCGGAATACCTCATTCCGCATCCTGTGGTACGCAAAATCTCGTTCACCGGCTCCACCGCCGTTGGCAAGCACCTGGCCGCGCTCGCGGGGTTGCACATGAAGCGCGTGACGATGGAGCTGGGCGGCCATGCCCCCGCGCTGGTGTTTAACGATGCCGATTTGGACGTGGCGGTGAATGTGCTGGCCGCCAACAAATTCCGCAATGCCGGGCAGGTGTGCATCGCCCCCACGCGCTTGCTGGTACAAGACGGGGTGTATGAGCCGTTTGTGCGGAAATTCGTGGCCAAGGCGGAAGCCCTGAAACTGGGCGACGGGCAGGCCGATGGCACCACCATGGGGCCGCTGGCCAATGGCCGCCGTGTGGCCGCCATGGAAAGTTTTGTGGCCGATGCGGTGGGTAAGGGTGCCAAGCTGCGCACGGGTGGGCAGCGCGCCGGCAATAACGGCTATTTCTTTCAGCCCACGGTGCTGACCGACATTCCCGCCAATGCCCGCGTGCTGCATGAGGAACCGTTTGGCCCGCTCGCGCTGATACTGCCATTCAGCACGTTTGATGAAGCTGTGGCGGAAGCCAACCGGCTGGAATATGGCTTGGCCGCCTATGCTTTTACCAGCAGCAACACCACGGCTACCGCAGTGGGCGCAGCCATTGAAGCCGGTATGGTGGGTATTAACCACCATGGCCTGGCCCTTACCGAGACGCCGTTTGGCGGCTTGAAGGATAGCGGCTATGGCTCTGAAGGTGGCGCAGAAGGGCTTGAGCCTTATTTGGTGACCAAGTTCGTGTCTCAGGCCAGTTTGTAGGCCTTGCGGTTAAGCCACATGGGTGGTGCGTGGACAAGGCCACCGCCACTCATCGCCGCGCGGCGATCACGCGGCGGTTTTCTGGCGCGGCTGGCGGCAATCC
Source organism: Pseudomonadota bacterium (assembly GCA_021805545.1). Taxonomy (GTDB): domain Bacteria; phylum Pseudomonadota; class Alphaproteobacteria; order Acetobacterales; family Acetobacteraceae; genus Acidocella. The sequence continues at coordinate 3,335 of JAJZFB010000081.1, read as the reverse complement.
AGTCCTGAACCGCCGAGCACAGCGCCATCAGCTGCGCGCCGTATTGTTATGGCCCCTTGCCATGGCGGCGGTGTTAGCTGAAACGCATGGCAGCCGGAGCCAAGCCCGGCGCGCCGCAGATCGGCCCGGTAGCGGTTGGCGAGAAAACGGGCCAGAATTCGCCCGTTGCCGTGCAGTTCCAGTTCCACCGCCGCCTCCGGCGCGGCTTCATCCTGCGCCCAGCCGCTCAATGCTAGTCCAACCGTGTCGATATTTCCCCGTAATGGCCCGTTGCTGGCCTGGGGGCAAACAATGCCTGCGCGCGCATTGATGCGCGCTTGCAGCCTGGCTAAATAATAACCATCCTCCACCCGTGGCAGGCATGGTGCCTGTGTGGTGGCGGCGCGGGCAGGGGCGGTGTGCGCATTCTGGAAACGGTTGCGGCATCCGGTGTCGAGATAGCTTTCCACGGGCGTATTTTCAGCAAAAATCACCGCATGGTTTTCCAGTTCGATATTGTAATATTCAACCACCGCGGCATTCTGCGCCTGCGTGATTGACACGCCATTGATGAAGCGCCACGCATGCGCCAGCACACCGCCCTCGCACAAGGAATGATCGGGCGAAAGATAAAGGTCACGCGATGGCACGTTACGCGCAAAAGCATGGCGGCGGATTTTTACCGGCAGGGCGAGATGGTTACCGGTAATCATGCGCCCATCATAGCCGCGGCGGCCAATCCAGAGTATGGGCTGAAACCCTTGTGTTGCGGTTTTCACCAAATCGCCCGCGCGCAGCTTTTCCACAGGCACATTGCCGCGCGCCGTGGCGATGCGCGTGCCGGCGCAGAAGCATGGGGCGGGGGCCAGATCGATCACGCGATTACCCGCGATGGTCGTAACGCTTGGTATATAAGCCGAAAAACTTCCGGCTATATCCACGGTTTCATTGCTCGTGCCGTTAGACAGAATAAGCCCGGTGCCGCTGATAAATGTTTCCGAGCTTGTGGAAAAACCAGTCAGGACGATCTTGTCACTCTGGTTGAAACCGCTGATGGTCTGGCCGCTGGCAAGTTCCTGGACGTTGCCCTCCAGCGTCCATGTTGAGTTGGCGCTAAAAGAAATTTGCGAGAAGCCGCTGAAGTTGCCGCCCATGTTGAGGGTGCTGGTGCCCGTGCCCGAGCTCCCCAAGATTAGCTCGCCCAGGCCGCTAGAATCTTGTACCAAGCCGATGAATTTGGCTCCTGATTCGGCCGTAAGGGTAAGGCCGAGGCTGGTATTTGTGTTCAGTATGGCGTCTTGGCTGCCATCTATTGTACCGGAATTGATTATGGCTCCGCCGTCCCGCAGGCTGATGGCGCGATTGTTTCCATAAAGGCTGCCAGAATTGATAATCTGTTCCTGGCCCGTGGCCTTTATACCGTAGACAAGCGCGTTGATTGTACCAGCATTGTTGACGGCTACGCCGGAAGTATAAATGGCCTCGCGGCTGCTGGTGATTTTTCCGGTATTAAGGAGTATGCCGCTGCCGCCGAGGGCGATGATGGCGGCACTTTGCCCCTCGATTGTGCCGCTGTTCACGACGCTGCTGTTTTGTACCTGCAGGCCGTACAAACCGGATATGACGCCAGTGTTGTTGAGAGCCGCTCCCTTCAGATACATCCCCAACTGCTGGAAGCCACTCGTGAAATTTGCTTGCAGAATAGTACCAGTATTCAGCACATACCCGCCGGAATTCGCATACAGCCCAATATTGCCGCCCTGAACCAGGCCTGAGTTGACGGCGCTGCCGGCGCTGTTGAGCGCGACGCCAACCGTTCCGCCAATAATTGTGCCGCTATTTGCAACAGTGCCGTTGCTGTCGGCAAGCACGCCGGTTGTGCTGCTGCTGACATCGCCAAAATTGTTAAGCGTGCTATCGAGATACAGAAAGACTTCGCCGCCGATCTGCCCGAAATTCGTCACATCGGCGCCCAAGTTCAAGGCTGCAACCGCGGTTGGCGTACCCAGGGCGGCACCAGTTTGGCTGATGGTCAGGCTGGCCGCATACCCCCCGCTACCGGGGGTTATGAGCGCGGTGACTGTGCCGGTAATGGTGCTACTCAAGTGGAGTACCTCTGCAAGCCGCTATTTTCATCTGGGCATGAGGCGCGCAAGCAGGTTGCGGTACACAGCTTTTGGCAGCGCCTGATGGATATGACCGTGCCCAGGGCGGTCATACCCGGTACACCCGGGCATTTCCGGAGCGATTATGGTTTTGCCTGAATGATGGCCGCAGGCATTGCGGTTTTGCTGCAAATTGCCGCAGGAGCATGCTAACCGCGGCGCCGCAGCATGGTGGATTTGGCAGGATAGTTTGCGTACTTCGCTTTACGCGCGGCAAGCCGCCAGGAATCGCTTTTAGCAAAGAATGGTCTTGGCAGGGACGATTCTCCTTTAACTCTGCTTAACTTTGAGTTGCAGGATAAATTAACCATATTGTTTGTCAACGTACTATTTGACTTAAGCGCGTTAAATATTTTACCGGCTTGTTTTTTTCCGGATCACTTCCAGGGCGCGAGCAAAGGCTGTGCTGGCATCCATGCTTGTCGTGTCGATCAGCTCCGCGTCCATCGCCATCATCAACGGTGCGGCGGCGCGGGTGCGGTCGGCCTCGTCACGCGCATGCACATCGGCAATGACCTCGGCCAGACCCACGGCCTCGCCCTTCGCGAGAAATTCCTTATACCGCCGTTCCGCGCGTGCCTCCACGCTGGCGGTGACAAAAAGTTTTACATCCGCATGCGGGAAAATAATCGTGCCAATGTCGCGGCCATCGAGTACCGCGCCATGGCTGTTACCGAAATGGCGCTGAAAATCGAGCAGCGCCTGGCGCACTTGTGGAATCGAGGCAACCTGGCTCGCGGCTTTCGAGGTTGCTGCATCGCGTAAATCTGTGCGCTTCAAATCCTCGGCCCCCAGCGCCTGAGCCGCCGCCAGGGCGGCTTGCACGTCATCCGGGTCTTGCCCTGCCTCCAGCACGCGCTTGGCGGTGGCGCGGTACAAAATGCCAGTGTCCAAATAAGGCAGGTTCAGCGCCGTGGCGATGCGCTTGGCCAGTGTGCCCTTGCCCGCCGCCGCCGGCCCGTCGATGGCGATAATCATGCCGCCTCCATGCGCGCGCCAAGGCCGCGCATCAGGCGCAGGAAGCCGGGGAAGGAGGTGTCGATAAAGCGCGCATCGTCGATGCTCACCGGTTCCTTGGTAATCTGCCCCAGCACCAGCGCGCTCATGGCCAGGCGGTGGTCCATATGGGTTTCCACCAGCCCGCCGCCGGGAAGAGCGCCGGTGCCGTGGATGATGAGGTCGTCTTCCTCG